>NZ_JACVZC010000011.1 GCF_016658545.1 Pseudomonas sp. S37 | reverse complement strand
ATTCGCGGGTAAACCCGCTCCTACATTGGTCTGTGGTGTACACATACATCGGCAGCTCGGCACCGCTCGTTGTAGGAGCGGGTTCACCCGCGAATAGGCCAGACCTGCCGGCCAGTTTCCCCCGGCCATTCACCGTTGCCGCCACCACCGTATTCGCGGCGGTTCGACGCCTCGATAAACCCGCTCCTACATTGGCCTGCGGTGTAAACACACATCGGTGGCTCGGCACCGCCCGTTGTAGGAGCGGGTTCACCCGCGAATAGGCCGGACCTGCCAGCCAATTCCCCCCGTCGCAGCCGATTTGTGCAAGCAAGCTTGCCCACGAAGCACGTGCCGCAGAATATGGGCTCACTCCTACAATTGCGTATGAGCGAAGTCCATGGCAAGGAGCGACACTATGCACATCATCAACGCACGCCTGCGCGGCAAGCCCGGCCTGTTCCGCATCGAACTGAGCGGCGAACGCATTGCCGCCATCGTGCCCCAGGCCGAGCTGGCGGCTGTTGCTGGCAATGATCTGGACGCCGCGCAAAACCTGGTAGTGGCACCTTTCGTCGAGCCGCATATCCACCTCGATGCCACGCTGACCGCCGGCGAACCAAGGTGGAACATGAGTGGCACCCTGTTCGAAGGCATCGAATGCTGGGCCGAGCGCAAGGAAATGACCACCCACGACGACATCAAGACCCGTGCGAAGAAGACCATCGACATGCTGGTGGACCACGGGATCCAGCATGTCCGTACCCACGTCGATGTCACCGACCCGAAACTCACCGCGCTCAAGGCCATGGTCGAAGTGCGCGAAGAAGTACGCGAGCTGGTCGATCTGCAGATCGTCGCCTTCCCGCAGGAGGGCATCGAATCGTATGCCAACGGCCGGGCATTGATGACCGAAGCGGTGGCCATTGGTGCCGATGTGGTTGGCGGCATCCCGCATTTCGAGAACACCCGTGACCAAGGCGTGTCGTCGGTAAAGTTCCTGATGGACCTGGCCGAACGCACAGGCTGCCTGGTGGATGTACACTGCGACGAAACCGACGACCCACAATCGCGCTTCCTCGAAGTGCTGGCCGAAGAGGCGCGGGTACGCGGCATGGGCGCGCGGGTGACGGCCAGCCATACCGTGGCCATGGGCTCATACGACAACGCGTACTGCTACAAACTGTTTCGCCTGCTGAAGCTGTCGGGGATCAACTTCGTGTCGTGCCCGACCGAGAGCATTCACCTGCAGGGGCGCTTCGACAACTACCCGAAACGCCGCGGCGTTACCCGCGTGGCCGAGATCGACCGCGCCGGAATGAACGTATGCTTTGGCCAGGACTCCATCGTCGACCCCTGGTACCCCTTGGGCAATGGCAACATCCTGCGCATTCTCGAAGCCGGCTTGCACATCTGCCACATGCTCGGCTACGAAGACCTGCAGCGTTGCCTGGACCTGATCACCGACAACAGCGCCCGCACCCTGAACCTGGGTGAACGCTACGGCATCGAGGTGGGGCGCCCGGCAAACCTGTTGCTGCTGTCGGCGCCGGACGACTACGAGATGGTGCGCAGCCAGGGGCATGCGCTGGTGTCGGTACGCAACGGCAAGGTGCTGATGCAGCGCACGCCAGCGCAGGTGCAGCGTATGCGTTGAGGCTGTTCTAGTCGCAGGCGTTCAGGGCCGCCAGGGCGCAGCTTGCGATTTGCGCATCCTGCACGGCCACACCGGTCAGGTCGGCCAGGGTGATCTGGCCGTCGTGCTCACGCCCCTTGGCGCGACCAGCCAGCAGTGCGCCCAGTTCGATCAACTGGTCAGTGTTGATCTGGCCGCTGCTGAGCGCGCAAGCTACTTCGCCGTACTGGCTGCACTGGGCGATCGAGTCGACGATGATACGGTCGGCGCTGGCTACCAGCGCCGGGTCCAGCTCCTGCTTGCCCGGCGCGTCGGCACCGACGGCAGTAATGTGCGTGCCGGGCTGGATCCAGTCGCTGCGTAGCAAAGGCTGGCGGGAAGGGGTGGTGCAGACAATCAGGTTGGCTGCCGCGGCAAGTTCTGCTGCATCCTGCGTGCTGTGAACGTGATAGCCCAGGTTGCGGGCAAAGGCCGCATAGGTGGCAAGCCCGCTGGCATTGCGGCCCCAAACGAACAGCTGACGGCAATCGGTAACGGCGCGCAACTGTTCCAGCTGCATCTGTGCCTGCATGCCGGTGCCGAGGATGCCGATCGCCTTGACCCGTGCCGGTGCCAGCAGCCTTGCTGCAATTCGCCCGGCAAGGGCGGTGCGCATGCCGGTCAGCCAGCCCTGGTCCTGCAACAGCGCCAGGGGTTGCCCGGTGAGCGCTGACAGCACCAGCATCAGGCCGTCGTTGCTTGGCAGGCCCTTGGACGGGTTGTCATAAAAGCCGGTCGACAGCTTGACGGTGAAGGTGGGGCTGCCTTCGATGTACGCCGACTTCACGCAGCAGTCGCCGTTGGCCTGTGCAAACGCAAAGCCCTGTACCGGTGGCACCTGTACCTTGCCTTCAGAATAGGCAATGAAGCCTTGCTCAAGCCGGTTGATCGCCAGTTCCGGGTTGAAGCTGGCAATGATCTGCGCCTTGTTGAAAACCTTCATTTGACCGCCTCGAGGAATTTCTCCAGCACGATATTGCGACCACACAGGATTACCGCCACGCGTTTGCCCTGGTAGCGGGCGGCCAGTTTTTGCATGCCGGCGACCGCAACCGCTGCCGCGCCTTCGATGATCCAGCGCTCGCTGCTGGCGATATCGCGCATGGCTGCACGAATTTCGTCTTCGCTGACCAACACCGTATCGGTCACCAGCGCCTGGCACAGCGGGAAACTGATAGAACCCGGCTCGATACCGCCCGCCGTGCCGTCCGACAGCGTTTCGCGGGCATCCACCTCGATGATTTCACCCGCCTTCAGCGACTGCTCGAGTGCCGGGTCATTTTCCGGCCAGCAGCCGATGATCTCGGTACCTGGCTTGAGCACGCGCAAGGCAGCGCCGATGCCGGAAATCAGCCCGCCGCCGCCCACGGCGACAAACACCGCGTCCAGGTCGGAGGCCTGCTCGAACAACTCCATGCCGATGGTGCCCTGGCCAGCGATGACTTGTGGGTCGTTGTACGGCGACACGAACGGTACGCCCTGTACCTTGGCTTGCCTGGCGGCCTCCAACTCTGCACTCAGTGGGTCGGTGGGCAGGCAGAGCACTTCGGCGCCCAGTGTGCGCATCGCTTCCAGTTTGTAGGGCGAGGCCGAAGCTGCGGTGTACACCGTCACCGGCACGCCAGCCGCTTTGCCAGCCAGCGCGAGGGCTTGCCCGTGGTTGCCCGAGGACGCAGCGATTACCCCTTTGCTGCGCTGCCCGATCGGCAACAGGCGGATCTTGTTGCTGGCTCCGCGAAACTTGAATGAGCCGGTGTGTTGCAGGTGCTCGCATTTGAGCAGCACTTCACAACCGGTCTGCGCCGACAACCGCGCGCTGCGAGTGAGCGGTGTAACGCTGACGGCGGGGCGCAATGCGCCATGGGCTTGCTTGATGGCTTCGAACAACGCATCGAGGTAAGCGGCATCGACAATGGTCGGGGAAACTGGGGTGGCTGACATGCTGCGCTCCTGGATGGTTATGGATTATTTGTCTACCGTAGAATATTTATCTATTAATGACAAGCAGGCGCACACAACCGCTGGCAACACCCGGCTGAGTGGCCAGCGTGACGGGGAGGGTGTCAGGCTTTGAGTGCTTTCAGGTACTTGTAGACAGTGGCTCGGCCCATGTTCAGCACATTGGCGACATAGTCGGCGCCACTGCGCCCTTCGAACGCGCCCTCGGCATGCAGCGCCTGCACCAGGTTGCGCTTGTCCTTCATCTGCAGCGTCTGCAGTGACAGGTTGCGCGCCTGCAGCCAGGCATGCAGGAAGGTGTTGATACGTTCCTGCCAGTCATTGCGGAACAACGCGTCAGGTTGCGGCACCAACCGGCTCATCTGGAAGAACGCATCCAGCGCCACACGGGCTTGTTCCAACACCGACACGTTCAGGTTGATGCACATCAGGTACTCGGCGTCGCCTTGGGCATTGCGCAGTACGGTGCTGATGGAGCGGACCTTCTGGCCGTTCCAGTTGAGCTTCTCGTACGGGCCCAGGTTGGCGCCTTCAAGCAGATCGCCCAACTCGTGATCGATAGCCGAATCATCGCCCAGTTTACGTTGCGAGAAGTTGTTGGCGATGTGCACGACGGTCTGGCTGCCCAGTTCGTGAACGATGACTTCAGCGTGCGGGTACAGCAGCAGGGCGATGCTGTCGGCAATTGCCTTGTAGTTTTCCAGGGTCATTTCTTCATGTGCTTGAGTGCCGGACGCCCATGGTGGCGGCAAAGTGCACCCGACACAAGCCGGTGCACGCGAGGCGCCAGTACGGCTACCAGACGCGAAAACAGCTGCATTTTGCCTTTCACATGCGATAAGCCGTGATTATTCCACCTTAGGAAGTGTTTGCAGGTGTGCTGTTGTTTCGCCATAATTGGTATGTAATTACATGTTACATAACACAGTACAAAATCGTAGGAGCAAGCATGGCCCGGGGCGGTATCAACAAGGTGGTAGTGCAGCAGGCGCGTCAGGCGCTGATTGCCCGGGGCGAGAACCCCAGCATCGATGCCATACGTATCGAGCTGGGCAATACCGGCTCCAAGACCACGATTCACCGCTACCTGAAGGAGCTGAACGGCCAACAGCCGGTGGCATCCGAAGGCGGCGCGGCCCTGAGCGATGTACTGAGCCGCCTGGTCGGGCAACTGGCCACCCAACTGCAGGACGAGGCGGACCTTACGATCGAGCAGGCCGAAAGCACCTTCACTCAACAGCGCGAACAGCTTGAGGCGCAGCTGGACATTGCCCGGCAGGCGTTGGCTGCAGCGCACCAGCAGCACCAGATCGATGCAGGTGCCTTGGCCGCCGAGACTGAAAAACTGCTGTCTACGCAAAGCACATTGCAGGCCGAACAACTGCGCAGTGCCAGCCTCAACCAGTCGTTGGGCGAGCTGCAGGTGCGCCTTGCCGACAAGGAAGAGCAAGTCAAGTCGCTGGAAGACAAGCACCGTCATGCCCGCGATGCGCTGGAGCACTACCGCAACGCCAGCCGCGAACAGCGTGAGCAGGAACAGCGCCGCCACGAAGCGCAGTTGCAGCAGATGCAGGTGGAGTTACGCCAGTTGCAGCAGGGCATGATCGTCAAGCAGGACGAGCTGACCCGCCTGCACCGCGATAACGAGCGTTTGCTGGGTGAGCACCGCCAGGCCGCCAGCGAGTGCCGTGCGCAGGACGAGTTGCTGGAGCAGCGCGATGCTCAGATCCAGGGCCTGCGCACGATCCTGGCCCAGGCCCAAGGTGCCAGTGAGGAAATGCGCCGCCAGCTCGATGCGCAGGCGCAGAGCCTGGAGGACCGCCGCGAATTGTGTGCCGCGCAGGCACGACAGTTGCAGCGCTTCGAGGAGCAGCTAAAGGAGCGTGACGAGGCGTTGGCGCAGTGCAAGGTGCAAATGGCTGACGCTTCACGTTAACGCGATCAGTGGAGCGACCCTGTGGGAGCGGGTTCACCCGCGAATGCGGCGGTAAAAATTGACATCGCATTCGCGGGTAAACCGGCTCCCACAAGGTCTGCGACATGCTTGCGGGCTTTGCCTTCTGCGCGACAGCTTACCGTGACGTTCTGGGTGATCTCCTACGACAGTGTGCGCTCAGGTTTCAGCCTGTCGCGCCGCCTCGACACCCGCCGCCGACAGCTTGATCGGGTAGCTCACGCTGATCTGGTGGTCACTGCTTACCACCACACTGCCATCCTGGATCAAGCCGGCCTCCTGCAAGGTCTTGAGCATTCCGGCCACCGCTTTCTCACCGCGATAGTTGTCCAGCACTTCCTTGCCCAGCCCCTGTGGGTGTGCATGCAGCAAACGGGTGAGCACTTCGGTCTTCAATGCATCGTTACTCATCGTGGGCCTCACTTGCCGTACTTGGCCTGAAGTGCCTTGGCATGCTCCAGGTGCTGTTCCAGTTTGGGCAGGGTTTCACTGGCGAAGGCCTTCAACTCGGCCTTGTCGGACGATGCAGCCTCTTTCTTGAACAGTTCCACAGCTTTCTCGTGGGCATCGACCTGATTGTTGACATACGACTTGTCAAAGGACTCATCGCGCCACTCCAGGATCATCTTCTTGACCTTGTCGGTCATTGCCGCATCATCCGGTACGGTAATGTCCAGCTTGCGGGCGATGTCGCCGAGCTTCTGGTTGGCCTGGGTGTGGTCGGTGACCATTTGCTGGGCGAAGGTCTTGATATCGGCATTCTGGCTTTTTTCCTGGGCCAGGTTGCCGGTGACCACTTCGGCGATACCGGCCTCGACTGCCGCGTCGACGAAATCATCGGAGCTGGCGGCCAGTGCGTGCACCGATGCCAGGCCTAGCACCATCGATAGTCCAACGCTCTTGATGAAGAGACTGCTCATGCTTCACTCCTTAAACCTTGGCGCGACCTCAGTGTCGCGTACGGTTGAGGGTAAGGGCAGAGCAAAGGTTTAATCTTTTTCGCCGCCGGTTTCGCGCGCACGGCGCTGAACTATAGTGAAGGGCGGCGAACGCGGTATGGCCAGGGATTCCAATGTGCGCAGCCAGGAAACAGGACGACGACGGGCTTTTCGCCGTAACGGGCGAGGGCCGCGCCGTGGCGTTGTTCCGCCTGGTGCTGGCGTTCATGCTGGTGGTGATGCTGGCCTTTGTGCTGGTGGAAGGCTGGCGTATCTGGCGTGACTACCGTTATGCCTACAGCAATGCCGAGAACATGGTCAGCAACCTGGCGCGGGCCACGGCGCAACATGCCGAGGACGCCATCCGCCAGGTTGACGCCATAACCGCTGCCTTGGCCGAGCGCCTCGAAGGTGACGGCTTCGGGCACATCGATCGGCCACGCCTGCACGCCTTGCTGGCACAGCAGAAAAGCATCATGCCGCAGTTGCACGGTTTGTTCGTGTATGGCCCGGACGGCAGCTGGATCGTCACCGACCAGGCGGCTATCCCACCTGCTGCCAATAACGCCGACCGTGATTATTTCGTCTACCACCGCAACCACAGCGACCGCGGTGTACGCATCGGTTCAGTGGTGCGCAGCCGCTCGACCGGTGACTTGATCATCCCCATTTCACGGCGCCTGGAACACGCCGATGGCAGCTTTGCTGGCGTACTGCTGGGCACCATAAAAGTCGAATGGTTCGTGCGCTACTACGGCGACTTCAAGATCGATGAGCGCGGTGCGCTGGTACTGGCCAAGCGTGACGGCACCATTCTGGTACGGCGCCCGTTCGTGGCGCAGGTGGTAGGCCGCAGCCTGGCCAGCAGTGAAATTTTCCGCAACTACCTGCCTTATGCCCCGGAGGGGGTGGCAGAGGCGGTGGCGGTAATCGATGGTACCCCACGCTTGTATGGCTACCGGGCGCTGGCCAGCTACCCACTGGTGGTGGAGGCGGGGCTGTCGCGGGAGTCGATCGTTGCGCCATGGCGGCACGATGCAATCAAGTCGGTGGCGGTGTTGCTGCTGTTGCTGGTGGGGCTGGCGGCGTTCGGCGGGGTAGTGCTGCGCCAGTTACGCGAACGTATCGTGATCGAACGGGCACTGCACCAGGCGCACCAGACCCTGAAAGCGCTGGCCCTGACCGACAGCCTGACCGGGCTGGGCAACCGTCGGCGGCTGGATGCGGTGATCGAGCCGGAGCTTCGGCGGGCCAGGCGCCAGGGCTACCCGCTGGCGTTGGTCATGCTCGACCTGGATTACTTCAAGCCTTACAACGACCTTTACGGGCACCCGGCGGGTGACCAGTGCCTGCGACGCTTTGCCGAGATCTTGCAACAGGCGTTGAAACGCCCGGCAGACCTGGCCGTGCGTTATGGCGGCGAGGAGTTCACCTTGTTGCTGCCTGACACTGACAGCCATGGGGCGGAGGTGCTGGTGGAGGAGCTGCAGCAGGTATTGAGGCGACAGGTGCTGGAGCATGCCGGCAGCCCGCTGGGGCGAGTTTCGTTCAGTGCCGGGATTGCAGTAGGTGACTTGGCGCGGGACGGGGTGACGGCGGAAAACCTGATCGGGGCGGCGGATGCAGCGCTGTACCAGGCCAAACGGCAGGGGCGGGATGGGTATTGTGTGGCTGGGCGTGTGAAAGCGGGTGCAGAAAGGACTATCGATTGAAACATAAATGCATGGCACAGCGCCCCTCGAGGCCCTGCGCACGTTCATTGGCCAGTATTTCCCGCAAGCGCACGCCAAGTAGCCCCTCATCGATTACCGCAAACCCGAACCGCGCATAAAACGGCGCATTCCAGGGCACATCGACGAAGGTGGTCAAAGTCAGTTCGCCGACACCAGCCTGGCGAGCTTCATCGATCACCCGCTGCAGCAAACGGCCCCCGACACCTTGCCCCTGGGCTTTCTGGCACACCGAGATTTCATGCAGGTGCATTACCTGCCCCTCGAGCCGGGCACAGGCAAATCCGACGCTATGCCCAGCCGCGTGCTCTGCCACCCAGCTGCCACCGGCAGCAACAAAGGCCCTGTGCGCATCGAAGTCCAGCACATCGCCATGCGCCAGCCAGGCCAGCGCTGGCCAACTGGCAAACGCCTGGGCTGCCGAACGCTCGATGTCCGGCAGCCATTGAATGTCGCGCTCGAGGGTCGGACGAATAAGCATGCACACTCCTGTCGTTCTAGTCTGTTGCCAATACCTGTGGCTGCAATTGCCAGCGCACCGAGCTTACCCCTTTTTCCAGGCTGACCCGGCTGACCAGCCGCTCCAGCTGCGCCGGCGCCTGTGCGGTACCCAGCAGTTCGGCACGGACTTCCAGGCGTGCAGGGTTGTCCAGGTCTTCGCTCTGCAGCGACTGCAGGCGTAGCTGCGGATCACCCAGGCTGTGCAGCATAAGGCTGCGCACCTGGATCTCGTCCTCGGCGCGGCAGACGATGCGCACTTCGAAGTGCTGTTCCACTTCGCTGGCCGGCACCACATCCTGACGGTCCAGGCGCTGGGCGATGTCACGCAGCAGGATATTGGCGCACAGCACCACCAGGCTTCCCAGTGCTGCTTCCAGCAGCAACCCAAGGCTGCACAACACACCCACCGCAGCGGTGCACCACAAGGTGGCCGCCGTATTCAAGCCACGTACATTGAAACCGTCGCGCATGATCACGCCACCACCCAGAAAGCCGATACCCGAGACCACATAAGCGGCCACCCGCGAGGCATCGGCAGGCACCATGCCCGGCACGGCCTGGGTCATCAGTACGAACAGGCAGGCACCCGTGCTGACCAGTGCGTTGGTGCGCAACCCGGTCAGGCGTTGACGCAACTGGCGTTCGGCGCCGATCAGCGCACCCAGCAGTAGGGCAATGCTGACGCGCAGCAGAAATACTTTCCAATCCATAGCAAACCTCTTCCACGGGCACACGCCCGCATGAACGCCATCTGTAGGCGCGGTTAATAAAAACCAGAAAAATGCGCAGGACCACGAGGAGGGGAGGTGAAGCGGGGCTAAGGGAAACCACCGTCTTGCCAGGCTGGCCAGACAGTGCAGGACACTGCCGGGCTAGCGCGCCACGTGGGCCTGTCGCAAGCGACTGGGGCTACTGTCCAAGGCAGGTCTCCTGTTGAGGAAGGCAAAATTGCGTCGCGGACCATACGCCGCGTGGCAGAGCAGGTCAAGGGCAAAAACATGACAATGGCTTAATCCGCAAATGGCCTGCAGGTGGTCACGTCACATGGAAAAAAAACTGCCTAGCCGGTACCCTTGCGCCTCCCTTTGCCATCACCCGGACCGTTCCATGCTGTTCAACTTCGCCGTGCTGTTCGGCACCCTGGTGGCCATGGAAGGCGTTGGCACGCTGGCTCACAAGTACATCATGCATGGCTGGGGCTGGTGGTTGCACCGCTCGCACCATGAGCCACAGCTGGGCATGCTTGAAACCAACGACCTGTACCTGGTGGCCCTGGGGCTGATTGCCACGGCCCTGGTGGCACTGGGCAAGAGTGGCTACGCGCCATTGCAGTGGGTGGGCGGTGGTGTGGCGGGCTACGGCCTGCTGTATGTGCTGGCCCACGACGGTTTCTTCCACCGCCACTGGCCGCACAAGCCACGGCCGGTCAACCGTTACCTCAAGCGCCTGCACCGGGCGCACCAGCTGCACCATGCAGTGAAGGGGCGTACGGGGAGTGTGTCGTTCGGGTTCTTCTATGCGCCGCCGCTGAAGGTGTTGAAGCAGCAGCTTCGGAGTAAGCGCAACCCACTGTGACAGCCTGTTCTGGCCTGTTCGCGGGTAAACCCGCTCTGATGGAACTGCACATAATTCATTGAATTGGCAGGGACACTGTGGGAGCGGCTTTAGCCGCGAACACCGGCGTAGCCGGTGCCATGCACCGCGTTGGATTCTTCGCGGCTAAAGCCCACAGGGTATGCGGGCCGCTTGCGAACTCAGTCAGCCTTGGTTTGCTGTTTCCCCCTCATGCTGTGCTGCCACATGCCCCCGGCTCACCCACCAGCCAAACCCCGCCGCGGTAAAGAACATGATCAGGCTGTACAGCGCCGCCGGCACCGCCATGGTCGGGTTGTTCAGCAGCGAAGGGCTCAACGCCAGGGCAATCGCCAACGTGCCGTTGTGAATGCCGATCTCCATGCCGATGGCAATCGCCTGGCGCTTGGGAATGTTCAGCAAGCGCGGCACCCAATAGCCAACCGCCAGGCTCAGCAGGTTGAACAGCAGCGCCGCCAGGCCCACCACCGGTGCGTACTCGACCACCGTCTGCCAGTCCTTGGCCAGGGCCAGGACAATGGTGAACGCCAGGAACAACGCCGCCACCAGCTTCATCGGTTTCTCCATCCGCGCAGCAAACGCCGCGGCGAAATGGCGAATCAGCATGCCCAGCGCCACCGGCAGCAGGACAATGGCGAACACCTGCATGACCTTGGCGAACTGCAGCGGGATAGCCTGGTCCGAGGCCATGAACCAGCTCAGCGACAGGTTCACCAGCAACGGCATGGTCAGGATCGCGATCAGCGAGTTGACCGCCGTGAGGGTGATGTTCAACGCCACATCGCCGTGGGCCAGGTGGCTGAACAGGTTGGCGGTGGTGCCGCCCGGCGAGGCGGCCAGCAGCATCAGCCCCACCGCCAGCGCCGATTCCAGGCCGAAGCCGTTGGCAATCAAAAAGCACACCAGCGGCAACAGCAGAATCTGGCAGGCCAGGCCGATTACCACCGGTTTGGGGTATTTCACCACCCGTGCGAAGTCGGCCAGGGTCAGCGATAAGCCTAGGCCGAGCATGATGATGCCCAAGGCAAGCGGCAGAACAGCGGTAAGCAAGGGCGAGGCGGTCATGGGCGTTCTCTCGGGCGAAGGATCCCGAGCAGTGTAGGTCGGCGTTGATTGATAGCTAATCGCAAAGGGCCAGCTCTTGGTAACCGTTTGTTACCAAGCGCAGCGGCGGATGGGGCTGCATGCCGCGTTGCAGTAGGCTTGCAGGCACAGTAGCATTCCCGTTTTTACCGAGGATTAGCCTGTCATGCCGTTCCAGCAAGGTCTGCTTGCCCACCCGGTGCCGGCGCACGCCCGTCACCTGTTCTTCACCCTGCAGTCGCCTGAGGCATTGCCTGCCGCGCTGGATGCCTTGCTGCCGCAGGTCGATGGCGTACAGCTGATCCTTGGCGTGGGTGCGCCAATGGCCAAAGCCCTGGGCCGCGAAGTGCCGGGCTTGCGGGCTTTCCCGCTGCTGGACGCGGCCGTCGAGAACCCAAGCACACAGCACGCCCTGTGGCTGTGGTTGCGCGGCAACGAACGTGGCGACCTGCTGCTGCGCGCCCAGGCCCTGGAGCAGGCGCTGGCACCGGCCCTGCGCCTGGCCGACAGCGTCGACGGCTTCCTGCACCGTGGCGGGCATGACCTGACCGGTTACGAAGACGGCACCGAAAACCCGGTAGACGAAGACGCCGTGCAGGCAGCGATTGCCGCCGACGGCTCCAGTTTTGCGGCGTTCCAGCTGTGGAAGCACGACCTTGAATACTTCAAGTCGCTGCCCCAGGCCGACCAGGACAACATCATCGGCCGCCGCCTGAGCGACAACGAAGAACTCGACGACGCTCCCGAGTCCGCCCACGTCAAGCGCACCGCCCAGGAAAGCTTCGCGCCCGAGGCATTCATGGTGCGACGCTCGGTGGCCTGGGCCGACTCGCGCGGTGCCGGCCTGGCCTTCGTTGCCCTGGGCCACAGCTTCGACGCCTTCGAGGTGCAGTTGCGGCGCATGAGCGGCCTGGAAGACGGCATCATCGACGGCCTGTACCGCTTCAGCCGGCCCCTGACCGGTGGTTACTACTGGTGCCCGCCAATGGGGGCGGCGGGTGTCGACCTGAGCCAACTGCTGCAGGCCTGATTACTAAACATCCAGATACAGAAACACCCACCGGCGCAGGATAGAGCGGCTAGCCTTGAAAGTTTCCGATTCATGACGGGGACTTTTCCATGTACGCACGTCGTGATGTCCTACGCGCCGGCGCCGCCTTGGGCGTATTGGCTGCAACCCCTTGGTTGCACGCCGCCACCCCGGCTGGTTTGCTGACCCGCAAAGTGCCCGCTACCGGTGAAGCCTTGCCGGTGATCGGGGCGGGCACTTCCGGCAGTTTCGAAGTAGTGGCTGGCTCGGCCGAGTACCAGCAACTGAAAACAGTGCTCAAAGCGTTTTTCAACGGTGGCGGGCGGGTAATCGACACCTCGCCCAACTACGGTGGTGCCGACAGCATTCTTGGCCAGTTACTGGAGGAGGGTGGCTGGCACCGGCAGTGCTTCATTGCTACCAAGATCGCCGCCAACAGCCACGCCGACGCCGAAGCGCAATGGGCCGGCAGCCTCAAGAGCCTGCGCACCGACAAGGTCGACTTGCTGCAGATCCACAACCTGCGCGACTGGCAGACCCAACTGCCCTATGCCCGCGAGCTGAAGCAGCAGGGCAAGACCCGCTACGTCGGCATCACCCACTACCTGAACAGTGGCCAGGACGAGGTTGCCCGTATCGTGCGCAGCGAGCCGCTGGACTTTATCCAGATAAACTACTCGGTCAACGCCCCCGACGCTGCCCGCGAGCTGCTGCCGCTGTGCCACGACAAGGGTGTTGCAGTGCTGATCAACCGCGCCTTCGACGATGGCCGCCTGTTTGCCCGGGTCAAGGACCAGGCATTGCCCGGTTGGGCCGCAGAAGCCGGCATCGGCAGCTGGGCGCAGCTGTTTCTCAAGTTCGCCATCAGCCACCCGGCGGTGACCACGGTCATTCCCGCTACCGGTCGGCCGGACCGCCAGCTAGACCAGCTCAAGGCCGGGCATGAGCCAATGCTTACCCAGGCGCAGCAGCAGGCGCTGATCAAGCAGTTTACCTGAGGCCATGAATGCCTGGCGGCGGCGCCTGGACCAAGGGCTGAACATCCAGCCCGGCGAGGGGCCGGCGGTGATCGCCGGCCTGCTGCTGTTCTACCTGTTGTTCACCGGTTACTTCATGCTGCGCCCGGTGCGTGAAACCATGGGCGTTGCCGGCGGCGTGGACAACCTGCAATGGCTGTTCACCGGCACCTTCATTGCCACCCTGGCGTGCCTGCCACTGTTTGGCTGGCTGGCGTCCAGGGTGCAACGCCGCCATATCCTGCCATGGACCTACGGCTTCTTTACCAGCAATCTGGTGCTGTTCGCCGCGCTACTTGCCCGCAACCCCGACGACCTGTGGACCGCCCGGGCGTTCTACATCTGGCTGTCGGTGTTCAACCTGCTGACCATCTCGCTGGCCTGGAGCGTATTGGCCGACCTGTTCTCGACTGCGCAGGGCAAGCGCCTGTTCGGCTTGCTGGCAGCCGGGGCCAGCCTGGGGGGGCTCAGCGGCCCGATCCTCGGCACCTTGCTGGTGGCGCCATTGGGCCATGCCGGGCTGTTGCTGCTGGCCGCGGCATTTCTGCTCGGCAGTGTCGGTGCAAGCCTGTTCCTGCAACGCTGGCGGGCGTACCAGCCGCTGCCGGCGCAGGCGAAGCGCGCCGACTCGCGGCCATTGGGCGGCAACCCGTTTGCCGGGGCGACTGCGGTGTTGCGCTCGCCGTATCTGCTGGGCATCGCCTTGTTCGTGGTGTTGCTGGCCAGCGTCAGCACCTTCCTGTACTTCGAGCAGGCGCGCATCGTCAGCGAAACCTTCACCGACCGCACCCGGCAAACCCAGGTGTTCGGCCTGATCGACAGCGTCGTGCAGGCTCTGGCCATCCTCACGCAGGTATTCCTTACCGGGCGTCTGGCGCGGCGTATGGGGGTAGGGGTATTGCTGGTGGCGGTACCGCTGGTAATGGCCGCAGGTTTTTTGTGGCTGGCCCTGGCGCCGGTTTTTGCCGTGTTCGTGGTGGTGATGGTGGTGCGCCGGGCCGGTGAATATGCACTGGTACGGCCTGGGCGCGAGATGCTGTTCACCGTGCTGCCTGCCGAGGACAAGTACAAGGCCAAGAACTTCATCGACACCGTGGTCTACCGTGGCGGCGATGCCCTCAGCGGCTGGGTCAAGCGTGCACTGGACGTGATGGGCGAACACCCGCAGCTGGCGATGCTGATCGGTGCGGCACTGGCCGTAGGCTGGGCGGCAACCGGTGGTTGGCTGGGCCGCCGTCAGGCGCGCATGGAGAGCCCGCCGCACGACTGAAAGGCGCGCCAAATATGGCCTTGCCGCTTATTTAACGCCACCGGTCCGAACCCTTCGCAATAAAACGAATCCGCCCATATTGCCGAACTCCGAACTTGTGTACGGCAGCTTGCCGTGCATTCCGAAGTCATATGAGGTTTGAAGACCATGGCCAACAAAGACAACAGCCGCACCGGCAACCAACAAGGCAGCCAAGGCGGCACCAAGAACCCAGGCAACTTCGCCAATGACCGTGAGAAGGCGTCCGAGGCCAGCCGCAAGGGCGGCCAGTCCTCGGGCAGCAATACGCCGCACGACCGCGAGTCGGGCCGCAAGGGCGGCCGCTCGTAACTGACCGACGTGCAGTGCCGGGGCCACCTGGCACTGCAATCAATCAAGAGGGAGAGTACCCATGCGACTGACACCTCTGATAGTTCTGATGGGCTCGCTGACCTTGCTCGGCGGCTGTTTCGACCGCGACAACAACCACCCGGGCAAGGATGCCGACCCCAGCAAGCCCTCGCTGCAGATGCAGCAACCCGATGCCAAACCGGCACCCCAGCCCGCACCCGACCCCGAACCGATGCCGGGGCAGAAACCGAGCCCGTAAGCAGACAAGGAGCACGGTATGACGGTGATGAACCGCAACACTGCTGCAACTGCACAAGCGGCCGCAGGCGCTCACACCCTGCAACAGCGTTACCAGGCGCTATTGGAGGGTCAGCATGAAAGCAGCGCCGCCTGGCTGGCCGCACAGTTGGCAGGTGCTGCGCAGCTACCGGATGACCTGCCCGATGCACCCTCACGCCTGCCGGCCTGGAGCGCCGCCCATGCCGCCAAGGTTGCCGCCGGCTATGCCGAGTACCTGGAGCAGCGCCGCCAAGGTGCACCGCGCCGGTTCTTTGCCAACCGCGCGCACGCGCTGTGGTTTCTGCAACAAGTCGCACCGACCAAGGCCGTGGACGGTGCATGGCTGCACAGCACCCTGCAGCACTGGCGCGACCCACGTTTCCACGGGCTGATCCGTACCTACCTGGAGGAGCTGGGCAACGGCGACCCTCGCTGCAACCACGTGCTCATCTACCAACGCCTGCTGGGCCGGCTGGGTTGTACCGAAGCCATGCCGCTGGACGACACGCGCTATTTGCAAGGCACGCTGCAGCTGGCCCTGGGGCGGCATGGCGACGACTACCTGCCGGAGGTGATTGGCTACAACCTGGGCTACGAGCAGCCACCGCTGCACCTGCTGATCACCACGTATGAGCTGGCCGAACTTGGCATCGACGGCCAATACTTCCAGTTGCACGTGACCATCGACAATGCCGCCAGCGGCCACGCCCAGCTGTCTATCCAGGCACTGCGCCAGTTGTGCCCGCAGCACGACCGGCAGGCATTCTACGCCAGGGTGCGTTGCGGCTATCGGCTGAATGACCTGGGTATTGCAGCGCCTGACCTGATCCGCCAGTTCGACTTGCAGGCAGAACTGTTCGCGGCGCTGGAGCGCAAGCGGGTGTATGGCCAGTTCATGCATGCCGACCGCTGCCGCCTGCAGCAACGCACCATCAATCAATGGCTCGCCGAACCCGGCGCGATACCCGCGTTTGTTGGCGCATTGCAGGCTCAGGGCTGGATTCGCCGCGGCCAGTCGCCGGCAGACAGCCGCTGGTGGAGCCTGATCGACGGCCCTGCTGCGGTAATGTTCGGCGTGTTCAACGCCTACGAAAAGCAGCTGTGGCATGACTGGATCGCCGACGACTGGCGCCCGCACATCCGCCGCGTGGCACCTGGCAGCTGGGGCTTGCCCAACGCCCAGGGAGCACTGTCCGACAGCCTGGCTGGTGATGACCCTGCCACGCTGATCGAGCGCATGGCCGGCAACCGCCATGCGACACCCGACGGCCTGTTGGCCACACGCGCTTATATCCGCACAACCGGCTTGCTGCAGGAGGAACCCCGCTGATGATGCTTGATCCCCGCCAGACCGAGGCCGACCAGGCGCTGCTGCAACTGGGCCAGCGCCTGCGCGCCGATGGCTATCGTTTTACCTGTGTGACACCAGCCACCCACGCCCGGGTCAACGCCCGTGAGGGCTGTGGGCAGGCGAGAACCCTGCGTGATGTGTTCGGCTGGAGCCGCCCGTTCGCCCCTGGTTTGCTGTCGGCAGACGAACTGCAGTTGCTCGAACGCGCCCAGGTGCTGGTGCCGCACGGGGAACTGATGGCCAGTGCGGTGCGCTGGTCCAGCCTGGACGAGCTGTTGCTGGTGCACTCGGCGTTCCCCACCGAGGCCAGCGATGCGGTGTTCTTCGGCCCGGACAGCTACCGCTTTGCCCAGGTCATTCACGATTACCTGCAACATAACCCCACCCGCGTCGAGCATGCCGTGGACATCGGTTGTGGCAGTGGCGTGGGCGCGCTGTTGATCGCCCGCGCCGCCCAGCATGCGCAGGTCAGCGCCGTGGACATCAACCCCATGGCACTGCGCCATGCCGCCATAAACGCCGCGCTGGCGGGCGTCAGCAATGTGTCGGTGGCACGCAGTGACTTGCTGGAGGGCATCACCGGCACCTTCGACCTGATCGTTGCCAACCCGCCCTACATGCTTGACCGCAGCGCCCGAACCTATCGCCACGGCGGTGGCGCACTGGGTGCCGAGCTGTCGCTGCGCATCATCGAACAGGCCCGCGAGCGCCTGAGCCGGCACGGCACCTTGCTGCTGTACACCGGCGTGGCCATTGTCGACGGCCGCGATGCCTTGCTTGAAGCCATCCGCCTGCGCCTGGCCGGCCCGGAGTGGGCCTGGGTATACCGCGAGATCGATCCGGATGTGTTTGGCGAACAGCTGGCCGAACCGGGTTACGAGCAGGTCGAACGCATCGCCGCCGTAGCCCTCACTGTCACCCGCAACCGCTGAGGCACCATGGCCCAGCCTTGTACGTTCGGCATTGAAGAAGAGTACCTGCTGGTTCGGCTGGGCTCGGGGCAAGTGCCCGCCAGCCCGTCACCTGCGCTGATCGGCCGTTGTCGCGAGGCGCTGGGCCAATACTTTGCCCAAGAGATGTTCTGCAGCCAGATCGAAGTGGCCTCGCCGGTGTTCAGCAACCTGCATGAAGCACGCGAGTTCTTCCAGCACAGCCGCCAGCGGCTGGGCACGTTGTTGGCCGAGGAGGGCATGGGCTTGTACGGCGCAGCCAGCCACCCCAGCGCCGCCTGGTTGCGGCAAAAGCCGGCTACGCCAGCGCATTACCAACAGCTATTCGATGACTACCAACTGGTTGCCCGACGCAGCCTGGTCAATGGCCTGCATGTGCATGTAGGCGTACCGCCGGGGTGTGACCGTATGCAACTGATCAACCGCCTGCTGGCCTGGCTGCCCTTGCTGCTGGTTTTGAGTACGTCATCACCATTGTGGGGCGGCCAGCGTACCGGCTACATGAGTTACCGCCGGGTACTTTGCGGCGAGTGGCCACACATGGGCCTGCCCGAAGCCTTGCCGGACTGGGCCGCGTACGAACGCTACCGTGCGCTGCTGCAGCGCACTGGCTCGCTGGCCAACGACGGCGACTTCTGGTGGGCGCTGCGGCCATCCCGGCGCTTTCCGACGGTGGAGCTGCGTATCTGCGATGGCTGCCCGCACCTGGAAGATGCGCTGTGCATCGCTGCGCTGTTTCGCCACTTGGTGGAGCACAGCATCAGGTACCGTCATGACCCGCTGCCGTGCTACCGCGAGTTGCGCTGGGTTGCTCAGGAAAACTACTGGCGCGCCATGCGCCATGGGCGCCACGGCGCGTTCATCGGCATGCATGCGCAGCAGCCGGTTACGGCACAAGGCTGGCTGGCCCAATTGCAGGAGCACCTGCCAATCGATAGCGTGGAGGCCGAGCGCGCCTGCCAGCATGCCCGGCACTTGCTGCGTGACGGCACTCATGCCGACCTGCAACTGCGCTGCCTGGAGCAGGCCAGCGCCGACGGGATGAGCAAGGCACAAGCGCTACAAGCCGTGGTGGCCACCGGGGCTTGCAATTAGCCGGGGTTGACCGACAATGGCCGCGCCCCTTGCAGCCATTCGGAAACACCTGCTCCATGATGCTGATCAAGCAATTCCCCGAGATTTCCCTGGATGACACCCTGTTCGTTTTCGCCCTCGAGGCCGAAGCGGGCGATGTCTTTACCGAGGTGAATACCGTGTTCACCGGCATTGGCAAGGTCAATGCGGCGATTGCCCTGACCAAGGCCATCGCCACGCACCGGCCAAGGCTGATCGTGAACCTTGGCTCGGCCGGTAGCCAGCGGCATGGCAAAGGTGCTGTGGTGTGCTGCAACCGCTTCGTCCAGCGCGACATGGACGTGACTCCACTGGGCTTTGCCCGCTACGAAACCCCATTGTCGGATATCCCGGTGGTGCTGCAGCACGGGGCGGTGATCCCCGGCCTGGCCGTGGAAACCTGCGGCAGCGGCGACAGCTTTGAGATCAACCACGGCGACGCGCCCTATGACGTGGTCGATATGGAAGCCTACGTGCTGGCGCTGATCGCCCGCGCCGAAGGTATTCCGTTCGTGTGCCTCAAGTACATTTCCGATGACGCCGACAGTGATGCGGCGGGGGATTGGGCGGTGCAGGTGCATCTGGCGGCCGAAGCGTTCAAGCGGGTGCTGTTCAGCCAGGTTTGATGGTGACCGGTAGCGGTATTCCTTGAAACCGTAGTGAGGCCTTCGCGGGTAAACCCGCTCCCACAAGGAATGTGCAGATCCACAGGGAGTATGCAGTCCACAAGGAATGTGCAGATCCACAGGCAATATGCAGTCCACAAGGAATGTGCAGATCCACTGGGCATGTGTAGATCCACTGGGCATGTGTAGATCTGGAAGGCAGCGCTGAACCTGTGGGAGCGGGTTTACCCGCGAAGGCCGCGACACCCGTTGCCGCAGGGCAGGTCAGCTAAACCTTCGCCACCTGGCGCAGTCACTTCAGGTACCGGCAGGCAATCTGGGAGCAGCGTCATGGCTAGGGCAATCTGGAAAGGCGCCATCAGTTTCGGTCTCGTGCACATCCCCGTCGCCCTCAACACTGCGGTACGCACCGAGCGGGTGGATTTCGACTGGCTCGACAAGCGCAGCATGGAACCAGTTGGCTACAAGCGGGTAAACAAGGTCACCGGCAAGGAAATCGACAAGGACAACATCGTCAAGGGCGTGGAGTACGAAAAGGGCCGCTATGTGGTGATCAGCGAAGATGAGATCCGCAAGGCCCGGCCCGAGGCCACCCAGACGATCGATATCTTTTCCTTTGTCGAAGCGGGCGAAATCCCGCTGCAGCATTTCGACACGCCGTACTACCTGACCCCGGACCGGCGCGGTGGCAAGGTGTATGCCTTGCTGCGCGAAACACTGGAGAAAACCGGCAAGGTGGCACTGGCCACGGTGGTGCTGCACACCCGTCAGCACCTGGCGCTGCTGCGCCCGCTGGAGGATGCACTGGTGATGATCACCTTGCGCTGGCCGGAAGAAGTGCGCGGGCTGGAGTCGCTGGAGCTGGACAGCAGCGTGACCGACAGCAAGGTCGAGAAGCGTGAGCTGGACATGGCCAAGCGGCTGGTGGAGGACATGAGCGGGCCATGGACACCCGGGGAGTATCACGACGCCTTCCGCCAGACCATCATGGACCTGGTGGAAGAAAAGGCCAGCAAGGGCAAGATCGAGACGGTGGACAAGGGCGAAGCCGCAGGTTCGGACAAAGGTGCGGACATTCTCGACCTTACCGAACTGCTCAAGCGCAGTTTGGCGGGCAAAAAGCCGGTGAAGAAGGCGCGCAAGGCTTCATGATCACTTAGGCCTCACGCAGCCCTTTGTAGGAGCGGCCTTGCGTCGCGATCGGGCTGCAAGGCAGCCCCGGCAATTTATGCGTCTGCGCTGAAATCCCGGGGCTGCTGCGCAGCCCGATCGCGACGCAAGGCCGCTCCTACAAAGGCCGGTGTGACCTCACATTAAATGTGAGCCTGCAATCCTTCGAGATAATCACCAAACCCTTCCGGAGCCCGACTGTCGCGCCGGCTGCTGGTGGCCACGCTGTGCCTGGCGGTCCAGACGATCTGTGCGCCACTGGCCTGCAGGTCGTTGACCAGTTGCACATCTTCATGCGCCGCCAACGGCTGGAAGCCGCCCACCCGTTCATAGGCAGCGGCACAAACGCCCAGGTTGGCGCCGTGCACATGCCGGTGGCCCTCGCGCGCTTCATAGCGGCTTTGGTACAGCTGGCGCAGGGCTGCGGTGTGCCACGGTTGCCAGTATTCGACATGCACCGTGCCGCACACGACTTCGGCGCTGCAGGCCAATTGCGACAACAGCCAGTGCCCGGGCACCCGGCTGTCGGCGTCAGTACATGCCAGCCACCGTGCACCACGTTCGACCATGTAAGCCGCCCCGACCCGGCGCGCCATGCCGACACTACCGGCATCCACCTCCAGCACGTGCACACCAAAACGCCGCGCCACTGCCGCGCTACTGTCACTGCAGCGGTCCAGTACCACCAGCACTTCCACCCGATACCCCGATTGCTGCGCCTGCAGCGCGGCAATCAGCACCGCCCGAAGGCAGCGGCCCAGGCGGCGGGCCTCATTGTGCGCCGGAATGACCACGGCAATCATGGGCAGGTCTCGTCGAGGTCGACCACGCTGGGCTGGCAGGACCAGTACTCCAGCACGAAGTCCGCCTCGTCATGCTGGAACTGCCGATACAGCGGCAAGTGCCGGGCCAGCATGCGGTGCACTTCGCGCCCATCCTGCGGGCAGCCGGCGATGGGGTGCTTCCAGTGACAGGCCAGCAGCCCACCGTCATAGGTCAGGCTGGCCACCGATTGCTCGATCACCTGCAGCCAGTCGGTAGGGTCGAGGTAGTAACCCACCTCACTGAGCACGATCAGGTCGAAGCGCCCGCCAGGCCAATCCGCCGGCAGCCGGGCCAGCTCGACAGAGGCATTGGTTACTTCAGCCAGGCGCTCGCGGGCCAGGTTCACGGCACTCGGGTCGAGGTCCTGGCACAGCAGCTCTGCGCAGCGTTCGGCCAGCAATGCGCTGAGCTCGCCATTGGCGCAGGCCGGCTCGAACACGCGTTGATAGCACTGACGCGGCAGGCTGGCCATGACCAGCTCGCGCTTGCGCTTCTCGTACCAGCGCGTACGGAACGCCCAAGGGTCTTCACTGGTGGCGTACAGGTCGGCGAAATACTGCGGGCTGAGGCTCATGACAACTCCATTCACAGAAACACCAGTTCGAACGGTTGCAGCAGGCAATCCAGCAGGTTCGGCGGCAATACGGGCGGTTTGTCATCGTCCGCTTCAAGCTGGCTGGCATGTGCGGACAATGCCTTGCGCTTGTCCGCCACGCGGGGCTCATCCAGCTGCAGCCGGTGCGCGCGGGGCCAGGGTAGGCGAGGGTCGTCGGGCTGCGCCCAGTGCCAGGCCCAGACCGGCACTTCGGCCAACTGCACCTGGCGGGCCTGCGCGGCGTGTGCGGCAGCACGCCCGACCGCTTCGTGGTCGCAATGGCCATCGCCGCGCCAAGTGGCCATCAGCAGATCGTCAGGGCGCAGTAGCTGGGTGAGGTGGCTAACCAGAAAGGCTTCTTCACGCGGCAGCTGGCCGTCCTTCAGATGCAGGCGGCGCCAGTCCAGCCGGTTGGGGTCCAGACCCAGCTGCTTGATGGCCTGGCGGCTCTCCAGGGGCCGCTGGCGACGCAGGCGATGCTCGCTCCAGTGCCGGGAACCGGGGTGGCTGCCTTCGCCGTCGGTGGCAGAAACCAGCACCAGCTCGTCCTCACGCCCCTTGAAGCCAGACAGCAGGCCCCCGGCCATGAGGATCTCGTCATCCGGGTGCGGTGCGATCAAGACCAGGCGGCGGCCCGGTGGGCATAGCTGGCGTGGATCAAGCCAGGTGGCGCGTGCCAGGTGTGCGGCCTGCTGCCAGGCGGCCCAGGGCGTACCGCTGGCGGACTGGATCAGGTTGGTGGTCATAGCTGCCACGCTCCGGCCGGCACCTGGGCCAACTGCTGGCCCAGCACCGCCAGGTCACGCTCGGCATGGCTCTGGCGCAGGAATACCGGCAGGTCTGCGCTCAGCCGGGCAAAATGGCTGCTGCGGCAGAACGGCGTGGCGCCCAGGGCACGGCCGACGTGGTTGATGACCTGCTCCACGGCCTGTTCTACCTGGGCACGGGTGCGGCGCACCTCGAAACTGGCGTCCAGCCCGGGCTGCCGGTCGATCCAGGCGGCGCATTCACGCAGGGCTGCGCGCGCCCCATACAAGGCAGCATCCACCGCCCCCAGGTGGGCATCGGCGTGGGGGTCGGGGCGCGGTTTGCGGCAGTGCTCGCGCAGGTAGTCCGCCAGCGCCTCGGCCGCACCGTACCAACAGGCGGCAATGCCGGCACCGCCTTGCCAGAAACCCGGGCGAGCGAGGTACTGGCCGGGTTTGCCGATCAGCGTGCCTGGGGTGTCATTGAACGCCACGTCGACACTGGCAGTGGTGGCCATGCCAACGGCCTGCCAGTGTTCGATGTTCAAACCCTGGCTCGGGTCAGACAGTTCAATGGCCACCAGTTGCGGTTGTTCGGCTTCATCCCAGGCGGTGATCAAAGCCCTGTCGATCTGCAGGGCACCTGAGCACCAGGCCTTGCGCCCGTGCAGGCGCACCTGGCTACCCTCACGCCCGGTAATGTGGGTGCGGGCGTCGGGCGGCTCGGCGGCCCACACGCCCCAGATGCCGTCTGCGGCGTAATGGGCAGCGCCGCATTCGGCGAGTATCGCCAAGGCGTCGGTATGGCCCTCGTACAACTTGGCCAGAGCCAGGTCGCAGCCGGCCACACGCGCCAAGGTCTGCCAGCGGCGCAAGGTGTTGCCTTGCCCCGGCAAGGGCAGCAGGTCGAGGTGGTCGGCTTGCAGCGCCTGGATCAGCTGCGGCAGCTGGGTATCGAGGTTCAACGGTTGCTGGCGTTCGCCAAAGGCCCGTAACAGGCGGTCAAAGGTGGTCAGGTTGAAGTCCTGAACGATGCTCATGGGCGGTTCTCCCGGGTCATGTCCACTAGGCGAGCCCCAGTTGCTTGCGCATGCGCGCAGTGATCGACTGGCGCACCTTGCCCATGTCGGCCCAGGGGTCGTCGACCTGCGCCAGGCGCTCGCCAAGGTTGCCGATGTGCCACTGGTTGGCACCTTTGAGCTGCGGCAGCTCATCGCGCCAGATCGGCACTGACACCGGCAGGCCTTCACGGGCACGTAGCGAGTAAGCACAGGCGGTGGTTGCGCCTTTGCCATTGCGCAGGTAGTCGATGAAGATGCGCCCGACCCGGTTCTTGGGCCCGGACACAGCGCTGAGCCGGTCAGGGAACAGCCTGGCCAGGTAATCGACCATGGCGTGGCTGAAATCCTTGACCTCATCCCAACCGGCGCGGCGGGTCAGCGGCACAACCAAGTGCATGCCCTTGCCGCCACTGGTCTTGAGAAACACCTTCAGGCCCAGTTCATCCAGCAAGGTCAAGGCCAGCTGAGTGGCCTCCAGCATGGCCTTCCACGGCAGCGCCGGGTCCGGGTCCAGGTCGAGCACAAAGCGGTCGGGCTTGTCGAAGTCCTTGTCGGTGGCGTTCCAGGTGTGCAGCTCGAGCATGTTCATCTGCACCGCGCCCAGCAGGGTATCGGCGCGATTGATGACCATTGCCGCCTGACCGGCCTCGGCCTTGTCGTAGCTGAGCACATTGGGTATGTGCAGCTGGCCGGCATTCTTCTGGAAGAACAGCTCGCCCGCCAGCCCGTCCGGTGCACGTACCAGCGCAACCGGGCGATGCTTGAGTTGGGGCAACAGCCACTGGCTGATGGCGGCGTAATATTCGGCAACCTCGCGCTTGGTGGTGCCGCTGCTGGCGTCGATCACCCGGTCGGGGTGGGTCAGGCGCAATTCGCCCAAGGTATCAGGCGCCTTGGCCTGCTTGCGTTGCTGCGCGGTCTTGGCGGGCATGGCGCGCTCCAGGTCGATGGCGGTGGCCGCCTTGTCATCGCGCAGGCCATGAAACACCGAGTGGCGCACAATGCCGTCCCGGGTCATCTGGGCATAGGCGACTTCGGCCAGCAACCTGGGTTTCAGCCAGTGCACACCCCGGGCTTCGGCGCCGGTAGGTGGCCTGGCCAGGGCAGGGCTGGCGGTTTGCAGTGGCTTGAGCCGCTGGTGGATGCTGGCCAGGGTCGTGGTGCTGAAGCCGGTGCCGACCTTGCCGGCATATCGCAGTTCGCCACTGTCGTTGTCGTGCAGGGCCAGAAGCAGGGCGCCGAAGCCGCTGCGGCTGCCTTTGGGGTCGGTGTAACCGACGATCACGAATTCCTGGCGCTGCTTGCACTTGAGCTTGACCCAGTCCGCGCTGCGCCGGCCGCTGTAGGGGCTGTCGGCACGTTTGCCGATCAGGCCTTCGAGCTGAAGACGGCAGGCGCTGTCGAGCAGGGACTCGGCTGGCTGGTCAAAGTCGGCGGAATACCTGAGCACCTGCGACTTATCGTGTTCAAGCAAGCGCTGCAGGGTTTCACGTCGGTCCTGCAGCTGCAGCTGGCGCAAGTCCTGGCCACCGAGGAAGGGCAGGTCGAACAGGTAGTAGGTGATGTGCTCGTCATGGGCGGTGTCGAAGGCGTTCTGCAGGGCCTGAAAGTCTGCCGCGCCATTCGCGTCGGCCACCACCATTTCGCCATCGAGCCAGGCCGAGTCGATACCCAGCGCGCGCAGGGCGGCGACCTGGCGGGGCATCTTGCTGCTCCAGTCGTGGCCGTTGCGGGTGAACAGGCGAATGTCGTCGCCGTCGATACGGGCCAGGATGCGGTAACCGTCGAACTTGACCTCGTAGCGCCAGTCGCCGCTGGGCGGAGAATCCACCAGCGTGGCCAGCTGCGGCTCTAACTGTGCCGGCAACGACGCCTTGCGGGCTTTGCCGGCGCGCTTGCGGCTAGCGCGCGGTGTGGCGGCGGCCTGCTTCGCCGCGGGCTTGCGCGGCACCAGGGTGCGGTCGCTGAGCACGCTGTCGGGCTGGGCCTCGACAATGCTGTAGTCGGCTTCGCTACGGGCCTGGCCATCGTGCGACTTCACCAGCATCCATTGCTCTTTCTTGCCGGCCAGGTGGGTACGAAACAGGTTCCACACACCACTGAGCTTTTCACCTTGCAGGCGAAAGCGCAGCTTGCCCTTGGCATAGGCCTGGCGGGCATCGCCTTCGGGCTCCCAGATGCCGCGATCCCAGACGATGACATCACCGGCACCGTAATGGCCTTCGGGGATATGGCCTTCGAAATCGGCGTAGTCCAGCGGGTGGTCCTCCACATGCACGGCCAGCCGGCGCACCTTGGGGTCCAGTGACGGGCCTTTGGGGATTGCCCAGCTTTTCAGGGTGCCGTCGAGCTCCAGGCGGAAGTCGTAGTGCAGGTGGCTGGCGTCATGTTTCTGGATGCAGAACTGCAGCGCGTGGGCCTGCTTGCCTCGGCTGCGTTTGCCGCTGGGCTCGGGCGTGGCATTGAAGTCACGTTTGCGCGCGTATTCCTGCAGGGGCTTGGCCATGGCGGGCTCCGGGCAATTCGCAGTCTGTAGAAGTGGGAGGCGGCGGCCGAGCGGGTAGTTCAAAAAACACGCCAGCAAAAACTCTGAATCTTCGGCAAGCCGGTGCAGTCGACCGAATGAAGCCAACTGACGGAGAACGCACATGGCCCAAGCAGATGATCCGAAGCCGTATACCCCCAGCGAAATCGACGACACCGAGGACCGCATGGGCAGCGTCCATGAGCTGGACTTCGACGAGCGCCTGGACGAGCGCGAGGGGCGGGTGGGTGACGAGCGCCCGGCCGATGAAGTCGCCCGGGAGTTCCCGCCCCGGCGCGTGGCCGAAAGCGGCATGACGGGTGGTGAAGCGCTGACCGACAGCCTGCATGAGGACAACGTCACCTACGACGACCTGAGCCCGGACACCCTGCTGGATGAAACCGGCGCCCGCGACCCGCATGAGCCGGGCGGTAACGGCGGCCCGGTGGACAAGGCCCTGCGCGAGGTGGATGCCGATGAGATCGGCGGCGGTATTGGCCTGGATGAAGCCGAACTGGCCCGCTCCGCGCCGCTGGACGGCGAGCCGTGGACCGATGATGTGATCGATGACGAGGAGAACAAACCATGAATGAGCAGCGTTGTGCCTGTGCACATTGTTCCTGCACCGTGGACGCCAATGCCTTGCAGCGTGACGGCAAGGCTTATTGCTGCGAGGCCTGCGCCAGTGGGCACCGGCACGGTGAGGCGTGCCGGATGCAGGATTGCCATTGCGGTGAGCAGCCGGGTGAGCGCGCGGTGGACAATGCGCTGGATGAGACATTCCCGGCCAGCGACCCTATTTCGCCCTGAGGCTACATCTCGCAAGCGCGAGTCAGCTTCTGTGGGAGCGGGCGTGCCCGCGAAGAATCCAGCGCGGTGGATGGCACCGGCTGCGCCGGTGTTCGCGGGCATGCCCGCTCCCACAGGGTGTGGCTTGCCGGATCAATGCGTCTGCCAAATCCCGTTATTGCGCTCGCAGTCCGTACGCGCCTGGCCGAGGCTGGGCGTATCGTAGTAATAGGTAATCACCCGCGCATCCTTGGGCAAGGCCGGCCTGTCACCGCCGGTGGCCTTGGGGTTGGCCAGCGCTTCCTGGGTCAGCGGCGCGATGCAGCTACCAACGCTGCCATCGGCACAGCGCGCTACCTTGCTCTTTTCGCTGTTTAGCATGTCCTTGCTTTCGTTGCTGCACGACCAGTTGATCGCTTCGGCGGGCAGGTTGCTGTAGCTGTAGCAGGTATGCCGTTCAGCGGGCGTAACCGCATCGCTGGAGGAGCGGGTGAGCACATTGCAGGCTTCAGCCCATGCCTGGCCGCTGGCCAGGCTGGCAACCATCAACATCAGTACAGAAACACGCACGTGCCACCTCCCGGGCCAATGGCCCTTGTCATGTCTGGGCGGGCTTGTCGCGCCGGCGCATGGCCTTGGCGCGCTTTTCCAGGATCAGGTAGGTAACCACCGCCAGCAGCAGCGGCACCAGGTAGTACAGCGTGCGATAGCCGAGCAGGGCAGCCACCAGTGAACCCTGGGCCATTTGCCCGTGCAGCAGGGCGAGGAATACCGCTTCCAGCACCCCCAACCCTGCCGGGATATGCGCAACCACACCCGCCACGCAACTGATCAGCAAGATCCCCAGGATCGAGGGGTAGAATGCTTCCCCCGGTAGCAACCAGAAGATCAGCAGCGCCATCAGCGCCCAGTTGCTGGCCCCCAAGGCAACTTGGCACAGCGCCAGGCGCAGCGAGGGCAGTGTTACTTCGTGGTCGCGCCAGCGCCAGGTACGTTTCGTCGCCAAACCACACGCCAGCAGGTAGCCCGCCGCAATGGCCAGCAACAGCAGGCCGATCAGGCGCAGGCCGGTAGCGCCCACTGCCCAGTTGCTGGGCAGTTCGACCAGGCCCATGGCAAACACGGTGCCGGCCAGCAGCATATAGCCCATCCAGTTGGTCAGCAGGCCCAGGGTAAGGATGCGCGTGATGGTCGGCGTATCCAGGCCCAAGCGGCTGTACAGGCGGTAACGCAAGGCAACGCCACCGACCCAGGTGGTGAAGTTGAGGTTGAAGGCGTAGCAGACGAAGGCGATTGGCAGTACCTGCCGGGCCGGCAGGTGGTGGCCGGTATAGGCGCGCGCCAGCAGGTCGTAGCTGGCGAATGTCAGGTAGCTGCACAAGGCAACTGCCAGGCCGATCGCCAGCGTACCGGGCTTGTAGGCCAGCAATGACTGGCGTACTTCGTTCCAGTCCAGGTTGCGCGCCAGCAGGTACAGCAGCACAGGGATGAGGATCAGGAACGCCACTGTGAACAGGCGTTTGCCCCAGGTTTGCCAGCCTTTGCGCGCCATCAGGTATTGCCCTCGTGCAAGTCGCCCTGGGTTTCGGCTTCCGGCTGCACCGAGCGCAAGCGCTGGCGGTGGGCCGGGAACCAGCCGGCAATGCGCGGGAAATGGCGGATGACGTGGAAACACACGAAGATCAGCGGTGCCCGCCACCAGTAACCACGAATCATGCGCGCCAGGGTGACCGGTTTGCACTGCTCCTGGGCCAGCGCCTGCAGATGCTGGCTGAGCTGCTGGTTGAAGACTTGGTCGCGGATGAACAGGTTGGCCTCCAGGTTGAACGACAGGCTCAGCGGGTCGAGGTTGCTGGAACCGACCGTGGCCCACTGGTCGTCGACCAGCGCCACTTTGCCGTGCAAGGGCCGCTGGCAGTATTCGCGAATGGCCACGCCGTCGCGCAGCAAGTAGTTGTACAGCAGCCGCGACAACGCCCGTACCCAGCGCATGTCCGGCTGGCCTTGCAGGATCAGGTGCACCTCCACGCCGCGCCGGGCAGCGTTGCGCAGTTCGCGCAACAGCCGGTAGCCCGGGAAGAAGTAGGCATTGGCCACCACGATGCGCTGCCTGGCACTGCGAAACGCCTGCAGGTACTGGGTTTCGATATCCGTGCTGCGCAGCCCGTTGTCGCGCTCGACCAGCACGGCGCTGCTGGCCCCGGCAGGTTCGGTGAGCGGCCGCACCGTGCTGGGCGCCTGCAGCACCGGCGACATCAGGCGCTTGCTGGCGGCATGCACCTGGGCCACCACCGGGCCGGTCACTTCGACGGCATAATCCTGCTTGGCCATGGCACCAAAATCTCCGAGGTGATCGGCGCTGTAGTTGATGCCGCCGATGAACGCGCGCTCGCCATCGATGACCACGATCTTGCGGTGCAAGCGCCGGAACAGGTTGGTGCGCATGCCCACCAGCCGTGGCTGTGGGTCGAAGGCGTGAAAGCTGACCCCCGCATCGGTCATGGCCGAGATGAACGCAGACGGCAAGTCAGCGGTGCCGTAACCGTCCACCACCACCTCCACACGCACGCCGCGGCGGGCCGCCCCGATCAGCACCTGCTGCAGTTGCTGGCCGACCTTGTCGTCGAAAATGATGAAGGTTTCCAGCAGGATCTCCTCCCGGGCCCGGGCCATGGCCTCAAACACACGGGGGTAATACTGCTCGCCATTGATCAGCAACTGCACACAGTTGCCGTCTACCCAAGGTCGGTTCACAGGTTGATCTCCGCGGCCAGTGGGGCGTGGTCAGACAAGTGCGACCACGGGTATTTCGCCAGCACCTGAGCGCTGCCGGGCATGGCGTTGCGCAAGTAGATGCGGTCCAGCCGCAGCAACGGCAGGCGTGCGGGAAAGCTGCGCGCCGGGATGCCAAAATGCTCGCCGAACGCCTCGACCAGGTGTTCGCACAGCACCGCGTCCGCCTTCAACCGCCAGTCATTGAAGTCGCCGGCGATGATCACCGGTGCCTTGGGCGGCAAGCTGCTCAGCAGGTCGAGCAGCAGCTTCACCTGGCTTTGCCGGTGCGCCTCGCGCAGGCCAAGGTGTACGCACACCGCATGGACCTGGTCATGGCCCGGCACTTCCAGCTGGCAATGCAGCAAGCCGCGCTGCTCGTTGCCCTGCACCGAAACATCAAGGTTGTTGAAGCGGCTGATGGGGAATTTCGACAACAGCGCGTTGCCGTGGTCGCCATGGGGGTATACGGCATTGCGGCCATAGGCGAACTGCGGCCACATGCTGTCGGCCAGAAACTCGTATTGCGGTATTTCCGGCCAGGCCGGGTGGCGCAGGGCGTGCTGCTGGTGGCTGCCGTGCACCTCTTGCAGGAACACCAGGTCGGCCCCAGTGGCGCGCACTGCCTCGCGCAGCTCCGGCAGGATGAAGCGCCGGTTGAAGAAGGTGAAGCCCTTGTGAACGTTCAACGTCAGCACATTGAGCCGACGCACCGCAGTAACCTTGTCGATGATGCAGCGTGGGGCGGGCAGGGTCTTGTTCATAAGGCCACCTCCGGCACCACGCCCGGTTCGGTCATCAACTCATGGTCCAGCGACAGTTTCTGCAGCAGGCGCCGGGCGTCGTAGGGCGCATGGACTTTCTGGTCATTGTCGAAGTAACAGTACACATCACGCGTGGCACGCCGTGGCGGCGCACCTGGCACGATCAGCCGTGCGTCGTCTGCCTGGCTGCCCTGGCTCCAGTGCTGGATGCGCTGTTTCCAGCGGCGCAAGGCGCGTGCGGTGTAGCCGCTGCTGTACAGCTCTACGTCACCATGCAGGCGCATGTACACGAAATCGGCGGTGACGTCTTCAACATAGGGCCACTTGCCCGCACTGTCGGCAACCACCAGCGCCACCCGGTGCTTGCGCAGCAGCTTGACGAAGGCTTCGCAAAGGAAGCTCTCGTGGCGAATCTCCACGGCATGGCGCAGGCGCGTATTGCCCTTGATCGCCAGGCCGCCATTATCCTTCAGGCGCTCGGCGCAGTTTTGCGCACATTCACGGGCAGCCTTGCGGTTGCGCGGCAGCAGTTCAAAAAAACGGGCGAACCGGTCTTCATCGAACTTCATGTTGGGCGGAAACTGCCACAGGAACGGCCCGAGCTTGTCGCCCAGCAATAACGGCCCGGAGGCGAAGAAATTGGCGACGGGCTCTTCGATGTCCTTCAACCGCCGCACATGGGTGATATAGCGCGGCCCCTTGACCGCGAACACGAAGCCGTTCGGTGTCTCGTCACGCCAACCCAGATAACGCTCGGGTGTTTGTAGGCTGTAGAACGAGCCGTTGATCTCGATGCTGTTCACCGCCCGTGAAGCAAACGCCAGCTCGTCGTCCTGGCGCAGGCCTTTGGGGTAGAAATCGTTGCGCCAGGGGCCATAGCGCCACCCGGAAATACCAATGCGGATATCGCTCACGCTGCCGTCCTCATTGCCGGTTCCTTGTTCGGTCGCTCTCAAGGTGCGACTGGCGCAGGCCTGCAAGGGTTCAGCATGCATGACCAACGGGAAAGCCTGATGCCGCGTTGAACTTTGTGGCCGCAGACGTTTCCACCGGGTATCCGCTATGTGGAAGGGTGCCAGGATGAAATTCGACCGTTTCGCCCACTGGCTGGCCAACTGGGCCGGCCGCCCGCTCAGCTTCGGTATCGCCTGCCTGCTGATCCTGACCTGGGCGGTAACCGGGCCGTTGTTTCACTTCAACGACACCTGGCAACTGGTGATCAATACCTCGACCACCATCATTACCTTTCTGATGGTGTTTCTGATCCAGAACACCCAGAACCGCGACAACGACGAACTGCACATCAAGATCGACGAACTGCTGCGCACCACCCGCCGGGCGCACAAGGCGCTGCTCGACCTGGAAGACATGGACCCGGCCCAGCTGCACGCCCTGCGCAAGCAGTACCAGCTAATGGCCGGGCAGGCCGACGAGGCGCAGCACACCAAGGAATGACCTGCCAACCCTGGAGGCAAGCATGGCCAGACACATCATTCATTTCACCGGGCCGATCAACTCATCGACCTGTGGCAACCTGATCAACACCTGCTCACGGGCGTTGCAGCAGGGGGCCGAGGTGCTACAACTGAACATCGCCACCATGGGCGGCGAGTGCAGCTACGGGTTTACCCTGTACAACTTCCTGCGGGCGTTGCCGGTCGAGGTGCATACGCACAACCTGGGCACGGTGGAGTCGATGGGCAATATCCTGTTCCTGGCAGGGGCGCGGCGCACGGCGTGTAGCTACAGCAAGTTCCTGTTCCATCCGTTCCACTGGACCTTGCACGGCTCGGTGGACCATTCGCGGATGGCCGAGTATGCGATGAGCCTGGATTATGACTTGCGCTTGTATGCGCAGATTGTCGCTGAGCGTACCCAGGGTGCGAGCGAGGTGCTGGATGTGCCGCGCTACCTGATGGCTTATCCGCGCATTCTGGGGCCGATGGAGGCACTGGAGAACGGGATGATCCATGCCATTGACGAGATGCCGATCGAGGCAGAGACAGTGCAGTGGAGTGTGCATGCCTAGTGCCTTCCTGTGCCGGCCTATTCGCGGGTGAACCCGCTCCCACATCTATCGCATATTCCCTGTGGGAGCGGGTTCACCCGCGAATAGGCCGACACAGAAGAAAACCATTCGCTCAATACGGCACCGTACCGCTCAACGCCTCGATCGCCTCGACCAGCTCGTCATAGCCCACCGGCTTGTTCAGGTGCCGGTCAAACCCGGACTGGCGCGATTTGTACTGGTCGGCACTGGCGCCATAGCCGGTCAGGGCAATAGCCGGGGTATGGCGCAAGTGGGCATGGCCACGCAAGGCCTTGATCAACGCATGGCCATCCATCACCGGCATGCCGATATCCGAGAGGATGATGTCGAATTCCTCGCCCGAGGCCGCTTCCAGCGCTTCACGCGGTTGGCTGAAGGCCCTGACGCTGGCGCTCTCCATCTCCAGCAGTTCCTGCATTACTTCCAGCACCTCGACCGAATCATCCACCAGCAACACGCGAATGCCTTTGAGGCGACCTTCGCCAGGTTGCTCAACACCGCCTGCAGACTGCGGGCACTGTACATCGCACAACGGCAGGCAGACGGTAAAGGTACAACCCATGCCAAGCCCGGCCGAGCTGGCCTGCACGGTACCGCCCTGGGCTTCGACCAGTTGCCTCACCAGCGACAGGCCGATACCCAGGCCTTCGCGGCTGTGGCTGGCCAACTGCGGCGCCGCCTGGCTGAACAGGTCGAAGATGTGCTCCAGGCTGTCATGGTTCAGGCCTATGCCGTGGTCAATCACCTGCAGGCGCGCCCGTTCGTCGTCGTGGCTCAGCACCAGGCGTATCTCGCTACCTGCCGGGCTGAACTTCAGTGCATTGTTCAGCAGGTTCCAGATGATCTGCTCCAGGCGCGTGAGGTCGCCGTCGATCATCAGCGGCAGGCCGTCGGCGGGCAGCTCAAGGCGTACCGGGCAGGGGTGTTGCTCGCTCAGTACCACGCCGTGAATGCCCCGCAGCACGTCGCCGAGGTCTACCGGCTCGGTCTTGAGCTTGAGCTTGCCGGTGCGAATACGCGCCACATCCAGCAGGTCATCGATGATCCGTGCCTGGCTGGAAACCGCCTCGCAGATGGTACCGACCGCCTTGCTGGCAGCGCCGATATGCTTGATGGACGGCAGGCGGCGGAGGATTTCCGCATTCAGCTGGATAAGGTTCAGCGGGTGTTTCAGTTCATGCGACATGACGGCAAAGAATTCATCCTTCATGTGGCTGTTGCTCTGCGATTCGGCCAACTGCTTGCTCAGGCGCTCTTCGCCCAGGCGCACACGCTCTTCGGCGGCGTGGCTGGTGCTGATGTCGATGAACGTCAGCACCGTGCCGTCGATTTTCTGTTCGCTGGAGCGGTAGGGCAGCAGGCGCGCCAGGTACCAATGGTCGTTCTGCCCGCCAATTTCCCGTTCGATCACCGCTTCACCCTGGGCCACGGCGCGGGCATCGTCGGCCAGGGCCGGGTAATCCAGGCGGTGGGTAATGTCGAGCAGCGAGCGGCCGGTGTCGACCGGCAGGATGTTGAACAGGTCGGTGGCGCGTGGGGTGAACCAGCGGATATGCAGGTTGCGGTCGACGAACACCGTGGCAATTTCGGTGCAGGCGATCAGGTTGCTGAGGTAGTCGTTGACCTTGTCGGTTTCTTCTACCTTGTTCTTCAGCTCGTAATTGACGGTGAGCAACTCTTCGTTGATCGATTGCAGCTCTTCCTTGCTGGTTTCCAGCTCTTCGCTGGCTGAGCGCAGCTCTTCGTTGATGGCCTGCATTTCTTCATTGGAGGCGGTCAGCTCCTCGCTGGAAACCTCCGACTGCTCGATGGTTTCCTGCAATTGCAGGCGGGTGCGCTGCAGTTCGCGCTCCAGGTTGTGCAACACCATGCTGTCGGTCTGGCGGATCACCCCGGGCAGCGGCAGGGACGGGTCGGGCGCACGCTCTTCGAACACTACCAGCAGGCAATCGCTGGCGCCAAGGTCGTCCTTGTAGGGCTGCACCGTGATCTCTACCTGCAACCTGTGCGCGCTGTCTGCCAGGTCGACCGGGCGCGAGGTGACCGCTTCGGTACCCTGGCGCGCCTGGAACAGCGTGCTGCGCAGGGCCAGCCGTAGGCTGGGCAACACCAGGCTGAGCAGGTTGCGGCTGGGCTCGCCACCGGCCAGTTGCAGGAAGCGGCCGACGCCATCGCTCATGTGCAGGATATTGCCGTCGATGTCGACGATCAGGCTGGGCGGCATGCGCCGCGCCAGCGCGCGGTGGTGCAACTCGGCGTACGAGGATTTGCGCCCGGGCTTGGCCTTGATCTGGGCGTCCGGTGGCATGCTGCTGGCAGGTGCGCCGGGCAGCTGGCGTTCGGCGCGGCGCCCGGCGTTGCTGACATCGCGGGCGCGGAAAATACGGTTGCGCTTGTCGATCGGCGCAAACAGTTCACTGACCACATCGGCTGACTCGGACGAACCGAGGAACAGGTAGCCACCCGAGCGCAGGGCAAAGTGGAACATCTGCAGGATGTCCCTTTGCACCTCGCGGTCCAGGTAGATCAGCAGGTTGCGGCAGACGATCAGGTCGATCTGGGAAAACGGCGGGTCGGACAGTAGGTTGTGGCGGGCAAAAAGCACTTTCTCGCGTACTTCCTTGCGCACCCGGTAATGCTGGTCTTCCTTGACAAAGAACTGGCGCAACCGGCTGGGCGGCACGTCGGTGACGATCGCCTCGGGGTAGGAACCACTGCGGGCGATGCCGATGGCGCGCTGGTCGAGGTCGGTGGCGAACACCTGCACTTTCCGCGCGCGCTGTTCCAGCGCCAGCTGCTCGCAGATCAGCATGGCCAGGCTGTAGGCCTCTTCGCCGGTGGAGCACCCGGCCGACCAGATGCGGATCTCGTCACTGGCGTCGGCCGGGTCACGCTCGCAGGCCAGTTGCGGCAGCACATGCCGCTCCAGGGCCTCGAAGGCTTCGCGGTCGCGGAAGAAGTTGGTTACGCCGATCAGCATGTCGGCCAACAACGCAGTGGATTCGCCCGGGTGTTGTTCCAGGTAATGCAGGTAGCCGGCAAGGTCGGTTTGCCCGGTCACATGCAGGCGCCGCTCGATACGCCGCAGCACGGTGGCCCGTTTGTAGTGCTGGAAGTCATGCCCGGTGGTGCTGCGCAGTTGCAGCAGGATTTCCTCCAGCAGCGGTTCGCTGGCCTGGGCGTCGCCGGACCTTGTCCCCAAAGCTGGCGGCAGGCTGTCGTCTTCGATTTCCGGGAGCTTGACCTGGCGGGCATTGCGCCACAGCTCCAGCAGCTTTTGCGGTATTTCTGCCGCGGGCAGCACCAGGTCGACCATGCCGGTTTCGATGGCCGCGCGGGGCATGCTGTCGTACTGGGCGTCATCCGGCGTCTGCACCAGGGTCACGCCGCCTTGTTCCTTGATTCGCGACAGGCCCACCGCGCCATCGGCACCGGTGCCGGACAGCACCACGCAGAAGGCGTGGTCCTTGTGCACGTCGGCCAGGTCGCGGAAGAACAGGTCGATGGCCACATGGTCGCCACGGCGGCGGTTGGCCGGTGCCACGCGCAGGTAGCCGTCGTTGGTGGACAGGCGGTTGGCCGGTGAAATCACATAGACGTGGTTGCGCTCGATCGGCACTGGCTCGGTCACCTGGCGCACCGGCATCTGCGTGGTGTCCTGGATGATGCGGTCGGCCACGCTCTGGTGGTCGGGCGACAAGTGCAGCACCACGACGAATGCCATGCCGCAATCGCTGGGCATTTGCCGGAACAGCGTGCAGATCGCTTCCAGGCCGCCTGCCGAGGCGCCGATGCCTACCACCGGGAAGTCCAGGTGACTGGGGCTGAGCGCAGGGTTCTGCGGCGAGGCGGGTTGCTTGGGGGACGACTTCATCGACGGAGCCTTGTGCAAGAACCTTACGTGCAGCCCGTGACTGCGGTACCGGGCATGTTGAGTGGGGCGATTATAGGTCGCCCTCTTGCAGTTGTGACCGCTGCCAGCGGCACAAAGTGCGATTGGCCCGCAGCCGCCACGCAAACATTTTGCCTGCGTGAGTTTCGTGCCACTGGTCAGCTGTCGGCAAAAGCATTGAGTAGACCTGCAGATCGGCAGTTCGGAACTAAGGCATGCAGTGCATGCAACCAGCCCATTTTTTCGCAAGGAGATACAACATGGCGCAGGATCAAGAGCGAACCAGCCAGCGTGGCGGTACCAAGGAAACCAACCCAGGCAACTTTGCCAACGACCGGGAACGGGCGTCGCGCGCCGGCCATAAAGGTGGCCAGGCGTCTGGCGGTAACTTTGCCAACGACCGCCAAAGGGCATCGGAAGCTGGCCGCAAGGGTGGGCAGAACAGCCACGGCGGCGGCCGCAGCCAGTGACCACGCAGGCTTGCGCAGTGCCTGGCACTTCCAGTGCCAGGCTCACAGCAGCAACGAGTGTTGCCGCTGGGGCCAATAGTTCGACAAATTTTTGAATCTTCTCGTCGCGCCTCGATCAATCAGGGTGTCATCCATGGAGAAGAGGAGGCCCCTGCGATGCCTAGCCCACAGCTGTACATCATCGATTACCAACTGCATGGCCAGCCGCGCAGTTTCATCATTCGTCTGGAGCGCCTGGACAATGCCGAGGCCTGGCATTGGGCAAGTTGCGATGCGGGCATCGGCATCATCCCCAAGTTCGGGCGCGAGAAGATCAAGAAGGTCAGCCGGCCGATGGCCGAGCGCTATGGGATTACTGCAGTGAGCTGGCGGATTTCCGGAAGCAAGCCGAACCAGTCGGTGGGAGACCCGGCGGCGATGGTGTAATACGCCACCTGAGCCTGGAACCTATTCCTGTGGGAGCGGGCGCGCCCGCGAAACAGGCGACGCGGTGGATGGCACCGGCTTTGCCGGTGTTCGCGGGCAAGCCCGCTCCCACAGTGATTGCACTAGCTTTCAGACTTTGAACAAGACAGTCCATCGCGCAATCCTCCTCATCGTTGATCCTCATGGATCAAGAGAGGCAGGCACATTGCAGAAGTCCTTCGGATGCGCTCAACGGCTGACCAACGGCGTCAGCTGCCGGTGTATTTTACCGCCGCCGCCGTGCGCGAACTGACGCCGAGTGCCTTGAGTAATGAGGACACATGAATGCGTACCGTAAACGGCGAGATATCCAGGGCTTTGGCGATTTCCTTGTTGGTCTTGCCCTGGGCTATCAGCTGCAAGACCTCCTGCTGACGCTGGGTAAGCTGTTCCACTGCGCATTCGCCACCGAGGCTGGGCAGCAGCCCTGAGGGGGCATACCTGACCAGCACCTCGCCATCACGAATGGCCAGTATGGCCGCGCCGATTTCGTCGGCGGCGATGCTTTTGCCGATAAACCCGTCTACCCCGGTGGCCATGACCTGCTCGACCACACCCGGGTCATCCACCATCGACACGATAATCAAGGTGGTGCGCGACAGCTGCCTGCGCAAGCGTACCAGGCACTGAACGTCGGCCAGCCCCGGGAAGCGCAGGTCGAGGATCAGCGTATCGGGCACTTCACCGGAAGCGGCCAGCGTCAGCACTTGCTCAAGGCAGCCAGCTTCTTCCACGCAGGCATCCGGCAGCACGCACTGCACGGTACGCGCCAGGGCTTCCCTGAACAGCGGATGGTCATCCGCGACGATGATGCGACACGTCACGCCTGGCGACTCCCTGTGGCCGTGGGTGGGGTGGAACATGCTAATTTAGCAGCCACGGACAAAGGGTGCTGCCTATGGATGGCGGTAATGCGACCCCGTGCACAAGGAAACTGGCCATGGAACCGGACAATAACAGCGAACTCGACCAAGCCAACCTGCGCGTCATCGTTGCCTGCTGCGCCCTGGTCTACATGACCGTGCTGGGCTTTCTGCCCGGCAGCACGCATGCGCCATACCTGCCGGTCATCTACTACATCAGCGCCTTTGTGCTGGTATCTATCGCGTTTCGCCAGGCCATCGCCCACTGGCCTGGGCATTACCCTTGGCGACGGGTGCTGGGCATGGTGCACGACTACACCGGTACCTGTTTCGGCCTGGTGGTCGGTGGCGAGGCGGCACTGCCGATCTATGCAGTAATGGTGTGGGTGAACCTGGGCAACGGCATGCGCTTCGGCTCGCGGTACCTGGCCATTGCCACGGTGCTGGCGCTGGCGGCATTGCTGGTGGTCTACCAGATTACCCCGTACTGGCAGGCCAACCCGTTCATGGTGCTGATGCTGCTCACTACCAGTACGGTGATCCCGATCTATGCGCACCTGCTGCTGGAGCGCACGCGCAAGGCTTCGGAGCAGGCCGCAGCGGCCAATCGCGAAAAGTCCCGCTTTCTGGCGCAGGCCAGCCATGATCTGCGCCAACCCATTCACTCCATCGGCCTGTTCACCGCCTGCCTGCGCGAGTCGCAGCTGGGCAGGGACGAACGGCGGCTGGTCGACAGCATCGACCGTTCGCTGCTTAACGTCTCGCAGCTGTTTCGCTCCATTCTCGACCTTTACACCCTCGACAACGGCCGGGTGCAGCCAAGAAAAGAAACCTTTGCCCTGGCAGGCTTGCTGGCCGACCTGGTGCGCCAGAACAGCGAGGCTGCCCGTTGGGCCGGGGTGGAGATACGCGTGCGGCCCTGCCGTTACTGGACCTGTGCCGACCGCGGCATGCTGGCCACCATGGTGCAGAACGTGCTGTCCAACAGTTTCAAGTATGCGGCCCATCGGCCACTGCTGCTGGGGGTGCGGCGCCGTGGCGATGGCCTTGCCATCGTGGTCTATGACCAGGGGCGTGGCATAGACGAAACCCACCAGCGGCTGGTGTTCGAAGAGTTCTACCGGGTACGCCAGGTGCGCGACAAGGATGTCGAGGGGGTGGGCCTGGGTTTGTCGATCGTGCGGCGGCTGGGGCACCTGATGGGCCTGGAAGTCCAGTTGCGCTCGCGGCCAGGGCACGGCACGGCGGTAAGCCTGCAAGGCTTGCCCTGCCTGGCTGCGCAACCGGCCCAGGTGGCCGGTGAGCGCTCGGCTGCAGCAGCCGGCCTGCTCGGCGGGTTGCGGGTGTGCCTGGTTGAGGACGACCACAACGTGCTGCGGGCGACGTCGGCGTTGCTGCAGCGCTGGGGCTGCGAGGTAGAAGCGCACAGCTCGCCGGTTGGCCTGAGCAGTGATTGTGCGGTAATTGTCGCCGACTATGACCTGGGGCAGGAGGCAACCGGGGTCGATTGCATCGACCGGTTGCGCGCCGAGCGCGGCTGGCAAGTGCCGGCGCTGATCATGACCGGGCATGATCCGGAGAAAATTCAGGCAGTGGTGCATACGCGCAATATCACCGTGCTTTCCAAACCGGTGCGCCCGGCAGAGTTGCGTGCGGCCCTGCGCGCATTGCGCGAGGAGCCAGCGGCGCCGGTCGGCTAGACCGGCGCGAGGGCGCAGAGGCTGTGCGGGGGTTATTGCAGGATGATGGCCTGGCCTTCTTTCATGCATGAAGGCGTAGGCTGGTACAGGCCCATGCCGCCCACGGCGACGATGGCACCGCTGGGCATCTGGCACTCGTACTGGCCTTTGGCGGTGGTGGCGGTGTAGTAGGTGATGGTGCTGTCACTGCGCACGTCGGCGACTTTCGAGACCTTGGTGTTGAGGGCGAATTCGGTGCGCTGCTTGAGGGTTTCTTCGGAAGGGTTGATGGTCTGGCAGCCGGCGACGCCGACCAGCAGGGCGGCACTGAGGACGAGCTTGAAGGGGTGCATGATGGGGACTTCCTTGGCGTTGTTCTCACTGGACTATAACGCCGAGGGGGTGATGGGGCGATTAGGGCGGATGTACGAGGTGGCCCTTGGCCTTTATTTGGCCTGTGCGGGCCTATTCGCGGGTAAACCCGCTCCTACAGAACTGCGCAGGCCTTGAACTTTGCGCTGTACCTGTGGGGGCGGGTGAACCCGCTCCTACAGGACCGCGCAGGCCTTGAACTTTGCGCTGTACCTGTGGGAGCGGGTTTACCCGCGAACACCGGCGCAGCCGGTGCCATCCACCGCGTTGGGTTCTTCGCGGGCATGCCCGCTCCCACAGGGACCGCACATTTCTGTGGGAGCGGGCGCGCCCGCGAAGAGGCCGGTAGCCTCACCCCATCATTGTGGCTGCTTCAACACCAGGGTCAGGATGTCATAACTGGCCACCAGCTCGCCCAGTTGGTTGGTCACTTCCACATCCCACGCCACCACGCCCTGCGGCTGGCCCAACGGGCTGGTTTTGCCCTGGTCGATCTTGCGCTTGCAGGTCAGCCGCGCCTGGATGGTGTCGCCAATGCCCACCGGGTTTATGAAGCGCAGGGTATCCAGGCCATAGTTGGCCAGCACCGGCCCGGCACCTGGTGAGACGAACAGCCCGGCCGCCGCCGACAAGACGAAGTAGCCGTGGGCAATGCGCTTGCCGAACTGCGATTCTTTGGCGGCAATCTCGTCGAAGTGCATGTAGAAATGGTCACCCGACAGGCAACCGAAGTTGACCAGGTCGGCTTCGGTAACGGTGCGGCGGTGGGTCAGCAGCGACTCGCCGATACGCAGTTGCTCGAAGTGGCGGCGGAACGGGTGCACTTCGGTTTCGATCACTTCGCCACCGCGCACGTATTCGCCGGTTACCGCCGTGAGCATGCTTGGCGAGCCTTGTACCGCAGCACGCTGCAGGTAGTGCTTGACCGCGCGCAGGCCGCCCAGCTCCTCACCGCCGCCAGCACGGCCCGGGCCGCCGTGCTTGAGTTGCGGCAGAGGCGAGCCGTGGCCGGTGGACTCTTTGGCAGCCTCGCTGTCGAGCACCAGCAGGCGACCATGCCAGGCAGCAGCCACCGGGATGGCCTTGGCGGCGATGCTGCGGTCGGCAGTCACCAGGGTCGCTACCAGGCTGCCCTTGCCACGGGCGGCCAAGGCCAGGGCCTCGTCAAGGTCGTCATAGGCCATCAGCGTGCTGACCGGGCCAAATGCTTCGATATCATGGGCGCCGCCATCGGCATGCGGGTCGCGGGCCTGCAGCAGGGTCGGGGCAAAGAAGGCACCTTCGGCCACGCCTTCGCCACGCGGGGCAAAGCCATCGCTGGCGCCGAACAGCTGGTCGCAACTGTTGAGCAGGCTGCGCACCCGCTCGGCCACGTCGTGCTGCTGGTCATGGGAGGCGAGGGCGCCCATGCGCACGCCTTCCAGCGACGGATCACCGACCACCACCTTGCTCAAGCGCTCACGCAGGCGCGTGGCGACGGCATCAATGTGCTTGGCCGGAACGATGGCGCGGCGGATGGCGGTGCATTTCTGCCCGGCCTTGGTGGTCATTTCACGCACCACCTCCTTGATGTACAGGTCGAACTCTTCGCTGTCCGGGGTCACGTCCGGGCCGAGGATGGCGCAGTTCAGCGAGTCGGCTTCGGCCGTGAACGGCACCGAGTTGCGGATCAGGTTCGGCGTGATGCGCAATTTGGCGGCAGTGTCGGCGGACCCGGTGAAGGTCACCACGTCCTGGCCTTGCAGGCGATCGAGCAGGTCGCCAGTACTGCCGATCACCAGTTGCAGGCTGCCTTCGGGCAGCAGGCCGGAGGCGTTCATCAGGCGCACCACGGCCTCGGTCAGGTAGCTGGTGGAGGTCGCCGGCTTGACGATGCACGGCATGCCGGCCAGGAAGGTCGGGGCGAACTTTTCCAGCATGCCCCAGATCGGGAAGTTGAAGGCGTTGATGTGCACTGCCACGCCTGCACGCGGCACCAGGATATGGCTGCCGGCAAAATGGCCTTGCTTGCCCAGCGCGATTGCCGGGCCTTCGTGTACCAGGTTGCCCGACGGCAGTTCGCGGCTGCCGATGCCGGCATAGGCGAACAGCGTGGCATTGCCGCCTTCGATGTCGATCCAGCTGTCGGCACGGGTGGCACCGCTGTGGTGCGACAGGGCGTACAGCTGTTCCTTGCGTTCGGCCAGGTACAAGGCCAGGGCCTTGAGGCGTTGCGCGCGTTGCTGGAAGTCCATGGCCATCAGGCTGGCCAGGCCACGGGCACGGGCAAAGTCCACGGCTTCGGCGAAGTCTGGGCGCTCTTCATGGCTATAGGCAAGCACATGGCCGTCGAGGGCGCTGCGCAGGGCCTGGGCGCCGTGCTGGCCAAGCCAGCGGCCGGCGATGAAGCTTTGCAGGGTAGGGGCGGCAGACATGCTGTTCTCCATGCTGTTCAAAGTAGGGGGCGCGGTTACCACAGCGCCAGGGTGTAGCCGATGATCAGGCGGTTTTCGTCCACGGCATTGGTCAGGCCATTGCCGGAACGGAAGGTGACGTTGCGCCAGCGCAGGCTGACGTCCTTGAGCGGGCCGCTTTGGATGACGTAGGTGATGTCGGTGTCGCGTTCACGCTCGCGGCCATTGCTGACCGTGGCGGTTTCGGCGTGGCGGCCATCGGTGTAGCGGGTCATGAAGCTCAGGCCGGGTATGCCCATGGCGACGAAATCGTAGTCGTAGCGCACTTGCCACGAGTCCAGCCCGGCGCGGGTGAAGGTGTTGTAGGTGACCAGGTTGACGGTGAACGGGTCGCCGCCGTTGACGAACGGGAACGCACTGTCACCGGACATCTGCTGCCAGGTGGCGGTGAACTTGTGCGCCCGCACGCCGAGGGTGAACATGGCGTTGAAGTTGCGGTTGTCGATGTCGCCGGCACGTTCGGCACCGTCATTGCGGCTGTCGAAGTAGCGCAGGTCGCTGCGCAGGCTTATGCCTTCGGCCAGCGGGCGGGTGTCGACCAGGCCGACGAACTGCTGGCGGTAGATGTCCTGTAGCTTGGCGTAGTAGTAGCTGACGCTGGTTTGCGGGGTGATGGCGTAGCTGCCGCCGCCAAAGTCCAGGTGGTCGCTGGTCGCCGCGCCATAGCCGATGTCGTCGCGCCCCGAGGAATCACGCAGGTTGGCCTTGGTCAGGCGGCCGGCGTTGAAGGTCAGGCCTTCGAGGTCCTGACTGGTCAGCAAGCCACCCTGGAAGGTCGAGGCCAGCAGGCGCGTGTCGTTGTACACCACCACCGGCAGGATCGGCTGCAAGGTGCCCAGGCGCAGGGTGCTTTTGGACACCCGCACCTTGCCGGTCAGGCCCAGCTCGCTGTAGTCGTCTACCGGTTCATGGCTGTTGGGGCCAAACGGCAACAAGCCGGTGTTGCGCCGGTCGCGGCTGGAATCGAGCTTGATGCCCAACTGGCCCATGGCGTCGACACCAAAGCCGACCGCGCCGTCGGTGAAGCCCGACTCCAGCTTGGCGGTAAAGCCCTGGCCCCATTCTTCGGCCTTGGCCTGCGGCGCGTTGCTCTGGCGGAAGTCGCGGTTGATGTAGTGGTTACGCAGTTCCACCCGCGCGTGGCTGTCGCCAATAAAGTCGGCCATGGCCGGCAACGGCAGGGCGAGGGTGGCCAGCCAGGCGGCTGACATGAAGTGTGTGCGGTTCATTGTTGTTGTTTTACCCGACATGGTGGTTCGTCCTTGAAGTCAGTGCTTGCTGGCGCCGGCAGCGCCGATACCGGTCATGGAGCGGATGAACTGGGCCAGGTAGCGGCCGCGCTCTTCAGTGGCACGCTCGGAGCTGTCGGTGACCGAAAACGCCCAGGCACCGAGGAAGGCCAGGCTCATGGAGAACAGTGCCGGGTTGCTGTAGGGGAACAGCGGTGCTTCGTTGTGCAGCACGTTGACCCAGACCGCCGGGCCCAGCACCACCAGCACCACCGCCGAGACCAGCCCGGCCATGCTGCCGCACACCGCGCCGCGGGTGGTCAGGCCTTTCCAGAACATCGAGAGCAGCAGCACCGGGAAGTTGACCGATGCCGCCACCGCCAGCACCAGGCCGGAGAGGAAGGCGATGTTCTGCGACTCGAACATCAGGCCGAGGATGACCGCCAGCAGGCCGATGGCCAGCGTGGCGATACGCGACACGCGCATTTCCTCTTGCTCGGTCGCTTTGCCTTGGCGCATGACGCAGGCATACAGGTCGTGGGATACCGCCGACGCGCCGGACAGCGCCAGGCCGGCGACCACGGCCAGAATGGTGGCAAAGGCCACGGCAGAAATGAAGCCAAGGAACAGGTTGCCACCCACGGCCTGGGCCAGGTGCACCGCGACCATGTTGCCGCCGCCGATGATCGCGCCAGTGGCATCGCGGTACGACGGCTCGGTGCCGACCATGACGATGGCGCCAAAGCCGACGATGATCAGCAGCAGGTAGAAGTAGCCAATGAAGCCAGTGGCATAGAACACGCTCTTGCGGGCTTCCTTGGCGTCGCTGACGGTAAAGAAGCGCATCAGGATATGCGGCAGGCCGGCGGTACCGAACATCATGCCAAGGCCCAGGGATATGGCATCGATCGGGTTGGACAGCAAACCGCCGGGGGCCATGATCGCCTGGCCTTTGGCATGTACGGCCACGGCGCTGGCAAACATCGCCTCGGTGCTAAAGCCGAAGTGCTTGAGCACCATGAAGGCCATGAAACTGGTGCCCGACAGCAGCATCACCGCCTTGATGATCTGCACCCAGGTGGTGGCAAGCATGCCGCCGAAGGTGACGTAGGCGACCATCAGCACGCCGACCAGCATGACTGCGTACAGGTAGCTGATGCCGAACAGCAGCTCGATCAGCTTGCCGGCGCCGACCATTTGCGCCACCAGGTACATCAAGGCCACTACCAGGGTGCCGAAAGCGGAGGTCAGGCGTACTGGCGTTTGCGCCAGGCGGTAGCTGACCACGTCGGCGAAGGTGTATTTGCCCAGGTTGCGCAGGCGTTCGGCGATCAGGAACAGGATGATCGGCCAGCCGGCCAGTACGCCCAGGGCGTACAGCAGGCCGTCGTAGCCGTTCATGAACATCATCGCCGAAATACCCAGGAAGGATGCGGCGCTGATCATGTCGCCGGCGATCGCCAGGCCATTCTGCATGCCGGTCAGGCCGCCGCCGGCGGTGTAGAAGTCGCTTGCCGAGCGAGTGCGCAAGGCGGCCCAGCGGGTCACCAGCAGGGTGAAGCAGACGAACACCATGAACATCGAGATGGCAGTCCAGTTCATTGTGCGCACTCCTGCTTGACCTTGTCATTGAGCGGGTCGAGCACGTTGTTGGCGCGGTGCACGTAAATGCCGGTGAGGGCGAAGGACAGCAGCACCATCAGCACGCCCACCAGCATGCCGACGGTGGTCACGCCACCGCTGAGGGATTGGCCGAGGGTGCTGGGCGAGAACGCCACCAGCAGGACGAAGCCGTAGTAGATCACCAGCATGGCCAGGGTCAGGCTACCGTTGAGGCGGCGCTTGCGCCGTACCAGGTGCTGGAAGTCAGGATGGTTGGCGATGCTTTCTATGCGTTCGGGTGTCATGGGTTGCGATCTCTGGGTGTTGTAATTGTTTTGTTGAGGTCACGCGGGTTTTGCGGTGTAGCTGATGGCCTCTTCGCGGGTAAACCCGCTCCCACAGGGACCGCACAAAGGCTGAAGGCAATGCCCTACCTGTGGGAGCGGGTTCACCCGCGAAGCAGGCGACGCGGTCTTACAACTGGTCGAAGTCGAGCACCACCTTGTCGCTCACCGGGTAGGTCTGGCACGACAGCACATACCCGGCCGCCACTTCGTAGTCCTCCAGGGCATGGTTGCTGTCCATTTCCACTTCACCCTCGATCACCCGGCACTTGCAGGTGGAGCACACCCCGGCCTTGCACGAGTAGGGCAGCTCGGCGCCAATGGCATTGCCGGCGTCCAGCACGTTCTGGGTGTTGCGCGGCAGGTCGAAGGTGAGGGCGCGGCCGTCGCTGATCACGGTGATGTGGCTGAGTGCTGCGTCCACCTGGCGCGCAGCTTCGCGGGCTTCACGGCGGGCTTCGTTACCGGCAGCGGCGAACAGCTCGAAATGGATGCGCTCCTTGCCCAGGCCATTGGCCTGCAGGCTGTCGCGCACGGTCTCGGTCATTGCCTGCGGGCCGCAGATGAATGCGGCGTCCAGGCCGGGCACATCCAGCCAGCGCGAGAACAGTTGGCCGCACTTGTCGGCGTCGATGCGGCCGTTGTACAGGTCGACGTCCTGCTGCTCGCGGCTGAACACGAAAATCAGGTTCAGGCGCTCGAGGTACCGGTTCTTCAGGTCTTCAAGCTTGTCGCGAAACAGCGCACCGGAGCTGGAACGGTTGCCGTACAGCAGGGTAAAACGGCTGTTCGGCTCGCTGGCCAGGGTGGTGGCAATGATCGACAGGATCGGCGTGATGCCGCTGCCGGCGGCCACGCCCAGGTAGTTGCCCTGGCGCGCCGGGTCCAGCGGTACATGGAAGCTGCCCGACGGCGGCATCACTTCCAGTTGCTGGCCGGCCTTGAGCACTTCGTTGGCAAACGCCGAGAAACGCCCGCCCGGCACGCGCTTGACGGCCACGCGCAGCTCACCGTCCTGCACCGCGCTGCAGATCGAGTAGGAGCGGCGGACCTCTTGGTTGTCCAGCTGGGTACGCATGACCAGGTACTGGCCCTGGGTGAAGCGGAACTGGTTCTGCAGGTGCTCGGGTACGTCAAAGGCAATCGACACCGCATCACGGGTCTCGTTGCGCACTTGCTTGATGGTCAGGCTGTGAAACTGGCTCATGGTGTTCTCCACGGCTCAAATGCATTTGAAATAGTCGAACGGCTCCAGGCACTCGCGGCAGCGGTACAGCGCCTTGCAGGCCGTGGAGCCGAACTGGCTGAGCAATTCGGTATGGGCGCTGCCACACTGCGGGCAGCACACCTGGGGCGCCTCACCGAGCAGGCTGCGCTTGCTGGCGCTGCCCTGGGGCGGGGCGATGCCGTAGGCGCGAAGGCGCTCGCGGCCCAGTTCGCTGATCCAGTCGGTGCTCCAGGCCGGGGTCAGCCGTCGCTCAAGGTCTGGCGCGGTGAAGCCGGCCTGTTCCAGCGCCTGGCGAATGTCACCCTCGATCACCTCGGTAGCCGGGCAGCCGGAATAGGTCGGGGTGACCACCAGGTGCAGGTGACCGGCACGCCAGTCGAGGTCGCGCACTATCCCCAGGTCGACCACGCTGACCACCGGCACTTCCGGGTCCATGACCTGGCCCAGCACCGCCCAGGCCCGCGCCAGGTCGTCGCCCTGTTGCGCCCGCGCGCCGCGGTCGCCGGCAATCAGCTCACCAGGTTGCATCGGGGTAGGCCCTTGGCAGGAACTGCATCTCGGCCAACAGCAGGCCCAGGTGCTCGGTGTGCAAGCCTTTGCGGCCATCCAGGTAGAAGTGGCTGGCGGCTTTTGGCAGCGGCAGTTCAACCGTGGCGAAGGTCTGCGCCACCTGCTGGAGCCAGGCCGCGCCTACCGCAGCCGGGTCGGCGCCGATACCGGCTTCGGCAAGGCGTACTTCGTTGTCGCTGGCAGCGCTCAGCTCGACGGTGAAGCGCCACAGCGCCGGGATGGCAGCGAGCATGCGCTGGCGGCTTTCTTCGGTACCGCCGCCCAGGCGTTGCACCCATTCGCTGGAGCGGCGCAGGTGGTAGGTGACTTCCTTGAGGGCCTTGGCGGCAATACCGGCAATGCGCTCGTCAGCCGACTCGACCAAACGCTGCAGTACGGCGAAGTGCCAGGCGTCATAGAGGAACTGCTTGGTCATGGTCACGGCAAAATCACCGTTGGGTTGCTCGACCAGCAGCAGGTTGCGGTAGGCACGCTCGTCCCGGCGAAACGCCAGGGCATCGGCATCGCGGCCGTCATCGAGCAGCTCGGCGGCGTATTCCAGCCAGTTGCGCGCCTGGCCGACCAGGTCGAGGCCGACGTTCATCAGCGCCAGTTCTTCTTCGATGGCCGGGGCGCGGCCACACCATTCGCAGAGGCGCTGGCCCTGGACCAGGGCACTGTCGCCGAGCAGCAGCAGATAAGGGATAAGGGCTTGGTTATGCATGGCCGACCTCACATGTGTCCGACTTCATCGGGCAGCTCGTAGAAGCTGGCATGGCGGTAGACCTTGTCGTCCGAAGGCGCGAACAGGGGGTCTTTCTCGTCAGGGGACGAGGCGGTGATCAGCGCCGATGGCACCACCCACAGGCTCACGCCTTCGCTGCGGCGGGTGTACAGCTCGCGGGCGTTCTCGATGGCCATGGCGGCATCGGCGGCGTGCACGCTGCCGACATGCTTGTGGTTAAGGCCGTGCTTGCTGCGCACGAACACTTCGTAGAGGGTCCAGACAGACATTTTCGATCTCCGCATCAATCGCCGCTCAGGCGGCGTTCTTGTTCTGTTGCTTGCGCGCGTAGGCCACAGCGGCCTCGCGTACCCAGGCGCCGCTCTCAATGGCATTGCGCCGGGTGGCGACACGTTCCAGGTTGCAGGGGCCATTGCCCTTGATCACTTCGTAGAACTCGTCCCACTGGATGTCGCCGAAGTCGTAGTGGCCGCGCTCGGCGTTCCACTTCAGCTCAGGGTCAGGGGCGGTGCAGCCGAGCAACTCCAGTTGCGGCACGGTCTGGTCGATGAAGCGCTGGCGCAGTTCGTCGTTGGTCTGGCGCTTGATCTTCCAGGCCATGGACTGGGCGCTGTTGGGCGAGTGTTCGTCGCTGGGGCCGAACATCATCAGCGCCGGCCACCACAGGCGGTTGATGGCGTCCTGGACCATGTCGCGCTGGGCCTGGGTGCCGTGGCGCATCATGGTCAGGAGCATTTCGTAGCCCTGGCGCTGGTGGAAGCTCTCTTCCTTGCAGATGCGGATCATGGCGCGGGAGTAGGGGCCGTAGGAGGTGCGCTGCAGCACCACCTGGTTGACGATGGCGGCGCCATCCACCAGCCAGCCCACGGCGCCCATGTCGGCCCAGCTGAGGGTTGGGTAATTGAAGATGCTCGAATACTTGGCCTTGCCGCTGTGCAGCTTGGCGACCTCTTCGTCGCGGTCGGCGCCGAGGGTTTCCATGGCGCTGTACAGGTACAGGCCGTGGCCGGCTTCGTCCTGGATCTTGGCCATCAGCTGCAGCTTGCGCTTGAGGCTGGGGGCGCGGGTGACCCAGTTGCCTTCGGGCAGCATGCCGACGATTTCCGAATGGGCGTGCTGGGAGATCTGCCGAATGAGGGTCTGGCGGTAGGCCTCGGGCATCCAGTTCTTGGCTTCGATCTTGATTTCGGCGTCGATCTTTTCCTGGAAGTTGCGTTCCTCGGGGGACATTTCTTCCAGCGGCTTGACGCGCTTGACTCCGGTTTCCACTAGCTGTGCGTACATGGGGGCAGACTCCTGCTGAGGCATGAGCCATTTGTAAGCGATACAAAACATAACGTCAAACAGTTTTATGTGTATCGAATAAGATTTGTGTATCGCTTTGCTGGCCTAGGGGGCTGCTGTGCAGCCCGATCGCGACACAAGGCCGCTCCTACAGGAGATCGCGGTCCTCTGCGTCGCGAAAGGGGCGCACAGCGCCCCCAGCATTCTCACAGGCAAAAAAAAGCCCCGGACAATGCCGGGGCCGAACTGGCAGCCGAACGAATCAGCCAGCCAACCGTTTGTCGTATACGTGGCAAGCCTTGCCCTCGGAGCGCTTGAGCGTGCCGCAGGGCTGCAGGTGCACGTGGGTGCTGATGCCGATATACGTCTTGATCTGTTTGCTCAGTTCGCCAATCACAAGTTTGCGCTGGCCTTCATCCAGGTGCTGGCACTCCGCACGTAATTCCACATGCACTTCAACACTGTCCAGGTTGCCATTACGATACAGATGGATCTCATACATCTCTGAAAGCTGTTTTATTTTCAGCACCTGTTCCTCGATCTGGGTCGGGAACACGTTGACCCCACGAATGATCAGCATGTCGTCGCTGCGCCCGGTGATCTTGCCGATCCGGCGCATGGGGCGCGCGGTACCGGGCAGCAGGCGGGTCAGGTCGCGGGTGCGGTAGCGCACCATCGGCAATGCCTCTTTGCTCAACGAGGTGAACACCAGCTCGCCCAACTGGCCGTCGGGCAGCACCGCGCCTGTGACCGGGTCGATGATCTCGGGGTAGAAGTGGTCTTCCCAGATGGTTGGGCCGTCCTTGGTTTCGATGCATTCCATCGCCACCCCGGGGCCCATGATTTCCGACAGGCCATAGATGTCGAGGGCATCGATACCCAGGCGCTGTTCGATCGAGCGGCGCAGCTCGTCGGTCCAGGGCTCGGCACCAAAAATGCCAAGGCGCAGCTTGAGGTCGTGCGGGTCGATGCCCTGGCGCTCGATCTCATCGGCCAGGTTGAGCATGTACGACGGTGTGACCATGATGATGTCGGGCTGGAAGTCGCGAATCAGCTGCACCTGTTTCTCGGTCTGGCCGCCGGACATGGGGATTACCGTGCAGCCCAGGCGCTCGGCGCCGTAGTGTGCACCCAAGCCACCGGTGAACAGGCCGTAGCCGTAGGAAACGTGCACCTTGTCGCCTTTACGCCCGCCGGCCGCACGAATCGAGCGGGCGACCACGTTGGCCCAGGTGTCGATATCGTTCTGGGTATAACCGACTACCGTCGGCTTGCCCGTGGTGCCGCTGGAGGCATGCAGGCGTACAACCTCTTCCTGGGGCACGGCAAACATGCCGTAGGGGTAGTTGTCGCGCAGGTCGTTCTTGCCGGTGAAGGGGAACCTGGCCAGGTCTTCCAGGCACTTGAGGTCATCGGGGTGCGCGCCGCACTCGGCAAAGCGCTGGCGGTACAGGGGCACGTTGTCGTAGGCGTGCTTCAGGCTCCAGCGCAGGCGTTCCAGCTGGTGCTGGCGCAGGGCATCGACGCTGGCGGTTTCCATCGGGTCCAGCAGGGCACGATCGGCATCATGGTACATGTTCATGGCTTCACTCGAATTGTTCTTGTACGCCGCGCAGGCCCGCTTGCAGGCCGCGCGGTGAGTGTCATGGAGGCAGCATATACGGCTGCGTTCAGTTCGGTAACAGGCGGTTGGTCGTAACCGCTCAGAGGCGCTCGATGACCATGGCAATACCCTGGCCAACGCCGATGCACATGGTGCACAGGGCATAGCGGCCGCCCGTTTCTTCCAGCTCGTGCAGCGCCGTGGTCACCAGCCGTGCACCGCTCATGCCCAGCGGGTGGCCCAGGGCAATGGCGCCGCCGTTGCGGTTGACCCGTGCATCATCGTCAGCCAGGCCCAGCTCGCGCAGCACGGCGAGGCCTTGCGCGGCGAACGCCTCGTTGAGCTCGATGACATCCAGGTCGGCCAGCGACAAACCGGTCAGCTCCAGCACCTTGCGGGTTGCCGGTACCGGGCCGATACCCATCAGCCGTGGTTCCACGCCAGCCACCGCCATGCCGAGGATACGCCCGCGTGCCTTCAGGCCATGGCGACGGGCGGCGGCGCTACTGGCCAGCAGCAGGGCGCAGGCGCCATCGTTGACACCGGAGGCATTGCCGGCGGTAACGCTGCCGCCTTCGCGAAAGGGCGTACCCAGCCTGGCCAGTTGTTCCAGCGTCGTGTCGCCGCGCGGGTGCTCGTCATGCTCGACCACCTTGGCCGGGCCTTTGCGCTGCGGGATCTCGACCGACACGATTTCCCGCGCCAGGCGGCCGCGGGCCTGTGCTGCTGCGGCCTTGTGCTGGCTGCGCAGGGCGAAGGCATCCTGGTCGGCGCGGGAAATGCCAAACTGTGCTGCGACGTTTTCGGCGGTTTCCGGCATCGAATCCGTGCCGTAGGCCGCTTTCATCTGTGGGTTGACGAAACGCCAGCCGATGGTGGTGTCAAACAGCTCCGCCGCACGGCCGAAGGCCTGCTCCGACTTGCCCATCACAAATGGCGCACGTGACATCGACTCGACACCGCCGGCCAGCATCAGCCCGGCTTCACCACAGCGCAGGGCGCGGGCGGCATTGCCGATGGCATCCAGGCCGGAGCCGCACAGGCGGTTGATGGTGGTACCCGGCACTACCTGCGGCAGCCCGGCCAGCAAGCTGGCCATGTGCGCCACGTTGCGGTTGTCTTCGCCCGCCTGGTTGGCGCAGCCGATAATCACATCATCGACCGCTTTCCAGTCCAGTTCGGGGTGGCGCTGCAGCAGCGCCTTTAGCGGGACGGCGGCCAGGTCATCGGCACGCACACTGCTCAAGGCCCCGGCATAGCGGCCAATCGGGGTGCGCACGGCGTCGATGATCAAGGCATCGGCGAGGGTGGGTTCAGTCATCTTGTGCCTCCTGCGCCAGCACGGTGCCGCGCACTTTGTAGGATTTGCCATGGAACATCGCCACCAGCTCACCGCGCTGGTTGTCGATGCGCACGTCGTACAGGCCGGTACGGCCTTTGCGGCTGACTTCGCTGGCGTGGGCGGTGAGCACGTCGTTGCGCAGCGCCGGGGCCAGGTAGTCGATGCTGCAGCCCAGCGCCACGGTAGCCTGGTCATAGCTGTTGCAGGCGAAGGCGAACGCCGAGTCGGCCAGGGCAAACAGGAAACCGCCGTGGCAGGTGCCGTGGCCCTGGATCATGTCGGCACGCACCGGCATGCGCAGGGTCGCCCGGCCCGGGCCGGCATCCAGCAGGCTGATGCCCAGGCCCTGGGTGGCCTGGTCGCGGGCGTACATGGCGTCGGCACAGGCTTGTGCCAGTTCCACTTCAGTCATGCAGGGTGCCTCCTTTGGCTTCGCAGCGGCGTAACAACAGGGAAGGGCGGTAGCGGCTTTCGCCGTAGCTGCGCTGCAGGTTGTCGAGCACGCGCAGGGTTTGGCTTATGCCGATGTTTGCGGCCCAGGCCAGCGGGCCACAGGGGTAATTGACCCCGGCACGCATGGCCAGGTCGATGTCGGCGGCACTGCCGACGCCCTGCAGCACAGCATCGGCGGCCTCGTTGGCGAGCATGGCCACGGTGCGCAGTACCACCAGGCCGGGCAGGTCGGCAACGCCGGTCACCTTCAGGCCGGCGCGCTGCAACAGGGCCACGGCGTGGTCGCGGGCACTGGCGCTGGTATCGGCCGACCAGCTGATGGCCAGCCGGCTGGCGCTGCTGTAGTCCAGCGCCAGGTCGAGCAGCACCAGGTTGCGCAGGCCGTCTTCGCGGGCGCGCTGGCTGGCCAGGCGACCATCGGACAAGGCCAAGGTGGCATCGCCGACCTGGATCAGGCCATTGCCCGCACGCTGGGTCACGGCAATGCCGCTTTGGCGCAAGCGCTCGACCAGCGGCTGCATCACCCCGAGGGCACCCTCGATCACGCAGGCTTCTACACGGGCGGCGCTGTGCAGCTCTGCTGGCTGCGGGCGTTCTGCGCCTTCGCCGTAGCTGTAGAAGCCTTGGCCGGTCTTGCGGCCAAGGCGGCCAGCGTCTACCAGTTCTTTCTGCACCAGCGAAGGCTGAAAGCGGAAATCGCCATAGAAGGCATCGAATACCGAGCAGGTGACGGCATAGTTGACGTCGTGGCCGATCAGGTCAGTGAGCTCGAACGCACCCATGCGAAAGCCACCTGCGTCACGCAGCAACGCATCGAGGCTGGCACAATCCGCTGCGCCTTCCTGCAACAGCCGCAGGCTTTCGGCATAGAAGGGCCTCGCCACACGGTTGACGATAAAGCCCGGGGTAGAGCGCGCATGCACCGGCTGCTTGCCCCACGCTTGGGCGGTAGCGTAAATGCAGGCGGCTGTCACCGGGTCGGTGGCCAGGCCCGACACCACCTCGACCAGCGCCATCAGCGGCGCCGGGTTGAAAAAGTGCATGCCAACCACTTGCCCGGGGCGCTGAAGGCCGGCAGCCAGGCTGGTAATGGACAACGATGAGGTGTTGCTGGCGAGGATGCAGTCGCTGGCGCACAGGCCCTCAAGCTGACTGAACAACGCCTGTTTCACCTGCAGGTTCTCGACGATGGCTTCGATCACCAGGCCGGCATCAGCCAACGCTTCCAGGCTCTCGACCGGGCACAGCCGGGCGCTGATGGCTTCGCGCTCAGTGGCGGGCAGCTTGCCTTTTTCCACCAGTCGAGCCAGTTGCCGATCAATGCCTGCCACCGCTTGGGCGGCTGCGCCCGGGCGGTTGTCGTAAAGCTTTACCGGGTGGCCGGCCTGGGCTGCGACCTGAGCGATGCCGGCCCCCATGGCGCCAGCACCGATTACCGCCACCTGTACAGTGTTTGCAAGTGCGCTCATGTTCAGCGCCCCTTGAAGGCTGGCGTGCGTTTGTTCATGAAGGCGCTGACGCCTTCGCGGTAGTCCTCGCTGCGGCCGGCCAGGCGTTGCAGGTCGCGCTCCAGCTCCAGTTGCTCATCAAAACCGTTGTCGAAACTGGCATTGAGGCTGCGTTTGATCAGCGCCAGGCCGTAGGTAGGCTGGGTGGCGAGCTGGCGGGCGAGGGTGAGCGCTTCGTCACGCAACGCGGCATCGTCTACCACGCGGTGGATCAGCCCCCATTGCTGGGCCTGCTCGGCGCCCAGGCGCTCGCCCAGCATGGCCAGGGCCTTGGCCCGCGCCATGCCGATCAGGCGCGGCAGCAACCAGGTACCGCCGGAGTCTGGCACCAGGCCGATCTTGCAGAAGGCCTGGATAAAGCTGGCCGAGCGCGCGGCCAGCACCAGGTCGCAGGCCAGCGGAATATTGGCACCGGCACCGGCGGCCACGCCGTTGACTGCACAGATTACCGGCAGCGGCAGGTCGCGCAGGGTACGTACCAGCGGGTTGTAGAACTTGTCGATCGATTCGCCCAGGTCTGGCACCTCGGCGCCGGGGGCGACGTTGCGGTCGGACAGGTCCTGGCCGGCACAGAAACCGCGGCCTTCAGCCGTCAGCAGCAGCACGCGCGCGTCACTGCTTTGGCGCACTTGCTTGAGCGCTTCGCGCACTTCCAGGTGCATGGCCGTGTTGAAACTGTTCAGCTGTTCGGGGCGGTTCAAGGAAAGGAGGGCAACGCCGTCCTCGATGGAAAACAGGATGTGCTGGAAAGTCATGACAGACTCGCTCCGTCAGTCAAGGGAAGGATGATCAACGGCCCAGGAAGCGGGCCTGGCGTTTTTCCTGAAAGGCCCGGATGCCTTCATCGCGGTCGGCAGTGCCGGCCAGCAACGTGAAGGCATGGCGCTCGAAGCGCAGGCCGCTGGCCAGGTCGGTATCAGCGGCCTTGAGCAGCGCCTCCTTGGCCAGGCGTACGGCCAGCGGCGCCTTGGCGGCGATGCTGCGGGCAACCTGAAGGGCGCGCTCCACGGTTAATTCGGGCTGGGTAATTTCACTGACCAGGCCGGCTTGCTGGGCATGGCGGGCGGTAATCGCTTCGCCGGTCAGGACCATCTGCATGGCCAGCGGCTTGCCGACCGCGCGCAACAGGCGCTGGGTACCGCCTGCACCGGGAATGATGCCGAGGTTGATTTCCGGCTGGCCGAAGCGGGCGTCGCTGCCGGCAATGACAATGTCGGCACACATCACCAGCTCGCAACCGCCACCCAGCGCATAACCGTTGACGGCGGCGACCAGCGGCTTGGCAAAGGCAGCGATGCTCTGCCAGTGGGCTACGCGCGGGTCATTGAGAATGCCCACCAGGTCGCGCTCGGCCATTTCGCGGATGTCGGCACCCGCGGCGAATGCCTTGCGGCTGCCGGTGATCACTACCGCGCCGACCTGCTGGTCTTGATCGGCTGCGCCCAGTGCCGCAGCCAGTTCTGCCAGCAGCTCGGTGCACAGGGCGTTCAACGCCTCGGGCCGTTGCAGGGTAATGAGCTGTACGCCGTGTTCGGGCGCCTGCACAGCGAGATATCGCGGCATATCGGGTTCCTCTGGCTGCACGCACGGCACATCGTGGGGCCGGCATTTCTTGGAATTGTTTGCAGGGGCGCGATGCGGGATCACGTCCAGGTGCAGCCAGTATATGCATTACGCGATACATTAAATCAAGGTGATAAATTGTTTCGTGTATCCCTTAATGACGACCTTGCAAATATTCAGAACGCGGATTACTGGGTAGTGAAACGATTATTCCGCCTCACTTACCAGAGAATCGCTTGCAGAAATCTGTTACAGCCATAGGCTTCAGAAGCGATACACGATTCAAGCAATTGACGATCAAATACATAGTGATACAAGATCTTGTCATGTTTTGAATCATTTCAGGAGCTTTGCCATGCCTTGCTATCGACTGGACGGGCTGACGCCGGTGGTTCACCCGACAGCCTACGTGCACCCCAGCGCAGTACTGATCGGCGACGTTATCGTTGGCGCGCATTGCTACATTGGCCCGCTGGCCTCGCTACGGGGCGACTTCGGTCGCATTGTGCTGGAGGAGGGCGCCAACCTGCAGGACACCTGCGTGATGCATGGTTTCCCGGGTGGCGACACCGTGGTGGAGCGCAACGGGCATGTTGGCCATGGCGCGGTGCTGCACGGTTGCCGGGTGGGCGAAGACGCCTTGATCGGCATGAATGCCGTGGTGATGGATGGCGCCCACGTTGCGCCACGCTGCATTGTCGCGGCCACGGCCTTCGTCAAGGCGGGCTTCGAATGTGCGCCGCAAAGCCTGGTGATGGGCGCGCCTGCGCAGGTCAAACGCCCGTTGACCGATCAGGAACTGGCCTGGAAGCAGCGCGGCACCGCCGAGTACCAGCACCTGGCGCAGCGCTGCATGAACAGCATGGTCGAATGCCCGCCGCTGGCTGCAGCCGAGCCGGGGCGCCCGCGCATGGAAGACACTGGCGTGCGCCCCAAAGGCCAGGCCAGCGCATGAGCCTGCCAGCCACACGCAATGGCCAGGCGGCCCGCCGCACAGGTATAGTCGGGGCTTTATCCGCGCACAGTTCGCCCATGAGCACTCTTGCCCCACTGAACACCTTGATCACCCGCTTCCAGGAGCAGACGCCAATCCGCGCCAGCTCGCTGATAATCACCTTGTATGGCGATGCCATCGAACCGCACGGCGGCACCGTCTGGCTGGGTAGCCTGATCAACCTGCTGGAGCCGATCGGCATCAATGAGCGCCTGATCCGCACGTCGATCTTCCGCCTGACCAAGGAAGGCTGGCTGACTGCCGAAAAGGTTGGCCGACGCAGCTATTACAGCCTGACCGGCACGGGGCGCCGGCGCTTCGAAAAAGCCTTCAAGCGCGTCTACAGCCCAAGCCAGCCCGCCTGGGACGGCGCCTGGACCCTGGTGCTGCTGTCACAACTCGATGCTGGCAAGCGCAAGGCCGTGCGCGAAGAGCTGGAATGGCAAGGTTTCGGGGCAATGGCGCCCAACCTGCTCGGCTGCCCACGGGCCGACCGTGGCGACTTGGCGACTACCTTGCGCGAACTGGAAGCCAGCGACGACAGCATCGTCTTTGAAACCCACACCCAGGAAGTACTGGCCTCCAAAGCCATGCGCGCCCAGGTACGGGAGAGCTGGCGTATCGACGAACTGGGCCAGCAGTACAGCGAGTTCATCCAGCTGTTCCGGCCGTTATGGCAGAGCCTGAAAGAGCAGGATGCACTGGATGCCCAGGACTGCTTCCTGGCACGCACACTGCTTATTCACGAGTACCGCAGGCTGCTGCTGCGTGACCCGCAACTGCCGGACGAACTGCTGCCCGGCGACTGGGAAGGCCGCGCTGCCCGCCAGCTGTGCCGCAACCTGTATCGCCTGGTGTGCGCCAAGGCGGAGGAATGTCTTAATGCCGCGCTCGAGACGGCGGACGGGCCTTTGCCTGATGTGAATGAGAGCTTCTATAAGCGTTTTGGTGGTCTATCCTGAAAATAATGCTCACCAAAATTGGCTTTAACTTCCATAAAGCATATTTACGTTAACATTAACCTGATCGTTTACTCACTTAATGTGTGCTATGGTTAACCTTAACTTAGTTAAAGTTATCCATGGTTCACCTTATGTCTGATTTTTTCCCCGTCGCATGTGCCGACACACTTAGCAAAGTGGGCTTGCTGGTCAAGGCACGGCGCCTGGCCCTGGGGCTGCGTCAGGCCGATCTCAAGGCTGCCATCGACGTTTCGCCGCATACCTTGCGCAAGATCGAAAGCGGCTCCGAACTGGTGGACCTGCGCTCGTTCATGCTGGTGTTATGGAGGCTCGGTATCAGCGACACAGTGTTCGCCTCGCTGGAAGGCCTGGAAAACAGCTCACAGATCACCCGCTTCAGCCAGGCAGACGACCCGCACGAGGGTATTGCGGCCAGACGCGTGCGATTGGCCAAACCCAAGCCCGAGGCGTTTTGATGTCGCGCGCATACATCTACATGGAGCACCCGGAAACAGGCGAGGTCACTACCCTTGGCCGTCTTACGCTGAATGGCAGGCTCGGCGAGTTTCTGTATGCCCCGGACCAGGTAGCCCGTGGCGGCTGGGTGCCTGACCCGATCAACTATCCTCTGCGCGCTGAACCCTACACAGGCATAGTCAAGAACCGGGGAGTTCCCGGCTTCATCAATGACGCCATGCCCGACGGCTGGGGTGAGCGACTGCTGCACCGGGCTTATGGGCATGAACTGGGTACCCTCGACTTCCTGCTCAAGTCACCCAACAACGACCGCATCGGCAACCTGATGGCTGGCAGCGCCACAACCCCCGCAGAAGGCATCGGTGACGCAGCAGTGCCGAACCTGAAGGGGCTGGCAAAGTTCGTTGCCGCTTGCGAAGCGGTATATGACGGGCAACTCGACAGCGAATCGATTGCCACCCTGAACGTGCGCCAGCAACGCTCCTCTTTGGGTGGTGCACGGCCGAAGCGTACCCTTCAGGACAAAGGAATGCTGATTCTGGCCAAACCTCGCGATCGCTTTGATCAATACGACTTGCCGACGATCGAGTACGCCTGCATGACCTTCGCAGCGGGGAAGGGCCTGAATGTAGCCAGGACTGCGCTGCATGCCGAAAACCCGTCCACCTTGCTGGTGGAGCGTTTTGATCGTACCCCGATTGCCGAGGGTGCACGCCGCATCCCCATGCTTAGCGCGCTGACCTTGCTCGACTCGGAATGGGATGGCCCACATCACCGGGATTGGCGCTACGCGGCCATGGCAGACGAGATGCGAAGGCGGGGCGTGCCAGATGTAGACCTGCAGGAGTTGTTCAAGCGCATGTGCTACAACGCACTGGTAGGCAACTCCGATGATCACCCACGTAACCATGCGGTGATCTGGCTAGAGGGGCAGTGGCGAATTTCACCTATGTACGACGTGTTGCCGATGCTTGATGAGGGCCCGGCAAAAACCTTGGCAATGGCGGTGGGCCGAGAGGGTAGCCGAGTCAGCCGAAGCAATTTGCTCAGCCACCACGCGCATTTTGCACTGTCACGTGAAGAAGCCGAGCAGTTGCTTGGGGAAGTCGCAAGCTGGGAACAGGAATTGAAAGACCATTACGCACACATTCTCTCAGGGCAGGACCTGGACATGGCTTGCGATGCGGTAAGCTCGGTGCGGATGCTCAACGGGTAAGCTCTTAGAAGCGAAATGGCAAGACTGGCCTGCCTCAGCCCCGCCTGACCAGCTTGTGCGCCATGAACTGGTGTGCGGGTGAGAACAGCCGGTTGAAGGTCAGCAGCACGGCGCAGACCGTGCCCAGCGCCGATGCCGCGGCGATCAGGAACATGATCACAATCTGATAGAGCACGGCATCTTCGGGCTGCTGGCCGGCCAGAATCTGCCCGGTCATCATGCCCGGCAGGCTGACAATGCCGACCACCGACATCTGGTTCAGCGTCGGCATCATGCCGGCCCGCAACGCTTGGCTGGCGGCGGCGCGGGCCGCTTCCCAGCGGGTACCGCCCAGGGACAGGATCATATCCACCAGCGGGCGCTGGCTACTCAGTTCGCGGGTCATGCGCTCGATGCCCAAGGCGACAGCGGTGAGGGTGTTGCCAAGAATCATGCCGAGGATCGGAATGGCGTATTGCGGCTCGTACCAGGGGCGCACGCGCAGCACCAGTAACAGGCCGATGGCGGTGACCAGCCAGGCACTCAACCCGACTGACAGCACGCTGTCGGCCAACAGCCCGCGGTGGCGCTGTGTGCCCCGGCCAGCGGCGGAGAAGCCGGCAATGAGGGTCATTACCAGCATCAGCGGCAGCACGATGTACCACTGGGCATGCTGGAACACCCAACCGAGGATGTAGCCGATGGCCAGCAACTGGGCGATGGTACGCAGCGACGCCCACAGCAACTGGCGCTCCAGCTGCAGTTTCAGCAGCAACGAGAGCAGGCCGTTGATCAGGATGAGGGCGGCGGCGATGGCCACGTCACCATAGTCAAGGTTGTGATAGTTCATGGGCAGTGTTCATCCAGCAGAGTGCCTTGGTGCATGCTCAGCGTTCGCGTGCTGATACGTTGGGCCTGTTGATGATCGTGGGTGATCCAGACGCAGGCGCGCTCGGCAGGCGCGGCTGCGAACCAATGCGTCACCAACGCCTCCACGGCAGCCACTGATTGCGGGTCGAGCGCCGAGGTCGGTTCGTCGAACAGCATCACTTGCGGCGCCAACAGCAGCGCCCGCACCAGGGCAACCACCTGCGCTTCGCCACCGGACAGGTCGGCACCCGCCTTGTCGAGAAACGCGCGGGGCTTGCCGGCCAGTTCCAGCAGGCGCGTAGCCGTGGCCAGGTCGAAGCTGAACTGGCGGTTGTGGCGGAGCGTGAAGGGCAGTTGCAGGTTGTGCAGGACACTGCCGTCCACCAGTGCGGCGCGTTGCGCCAGGTAGCAGGCCCGCGCGCGAAAATGTGGAACTTGTGCAGCTTTGACGGACTGCCCCAGCCACAGGACCTCACCCGCGCTGGCTGCATCCAGCAGTGCCAGAGCGCGCAGCAAGACACTCTTGCCCGAACCCGACGGGCCAACCAGCGCAACGCGCTCGCCTGCACGCAGGATAAAGTCGGTGGGCGCCAGCAGGGTGGCCCGGCTCGACGGATCGACACGGCTCAGTTGCCTGGCCTCCAGCAAGACGTCTGCAGCATGTGGGGGCTGTGGGCCGTTCAAAAGGTGTGTTCCTTGACGCCAAGGGGAGGTAAGCCGACATCTTAGCCTCCACGCGTGCCATGTGCGCAGCGCACGTGAAAATCGTGCAGGAGGGTAGGCGAGGCCAAGCTGGGGCGATCGATGATCGCCCCTGTTCGCGCTTCAAGGGCGATCCTTGAGGGTTTCGAAGGCTTTGACGCGCTTGATCAGGCTTTTCTGGCTGGCGGAGCTTGCCGTGTTGAACAGGAAGGAGAAGTCCGAGGCAAGCGAGGTACTGCCGGCAACCGTCGCATACTGGTGGCACTTGTTGCAGTCATCACCTTGTACGTAGGTCTCCATGGTGGTGTTGGCCACCGGCACATTGCCCTGGCTGATGAACGGCCCGTACGACAGCGGTACTTGCGCATTGGCACCCGGTTCCGGGCTGGGCGGGTTGGGGGCGAGGGTCCAGAGTACGTTGATCAGCTTGTAGTACTGAAACACCGACTGGCCCTGGCTTTGCTTGGCGAAGTTGGCTTGCACTGCGCCATTGAGTGCCTGCAGTTCAGAGGGCACAGGGTGTTCGCGGGTGGTCTGTACGGGCTGGTCGCGTGGAAAAAGGTCGGTGCAGTCTTGCTCGGGGTGGTTCTGCTTGCACTGGATACGGGCCACGTTCGGCTTGCACTCAGGCCCACTGCCACAGTCCGGGTTGTTGAAGGCAAAACCGTTGGGTGGCGTTTGCTGGGCCGGTACCTGGGCCGGCTCGGGCACGTTGTCCACCTGCTCGAAGGTGGTCCAGATGAAGTTGGGCGAAGCCTGGGTCTTGTTGATGATGTGCAGGCCCACCAGGCCCACCACTTCCTGGGTGCACTCCAGTGTGTCGGGGCGTTTGAGCCAGGCGACGGTGGTGAGGTAGCGGCCGAACAGTTCGGGCTTGCCGGTCAGCACCCGCCAGGCAGCCTTGAGCTCAAGCGCACCCAGTTGCTCCTGCGGCACAGGGGACGGCGGCAGTTGGCGCATCGGTTCACCTATGGGCAGCGACAGCCCCTCGCCCTGCGCAACCTTCCACTGGTTAGCGGCGTCGTAGAGCCCCTTGGCGACGATGTAGTCGAACTCGGCCTTGCCGACCTTGCGCTCAAAGAACACCAGGTTGCCCGACTGATCCGTCAACCAGCCACCAGACGCCTCCATGACCGGGTCGGGAATGGAGGCGAGTGTGCCGGTGGACAGGTGAAAGCCGTGCAAGGCGTTGATCGCGCCTTCGGAGGTGGCGTTCATGAACTTGCGAGCACCCACCTTGAGTGCCTTCAGGCTACCGTGGGTGCTGCAACTGGACGGCACCAGGGTTTGCACGCCCCAGCCACTGGGCGTGGGTGCGCCGGGCAGAAAGATGTCGTTGGCATCCTTGTAGCTGGCCCACACCGGCGCCACGCTCATCGGCTGCCCCGGCACCGAAGGTACACCGAACTGCGCCAGGGTGCTGTGCATGTCGGGTTCACCCGCCAGGCTGGCGGTGGCCGGCCAACCCGGGTTCACCGGCCAGTTCAAGGCAATGAACAGCTGCCAGCCAAAGCAGTTCATGAATGCCTGGCTGGTAGCATTGAAGTTGTTGACCGGCAGAAACCCCCCGCTTGCCGGGTTGAACACCAATTGCTGCTGCACACAGGCATCGGCGTCCGACAGCGTGGCTGCCGCGGCGGGTTGCAGGGTCGACAGGCACAGCACAATGCCGCTTAGCAGCGACAGCAGACTCAAGCGTAACCTGGCCATCATTGCGCTCCTTGCAAGCTGTAAAGCCGCACCCGAAGGTGCGGCGTTGGAGGGGTAGGGCTCAGGCGCCAGGTACCAGCGCCAGGCCCGATTCCCATGGGTGGTCTGCCGCGCTCACATCCACCTGTTCGCCCGGATTGAGGGCACGCACTGTCACCAGGCCGGGTGCCGCAGTGGGGCTGACGGTGATGGTCAGGATGTAGGCCTGGGTGCCGCCGGCGTTGGTCTGGCCGGGAATGGCCGAGGCGTCGGGCAGGTATTCGGTAACCTGCGCCGTGACGCCGGGGTTGGAGAACTGCACCCTGGCATTCTGCGCCGTGGTGCTCGGGTCGGCGCCTTGTACCACCAGCACGAACTGGTTACTGCTGCCCGGCGCAAGCCAGGCGGGCAGGTCGGTGGGAGATTGCCCGTAGAACAGGTCCAGCGGCAGCAGCTGCACTGGCCAGGGTTGCAGGCCGGCCACCCGGTCCTGCACGCACGGGAAGGAGGGAGGCTCGCTGGTCAACGGTTTGACAGTGACACTCAGGCCCACCAGCAGTTGTTGGGCGATGACCCACACATAGTCGACTGGCTGGTTGTTGATGGTGATGTCATTGATCGAGAAGCCGGCGCTTTCCGGCACCTCGAATACCGCCTGCAGGATCTGGTCTGAGCCGTTGGCGGCGGTCTTGGCCGTGCCGCGCGTGATGCGCCAGTACTGGCTGACATCCTGGCCTTGCGGGCCTTTCCAGGTACTGAAGTCGGTGGGTTGTTGCAGGTACAGGCCTATGGGGTTGGTCAGCGACAAGCGATTGTTCACCGCGGTGGTATTGGCCATGAAACCGATGTGCGGGTCAGAGTTGCGGTAGTTCTGCCCGTACTGCGCACAGCAGATCAGCGACTGGGCATTCTGGCTGCTGCCCACCGGGCGCAGGATGGTGGCGGCGGCGGCCAGGTACACCTCGGCACTGAGGGTGTTGGGGCCGGAGGTAAGATGCATGGCCCCGCCGTACTGCCCGGGCACACAGGCCGTGCCGGCGTTCCATTTGTTGACGGTGTCATAGGCCGGCTTGCCAGTGGTGGGGTCGATGACCGGGTCACCGGCCTTGCCGGTGCGGCAGTCAACGGTATAACGCAGGTACAAGTCTTCGACCTTCACGTTCGGGTCGATGTACTCGCGGTACAAGCCCAGCACGGCTTGCGGGTCGATGCGCCACATGGCCAGGAAGTACGCGGGGTTTTCGCAGGTGAAGGTGATCTTGCGCATGTTGCCGTTGGCATCGCGCACGATGGACCACTCGCAGTACTCGTCAAGCCAGCCCCGTGGGCCGGAAGGCGAGAACGCCGTGTACTTGCCGTTCCAGTCGATGCTTGGGCAGCGCTTGGCCGGCAGTTGCAGCAAAGTGCCTTTTTTGTCCGGGTCGTACAGCGTGTAGAGGGTGTTGTCGAGGGTGATCTGGCCGTGGTCGGCCAGCGCCATCACCTGTGGCAGGGTCATGGCCTTGCCGCCCAGCTGGGGAACAATCGCCGCACCGTTGTTGTAGAAGAACGTCCACAGCCGGTTGGGGAAGGGCGCCCAGGTGATCGCGGCCGGGGTCACATCGCCGAAGCCCTCCACCAGCGGGTTGTAGTAGCCAGAGCGAGGCGCGTCGTTCAGGCCCGACCAGGGGTTGCCGATGATGGACGACTCGGTCCAGCCGGTGAGGTCGTTGTTCCAGTCGGTTTCAAACTGCAGCAACTGGTCTTCCAGCCCTAGCTTGTTGTAATCCTTGGGCGCTTGTTCGGCGGGAGAGGTGAACTGCTTGAAGGGCGTGCTCATGTCGGTTCTCCAGGTGAGTGTGGGGTGGAAGCAGCACAGCAGCCGGCGACCGCAGGCGGGCCGGCGAGGGTTTGGCGTGGGTCGTCCCACACCAGTTGGGCGATGAAACCGGGCAGGATCCTGTATTCGTCCGGCAGCAGCACGCGGCCACTGTCGAGGTGGGTCACCAGCAGGGACAACTGCACCGCATCGGCGGGACCAAGGCCCAGCGCCGCAACGTTGCGGGCCGCGTTCAGTGCACGCGACACACCATGGGTGATGCAGCGCCCCTTGTCGTCTACCAGCCCCATGCCGATGCGGCTGAAGCGCCCCACGTAGTGGGGGTTGTCGGCGCTCACGTGCTGCACGGCAGCGTCGGGCTGGTCGAGGAAGACGTCGATCAGGTAGGTGTCATGGGTGCAGCGCACATGGTCGAACACCACCCACGGCCCCGCGCTGTCTTCTGCTGTGGGGGCGGCATTGGCGCTGTGCTTGCAACAGGCGGCGCTGTTTGCTTTTGGCGCACCGAACTGTGGGGCCACCGGCACACCGTAGTCGTAACCGATATGCCGGCTGTCCTGGGCCATGTCGCCGAGCGTGGTGTAGCGCCAGGCGTCGGCACTGGTGAACGTTAGCTGCGTGGCGTCGCGCCCGGCGAATGGCTGCAGCAGGCACTGCGTGGTGTACTGCGCCCCGGGGTGAGCCCGGATCCACACCTCGAGCATGCGGTCGATATTGGCGTGGTAGGAGCAAAACAGCGGGTCAAAGGCGGTGTAGGCGTTATCGGCCATATCGCCACCGATCCAGCCGTGATAGTTGTCGTGGGGTTGCTCGTACAGGCCGTCGAAGTTGAGCGTGCGATTGGGGTACAGGCTGTCTTGCTGGGGCGGGTCGAACACCGGGATATTGGCCCAGGGATACCCAGGCACGCCCTGGGGCTGGCTGAAGCAGGTGAACTTCAGCGCATCCACCACCTGTTGCTGGAAAATCCGGCTCATGCCGTAAAGGCGCGCACGATCAAAGCGCGAGTCGTCACCGTGGGTGTAGAACAACGGGTTACGTTGCACATAGCGGCAGTCAACGCCGTTGACCGCAGCACGGGAGCACACCTTGGAACAACCGTCTTTGGCGGCCGCGTAGCGCAGGGGGTTGGGCCGGGTTTCGCCGGTGTGGGGGTGTACGTAGGTTTCTTCGAGAAACGCCTGGGGCAGGCCAGCCTGTGGGCTGCCGTCGACGCTGGCATCCTCGGCCATCCAGTCCCAGTAAGGAATGGCGCAGTCGATAAGCTGCTCCAGGTACAACAGGTACGCCCGGTGCCACAGGGCAAACGCCTCCTGATAATGCAGGCACCAGTTGGTGTGGATGTAGGCGTAACGTTGCCAGGGCGCGGAGCTGTCGGGGTCGCCCACCTGCATCACGTCGTCCAGGCGCGCGCGGTACAGGTTCAGTTCCTCAAGGCTGAGGGCGCGAATGTCCTGCCTTACCCGTTTCACGGGCTGTGGAAGGTCCGGCGGCGGGATGCGTTCAGCCAGGTCGAACGGCGAGCTGGCGTCGAGCCGCCAGCCTTGGTTCACCCACAGCCTGAAGGTTTCCAGCGCGTCGATCGGCCAGAACTGCTGCTGGTCGAGGGTCAGCGGCATGTTGCGCGAGGCCAGGTGTTGGTAGATGGTTTCTGACCAGGTCTTGACCGAGTCCGGGTCGTCCAGGAACACAAAGTAGCCGTTCATGCACCCGGCCCAGGTGGCAGCAACAGCCGCGCGCTGCTCGGCGGGGATCCAGTAGGGGGCGGCGAAAAGGCCGTGGATGTCCGCGGTCCACGTCGGTTTGGCAACGATCATAAGGTCCCTCTCATGCGCCCCGCGGGCCATACTTGGCCGGGCTGCTAAGCTCAGGTAGATGGTAAAGAGCCAGCGCGCAGGAATCGTGCAAATTGGCGCATCCCTGCGGCGTATTCATTGCAGTTTTTCAAGGAAGACACGGGAAAAATGACAGACGCCATGGATCTGAAGATTCTGGGAAAGCTGCAAAAGGATTGCAGCCAGAATCTGGAGTTGCTCAGCGACAGCGTCGGGCTGTCTTCCACCAGTTGTTACCGGCGGATCAGGCGCCTGGAGAGTGCAGGCATCATCAAGGCCAAGGTCGCGATACTGGACGAGCGCAAGCTGGGGATTCAGGTGACCGCTTTTTTTCTGGTCAAGCTGGACCGCGACAGCAATGACATCGACCGCAAGATGCAACACATACTGGCCAGCCACCCGGAGATCCAGGACTGCTACCTGATGACGGGGGAGTTCGATTTCGTGATGGTTGCCAAGTTTCGCGATGCGACCGAGTACACCGACTATATCTATCGGTTTCTCGACACGTACCGAGATATTCCGATTCGCACTTATTCGTCCACGCTGGTGGTGCGTACAGTGAAGAAATCCTATGAGTTGCCGTTGGAGGGTGGGTTGCAGCGGGCTGTGGATGCCTGATGCTTACGGGTTCAAGGGCAGGGGCCTTGGACCTCAGCATTGATGGCCCTGTTGCGCTCACGCTGATCGTTGGCGTGCCGGCAGCGATGATTACAGGCAATAGAATTCGCTGACCTCTGCCACCACATTGCGCTTGGCATCGTACAAGCGTGCCTCCGGTGTCAGCGCCATCGAGCGAGCCTCCAGCAAGTAACGCTCTCCCGCTTTGAAATACGCGTATGGAATGGTCAGGTAACATTCGCGAACAGTGGTGCCGCCCATCAAGCTCATGCCACCGCCACCGCCCACTTCATAGTCGAAGCGGACGAGCAACACATGGCTACCTGGGCTGACCTGAAAAAAGCGCCCGTCGCGCAAACGCTCTTTATCCAGGCGTTCGGCCATCAATACCTTGTCATTGGGGAAGGGCGCCGAGAGATCGACCCAGGCCATCTGTGGGTTGGGGGATGGCATGGGCGTCTGACAACCAGCAACTGCCGTGATTGCGAGCAACAGCATCGACCTGCGCATGATTTGTGTCCCGAGTGAGCGTGGCTTCAGGATACCGCCAACTCGCCTCGTTGGCGCTGGTCACAGAGGCCTGACCAGCAGACTTTGCGGTCCTTTTTTTGGCTGTGCAGCCGCTCGACGGTATTGCGACTTGCCACGGCGCATAACTCAAACTTATCAAATCATCCCTCGAAATGTCGCTGTAACCGCGCGGTATAGCGCCTTAATCTTTTGCCTAGAGCAACACCGCTCGAAGTATTAGCTGAATTTGGCGGCTAAGAATAACAAGGAACTTTTCAATGTCTGCATTCACGTTTTCCGGTGTGAACCTGGCCATTACCACGCCTTTCGATGCGCAGGGCAAGATCGACTACGCACGTTTCGAAAGTCTGATCGAACGCTATCTGGCTGCCGGGGTACACGGCTTTGTGCTCAGCTCCGGAACAGGGATGCACGTTTATCTGAGCAAGGACGAGTCCAAAGAGCTGGTGGCGTTTGGCGCCAATGTCATCAACGGCCGCGCTCGGGTCATCGCCCAGACCTCGGCGCTGCTGGCCGATGAAGTGGTGGAGCGTACCCGCCACGCCAAGGACTGCGGAGCCGATGGTGTGATGGTGCTGCCACCGTTCTTCGAAGGCCCGACCGATGATCAGGGCATCATCGATTTCTACTCGAGCGTGTCCGAGGCCGGCCTGCCGATCATCGGCTACAACGTGCCCCAGGCAGTGGGCGTGGAAGTCACCCCGGATCTGTTCAAGCAACTGAGCGAGATCCCCAATTTTGTCTCGGTCAAGGACAGCAGCGGTGATCTGGCCGCCCAGGCCAGCCTGGTGCGCACCGGCCTGCCAACCATGAATGGTGCCGACCCGCTGGTGCCATATGCTTTGTTCGCTGGTGCTGCTGGTTTGATCTGGGGCGGTGCCAACATGGCGCCGAAAGCCTGTGTCGCGCTGGTCAATGCGGCCCATGCGCGCCAGTGGGATGAGGTGCAACAGATCTGGAAAGCCCTGGCCCCGGTCATGTCGCTGATCTGGCGAGGCGATTACGTGCAGTCGGTTTACGCTGGCGCCGAAATCATGGGGTATGGCGCCGGCAACCCGCGCCGTCCGCTGGCGCGCCTGGCCGAAAACAAACTGCCGGCCCTGCGTGAAGCGCTGGCAGGCCTGCGCGAGCTCGAAGCTTCGGCGAACTGAAACACGCAGGAGGTAACGAGCATGTTTGTCGCGTCCAAATTACCCAAGAACAACGGCAGCTCCGGTTGGGTCGAAATGCTGCCCAAACGCCAGCCCAAGCCCGCGCTGCAGGCATCGGTGACTGCTGACATCGTCATCATCGGCGCAGGGTTCGCTGGCCTGTCCTGCGCCCGGCAGATCGTGCGCAACGACCCCAAGGCCAAAGTGGTGATCCTTGAAGCAGGGCTGGTCGGTGAGGGCGCATCCGGGCGCAACTCGGGCTTCATCATCGACCTGCCTCACGAAGTGTCAGCTGAGGGGCTTGGCGGTGGTTCACTTGATCGCGCCCGACGGGATATCAAGCTCTATCGCACTGCAATCGAGCTAGGCCGTGAACTTGCCGAGGAGCACGGTTGGGGCCGCGAGGTCTTCGACCCTTGTGGGCGCTTCAGCGTTGCGCGCGGCATTCAGGGCGATGAACACATCCTGTCGTATGGCAAACAGCTGGATGCGCTGGGTGAGCAGTACACCTTGCTTGATCGCCAGGCGATCAGCGATGTGACCGGTAGCCCCGCCTATACCTCCGGTATGTTCATGCCAGGTACGGTCATGATCCAGCCAGCCGATTACATCCGGCGCATGGCCGATACATTCAAGGACCCGGTTCAGGTCTACGAGCAGACGCCGGCGTTGTCATTCAAAAACGTGGGTGGCGCCTGGGTAGTCAAAACGCCCAAGGGTGTGGTCACGGCTGGCAAGGTCATTCTGGCAAACAACGGCCACGCACAGAGTTTCGGCTTCTTCAAAGGCCAGTTGCTGCATGTGTTCACCTATGCATCGTTGACCGAGCGGTTCGACCCCAAGCGTCTGCCGGGTCAGCGTACCTGGGCGGCAACGCCTGCATTGCCGATGGGCACCACCATACGCCGGATCATCGACGGTAACAGTGATCGCATCCTGGTGCGCTGGCGTTACTCTTACAACCCGACGCTGACGATCGGAGACCGCCAGGTGAATAGCGCCGGGCGTGTACATGATGGCAAGTTCATCACCCGCTTCCCGGCCCTCAAGGGCCTGCGCATGGAGCATCGCTGGGGTGGGCCGATGGCACTTACCTGGAACAGCGTGCCGGCCTTCGGTGAGCTAGAGAACGGAGTGATTTCGGCGTGTGGCTGCAACGGTCTGGGTGCTTCAAAGTCCAGCGCTGCAGGTATTGCCGCAGCTGACATGGCATTGGGCATTGACAGTGAGTTGGTGCAGATCCTGTCGGCTTACGACAAACCGAAGCAACTGCCCCCGCAACCGTTCCTGACCCTTGGCGCCAAAGCCAATATGAAGTTCAAGGAAATGCGGGCAGGGGATGAGTAACCTCGACCGAGTTTGAACATCGATGAAAAAAGGGGCCTCAAGCGAGGCCCTTTTTCGTATCATGCCCACGTGGCGCCTGTGCAAGGTGGCTACGTTCCACGGATTGTACATTTGCCAGGATTGCCATTTTCAAGAACAAGATCCAGAAAAGGGTGTACTGCTTGAGCCAATCTGCCGTGATGCAAAACTTGATGTTCAGTTTGATAATGGTATAGGTCAATGGTAAAGCACACAGAGCCCGATCAGTCGCTGATCCAGATGCCCTCGTTGCGCGCAGTCAAGGCGTTTGTCGCAGCGGCAAAGTATCTCAACTTCACCCGCGCCGCCGAATCGTTGTGCGTGACTCAGGCGGCAATCAGCAAGCAGATTCGCGAGCTGGAAAGTTTCATGGGCGCCGAACTGTTCATCCGCAATGGCCGTGCGGTGCGACTGACGCCCGAGGGCGCAATCTTTTTCGACGCGGTTCAGTTGTCGCTGACCAACATTTCACAGGTGACCGGCCGCATACGTCGGCAGAACAGCGGCAAGCGGGTGGTGACGCTGTGTTGCACGCCCGCGTTTTCCGGTTTGTGGTTGACCCCCCGGTTGCCCGAATTTCTGGCAAAAAACCCTGATATCGATTTGAACCTGGTGACAACGCAAAACTTTGTCAACCTGGAGCCTGGGGTACAGCCCGATATCTTCGTCAACAAACTGGCGAAAATCCGCGAAGGGTATAGCAGCCACCCGTTGGCGTACGATGTGATCTACCCGATCTGCAGCCCCGATTTTCTCGAGCAACATCCCGAAGTGTCCACGCTGGAGGGTATCTGCAAAGGTTCGCTGCTGAATCTCAGCCCCTATGGTCGTTCGCAAATTGCCGAGCACGTGGATTGGTATGTCTGGTTCGAGTATCACAACGTCAATTTCAGCACGCGCGTTGCCTCCGAGGCACAGTTGCTGCATTCCAACGACTACAGTTCGCTGGTGCAATTGGCGGTAAAGGGGCAGGGCGTGGCGTTAGGGTGGCACTACCTGGTAGAACCACTCATCGAGCAAGGCCTGTTGTTGCGGCCGGTCAGTGAAGAGCTGGTGCACAAGGATAGCCAGCACTTTCTGACATTCAACGAACAGAAAAAGGACGATGACGCGTGCTGTCGCATGCGCGACTGGATCTTGTCGAAGTTCTAGCGGCCCGCTGACAAAAGGCCGCCACTGCGACGGCAGGGCTGGCCCTTTCGCGGGTGAACCCGCACAGCACCGGTCTTGCTCAGATCACGAAGCGTTGATCCAGATGGTCTTCAGCTCCGTGTATTGGTCATGTGCCCAGATGGACTTGTCGCGCCCACCAAAGCCAGACTCTTTGTAGCCCCCGAACGGCGTGGTCACATCCCCTTCGCCGAAGCAGTTGACCGTCACCACGCCCGCGCGAATTTCACGCGACAGGCGCAGCGCATTGCGCAGGCTGCCGGTGTAAGCGGAAGCGGCCAGGCCGTAGACGGTATCGTTGGCCAGCTCGATCGCCTCGTCGATGGTCTCGAAGCTGGTCACGCTCAGCACCGGGCCAAAGATTTCCTCGACGAACAATTTGTTGTCGCGGCCAACGTTGTCGACGATGGTCGGCTGCACGAACACGCCTTCTTCGGTTTCGCCGCCCTGAACGATGCTGAGTTTCTGCTCGGCGGCGTATTCCAGGTACGACTTGACCTTTTCGAAGTGCGACTTGCTGACCATGGCGCCCAAGCGGTTGTCCGGGTCCAGCGGGTCGCCCAGCTTCCAGTCCTTCAGGTGCTTGGCGATCAGGCCCAGCAATTCGTCTTTGACGTCCTTATGGACGATCAAGCGCGAGGAGGCCGAGCAGTTCTCACCCATGTTCCAGAACGCACCGGCGGTGACGAACTGGGCCACTTCGTCCAGGTCTTCACAGTCGTTCATGACTACGGCCGGGTTCTTGCCACCCAGCTCCAGGACGATGCGCTTGAGGTTGGACTCGGCGGCGTATTTCAGGAACAGGCGGCCGGTGTCGGTGGAGCCGGTGAAGCTGACCATCGGGATGTCCATGTGGCGGCCGATGGCCTCGCCCACTTCACGGCCACCGCCAGGCACCAGGTTGAACACACCAGCAGGAATGCCCGCCTCATGGGCCAGTTCGGCCACGCGCAGGGCGCTGAGGGTGGTTTCCTTCGCCGGCTTGACCACGATCGAGCAACCGGCGGCCAGCGACGGGGCGATCTTCCAGGCCAGCATCAGCAGCGGGAAGTTCCACGGCAGCACCAGGCCGACCACGCCGATGGCTTCACGCACCACCATGGTCACGGCAGCGTTGCCGGTCGGGGCAGTGGCGTCGTAGATCTTGTCGATCAGCTCGGCGTGCCAGCGGATGGTGTGGATGGTTTCCGGCACGTCGACGGTCTGGCACTCGCTGACCGGCTTGCCGCTGTCCAGCGCTTCCAGCACCGCCAGCTCATGGGCGTTGTCTTCCAGCAGCTGGGCGAACTTCTGCAGCACATGCTTGCGGTCGTTGGGCTGCATCTTCGACCAGGTGCCTTCTTCGAACACACGCTTGGCCGCGGCCACGGCCACGTTGACGTCATTGACGTCGCAGGCGGCGACTTCAGCCAGCTGCTTGCCGGTGGCCGGGTTGGTGGTGACGAACGTGCGACCGGAGATGGCGTCGCGGAATTCACCGTCGATGAACGCCTGAGTGCGCAGTTGCAGTTCGGCGGCGATGGCCGCGTATTGTTCCTTGTTCAGCAGAGTTGTCATCTTGTGCTCCCTTTGACAATGATTGTTTGAATCAGTGGATCAACCCAGCGATGCCGCTTGCTGCAGATTCAGCGAGCGTGTTTCCGGGGCCAGGGCCCAGGACATGAACAGCCCGACGAACGATACGAGCGCGGCGATATACATGGTCTGCGCAATGCCCAGCGAGTCGAGCGACAGTGGTACCAGGTAAGTGCCTACCGCAGCGCCAATACGGGAAACCGAAGTGCCGATGCCTACCGCGAAGGTGCGGATCTCGGTGGGGAAAATTTCGTTCGGGTAGACCAGTACCAGCACCTGGGCACCACCAATGAACAAAGCGTAAGAGGCAAACAGCACGAGGATGATCATGCCGGGGCTTGCATGGAAAATACCCAGGCAGAGCAACGACAGGCCTGAGAGCAGGAAGCTGTAGATCAGCATGGTGCGCCGGTCGACGATGTTGATGATGCGGGTGGCGATCATGCAGCCGAAAACGAAGAACAAGGTGATCAGGGCAGAGCCCAGAGACGCGATATCACCTTTCACATTGAGTGCCCCAAGCACCTTGGGAGCAAATGAATACACCGCAAATACCGGAATGATCGAGCAGGTCCAGAAACTGACGATGAACAGCATGCGCTTGCCGTAGCCCGAGTGCAGCAGGTTGGCGAAGCTCAGGCTGTTACCACTCTGTTCCACCGGCAGGTTGCGCAGGCCGAAATCATTGCCGTAGACCGATTTGATCACGACTTCCGCCTCGGCATCCCGGCCTTTGCTTAATAGCCAGCGGGCCGATTCTGGTGTGCCGAGACGGACCACGAACAGGAACACCCCCACCAGTGCGGAGCTTGCCAGAACCCACGGCCAGGCATCAGCGCCCAAGGTCCGCAGGATCACTTCTCCGCTCAGGTAGGCGCTCGCAGCACCGGCAAACCACAAGAGCGTCAGCATGGCCAGGCGAGAACCGCGGTACTTGCGCGGCATGAACTCGACCAGCATCGAGGTGGCGACCGGGTACTCAATACCAACGCCGATGCCGATCAGCAAGCGCAAGAGGAACATGCCCAGCGCGGTATCCACCCACAGGTGGGCCAGCGAGGCGCCGATGAACAGCAATGGGCCAATGAAATAGACTTTGCGCCTGCCCAGATGGTTGGTCAGCCATCCCCCCAGGAAACCGCCAAAAAATACGCCAATCAGGGAGGCGGCCGCGATCAGGCCTTCCCAGAATGTGCTTAGGTTCAATGCTGCGGATATCTGTGCCAGCGCGACGCCGATAACGCACAATACATACCCATCAGCGAAACCACCCCCGCCTGAACGGACCGTCAGCAACCTGTGAAAGTTGTTGAGGGGTACATCTTCGACCGTGATTACAGGACTTGTCATTTTTATCTCCTTTATAAATTCATGGCAGGTGCAATGTGCAAGTGGCCTGGGTGCACGCGGCAGGTTTATAAGCGTTGTTGACTCTGCCTTGCCCAGGTATCAGTTAAAGGCCTCCCGTACTGCCGTGGTCGCGCTCAAGTAGGCGTCGACCCGTTGGTGGATGAGTTGGATGAGACGGTTGCAGGTGTGCGTGGCGTGGCTGACGTCGTGGCTGGCGATGGCGTCGATCAAGCGTGCGTAGCAGCGGGTCAGTTCACCCATGTCGGCGGTCGCCGCTGCTCGTGTTTGCCAGCGATAGATGAGCTGTTGAATACGGGCGTGATCGATCAGCAGACGCTTGAGCGACGGGGTCAGAAAGGGGTTTTCGCTGATCAGGCCAATGCGCAGCTGCAGAGCGCTTTCCAGCGGGGCGCAGGCCTGGTGGTTGTCAGCCTGGCTAGCACCTTCGAGTTGCTGCAAGGTGTTGCGCAAGCGGGTGACATCCGCAGCTGACGCATTGGCGGCGGCCAGGTGTGCCGTTGCCACATAGATCAACCCGCAAGACCGGGCAAAACCCTTGAAAGCAGATGAGGGCAGGGGGGCTACCCGGGGCGCGCGGTTGGCGGCCATTTCGATGTAGCCTTCGCCTGCGAGCTGGCGCAGCACCTCTCTGACTGGCGAGCGTGAAAGGCCGAACTCTTTGCTCAACGCCAATTCATCGACGGCAGAGCCTGGCGCCATGCTCATGTCCAGAATCCGGCGGTGAAGCGCGTTTTCAAAGACCGCCTTGCGGTCGAAACTCGCACTGTGTGAAATACTTTCTACTGATCGCATGTAAAACAGTCGTCCAGCCGGGTTTGTGCATGAGTGACAACGTCACTCACGCGGGTAACAACGACAGGGATGCCGCTGACGGTGTCAGATCTCGTATCGAGTTTCTTTCGAGGGGGGCCTGCCGAAGAACTTGCTGTAGGTTCGGCTGAAATGCGTGGCTGCGACGAAACCACAGGCAAGGCCGACTTCCATCACTGACAGTGCGGTGTGCTGGAGCAGTCGCCGGGCCTCGGTAATCCTCAATTGCAGGTAGAAATGCTGTGGCGTGGAGCCAGTCTGGTCACGAAACAGGCGTTGGATCTGCCTGGGCGACAGCGAGACGCATTGCGACATCTGCTGGATATCCAACGGTTCTTCAAGGTTGGACTCCATCAGCCGAATGATTTCACGCAGTGGTTTGGTCATGTTGGGGTGGCGGGTCTTGGCTGCGCTGCGAAAACGAGACTGGTCGTAATCCAGCAGATCGACCACCGCCTGGGCCAACGCCGGGTCGCAGCGTTCGTGCAGCCAGTCGATCATCAGCAGGAAAGCCCCGGCGGGTGTTGCTGCGCTCAAGCGATTACGGTCGAAAACCACGCTGTCCTGGCTGACCATCGCTTGCGGCACATGCTCGGCGAGTGCTGAGCGCTGCTCTGGGTGAATAGCGCAACGGTAGCCATCGAGCAGGCCCGCGTGGCCGATGTACCAAGCACCGTTCCATAACCCGCCTAGCGCCATGGGTGACAGGGCCAACCTGCGCAGCAGGCTGCTCAGCCACAGCGGTGCGCTGCGCGGCGTGCGTAAACCACCACAGACCACCATCAAGTCGATCTGCGCAACGCGGATATCCGTCAGCGGGGTATCTGGGCGAATGGGAATGGCCAGGTCGCTCACCACTTCGGCACCGGTATGGCTGAAGGTATGCACGCGCACCGAGCCTGGACGAATCAGGTTTGCCGTATGCAGCGCGTCCAGCGCCTGGGTGAAACACGGCAAGGAAAAGTTGTCGAGTAACAGAAAACCGATGATCGATGTCTTGCGCGGTACCTTTTTCTCGAGGTACCGCAGATTACGGCCTTCAAATTTTTCATCGAAACAGCTATTCACGGTGTGCATGGTCATTCCGTGCAGCGAAGCGCTAGGGGCCACCGACACTGCGGTGACTTGAAGGCGAAACCGGCAGAAGGCGCGCCCTCTGCCGGGCAGCTCAGATGATCCGCTTTGACGCCGCTTCGGCAAGCCGTTTGGTCATCAGCTCGCAGTACCAGTCGACGAACTGGCATACCCCGTTCTCGACCGTTGAAGAGTAGGGGCCAGGAATGTAAGCAGGCGAGGTAACGCCGACCTGGGTGCCCTCCACCAGGCGCCGGTCCTGGTCGTTGGTGGCTATCCACACTTTGGTCAGGCGATCGATGTCATAGTCCACACCTTCCTGTGCGTCCTTGGGCACCAGCCACTTCGTGGTCACCACGGTTTCCCCCGGGCCTACCGGCAACACGCGAAAACTCAATGCGTGGTCGCCCAGAAAGTGGTTCCAAGTAGAGGGATAGTTGAAGTACAGCAGCGCACCGATGTTGTCCACGCCACTGCGGTCCAGCCGCCGCGCCACGGCAGGCTTGCCGTCCATGGTGTAGCTGCTGGCGCCCGGGTTCAGCGGGATGCGGGTCATGCGGAACTGGCCGTTGGGGTCCATGACCAGTCGGCTGGCAAGGCCCGCGGCCTCCAGCGTGTCGCAGTACTCGGCGAACACCGGGTCTTCAACACCACCGACACCTTGTACCGATGCCAGTTCGGTGTAGCTGCACAGCAACTCGGGGTGGGTGCCGTCACAGTGGAAGCATTCACGGTTGTTTTCGAAGACCAGTTTCCAGTTGCCTTTTTCCACGAGTTGCGATTCGAAGGCGACCTTGCAATCTTCCAGATAGTGAGGGCCAATGAACGGCGAAACGGCACTGCGAAACTTCTCGAAGTCCGGAGCCTGTTGCCCGACGCACACATAGATATAGCTATGAACCACTTCGCAGTGCACGGGCGTCAGGCTGTGATCCGCCGGGTTGAAGTCCGCACCCATATTGCCGGCATACAGCAACTTGCCGTCCAGTTCGAAGGTCCATTTGTGGTAGGGGCACACCATCTTGGCAACTTTGCCCTTGGCTTCTGTGCACACTTTCGAACCGCGGTGGCGGCAGGCATTATGGAAGGCCCGCACCGTGCCATCTTTGCCCCGGATTACAACAACCGGGTACTCGCCGATTTGCAGGGTGAGGTATTCGCCGGGCTTTTCCAATTCAAACGTATGACCGGCAAAGATCCATTCTTTATACCAGATCTGTTCGAGGTCCTGTTGATACAGGGCCGGGTCCATGTAGGCTGCACCGGGAAGCCCGTGTTGGGGCTTGCGCTGTTTGATCAGGTCTAATCCAGCGGTGTACTTTTGCATTTTTATCTACACTCCTTAAACAACCCGCGGCAACAATCAACGACCTCGACACGTGCAGCCTCGGGCTGCGAGCGGTCAGCTATGAAGGCTGACACTGCGCGATCGTTCGGGTAGGGGTATCGTTGCTTGAGGCTAGTCTAGAGGTGCGCACTGATCGGCGTAATCAATTTTTAGTAAGCCGCTCTGATAACTAAAAGTCATGCCCATCAAGCGAGCAAAGCGTAACCAGGCGCACTGCTGCAGTGCGCCTTGGCCGGTGTCCGTCAGGTTTCCTCGCGAAAGCCCTGCTGAGCCGGATCTATGGTCTGGGTGGGTCGGTCTTGTGAATATCCTATGGTGGGCACAAGCAGTCCGGTATCGGCACCGAACACGGAGCGGAGGGGCGCTTGCTGTACACCAATCCAAAAAACGGTAGCGTTACTCTGAAAGTTCAAAAATGATAATAACTTAGCGGGGTAGGCGGCAGTGCAATCATAGTCCCACCTCTGTTTACTCCACTAAATGACTATTTAGTGGAGTTATAACCTCACCAAGAGAGATCATGCTTGGAGGAGGTTAACTGCCCCTTGAGCAATCGGTCGTTATTCAGAACAATCACACAACTAACGTACTGAGGTGCAGTACAGTCCAAAAAGGTCTATAACGCCCAGAAATAAGGTTCGGAAGCGGCTTTTTTCTCCTGAGCGCGCCCATGCAAAAGCATCACGATCTGAAACCGGGTAACGGACCTGCATAGCATCTAAATCAGTCGCTCATGGTGATTCTGCCGCCCGTGAACGCATGCTAACAAGCCTCTACGCGCAATCTACGTTTCCATGCTCGTAGCATCTCCGATGTTCTTCATACCGTATGGGACTTTCAAAAGCTTAGGTACTGGTGTCAAGGCGTGCTGATGCCAAGAACGTCGTCTGGGCACCGAACTGTCACATGTACGGCTATGGACGCGGCTTAGCTTCGTGCTAGCTACGCTAGGTAATTGACGGACAAACAGTGACAGGAAGCAATTTGAGAACGTAGCATCGCCACGGGTTCCAGGGCGTCAAGGCTCACCAGCACCAAGGAATGGATACCTAGACGTAGCTATGGTGTGTATCGTTGCGGGATCACATCGTCCAGGCTCGTGCATGGCGGAAGTACATTGAGATGGTCGCAGGTAGAAAACTGTAACGCAGTCAGCATGCAGAATGCCTCGACACACAGCTCGGGTTCGAAACAAATCTAGGAATTCCGCCTGATGACTGGAATGGAGCGCATGGCGAGTGACCGAAGCGGCAAGGACCGACCAGCGCGCTTTTGCTGGTCCCAAAGTGGCTGACTCACGGATTGGTGACCATATATAGACTCACGCATAATGCATATTATGTTAAATGACGTATCAGGGTTGAGCAGTCAACCTGCCAAGTTGGTCTGTGTGACCGTCACTTAATGAATGGAATTGTGGCTCCTGCCAAAAAAGGATCGCTTGCCGCTTGCCTGATAAAAAATAATCTATGCAGATCAGTGGCCTAGCCACCAGTCATCTCCATGATGAGTCGCCCAACAACCCTGTGACCGTCACTTAATGAATGGAATGGCGCGATCTCACGCAACCAGCTGATTTCAATGTTTTTTTCGTTCACCCTCATAATCTGTACCACTTGAAATCGTAGTTATTGAGTGGAAATCACCCTTCGGCCCGGCTGCATCTACAGATTTTCCACCCATTAATGGCGAAACGAACCACGTTCGCTTCGCACCTTGTCCACTTATTAATCGATAGCTTTCCGGCGCTGTCGCGCTGGAGGCGCTGTATCACGGGGATTCGAGCGACAATGGCAGCAAAAAAATCATCCGATTTTTTTCCGCTCATTACTTGTAATTAGTGGAATTTACCAATTGCATCCGCTTGAACAAACGCTTTCTTGACGCGCCGAAGATGTCAACTTAACGTAAAGATCAGTCCCAGTTATGCGGTACGCCCGAATGCATCCTCGCCCAATATTTAATGACCGTATGTCCGTGGAGAGTCCTCTGCAGGATTTTCTGGAGCACTACGCGCCTGTATCGGATTTCCTTAAAAATCTGCTCGCCCCTGATAGATATTTAACTGACTTTACTTTGGTTCGCGGCTTCTTAGCTCAATACACGGATGAGCAAAGCACGTTCTTATCTTATAGGCAGTCTGCTGAGCGTCTTTTGCTCTGGAGCTGGCTAGTAGCAAATAAGTCAATTCTTGATCTGTCGACCCTGGAGATTAAAGACTTTATTGCTTTTAATAAGATGCCGCCTGACGACTGGCAAACAGCGTGCCCCCGGAAACGCTTCGTGAATGGGGATGACGGAATATCATTCAACGAAAATTGGCGACCCTTCAACAATGCGCGATCACTCTCGATATCAAACAGCTCTATAGTACAGCTACTCCGAATATGCAGCTCTCTGTATAATTACCTGCTGGCTACTGGAAACACTTTCATCAATCCGGTTGCAGTCCTAAATTCAGTGCACTCAAAGCGCGAGAAACCCTTTCGTGCACCCAGACCAGCTTTGGCTTTTGATCTTTGGCAGTTTGCAAGCCAGCTTGCAGTTGCGTTAGCTGATGAAGATCAGAGGCATGAACGAACACTGTTTATCATTATGTGCGCATACTACTTACGCGTCCGTATTTCGGACTTAGGGGGTAGCAATCGGCAAGCCCCGTTAATGACCTCTTTTTTTAAGTGTCGCGATGTATGGTGGTTCAAGTTAGATAGTTGCATGCACGAGATAACTCCGACTCGAGTTCCGCTAGGTCTCCTACCGTACCTGGAGCGTTATCGGTTAAGCCGCGGACTGCCACCATTCCCTATAGATAAAGAGGACGTCGCTCTGTTAGAGACCTCATACGGGAGGCCCGGTCTCAGCGCTCGACAAATTCGAGAGCTTGTTAGCGTTTTCTTCGCACTTATTGCTGACAAGATGGAAGCCAGTGGTGTCACTAAAGAGCGATGCCTTCAGCTAAGGACTGCCCCTTTTGCAATTCTGAAAGGTGCTGGTGCGCGCGATGCCGCGCTAGCGGAATATCAAGCATGGTCCCGATCGGATTTCTGTCCGTTGCGCTCCGGTGCCTCAACGGAGTAGTTGAGGTAACTCATTCTGAGTACTGCAATATTCGATAATTGTCAGAATCGAATATTGCAGTCGTCGGAGGTTCAGCTGTACGATTCACTAGCATCCACCCCAGGATTTCCAATGGCTACCGCAGCTTCACCATTTCCGCTTTTTGAAACCTACGACCGGTTCCAAGAGTTAAATCATAGCAATTTGAGTGCTGAGCAGCCTTCAGTCCTCGAGTTCCTCAAGTCATTCCCTGAAGCCCTTAAGCCTCTTGAGGGCTATCTAGCGGTCCGCAGTTTTCTCCGATCGTACGGGGGTAACCAGGCTACTTACAATTCTTACCGCACCCATGTGGAGCGAATGCTTCTGTGGTGTCTCATCGTGGCAAAAAAACCGCTAATGGAGATGAAACGCCAAGATGGTGAACGTTTCATGGAGTTTTGCATAAAGCCTCCGGCTGAGTGGATCGGTCCAATCGTCAAGGCCCGATTTAAGCGCATCGGAGGCCGCAAAGCTAAGGACACAGACACGTATATTGCCAATCCTCAATGGCGTCCTTTTTTCTTTACCACCAGTAAAAGATCCGCGAAAATTGCAAAAGAGACACTGCGTGAGCTTGAGCCGCAGGCACGCAAGCTGGCTCAGGACTCCATCGCTCAAATATTTGCGGTATGCGGCAGCTTCTTCCAATTCTGTACTGATGAAGGCTTGACTGAAAGCGTCAACCCCATTCGAGCCATTAAGCAGAAATCCAAGTATAAGCAGCGTGTTTCCGGGACTCAAAGAGCTAAATCCTTGACCCCACTCCAATGGAGCTACGTTCTTGATACGGCTGAGGGCATGGCGAATGCTGATCCGGATAAGCATGAGCGTACCTTATTCATCGTCTCAACAATCTTTTCGATGTACCTCCGTATCTCTGACTTAGCTGGTCGTGATAACTGGCAACCTTTAATGAGTGATTTCCGGAAGGACTCATCCGGCGCCTGGTGGTTTCACGTGATTGGCAAGGGAAATAAAATTGCCAAGATCAGCGTTAAAAATGAATATATCGATGTCTGGATGCGTCGGTATCGTCTTTATCTAGGCTTAACTGCTACTCCCACCTCGGATGACGCAACCCCCCTCCTCCGCGCTCATCATGGTCGAGAAGGGTTGTCTGAAGGACACATTCGTGTTTTGGTGCAGAGTGTCTTTGATGAGGCCTTAAGTCGAATGAAGGAGGAAGATCGAACTGAGGACGAGATAGATGGCCTACGTTCTGCCTCGACCCATTGGCTACGTCATACCTCAGCAACCTTCGATGCAATAGTTCGTAATGATAAAGACTTGCAGGCTGATTTGCGTCACGAAAGCTTGTCCACTACGGTGAACAATTACTACCACAGCATTGACGAACAACGTCACCGGTCTAACAAAGATCTGAGCATTGTAGATCGTGATCTCTGAATATATGGCAATTACCGTGGTCGTCTGCCTCTTCACAGGCGACTCGATCCACGCCCGCCGAATTGGGCTCCGACGATCGTGAGCAGATGCACATGCTCGCGGCAATTTAATCTTCATCGCCAGCATGATCATGACCGAGTGAGCGACTATGGGTACGACATTGGCTAACCTACGCTCTGTCCTAGTGGCTGTATGCTGTAAGCGAGAGACCGAGATATTTTTAGGAGTAAGCGATGAAAATAACCGGAAGAGTCCAAATGGAGGCCGTTACAGATGTCGTGTGCGATGTATGCCGATGCTCCACCCGCTTGGATACTGGCGGGCATCAGTTCGGCACCTTACAAGCACATTGGGGCTATGGCGCTGCCCATGATGGGGAGCGCTATGAACTGCACCTGTGTGAGGGTTGCTTCTTCCAAGCATTGGCTTACCTCAAGCAGGAGCGGCGAACTCTACATCTGTTCAGCGAGGATGGCGATGATCTCACCGATAATCTCGGTCTGGTCGCAAGGGATGATTATTTCGGTGACGCCGGGAGCCGATAGATGCTCTCTGCAAATCGCAAGCGATCGGAAGCGATACCCAGCGCTTCAGACTGCAGTCCCAGGTTTTGGCCGTGGCTGAACCGTTGGGTAACAGGTAACGCTGGGCCAGCATCCGCTCACTCTGGTGGATAACCCACTTGGATTTAGAGCGATTGAAGACTACCTAGGACGAGCCGAGTTGGGGGTCTACCAATAGCCCTTCTCATGCTCCATAGACTCCAATCGGCTGGTGTGGCCGAACTTAACGTGGCTCAGGCAAGGCTGCGTCAACAGTGTATCCCGGCACACCAGGCACGCGGCAGATCTTATGCCTCTCACTCTGGTGGTAACCAACGATGTACCTCCGCCCTGCCCCTTTTGCTCACGCCGTACCCTCAAAGACCTCCATGGCCAGCGATAGCATGCGCTCACTCATCCCAGGTTCAGCGATAGACGCTAGTGCATCATTGAGAGAGGTCTTGGAAAGAGCTCATTCCAGCTAATTCATCTTTGATTGTATGAAGAAGACCCTCAATGTCCAAGTTGGCGTCCCGCGCGACGTATGTGGCTACGAGAATGGTGAGCGGGTGCACGTCGAGCGTACCCGCGAGCTGATTGATTTTTTCCAGCGTAGGGCTTTTCAGGCCTCGCTCCAATGAGCTGAGATACGTACGGCTGCTCACAGTAGAAAAATCCTCTTGCGTGAGATTTTTGCTGGCTCGAATCTTTCTGAGCGCCTGGCCGAAGGCGATGTTGAGGTCCAATTTTCCGTTCCCACAAAAGGAACGATGAAGCGCTATCGAATCCTATAGGGCTACAATCTATAGTGTTCATTTTGAGGGCTTGCCGATGTTCACTACCTATCGCCACACTGAAATGGTAATCGAAGGGCTTGAGGGTCATGGTCACAGCCAGCTATGGCGATGCGTTGAGCAGGAGCTTATTCACCCTTGGTTCTACCTACAGGTGAGCCGCAAGTCAGGGAGTCAGATCTCAACGTCCATGATGATGGTTCATCATGCCCAAGAACTTCGAGATCTCATTGATTGTCAATCCAGCCACACATGGCTTGATGAAGTGATGCTGGTAACGCCACCACATACCAACGGGCAAGCTCAATGGATGATGGAGAAGCTGGAGAAATTGAGTGTGCTTAGCTCAAGGGGCACCAATGACTTTGAGCTGCAATACGAGGTCAAGGGCGGCCACAGCTACTTTTTGAACGGAAGACACGACCCGCAAGGCTTTTCAACAAGTCATGTCCTGTTCGACTCCACTAATGATCTCCTCAGCCGAAAGTGAAATGCTTGTGAGGCCTCTCCCGCCACTGACCGCGGCATTCGCGGGGGCACCAGGTGAACATTCCTGGGACCTTGAGTTTTCCGCGGGGGATGAGCTGTGATCAGTTCCAGATCGATCAATTCTTCAGACCAGGTTACCGACGCGAGGAGCAGATGAAGGGACGACGTAAAGCAAAGTCGGGAAAGTGGAAGCAGATTTCGCAGTTCACTCAAGATGCCAGAGCGATCTTGGAATCTGACATTTTCAGCCAGCGGAGAGGAAGATTTCTTTCGCGTGCGGAAGCTGCTGGGAGAGATGCTGAACCCCTCGGGAAACTTGCAGGAAACGTATTGCAAAATAGAAGAGATGCAGGTCATTCGGAGATTTGAAGAAGGTAAGCGTCCGACGAACTCACCTTGCGTAAGTCAGGCCGGCATCCACTGAT
>NZ_JACVZC010000119.1 GCF_016658545.1 Pseudomonas sp. S37 | reverse complement strand
GGCCCCGCCCCCCGGGGCCGGGGGCCCCCCGGGGCCCCCCACCCCCCCCCGGCATTATCCGCAGCGAAGCTAAGTTTCTGGGGGCGCTGCGCACCCCATCGCGACACAAGGCCGCTCCTACAGGGAACCGCGTGCGGCTTCAGAGAGGGGTGGTGCCTGCACGCAACTCCAAGGCCGTACACCCAAACCGCCGCCGCACGCACTTACCCAGGTAACTGGCATCCCCCAACCCGACTTCATCGGCAATCTGCGCCAGGCTGTGGGTGGAGTTGAGCAAGCGCCAGCGCGCCTGCTGCAAGCGCATCTCCAGCCACCAGGCCTTGGCACTCATGCCATGGCTGGCCTGAAACTGCCGGTCCAGCTGGCGCCGGCTGATGCCCAGCTCAGCAGCCAGTTGCTCCACCGCCAACGGCGCCCCCAGGTGATGACGCATCAGCGCCTGCGCCCGCTGCACCTGGCGCCCCTGCCCGGCCCCCAGCTCCAACGAACGCAAGGCATGGCGGCTGTCGCGCGTTTCGTCCACCAGCATGTCGGCCAACCCCTTCAGTGCACGGGTGCGCCCGCAGGCACGTGACAACAGGGCCACGGCAAGGTCGATGGCCGCGGTGCCGCCCGCGCAAGTAATGCGATTGCCATCGATGCAATACAACTGCTCACGCAACACCTGCAAATGCGGGAAGGCCGCACGAAACTCGGCTTCGTGACGCCAGTGCACCACCACCTTGTGCCCCCGCAACAGGCCGCAGGCGGCCAGCAGAAAAGCACCATTGTCGACCCCCACCAGCTTGACCCCGGCCCTGCCTGCCTGCCTGAGCAACGCCTGGTAGCGGGGCGCCAGCGCGGCAGTGGCCATGGCATTGCGCCCGCCGAACAACACCAGGTAGTCGAAACTGGCCAGGTCAAGCTGCCCCGCGACAGCCTCGACCTGCAGCACCGCGCCGCTGCTGGACGGCACCGGGTCAAGGCTGAGCCCTGCAACCGTCCAGCTGCAATAACGTTGCTGGCTGTAGTCCTCGTCGTCGGCACTGAAGCGCAACTTGTCGAGAAAGGCGCCAAACGGCAACAGGGCAAAATCCGGTAACGGCAGTATCAGCAGGCGGATATCGGGTTGCACGAGGCAGCGTCCAAAAGTGACTATTCAATGTCCAGATCATACCCTTGCAGATCACGCATTGCGCCATACACTGGCGCCCTCAATATCACAGGGCAACCTCCACATGGCACTCGACACCTGGCTTATCTACCTGCTGGCCAGCATCGGCCTGTCGCTGACCCCGGGCCCCAACAGCCTGTTGGCGTTGACCCACGGTGCCTTGTACGGCGCGCGACGCACGTTGTTCACCATTGTTGGCGGGGTGTTCGGCTTCAGTGCCCTGATCGCCTTGGCCATGTTCGGCCTCAGTGCCCTGCTGCAAACCTCGGCCTCGGTGCTGGGCGTATTGAAGTGGGTGGGTGGTGCTTATCTGATCTGGCTGGGCATTCAGCTGTGGCGCAGCCCGGGGCTGCACCTGGAGCTGGCCGAACGCAGCGTAAGGCTAAGTAATGCGGGGCTGTTTCGCCAAGGCCTGCTGTCGGCCATGGCCAACCCCAAGGTGCTGCTGTTCTATGGCGCGTTCCTGCCACAGTTCATCGACCCGCAGCGCGGGCTGGCGCTGCAGTTCGTGGTGATGGCGGCGACCTTTGCCAGCGTCGAATTCCTGGTCGAGTACCTGCTGGCGCGGTTGGCGTTCCGCATTCGGCCTTGGTTGGCCAAGGGTGGCAAAGGCTTCAATCGCTGCTGCGGCAGCTTGTTTGCCTTGATTGGTCTGGCGTTGCCGCTAAGTCGATAACACCCAGGCTGTCGCGATCCCTGTAGGAGATCGCGCAGAGAACTGAATTCGCATGCGATCCGCATACCCTGTGGGAGCGGCTTTAGCCGCGAAGAATCCAACGCGGTGCATGGCACCGGCTTCGCCGGTGTTCGCGGCTGAAGCCGCTCCCACAGTGTCCCTGCTAATTCAATGAGTTATGCGCAGTTCTATGAGAGCGCGTTAACCTTCAGGCTCGGCGTGCTTTGACCAAGAAAACCAGCAAGGCCACACCCGGCAACGCAGCCCCCACCAGCGCTACCCCCTGCCAGCCAAACTGGCTGAACACTGCACTGGCCACCGCCGACCCCAGTGCGCCACCGAGGAAGATGCTGGTCATGTACACCGCATTCAGCCGCCCGCGGCTGGCCGGGTCCAGTGCGTACACTTCGCGCTGGCCGATAACCATGTTCATCTGCACGGCAAAGTCCAGCAGTACGCCGGTGAGGCCCAGGCCAATCACGCTATAACCCGGCACTGTCAGCCCTACCAACAAGGCAGCCGGCGCCAGCAGCAGCGCCAGCAACGAACCCGCCCGGGCATGCCCGGCATCAGCCAGGCGGCCGGCCATGGGTGCGGCGACCGCCCCTACCGCGCCTACCAGGGCGAACACGGCAATCTGGCTTTGCGACAAACCATGCTCACCCGCCAGCGCCATTGGCACCGCTGTCCAGTACAGGCTGAACGCGGCAAACATCATGGCCTGGTACAGCGAGCGCTGGCGCAGCAGCGGGTAGCGGCGCAACAGGGTCAGCAGCGACAGCATCAGCCCGGCATAGCTGGCTTTATGCTCGGGCCGACGCTGCGGCAGGGTCAGGGCCAGCAACAGGATGATCGCCAGCATGACCCCGGCAGCGCCAATGAACACCGCACGCCAGCCGAAGTGGTCAGCCACCAGGCTCGACAGAGGTCGCGCCAGCAGGATGCCCAGCAACAGGCCACCCATGATGTTGCCGACTACTCGGCCGCGCTGCTGCTCTGGCGCCAGGTGCGCCGCCAGCGGGATAAGCATCTGCACCGCCACCGAGCTGAAACCGATCAGCAAGGCGTAACCCAGGAACAACTGGCCCTGGCCGCTGCTGCTGGTTCCTGCCAGTAGCAGGCTGACACAGGCCAGCACGGCGGTTGCCACCATCAGCCGGCGGTTTTCCAGCAGGTCGGCCAGCGGCACCAGTAGCAACAGGCCCAGGGCATAGCCCAGCTGAGTGAGGGAGACGATCAGGCTGGCGTGCTCGCTGGACAGCCCCAGGTCCGGGGCAATCAGACCGACGATGGGCTGGGCGTAGTAGATGTTGGCAACGATCGCGCCGCAGCAGAACGCCAACAACACGACCAGGGTCCGGCTCAGGCCGGCGGCTGCCGGTTGCGCTGCGGCAAGGGAAGGATTCATGCGAGGTTCCTCGACAAGGGGTGGTATATGCCGGCCACCTTACCCATGCGCGTCAGCGCCGGGAATCCAGCCTCGGCGCAATGCGCCTTTGCGCCATGCGCAACGCTAGGTACTGCACTTCAACAAGGTTTCGCAAAAGCCGATAAACGCGTTTACCCGCCTTGAGCCGCGGTGATTGGGCAAGTACAGCGCATTGATGCTGTCATTGGCGGTGCCTGGGCTGGCCTGCCAGTCAGGGAATAGCCGCTGCAAGCGCCCGCCCTCGACATCTTCACGCACCAGCCAGTCGGCCAGCAGCGCAATACCGCTTCCGCCCAGTGCGGTTTCACGCAACATGTCGGCATTGGCGCTGCGCAGAGGTCCGCTGACGTCCAGTTCAAGGCTTTCCTGGTCGCGGTTCAGGCGCCAGGGTCGCGCTTTCTGCCCATAGCGAAAACGCAGGCAGGCATGTTCAAGCAACTGCCGGGGATGCTGCAGCGCTTCACGCTCGGCCAGGTAGGCGGGGCTGGCCACCAGCCAGCGCTGGAAGCGCCCAAGCGGGCGGCACACCAGTTCATCATTCGGCGAAGGGTCGCCCAGGCGAATCGACAGGTCGTAGCGCCCGTCGAGCAGGTCATCCAGGCGATCACTTAGATCGATGTCCAGCTCCAACGCCGAGTGCCGCGCCAGAAACGGCCCCAGGTGCGGGGCGATGACCCGCCTGCCGAATTCCACCGGCAGGCACAGGCGCAATACGCCAACGGGCTCCTCGCCACGGTCAGCGACGCTGGCGTCGGCCTCGTCCAGCGCCTCGAAAATATCCCGTGCCCGCTCATAGTAGCGGGCGCCCGCCTCGGTCAGGCTGACCTGGCGCGTCGAGCGGTTGAGCAAGGTGGCACCCAGCGCCGTTTCCAGGGCATCGACCAAGCGTGTCACTGACGATGTCGCCAACCCCAACCTGCGCGCGGCCGCCGAAAAGCCTTGGGCATCGACGGTGGTCACGAACATTTTCATCGCCAGGAGTTTGTCCATTGGCTGGCCATCTTCCAAAACTCGGAAAGTTCTTACAAACAGCCGGGCAGGTCAAGAAGCGCACTGCGCTGTGATTGCGTCCATAGTGGATTTATCACCCTTCAAACGAGACGTACCATGACACCGAACAACCTGCTGACCGCCCTGCCCCCTTGCGATCCCGCTCGCGCCGAGCGTGTGGACCAACTGCTCAGCCGCCCGGGGGTGCGCGTGGAACGCATCGTCTCCAGTGGCCAGGCCAGCCCGCCCGGCTTCTGGTATGACCAGGCTGAAGGCGAGTGGATCGTGTTGCTCAGCGGCGCGGCCGGCCTGCGTTTCGAGCATGAGAACCACACCCGCCTGCTGGCACCGGGCGATTGCCTGGACATCCCGCCGCACTACCGCCACCGGGTGGAATGGACCGCCCCCGGCCAGGCCACCGTCTGGCTGGCAGTGTTCTACAGCAGCGCCACCCCTTGGCCGGCGTAAGCCAGCCCCTCTACAACCAAAGTCGCAATGCAAATTTCTCAGCCAGCATGAACACCTTGTTTAGTGCAATTTTCACCGCACGATCTAAACTTTTAGCCACACCTGAGCAAGTTCAGCCCTGCGACAATCAGCCCCACAAAATTATGTACCAACTTGTTAATTAGCAAGCTAAGGGCTTAAACTGCGCGCATTCCACCTGCTGAGATCCCTGGCATGAACGAAACACCGCGCGCCTCTGGCGCCACAAACATCATCCTGATCGGCCTGGGCGTGGTCATCGCCCTGCTCGGTCTTCTCCTGGCTGCTGGCGGCATCAAGCTCGCCGGCCTGGGCGGTTCCTGGTACTTCCTGATCGGCGGCCTGGCCATGGCCATCGCCGGTATTCTCATCGCTCGCCGCAAGCAGGCGGGTGCCTGGCTGTACGCGCTGTTCCTGGTCGGTACTGCCGTCTGGGCACTGATCGACGCCGGCCTGGTGTTCTGGCCGCTGTTCTCGCGCCTGTTCATGTTCGGTGCCATCGGCATGGTGGTGGCGCTGGTCTACCCGCTGCTGGCACGTGCCAACGGCGCCAGTACCGGCCGGGGTGCCTATGGCATCGCCGCGGTCATGGCAGTGGTGCTGGTGATCGCCGCCGGCAACATGTTCGTTGCCCACCCAAGTGTTGCCCCTAACGGCAAGGGCCCGGGCATGACCCCGGTCGAAGCCGGCAAGGAACAGAAAGACTGGGCCCACTACGGCAACACCGAAGGTGGCAGCCGCTTCGCCGCGCTGGACCAGATCAACCGTGACAACGTCAACAAGCTGAAAGTGGCCTGGACCTACCACACCGGCGACGTGGCCATCAGCGACGGCAACGGTGCCGAAGACCAGCTGACCCCGCTGCAGGTCGGCAACAAGGTGTTTATCTGCACCCCGCACAACAACCTGATCGCCCTCGATGCCGACACCGGCAAAGAGCTGTGGAAGAACGCGATCAACGCCCAGTCCAAGGTCTGGCAGCGTTGCCGTGGCATGGCCTACTTCGACGCCACTGCCGCCATCGCCCAGCCGACCCAGCCGAACAGCTCGCCAATCACCGGCGGTAGCGTGGCGGCCGGTGCCAACTGCCAGCGTCGCCTGCTGACCAACACCATCGATGGCCGCCTGATTGCCGTCGACGCCGACACCGGCGAGTTCTGCCAGGGCTTCGGCAACAACGGCCAGGTCAACCTGATGGCCGGCCTGGGCAATGTGCCGGACTCGTACTACCAGCTGTCCTCGGCACCGCTGATGGCCGGCACCACCGTGGTGGTTGGCGGCCGTGTTGCCGACAACGTCCAGACCGACATGCCAGGCGGCGTGATCCGTGGTTTCGACGTGATCACCGGGGAAATGCGCTGGGCCTTCGACCCGGGCAACCCGGAAGACCGCCAGGCACCGCAAGGCGACAGCACCTACGTGCGCAGCACCCCGAACAGCTGGGCGCCGATGTCTTACGACCCGGCGATGAACACCGTGTTCCTGCCGATGGGCTCGTCGTCCACCGACATCTACGGCGTTGAACGCAACAAGCTGGACCACACCTACGGCGCTTCGGTGCTGGCCCTGGACGCCACCACCGGCAACCAGAAGTGGGTGTACCAGACCGTGCACAACGACCTGTGGGACTTCGACCTGCCAATGCAGCCGAGCCTGATCGACTTCACCAAGGACGACGGCCAGTCGGTACCTGCGGTGGTGATCGGCACCAAGGCCGGGCAGATCTACGTGCTCGACCGCGCTACCGGCAAGCCGCTGACTCAGGTCGACGAAGTGCCGGTCAAGCCAAGCAACATCCCGAACGAGCCGTACTCGCCAACCCAGCCGAAGTCGGTGGGCATGCCGCAGATCGGCGCGCAGACCCTGACCGAATCGGACATGTGGGGCGCTACCCCGTATGACCAGCTGCTGTGCCGCATCGACTTCAAGAAAATGCGCTACGACGGCCTGTACACCGCGCCGGGCACCGACCTGTCGCTGAGCTTCCCGGGTTCGCTGGGTGGCATGAACTGGGGCAGCCTCTCCACCGACCCGGTGCATGGCTTCATCTTCGTCAACGACATGCGCCTGGGCCTGTGGATCCAGATGATTCCGTCGCAGAACAAAGGTGACGCCGCTGCTGGTGGCGAAGCGTTGAACACCGGCATGGGTGCAGTGCCGCTCAAGGGCACCCCGTATGCCGTGAACAAGAACCGCTTCCTGTCGGTGGCCGGTATCCCATGCCAGGCGCCGCCATTCGGCACCCTGACCGCAATCGACATGAAGACCCGCCAGGTAGCCTGGCAGGTACCGGTGGGCACCGTTGAAGACACCGGCCCGCTCGGTATCCGCATGCACCTGCCGATCAAGATCGGCCTGCCAACCCTGGGCGGCACCCTGTCGACCCAAGGCGGCCTGGTGTTCATTGCCGGTACCCAGGACTTCTACCTGCGCGCCTATGACAGCAGCAACGGTAACGAAATCTGGAAGGCTCGCCTGCCAGTGGGCAGCCAGGGCGGCCCGATGACCTACGTCTCGCCGAAGACCGGCAAGCAGTACGTGGTCATTACCGCTGGCGGCGCGCGCCAGTCGACTGACCGTGGCGATTACGTGATTTCTTACGCCTTGCCGTAAGACCGCGTCGCCTGCTTCGCGGGTGAACCCGCTCCCACAGGAGCTAAACTGCCCATGTTGATGGCGCAGTCCTTGTGGGAGCGGGTTCACCCGCGAATAGGCCCCCGAAAACAACACGAGACACAGCAATGCCATCCGCAATCCGCATCACCCCTACCCTGTTGCTGGCCCTGGCCAGCACCACTGCCCTCGCCAACGACGACCTGCTGACCCGCAGCACCCTGACCGGTGACTGGGGCGGCCTGCGCCATCAGCTGGAAGAAGACGGCGTAAAAATCACCGGCGACTACAGCGGTGAAACCGCCTACAACGCCCACGGCGGCCTGCACCGCTCGGCGCGCTATTCACAGAACGTCAAGCTGGGCGTGCAATTCGACCTGTCGAAACTGTACGGCCTGGACAACGGCGGCAAGGTCCAGTTGACCATCAACGACCGCCGCGGCAACAGCGCCTCGGAAGACCTGGTCGGCAACCGCCTGCCAATCCAGGAAAACTACGGCGGCCTGTACACCCGCCTGACCGAGCTGAGCTACGAGCGCACCCTGTTCACTCCGGCGCTCAACGTCAAGCTCGGCTACATGGCCATGGGCAACGACCTCGGCGGCCTGGACAGCGGCATCCTGTGCAACTTCATGAACGCCGGTTTCTGCGGCCACCCGCTGAACATGTCCGGTGGCAGCGGCTGGACCAACTACCCCAACGCCCACTTGGGTGTGCGGGTGAAGTACGACCTGTCGCCAGCCTGGCAGCTGCGCGTGGCGGCATTCAACGTCGACCCCGAGAGCAACGGCAACTCCAGCCGCGCCTGGCACCTGGGGCCCAAGCACACCACTGGCACCGTGGTGCCGGTGGAGCTGGTGTACAAGCTGCAGGGTGAACTGCCGGGCGAGTACAAGCTGGGCTACTACTACGACAGCTCCGACGTGAAACGCATCGGCAGCGACGACGAAGTGTCGGGGCGCGGTGGCCACTACCTGCTGGTCGACCAGGCGGTGTGGAACGATCAGGCCTCGCCTGGCCGCAGCCTGCACGCTTTCGGCCAGTACTCGGCATCGAGCAAGGCCGCCTCGCCGTTCACCAAGTGGTATGGCGCCGGTGTGGTGCTGTACAAGCCGTTCGAAGGCCGGCCGAAGGATACCGTGGCACTGGGTTACGGCCGCGCCGTGCCAAACCCGCGTAGCCGCGATGTGCTGGAAGATGCCGCATTCAATGCAGGCCAGCAGTTCCCCGATATCGACAGCGCCGAGCAGCTTATCGAGCTGAGCTACGGCTACCAGGCCACGCCGTGGCTGAACCTGCGCCCGGATGTGCAATACATCATCGAGCCGGGGGCGTTCTCTGGTAAAGACATCGACAACGCGTTGGTGGTGGGCCTGCAGGTCAAGGCAACCTTCTAAGGCGCCGCGGCCCATTCGCGGGCATGCCCGCTCCCACAGGGATGGCACAGGCCTCAAGGGCGGTGAGGTCCCTGTAGGAGCGGGTTTACCCGCGAATAGGCCGGCACTGAAAGAATACTGTCACTGGCATACACCTCCCCCCCGGTCTTTACTCAACCCTTCACTGCTAGGAAGGGCAAGACCAATGAGCAGCGCAACGGAAGGCAAACTCAACGTCTGGGCGCTCACTGCCCTGGTCGTCGGCTCCATGGTCGGCGCCGGTATCTTCTCCCTCCCGGCCACCTTCGGCCGCGCCACCGGTGGCCTGGGCGCGATCATTGCCTGGTGCATCGCCGGCCTCGGCATGCTGATGCTCGCCTTCGTGTTCCAGACCCTCGCCCGCCGCCGCCCGGACCTCGACTCGGGCATTTACGCCTACGCCAGCGCGGGCTTCGGCAGCTACCTGGGCTTTGCCTCGGCGTTCGGTTTCTGGGCCGGCACCTGCATCGGCAACGTCTCCTACTTCATCCTGATCAAATCGACACTCGGTGCGTTCTTCCCGGTGTTCGGCGACGGCAATACGGTCGCCGCCATCGCTGCGTCCTCGGTGCTGCTGTGGGCCTTTCACTTTCTGGTACTGCGCGGTGTGCAACAGGCGGCGGTGATCAACAGCATCGCCACAGTGGCGAAAATGATCCCGATATTGGTGTTCATCGTGGTGATCTTCGCCGCGTTTGACAGCGACCTGTTCAGCCAGAACTTCTGGGGCGTCACCGCCGCCGGCCCGGCCGCCGACCTGGCCCACCTCGACGACTACGGCCGGGTCGGGCATGCCGCCGCCGAATTGCTGCCACCCGGTGAGTCGCTGTTTGAGCAGGTACGCAGCACCATGCTGGTGACCGTGTTCGTGTTCCTCGGCATCGAGGGCGCCAGCGTGTATTCACGCTATGCCCGCAACCGCCGCGACGTAGGCATCGCCACGGTGCTGGGTTTTGTCGGCGTGCTGTGCCTGCTGGTGCTGATCACCCTGCTCAGCTACGGGGTGATGCTGCGCCCGGAACTGGCCGGGCTGCGCCAGCCGTCGATGGCCGGGGTGCTGGAGGCAATTGTCGGGCGCTGGGGGGCGATCTTTATCAGCATCGGCCTGATCATTTCGGTGCTGGGCGCCTACCTGTCGTGGACGCTGCTGGCTGCCGAGGTGCTGTACTCGGCCGCTCATGACCAGGCCATGCCGGCTTTTCTCACCCGGCAGAACCCGCACCAGGTGCCTGCGGCGGCACTGTGGTTGACCACCTTGTTCGTGCAACTGTTCCTGCTGCTGACCTGGTTTACCGAATACGCCTTTACCCTGGCACTGGAACTGACCAGTTCGCTGACCTTGATCCCCTACCTGTTGGTGGCAGCCTATGCGCTGAAACTGGCGGTGAGCCGGGAGACCTATCAGCAAGGTGCGCCCGAACGTGGCAAGGACCTGCTGGTGGCCTTGCTGGCGACCGCTTATGCGGTGCTGATGGTGTGGGCGGGCGGCATGAAGTACCTGCTGCTGTCGGCGGTGATCTATGGGCCGGGCACGGTGCTGTACATCAAGGCGAGGATGGAGCAGCAGCGGCAGGTGTTCAGCGGGTTCGAGCGGGTGGTGTTTGCGGTGGTGGTGCTGGGGGCGGTGATTGCGGTTTATGGGTTGGTCAGTGGGGCTATTGAAATCTGAGTAGAGGGCTGATGGCCCATTCGCGGGTAAACCCGCTCCCACAGGGACGGCGCAGGCCTTAAGGGCAGTGAGATCCCTGTGGGAGCGGGTTCACCCGCGAAGAAGCCAACACCGTCAATCCTGCTTCAGGTAATCCACCAGCCTGAGCAGCATGGCATCACAGCCCTGCAATTGCTCGACACTGACAAACTCATCCGGCTTGTGCCCCTGGTCCATGCTGCCAGGCCCGCACACCACGGTCGGGATCCCTGCCTGGTCGAACAGCCCGCCTTCGGTGCCAAACGCCACCGTACCAAACTGATCCGAGCCACTGAGCAACGCCACCAGCTGCGCAGCTTCGCTGTCCTCCGGTGTAGCCAACCCAGGATAGGCACTCAGCGGCTGCAGGCGAATGGCGCTGTCGGCGTGGACCTTGCGCATGCGCGGCAGCAACTCAGCCTCGGCATAGGTTTGCAGCTGGTCAGCCACCGCCTGTGCCTCGAACCCCGGCAAGGCACGCACCTCGAAATCGAATTCGCACTCGGCTGGCACGATGTTCAGCGCCCTGCCCCCTTTGATAACCCCGGTCTGCACCGTGGAGAACGGCGGGTCGAAACGCTCGTCGTAATGCTGCGGCAAGGCCAGCGCGTCGCCGATATCACCCAGTTTGCCGATCAGCCTGGCGGCATACTCGATGGCATTCACCCCATACGGTGCATACGCCGAATGGCAGGCAGCACCCTGCACCTGGCAGCGCATCGCCAGTTTGCCCTTGTGCCCCAACACCGGTTTGAGCTCGGTGGGCTCACCTATCAGGCACAGCCGCGGTTTGTGCGGGCGCTGTTCGAGCGCTGCGAGCATCGAGCGTACGCCCAGGCAGCCGACTTCTTCATCATAGGAAAACGCCAGGTGTACCGGCATGCGCAATGGCTGAGCGAGGAATGCAGGCACGGCTGCCAGCACCGACGCGATGAAGCCTTTCATGTCGGCTGTGCCACGGCCATACAAGCAGCCATCGCGTTCGCTGAGGGCAAACGGCTCGACCGTCCAGGCCTGGCCGTCCACCGGCACCACGTCGGTATGCCCGGACAGCACCACGCCGCCAACATCCTTGGGGCCGATGGTGGCAAACAGGTTGGCCTTGGTGCCCTCCGGGTTGTGGAACAGCTCGCATTCCACGCCCAACCCGGCCAGGTAATCGCGAATGAAGCCGATCAGCGCCAGGTTGGAGTCGCGGCTGACCGTGGCAAAGCCGATCAGCCGGGCCAGCAGCGTGCGGCTGGCAAACTCACTCATCGCCCGGCACCCCGTAGCTTGGCGCGGAGGTCGGGTTGAGGGCGCGGGTGACGTAGTCCTGCATTTGTGGGCGGTAGGCTTGCCACAGGCCATCGAGCGCTCCGATAGGGTCGTTGTCGGCCCAGTCGACGCGCAGGTCCACCAGTGGCCAGGTCAGCTCACCCGCAATTTTAAGCGCCGCCGAGTGCACCGGCCCCGCCTCACCGCCCGCAGCCATTGCCGCGTGCATGGCCGCCAGCAGGCGGTCGGCCAGGTGCCCGCCGGCCTGTTCGAAGGCCAGCACCATCGCTTCGATCACCTGGGTCGAGGCCAGCAGGTTGCCCGCCGCCGCGCATTGCTCGCCGGCCACGGCATTGTGTGTGCCAAGCGCCTCGCGCCCCGTGAACAAGGCCACCTGGCCGTTGCTGTCGATCACCGTCACCTGGCGGTACTCGCTCCAGCCATTGGCGCTCAACACCCGGTCCAGCGCTGCGGCGGGTGGCAACTGGTCCTGTTCCATGGCATCAAGAATCTGCGGGCCCAGCGCCGGCAGGGTGATGTTCTGGGTAGAGACCGCGCCCACACCGGCACGCACCCACGGGCAACGGGCCCCCACGGCAATGCTCGACGAGCTGATGGCGATACCGACCTGGCCGGTTTCCTGGCAACGACCAATGATGGAGAACGTCATGTCTAGGTTCCTGTTGTGCTGTGCGATATACGGCATTCTGGGTGGAACCTTCGGGCTGGCGAAACGACCTTTTTCCGAGGGGTTAGGCAGGAAAAAACTAGGCTGGGGCAGAGATCGAGCGCCGCGCGGGCGGCGCTCGATCTGCGCACCACCTCAAAATCCACGGCATGCACCCGAGCAACCCACCCCTCAAGCCATAGAACACGGGGCCTTCGCCGTTTTATCGGCAAGCCCCAGCTAAATACTATTTTCGTCATTTCCACAGCATCCCTAGTCTGGCCCCAGGCAACGGCGGTCCTCCAAACCGACCTGACAAAAACCGCCTGAACAAGGGCTCGGACATGACACTGAACAATCTCGAAATCGACACCCTCGTGGTCGGCGCCGGCCAGGCCGGCGTGGCCATGAGCGAACACCTGAGCAAGCTTGGCGTGCCGCACCTGGTGCTGGAGCGCAAGCGCATTGCCGAGGCCTGGCGCACTGGCCGCTGGGACTCGCTGGTGGCCAACGGCCCGGTCTGGCATGACCGCTTCCCTGGGCTTGAATTCAACCTCGACGCCGACGCCTTCGCCGGCAAGGACCAGGTGGCCGAATACTTCGAGCAGTACGTACGCAAGTACAACCTGCCGGTGCGCACCGGTATCGAAGTGAAGAAAGTGGTGCGCAACAGCGACCGCCCTGGCTTTACCATCGAGACCAACGAAGGCGTGATCCGCGCCAACCGCGTAGTCGCCGCCACCGGCCCGTTCCAGAAGCCGGTCATCCCGGCCATCGCGCCGAAAGATGCCAACCTGCACCAGATCCATTCCGCTGCCTACTTCAACCCCGAGCAACTGCCCGAGGGCGCAGTACTGGTAGTGGGGGCCGGTTCCTCCGGCGTGCAGATCGCCGAAGAGCTGATGCGCGCAGGCCGCCAGGTGTACCTGTCGGTCGGCGCCCACGACCGCCCACCGCGTGCCTACCGCAACCGCGATTTCTGCTGGTGGCTGGGTGTGCTGGGTGAGTGGGACGCGGAAATCGCCAAGCCCGGCCGCGAACACGTGACCATCGCCGTGAGCGGCGCCCGTGGCGGCCACACCGTGGACTTCCGTGCCCTTGCCCACCAGGGCATGACCCTGGTCGGCCTGACCCAGTCGTTCGACAACGGCGTGGCGCGTTTCCAGGACAACCTGGTTGAAAACATCAACCGTGGCGACGACAACTACCTGGCCCTGCTGGATGCCGCCGACGCCTACATTGAGCGCAACGGCCTGGACCTGCCGGAAGAGCCCGAAGCCCGCCAGCGCCTGGCCGACCCGGCATGCATGGTCAACCCGCTGCAGCAGCTGGACCTGGCCCAGGCCGGCGTCACCAGCATTATCTGGGCCACCGGTTACGGCGTGGATTTCAGCTGGTTGCAGGTGGACACCTTCGACGCCAACGGCAAGCCCCAGCACCAGCGCGGCGTGGCCCGCGAACCGGGCGTGTACTTCCTCGGCCTGCCATGGCTGTCTCGCCGCGGCTCGTCGTTCATCTGGGGCGTGTGGCACGACGCCAAGCACGTCGCCGGCCATATCGCCACGCAACGCACCTATACCGCCTACCGCGACCGCGACCAACGCGCTGCGGATGAGCAGCAACCCGCCAAGATCAGCAACGTCAGCACCCTCGGAGCCCACTGATGCCTACCCATACTCGCATCCGCATGTTCAACACCAAGGCAACCTACCCCAACCAGACCCTGGACAACGACCTGTGCCAGGCGGTGCGGGCCGGCAACACCATCTATGTGCGTGGCCAGGTGGGTACCGACTTCGAAGGCAGGCTGGTGGGCCTGGGTGACCCGCAGGCGCAGGCCGAACAAGCCATGAAAAACGTCAAGCAACTGCTTGAAGAAGCAGGTTCGGACCTGTCGCACATCGTCAAGACCACCACCTACATCACCGACCCGCGCTTCCGCGAGCCGGTGTACAAGGAAGTGGGCAAGTGGCTCAAGGGCGTGTTCCCGATTTCCACCGGGCTGGTGGTGGCCGGTTTGGCCCAGGCCGAATGGCTGATGGAGATCGACGTGATCGCCGTGGTACCGGATCAGGCATGACCGGCAGCCTGTAACGCACGGGTCGAGCGTGCAGCAGCTGCCAGGCGCGCTTGCCCGTGTAAATGGGCGCAGGGCACTTCTGCGCTGATGCACACGTCTTCGGGCAACGCGGCGAGCAACTGCACCAGCGGCAGTTGCCCGTCGCCTGGCAGCAAACGGCCCTCGCGGGCTTCCTGGATGATCAGTGCGTCAGCGGGCGCCTGCAGCGGTGCATCACAAAGCTGAAGCGCACGCAGCCAGCGCGGGTCGACTGCAGCAAGGTCCGCCACCTGCCCGCCCGAACGGAACAGGTGCAAGGCATCGACCAGCACGCCGCCGTTGTCCTGCCCTGCCCCCGCTACCACGGCGCAAGCCTGTTGCAGGGTTGCCACCGGGCGCCAGCGCATGAACTCCAGGTCTACCCGCAAGCCATGGCCACGCGCCAGTTCGCACAGCGCCGCAAAGTTGCCGGTCAGCCGTGCAACGTCGTCATCGTCCCCGGACACCGTCAGGCTCTGCGCCCCCAGCTCGGCACCTGCGGCCAACAGCGCCTGGTAGTCAGCGACCTGCGTGTGTGCCGTCAACGAAACAAACTCGATGTCGGTAACGCACACACCTTCCCCCGCCATGACCGCGCGCAGCTCCCGTAACGCCTCGCTTCCTGCAGCAACGGGGTAGGCCTGTGCCCCCGGCATGACCGGGTGCAGGCGCAGCCCCACCGCACTGAAACCGGCGATGCGCGCCTCACGCACCAGCCTGGCCGGCGCCAGCTCCAGTGCCGTCAGGTGCGCCACACCCAGCCCTTTCAATAGGTCGCCCTCCCGCCACTGAGGTCGAACACGAAGCCGGTGGTAAAGCTGCATTCCGGCCCGGCAATCCAGCTGACCATGTTGGCGATTTCCTCGGCCTTGAGGAAGCGCCCCATGGGGATCTTGGCCTTGCTCGCGGCGATGTGTTCGGCGGTCATCTCGGCCATCAGCGGTGTCTCGACCATGGCTGGCGCCACGCAGTTGAGCAGCACGCCGTCCTGCGCCAGCTCCTTGGCCGCCGCCTTGGTGAAGGCGATGACCCCGGCTTTGGCTGCCGAATAGGCCGAGATGTACTGCACGCCGTCCTTGCCGGCCATGGACGCGATGTTGACGATGCGCCCGTAGCGGTTTTCACGCATGTGCGGGATGGCGGTGCGGCAGCAATAGAACACGCCGTTCAAATCGATGGCGATGACCTTGTCCCAGGCCTCTGGCGGGTAGTCCCACGACGCCACCACCGGGCCGTTGATGCCGGCGTTGTTGACCAGGATATGCACCTGCCCCAGGCGCGCCAGGGTCTCGGCGAAGGCCGCCTCTACCGAGGCCAGCGACGACACATCCACCGCCTGGCGCAGCACCGGCTCAAAGCCGTTTTCGGCGGGGTTCCAGCCATCGACGGCCAGGTCCCAGATCACCACCTGGGCGCCCGCGGCGTGCAGGCGCTGGGCGATTGCCAGGCCGATGCCGCGCATGCCACCGGTAACGATTGCGGTCTGGCCTTGCAGGTACTGGCTCATTGTTTTGCTCCATTTTCGACAGAAGGAATATCCGGCAAGCGACGCAGGTCGCTGACCATGAACAGGTAGCACAGCGCGCCGAGCACGGTGATCGAGGCCACGAACGCCAGGGCCCAGACGAACGACCCGGTCAGCGAAACGATGATGCCGATGGTTAGCGGGGTGACGATGCCGGCCGCGTTGGCGAACAGGTTGAACAAGCCGCCGCTGAGGCCCAACAGGCCTTTGGGGGCGATATCGGAAACGATCATCCAGGCCAGTGCCGACATGCCCTGGGCGAAATAGGCGATGCACAGGATGGCGATCACCAACGCGTCGGACTCGACGTAGTTGGCCAGCACGATGACCGAAGCGGTCAGCAGCCCGGCGATCACCGGCAACTTGCGCGCCACGTTCAGCGAGTAGCCACGGCGCAGCAAGGCGTCGGACAGCCAGCCACCGACCAGCGTGCCCAGCGAGGCGGCAATGAACGGCAGCACTGCCACCCAGCCGACCTTGAGCCAGGGCATGTGCCGTTCGGTCACCAGGTAAGTAGGGAACCAGGTAAGGAAGAACACATTGGTCGAGTTGCAGGCGAACTGGCCCAGGCAGATGCCCAGCATGTTGCGGTGCTTGAGCAGCGCCGGAATCTGCGACCAACTGAACGCGGTGGCTTTCTGCCCGCCATCGACCACCCCGCCGCCTGCCGCGATGTAGTCCAGTTCGGCCTGGTTGGCCGTGGTCGACTGGTACGGCTCATGGTATTTGCGCCACCACACCAGGCCGTAGAGGATGCCCAGCAGGCCGACGGCCAGCAACAGGAAGCGCCAGCCGTAGGCGTGCAGCACCCAGAACAGCAGCGGCGTCAGGAATGCCAGGCCGGTGTACTCGGCAAAGGTGTAGATACCGGTTGCCCTGGCCCGCTCGCTCTGCGGGAACCAGGTGGCGACCACGCGGCTGTTGGTCGGGAAGCACGGTGCTTCGGTTGCGCCGACCAGAAAGCGCATGCCCAGCAACGACAGGAAGCCCTGGGCCAGCCCTTGCAGGCCGGTGAACAGCGACCACAGGGTCAGTGCCAGCCAGTAGGTCAGCTTGGTACCCAGGCGGTCGATGAGGATACCGCCCGGGATCTGCGCGGCAGCGTAGGTCCAGGAAAAGGCGGAAAAGATCACCCCCATCATCGCCGCATTCAGGCCCAGGTCGGCACTGATGCTGGGCGCGGCAATGCCCATCACGCTGCGGTCGAGGTAGTTGATCATGGTGCCGCCGGAAATCAGCGCCAGAATCATGAAACGGGTGCGGGTGCGCTGCTGTGCGCGCGCCGGGGTGTCGAACACCCCGAGGTTGGCGTTCTGCTCAGTGTTCATGACGATTGCTCTCTTGTTATTGGAATGGCAAACAACCGGGCTTCAGGCAAACCCGAACAGACGGCGCGGGGTATCCCACATCACCGCATGGCGCTGCCGGGCATCGGGCATCAACTGTTCGGCCAGTTTCAGCAGCGGGCCGTAGTCCACCCGCGAGCGCTGGCGAATGAACGGCCAGTCCGAGCCCCACACACAGGCCTCGGCGCCGAAGGCTTCAAGCAGCGCTTGCACATAGGCTCTGCTCTGCTCCAGCAAGGCATCCGCCGCGGCGAACTTCTGCATGCCCGACAGCTTTACGCAGGCGCGACCGCTGTCGGCCAGCCGCAGCAAGGCCTGGAAGCCGGCTTGCTGCACCCCTGCCGCTATATCCGGGCGGCCGCAATGGTCGATCAGCAGGCGTGCCTGCGAGCCTTGCAGCAGGCCGTGCAGGTCCAGCAACTGGTCTTCGCACACCTGTACCTGGGCGAACAGGCCAAGCTCGGCCAGCTTGCCGAATAACGGGTCCACACCCTTGAGGCTGGCTACCCCATACAGCGCGGGGTTGAAGGCGATGCCGACCACCCCTTGCGCCTGCAATGCCGCCAGTGCGTCGAGGCTGATATCCGTCTCGACCACCGCCACACCCTTGAACCGCCCCTGCCCGGTGGCCAAGGCGTGCAGCAGGCAGCGGTTGTCTGTGTGGTAGCCGCTGTTGGGGCCTACCAACAAGGCATGTTGCACCCCGTAGGCGTCCATCACCCGGGTGAACTGTTCCTGGGTGGCGACTTCCTGGCCCGAAGGCGCATAGGGCGCGTCGGGGTGGTAAGGAAACCGCGCGGGGTCAAACAAATGGTTATGGCAATCGATCTTCGCTTCATCAAAGATGTTCACGCAGCACTCCCGTCAAGCGCCGCTGCGCTTGTCTGCAGATCTTGTTATTGTGCGCCGCAAGGGCGATCAGGCTGGGGTTCACGATACTGCGTGGCCGGGTTTGGCGCTCATACCCAGATGGCGAAGACCATAACCGAAGGTAATACACATGCTGCTTGGCAACGAAGGCGCAGACACCAGCCCCATGGTGTTCAAACTGCGGCACATGGAAGTGTTCCGTGCCGTGATGCTGACCGGCTCGATCAGCGCCGCGGCCAAGCTGCTGTATGTGTCGCAGCCGGCTGTAAGCAAGCTGATCCAGTACATCGAAGGGCGGCTGAGCTACCCGCTGTTCGAACGCATCAACAACCGCCTGGTACCCACGGCCGAGGCGCAGGTGCTGTTCCGCGAAGTCGAGCGGGTGTACCAGGCCGCGCTGGAAGTCAACGAATGCGCCCTGGCACTCGGTGCCGGAGGCCAGCGCAAGCTGCGTATCTCGTGCAGTGCGTCGTTGTCGACGGTGGTGATCCCGATTGCCCTGGCCCAGCTCAAGCGCGAATCACCGTCGCTGAACATCGAATGGCAGACCTCGCTGATGGGCGAGATGCCCAACCAGATCCTGTCGAAGAAGGTCGACCTGTCGATTGCCGCGCTGCCGGTGGTGCACGACCACCTGCACTCGCAGGCGTTCATGCGCGGGCGCATGGTGGTGGTGATGCCGCCCGGCCACCCGCTGGCCGGGCAAACTTCGCTGACCCTGCAACAGCTGGAAGGCCATGCCCTGCTGCTGTTCCGGCCCGACATGCCGTTCGGCAAGCTGCTGGCCGGGCACATCGAGCGGCGCGGCTTGCAACTGAAATCACTGTTGTCGTTTACCAATGCCAACGAGGCGGTGGCACTGGTCAGGCAAGGCATGGGCCTCAGCATTATCGACGAGTTCGTGGCGCAGGACAGCGGGCTGGCGGTGGTGCCGTTGGCTGACGAAATTCACTTCGATATCAGCTTTGTTTATTCGCGCTTCGAGCCACCGTCGCATGCAGCGCTGCATTTGATGAAGGTGTTGCAGGGGCAGGCGCAGAAGCTGGGACGGGCGATTGCGCCGAGCTGACTCTGCAAGCCGACGTGGTCCCTGTAGGAGCCGGGGGGGGGGGGGGGGGGGGGGGGGGGGGGGGGG
>NZ_JACVZC010000118.1 GCF_016658545.1 Pseudomonas sp. S37 | reverse complement strand
AGCAAGAGCAAGAGCAAGAGCAAGAGCAAGAGCAAGAGCAAGAGCAAGAGCAAGAGCCGGACTGCGAGTGACTCACTGGGCTCAGCGTGGCTTCAAATCCATCCGCCGCAGATGGCAAGTCACTTCCTCACGGTCGTGATACAGCTGCTTGCAAGCAATCGAAACCCGAATCTTGCGTGCCTTGAATGTCGCTTCCATGCGGTCAAGCAACCGCCGCACCTCGGCATAGCGTTGCTTCATCGGCAACTTCAGGTTGACCACCGCCTCACGGCAAAGCCCCTCCCCCAGCCAGGTTTCGATCAGCGAGGTAGTACGCGCCGGCTTCTCGACAATGTCGCACACCATCCAGTCCACCGGCTGCTTCGGCTGCCAGGTAAACCCGTCAGCCATCAGGTGCTGGACCAGCCCGGTATCCATCAGGCTCTCGGCCATCGGCCCGTTGTCGATGGCCGTCACCAGCATGCCGCGCCGTACCAGCTGGTAGGTCCAGCCACCCGGCGAAGCCCCCAGGTCGACGCCGGTCATGTCATCACCCAGGCGCTGCTCCCACTGCTCACGCGGGATGAACTGGTGCCAGGCCTCTTCCAGCTTGAGGGTCGAGCGGCTAGGCGCCTCGCGGGGGAACTTCAGGCGCGGGATGCCCATGGGCCACAACGCGCTGTTGTTGGCCGCAGCGACACCGGCAAATACCCGTCGGCCACTGATGAAGGTGAGCAGCAAGCGTGGGCGGCTGGCGTCGTCGACCAGGCGGCCGGCCTTTTCCAGGGCCTTGCGCAATGGCACTTCGAATTTGCGGCAGAAGGTAGACAGCTCCTTGCCTTCGTTGCTGTCCAGCACTTCCAGCCACAGGCTGCCGAACACCGGGAAGTCGGCCAGGTGCGCCAGCAACACACTGATGCGGTCACTTTCCGGCAGCTCGACGTAACCGCCGCGGGCCCACTGCCGCGGGAAAATCAGCTGATTGAAGCGCAGCTCACCCATCAACCGCTCGGCACCGCCCTCCTCGCTACAGACAAACTCGGCGCTGGCACTGTGCGGCTTGCCTTTGGCATAGCCCGCAACACCCAGGCGGGCGGCATGTTCGCTGACTTCAGCGCAAACCTCACCCTCGAAACCGGGCCGGCAATGCATGAACAGGGTATTCATCTCTCACTCCACTACGGCGGGCGCGCAACAGGCGCCGGCAGGGCGGCGATGATAAAGGAAGTTCGGAACCAGCGACACGCCCCGCCGGTCCAGAAAAGGGTCAGGGGCCACAAACCGGTCTAACCTGACCATTCAGCCAGGTCCGTGCCGTGCGGACCGATACAGAGCGGTGCCACCGGTAAACCATGAGTAATTGCCGGGCACCGGCGCAGAAGGAGTTGGCAATGCCCTCGCTCGATAGCCTGAACACCCTCAAACCGCTCAAGGTCGGCGACCAGACCTACCACTATTTCAGCCTCGCCGAAGCCGCGCGCCAGTTGGGCGACCTGCAGCGCCTGCCCATGTCGTTGAAAGTGCTGCTGGAAAACCTGCTGCGCTGGGAAGACGGGAAAACTGTCACCGGCGACGACCTGCGCGCCCTTGCCCAGTGGCTGGGCGAGCGCCGCTCCGATCGCGAAATCCAGTACCGCCCGGCGCGGGTACTGATGCAGGACTTCACCGGCGTACCGGCGGTGGTCGACCTGGCCGCCATGCGCGCCGCCATGGCCAAGGCCGGCGGCGACCCGCAGCGCATCAACCCGTTGTCGCCCGTCGACCTGGTGATCGACCACTCGGTCATGGTTGACCGCTACGGCACGCCGCAAGCGTTCGGCGAAAACGTCGACATCGAAATGCAGCGCAATGGCGAGCGTTATGCCTTCCTGCGCTGGGGCCAGAGCGCCTTCGACAACTTCCGCGTGGTACCGCCGGGCACCGGCATCTGCCACCAGGTCAACCTGGAATATCTCGGCCGCACCGTGTGGACCCGTGACGCCGATGGCCGCACCTACGCCTTCCCCGACACACTGGTCGGCACCGACTCGCACACCACCATGATCAACGGCCTGGGCGTACTTGGCTGGGGTGTCGGGGGGATCGAGGCAGAAGCCGCCATGCTCGGCCAGCCGGTGTCGATGCTGATCCCGGAAGTGATCGGCTTCAAGCTGACCGGCAAGCTGCGCGAAGGCATCACTGCCACCGACCTGGTGCTGACGGTGACGCAGATGCTGCGCAAGAAAGGTGTGGTGGGCAAGTTCGTCGAATTCTACGGCGACGGCCTGGCGGAGCTGCCCCTGGCCGACCGTGCAACCATCGCCAACATGGCCCCGGAATACGGCGCCACCTGCGGGTTCTTCCCGGTCGATGACGTCACCCTCGGCTACCTGCGCCTGTCGGGCCGCCCCGAAGCGACCGTGCAACTGGTCGAGCAATACTGCAAGGCCCAGGGTATGTGGCGCCTGCCCGGCCAGGAGCCGCTGTTCAGCGACACCCTGGCGCTGGACATGCATGAGGTGGAAGCCAGCCTGGCCGGGCCCAAGCGGCCACAGGACCGTGTGGCGCTGGGCCAGGTCAGCCAGGCCTTTGACCACTTCATCGAACTGCAACCCAAGCCGCTGGCCAAGGAAGTTGGCCGCCTGGAAAGCGAAGGTGGCGGCGGCGTGGCGGTGGGCAATGCCGACCAGGCCGGCGAGATCGACTACAGCCACCAGGGCCAGACCCACACCTTGCGCGATGGCGCCGTGGTAATTGCCGCGATCACCTCGTGCACCAACACTTCAAACCCCAGTGTGATGATGGCTGCCGGGCTGGTGGCCAAAAAGGCCCTGGAAAAAGGCCTGCAACGCAAACCCTGGGTCAAGAGTTCGCTGGCGCCAGGTTCAAAGGTGGTCACCGAATACTTCAATGCCGCCGGGCTCACGCCCTACCTCGACCAGCTCGGTTTCGACCTGGTCGGCTATGGCTGCACCACGTGTATCGGCAACTCCGGGCCGCTGGATGAAGCGATCGAGAAAGCCATCGGCAGTGCCGACCTCACCGTCGCCTCGGTGCTGTCGGGCAACCGCAACTTCGAAGGCCGCGTACACCCGCTTGTGAAGACCAACTGGTTGGCTTCGCCGCCACTGGTCGTGGCCTATGCGCTGGCCGGTAGTGTGCGCGTGGACCTGACCCGTGACCCGCTGGGCACCGGCAAAGACGGCCAACCGGTCTACCTGCGCGATATCTGGCCCAGCCAGCAGGAAATTGCCGAGGCCGTGGCCAAGGTGGATACGGCCATGTTCCACAAGGAATACGCCGAGGTGTTCGCCGGTGATGCGCAGTGGCAGGCCATCGAAGTGCCACAGGCCGCCACCTACGTGTGGCAGGACGACTCCACCTACATCCAGCACCCACCGTTCTTCGACGGCATTGGTGGGCCGCCACCCGCCATCGCCGACATCCACGGCGCGCGGGTGCTGGCACTGCTGGGCGATTCGGTGACCACCGACCACATCTCCCCGGCCGGCAACATCAAGGCCGACAGCCCGGCCGGGCGCTACCTGCGCGATCAAGGCGTGGAACCCCGCGACTTCAACTCCTACGGCTCGCGGCGCGGCAACCATGAGGTGATGATGCGCGGCACCTTTGCCAACATCCGTATCCGCAACGAAATGCTGGCAGGTGAAGAAGGCGGCAACACCCTCTACGTGCCCACGGGCGAGAAGCTGTCGATCTACGACGCGGCCATGCGTTACCAGCAGGAAGGCACCCCGCTGGTGGTCATCGCCGGGCAGGAGTACGGCACCGGCTCCAGCCGCGACTGGGCGGCGAAGGGCACCAACCTGCTGGGCGTGAAAGCGGTGCTGGCGGAAAGCTTCGAGCGAATTCACCGCTCCAACCTGGTGGGCATGGGCGTGCTACCGCTGCAGTTCACCGCCGGGCAAAACCGCAAGCAACTGGGGCTGACCGGCAAGGAGCAGATTGACGTGCTGGGCCTGGACGGTGCACAGATTCGCCCAGGCATGAGCCTGCCATTGCGCATCACCCGCGAGGATGGCCAGCAGGAGCAGATTGATGTGTTGTGCCGGATTGATACGTTGAATGAGGTGGAGTACTTCAAGGCGGGGGGGATTTTGCATTATGTGCTGCGGCAGTTGATTGCGGGGTGAGGGTTTAGGCCTGGCTGGAGAAGTGCAGCGGCTGTGAGATCGAGCGCCGCATGTGTTCACCGAAACATTTTCAGCGCCTATGAGATCGAGCGCCGCCCGCGCGGCGCTTGATCTCACAGGCGCCGTCTCTCTAACGCCCTCCCCCCCAACCACCCAACACTGGCTCTTTGCCATACATTCGGTCATCATCCGACCCATCCGTCATTAATCAGCAGTAAAACCGCAATAATGACGCCAACCGCTTCAAACGTTCGCCTTGCCTAAACCAAAGCGAATGATGGCTCATTGCCACAGATCAAGCACTTTAAATAATCATTCAATAAAACCAGTGGCTTGCCGATACCTGTCGAAAGCCCTGCGGACTATCAACCCATGCGTAACAACCAGCCGATTACCCAGAGAGAACGGACTTTCCCTGCCCAGCAGCGGTTGATCTCCACCACCAACGCCAAGGGCGTGATCACTTATTGCAACGATGCCTTCATCGATATCAGTGGCTTCACCCGCGAAGAGCTGACTGGCGCGCCGCATAACCTGGTACGTCACCCCGACGTGCCGCCTGCGGTCTTTGCCCACATGTGGCAAACCCTCAAGCAGGGCCAACCGTGGATGGGTATCGTCAAGAACCGCTGCAAGTCTGGCGACCATTACTGGGTGAACGCGTACGTCACGCCAATCTTCGACAACAACCAGGTGGTCGGCTTCGAGTCTGTGCGGGTCAAGCCCACTGCCGAACAGATCCGCCGCGCCGAAGCCTTGTACCAGCGCATCAACCAGGGCAAGCCGCCGGTACCACGCCGCGACAAATGGCTGCCGGTGCTGCAGGACTGGCTGCCCTTCATCCTGATCAGCCAGGTCGGTTTCCTGATTGGCAACTGGCTGGGCCATTCGTGGGGCTTTGCCTTGGCCGCCGGGCTTTCGGTACCGCTGGGCCTGCTCGGCCTGAGCTGGCAGCAGCGCGGCCTCAAGCGCCTGCTGCGCCTGGCCGAACAGACCACCTCGGACCCGCTGATCGCGCAGATGTTTACCGACAGCCGTGGCGTACAGGCGCGCCTGGAAATGGCCATGCTCAGCCAGGACGCCCGCATGAAAACCTGCCTGACCCGCCTGCAGGACAGTGCCGAACACCTCAGCGACCAGGCGCGTCAATCCGATGCCCTGGCGCACAAGAGCTCTTCGGGGCTGGAGCGCCAGCGGGTAGAGACCGAGCAGGTTGCCGCCGCCGTCAACCAGATGGCGGCCACCACCCAGGAAGTGGCCAACCATGTGCAGCGTACGGCCGACGCCACTCAGGAAGCCAACCGCCTGACCAGCCAGGGCCGGCAGATTGCCGGGGAAACCCGCGAGGCCATCGAGCGCCTGTCGGCGGCGGTGGGCGAAACCGGGCAAACGGTTACACAACTGGCCAAGGACAGCGACGAGATTGGCGGTGTGGTCGATGTGATCAAGGGCATCGCCGACCAGACCAACCTGCTGGCACTGAACGCAGCCATCGAAGCGGCGCGCGCCGGTGAAATGGGCCGCGGCTTTGCCGTGGTGGCCGACGAAGTGCGGCAGTTGGCCCAGCGTACCGCCGAATCCACTGGGCAAATCCACGGCCTGATCGCCAAGCTGCAACAAACTGCCAGCAATGCCGTGCTGACCATGGAAACTGGCCACCGCCAGGCGCAGGAGGGTGTTGATCGGGTCATGCAGGCCGACGAGGCGCTGGTGGGAATCAGCGAAGCGGTAGCCAACATCACCGACATGGCTACCCAGATTGCGGCCGCGACCGAAGAGCAGACCGCAGTGGCCGACGAAATCAGCCGCAACATCAGCACCATCGCCGAACTGGCCGACCAGACCGCCGAGCAGGCGCAGCATTCGGCACTGTTGAGCGAAGAGCTGACCAGTACGGCGGGGAGCCAGTATTCGTTGGTGGAGCGGTTTAACCGCTAACTACGGGCTAACGCGGCCCGTGTAGGAGCGGCCTTGTGTCGCGATCGGGCTGCGAAGCAGCCCCAGCAATTTATGCATTTGCCCTGAAATCCTGGGGCTGCTTCGCACCCCGATCGCGACACAAGGCCGCTCCTACAAAGACCGCACAAGCTCGACTTCTTGTGTTACCAATCCAGCCGCAAACGGCTCTCGAAATAACGCTCTTCCCCACTCAACGGGTCCTCGAACCGCAAACTCTGCGCCAGCAGTTTCAGCGGCCGCTGGTAATCGTCGTCCTCATTGAGCAACTGCGGATAAAAAGGGTCATTGCTGATCCCCGCTCCCAAGGCTGCCATGTGCACGCGCAACTGATGGGTCTTGCCGGTCACCGGCGACAACCCATAACGCCACAGCTCGCCATTCTTTTCCAGCACCTCGGCCAGGGTTTCGCTATTGGCCTCGCCTTCTACCTCATGCATGCGAAAAAACGGCTCGCCATGCACCAGGCGGCTTTTATGCACCAATGGGAACTGATGCTGCGCCATGGCGGCAGCGATGGCCTGGTAGCGCTTGTCGATGCGTCGCTCGGGGAACAGCCGCTGGTAGGCGCTGCGCGTGTGCGGGTTGGCGGAAAACAGCACAAGCCCTGCAGTGTGCCGGTCGATGCGATGCAACGGCACCAGGTGCGGGTTATCCAGTCGGCGAATCAGCCGACGCAGCAAGGTCTGCTCGACGTATTCACCGGTCGGCGTCACCGGCAGGAAATGCGGCTTGTCGGCGACCACCAGATGCTCGTCCACATGCAGCACGACCTCTTGCACGGGGATCGGCCGCTCGTTCGGCACTTCGCGGAAATAGTGCAAGCGCATGCCCCGCTTGTACGGCAGCTCGGCAGCGATTGCCCGCCCTTCGGCATCCAGTACCCGCCCACGGGCAAAGCGGTCAAGCCACTGGGTACGGTCGATGGCCTTGAAATGGTCACACAGGCAATCGAGCACTGTCGCCCAGTTGCCGGGTGGCAAGCACACCGTGCTGGCTTGCTGGCGGGCGGGGTCGAAAGGTGTGGTCATGGCAGGGCTCGAAACATTCACGGCCGCGCATTATCGCCCAAGCCCGCGCACTCAACCAGCCTGGGCCATCGCCTCGCTGCGCTCCTTCAGCCAGCGCAGCACCTGCACCGGCTCCCAGCGGCCTGGGTCGTACAGGGCATAGAGCAACCCTTGGTAACCCACCACATCCAGCCCGCGGTGGTAGCCGGCACGCTGGAACAAGGCTTCGATCTCGGCGAAGCAGGTATTGAAGTGGACCTTGCCGAACGGTGTGCGATCATCGGTCACCAGGCCTTCGAGGCGCATTTCCAGAACGGCGTCGGCCACCCGCTCCACGGGCATGCGATTTACGCTGTACTTGAGTTGCTCGACGTTGAGCATGGCTTTACCTCGACACTGTATTTATATACAGCATACGAACATCCCCCTGTCGCCGTCAATGCGCTTCATTGCAGCCCCGCCAGGTAGCCGCTGCCCTTGCGAATGGTCAGCACCTGCCGTCGCGGCGTACTGCGCGTCACCGACAAGTGCACCCACCTGTCGAACTCGAGGATGAGTTGATCGAACGGCACGGTGCTTTCGCTGATCCGCCGCACGGTTTCCCGCGGGCTGACCTCGATCACCGTGAAGTCCGCCGCCAGCCCTTGGACGTGCTGGCTGCTGGTGGCGCCGCCGATCAGCCGGTTGACCTTTTCGCTGCGGTACCCGCTGCTGACAATGATGGGCATACCGAACAGCGCGCGCACCTGCTCCAGCGCACCACACAGCAATTGCAGATTGGCCCGGGCCTCGGGAGGGGGGGTGTTATCGAACCCGTCTCTGGCGGCGAGCTGGGAAACGGTCAGTTCATCGAGAGTGAAATGTGGCGTGATCAACATGGCAAGCGGTTCCGATGATGGCTAAGGACGCCGACGGCAGTGCGCCGGCACCTGATCATCAGCTCGCATTACCCGCCATGGAGCAGGGTCGCTTCTCCCCTCCAGCCATCATTGCCCCAGGAACGCCACCACCTGTTCGGCATCGAACGGCCAATGCAGTTCGCCACCGTTGTCGCAGCGCCGCAGCACCGGAATGATCAGGCCGTAGCACTCGAACAAGGGCTCGCTCTCGGCGACATCGACCAGTTCCACCAGCAGGCCGTGATCGACGAAGGGCATCAGCACTGCCTCGGCCACTTCACACAAGTGGCAGCCGAGGGTGCCGAACAGTTGGCATTCAGGCAGCATGGGGCAGGTCCCGGTTTGGCATGCAGAGAAGCCTATTCTAGGTCCACCACGCCCGTCATGCACCTGGCCTGGATCAATCCTGGCTGGTGGCGCCGATACGGTGCAGCGACAGGTCGGCACCCTGGAACTCCTGCTCATGGCTCAAGCGCAGACCATGCACCGCGCGCAGGGTGCCATACACGGCAAAGCCACCGGCCAGTGCCACTACTACCCCCATCAGGCTACCCAGCAACTGGCTGACCAGGCTGACACCGCCCATGCCGCCGAGCGCAACCTGGCCAAAGATGCCGCAGGCAATGCCACCCCACACGCCGCACAGTCCATGCAACGGCCACACACCCAGCACGTCGTCGATCTTCCAGCGGTTCTGCGCCGCAGTGAACGTCCAGACGAACAGCGCGCCCGCCACCAGCCCGGTCGCCAGTGCACCTATCGGGTGCATCAGGTCGGAGCCTGCGCAAATCGCCACCAGCCCGGCCAGTGGGCCGTTGTGCAGGAAGCCTGGGTCGTTGCGCCCGGCCAGCAACGCCGACAAGGTGCCGCCAACCATCGCCAGCAGCGAATTGATCGCCACCAGGCCGCTGACGCCTTGCAAGGTCTGCGCGCTCATGACGTTGAAACCGAACCAGCCGATGATCAGGATCCACGAGCCCAGCGCCAGGAACGGAATGCTCGACGGCGCAAACGCCACCAGCCGGCCGTCGCGATAGCGCCCGCGGCGCGCGCCCAGCAGCAGCACTGCCGCCAGTGCCAGCCAGCCGCCCATGGCATGCACCACCACCGAGCCGGCAAAGTCATGGAACGGCGCACCAAAGCGCGCCTGCAGCCAGGCCTGCACGCCCAGGTTGCCATTCCACACCACGCCCTCGAAGAACGGGTAGATGAACGCCACAATCAATGCCGTGGCGCACAGCTGCGGCACGAAGCGCGCACGCTCGGCGATACCCCCGGAGATGATCGCCGGGATCGCTGCGGCAAAGGTCAGCAGAAAGAAGCACTTGACCAGCACATAGCCATGGTCGGCCGCCAACGTTGCTGCAGGCTGGAAGAAGTTGACCCCATAGGCGATCCAGTAGCCTATAAAGAAGTACACCAGCGCCGAGATGGCAAAGTCGCTGAGGATCTTCGACAAGGCGTTGACCTGGTTCTTGTGGCGCACGGTGCCCACTTCGAGGAACGCGAAGCCGGCATGCATGGCCAGCACCAGAATGGCGCCCATGAGAATGAACAGGGTGTTGGAACCGTGGACCAGGGAGTCCATCGCGCTGTGCATGTTATCCATGAAATAGGCAGACCTGCTGAAAAAGGCACCAGGACAGTTCAAGAACCTGCATCCCTGCACCGAATCGGTGCCAACCCCCTGCCCTGTTTCAGTGACGTGGCTGGGGCCTGCGTGGTTTTTTCTTGGGTTTGTCGTGGATTGGGTTAAGGTTTATCGGTACCCGCTGCGCTGGCGCCCTGAATCGGCGCAAAACCCGCGTGTAGCGCCCCGCAACGTGGCAAAGACATAGCAAAGCGCATACCAGCACCGGCACTTGAACCTTCCACGCGTGCTGTCACTCGAACTACCAACACTCATCGACAGGGAGAGACCCATGGCCAGCAAATCGGCAAAGACTGCTCAAGAGATATTGATGGCTGACTTCCAGGCCTTGGTGCGCGACACCGAGAAACTGCTGGCTGACACTGCCAACCTGGCCGGCGACCAGGCCGACGAATTGCGCGAACAGATTCACGACCGCCTGGCCCAGGCCCGCGAAACCCTGCAACTGACCCAGGACTCGGTGCGCGACCGTGGCCAGGCGGCACTGGGCAGTGCCGAGCAATACGTGCAGGAAAACCCTTGGCAGGCGATCGGCATCGCCGCCGGTGTCGGCCTGCTGATCGGCCTGCTGGCCAACCGGCGCTAAGGGGTCCCCATGGAGAATGAAGCCAACGGCGCCGGCCCCTCGGGCAGGCGCCTGGGCGCGGCCGCGCTGGGGCTGCTGCACAGCCATATCGAGCTGTTCGGTATCGAGTTGCAGGAGCAAAAGGGCCGCACGTTGCGCCTGCTGCTGTTCGCCGGCCTGGCGCTGGTGTTCGCCCTGCTGCTGCTGACGGCGCTTTCCGGGCTGCTGCTGGTATTGCTGTGGGACAGCTATCGCCTGGCCGGCATCATCGGCCTGTGCGTGTTCTATGGCATTGCCGCGCTGTATTGCGGGCTACGCCTGAAGGCGGCGGTGTTCGACGAGTCGTCGCCGTTCGGTGCCACCCTCGAAGAACTTGCCAAGGACCGGGAGCGCCTGTTGCCATGAGCCTGCCAGAACTGCCAAACACGCGTAACCCGCGCGAGCTGCGCAAGGCGCTGCTGCGCCTGCGCATGGAGATGCACCGCCAGGAAATCCGCCATGAATCCGGGCAACTGCTGGAGCCGCTGCGCCGCGTGCGTGGCATGGGCAGCTCGCTGCACGAGGGGCTGGGGATCAAGCATGCGCCACTGTGGGGGATCGGTGCCGTGGTGGCGCTGGGCTTCCTGACCGGCAAGGGCGTACGCAGCGGCAACCTGGCACGGCTGGTGCGCCTGGGTAGCAGCCTGCTGCCGCTGGTGCGCCTGTACCTGCAGGGTAACCGCCGTCCCTGACGGCCTCTATCGCCCCCTGTGGGAGCGGGTTTACCCGCGAATGCGGCAGTGGAGCCATCGACGCATTCGCGGATAAACCCGCTCCCACAGGGTGGGTATCGCCCTGCCCCTTGCGTATCTGTACACGACACTAGAAGCTAATGCCTTCGATCCACAGGAGACCGAGCCTTGGACTGGCACACCCTGCTCACCCGCGAACGCCTGGGCAAAGCCCTGTACAGCGCCGATGAACTCGGGCGCAGCCCCTTCCACAAAGACCACGACCGCATCATCTTTTCCGGTGCCTTCCGCCGCCTCGGGCGCAAGACCCAGGTACACCCGGTTTCCAGCAACGACCATATCCACACGCGCCTGACCCACTCGCTGGAAGTCAGCTGCGTCGGTCGCTCGCTGGGCATGCGCGTCGGTGAAACCCTGCGCGACAGCCTGCCTGACTGGTGTGCCCCCAGCGACCTGGGAATGATCGTGCAGTCGGCTTGCCTGGCCCACGACATCGGCAACCCACCGTTTGGCCACTCCGGTGAAGACGCCATCCGCTACTGGTTCCAGCAGGCAGCCGGGCGCGGCTGGCTCGATGACATGAGCGACGACGAACGGGCCGACTTCCTCAACTTCGAAGGCAACGCCCAGGGCTTTCGTGTGCTTACCCAACTGGAATATCACCAGTTCGACGGCGGCACCCGGCTGACCTATGCCACCCTCGGCACTTATCTCAAATACCCTTGGAGCGCCCGTCACGCCGACGCCCTCGGCTACAAGAAGCACAAGTTCGGCAGCTACCAGAGTGAACTGCCCCTGCTCGAGCAGATTGCCCGCAAGCTCGGCCTGCCACAACTGGAGCACCAGCGTTGGGCACGCCACCCGCTGGTTTACCTGATGGAAGCGGCCGATGATATCTGTTACGCGCTGATCGACCTGGAAGACGGCCTGGAGATGGAGTTGTTGCAGTACGCGGAAGTCGAAGCCCTGCTGCTCGACCTGGTCGGCGACGACCTGCCGGAAACCTATCGCCAACTCGGCCCGGGCGATTCCCGCCGGCGCAAGCTGGCCATCCTGCGGGGCAAGGCCATCGAACACCTGACCAACGCCGCCGCCCACGCCTTCGTCGAGCAGCAGCGGGCGTTGCTGGCCGGGCAGCTGGCAGGTGACCTGGTCGAACACATGCACGGCCCGGCCAAGCGTTGTGTACTGCAGGCCAAGGACATGGCACGCAACAAGATCTTCCAGGACAAGCGCAAGACCCTGCACGAAATCGGTGCCTACACCACCTTGGAAATTCTGCTGAACACTTTCTGCGGCGCTGCGCTTGAACAACACGGCGGGCGCACGCCATCGTTCAAGAGCCGGCGCGTGCTCGACTTGATCGGCAACAATGCGCCGGACCCGCACGGCTCGTTGCACAGCGCGTTCCTGCGCATGATCGATTTCATTGCCGGCATGACTGACAGCTACGCCAGCGAAATGGCCCGGGAAATGACCGGGCGCTCCAGCCCGACCTGACCTGCAGCGGTGCAGACGGGGCTCGGCCCGTTGCTGCACCGCTCATTGAAGGAAACTTCCTACATATACTGGCGGCAAACTAAACAGCACGAATAAAAATCAATGAAAAGTTACCAAACACGCTTTGACACTGGGTTAAACACGCCTGTTTCGTAGCCCGTTTTGTTTTATCCTGTAAGCCATTTCCCATAAACGGCTAACAGCCCTTCCTCCCGTGCCCGACGACTTCCAACTGCGATAAGGTGCCGCCTGTCACCCTCAGTCGCCCGCAGGGAAGTTGAACATGCATTCCATATTTATTGTTGACGACCATCCGGTCATCCGCTTGGCCGTCCGTATGCTGCTGGAAAACCAGAACTACAAGATTGTCGGTGAATCGGACAATGGCGTGGACGCCATGCAGATGATCCGCGAGAGCAACCCCGACCTGGTCATTCTCGACATCAGTATCCCCAAGCTAGATGGGCTGGAGGTGCTTGCCCGCTTTCAGGCCATGGCGCTGCCCATGAAGGTTCTGGTACTGACCGCACAGTCCCCGGAACTGTTTGCCGTACGCTGCATGCATTCGGGTGCCGCCGGATACGTGTGCAAGCAGGAGGACCTCAGCGAGCTGCTCAGTGCAATCAAAGCAGTACTGGCCGGCTACAACTATTTCCCCAGCCAGGCAATCAAGCACAATCAGACTGTAGATGCCGACTTGCAACTTTTCCGCCAGGTGAATGACCGCGAACTGATGGTGCTGCAACTCTTCGCTCAAGGCCGCAGCAACAAGGAAATTGCCAAGGGCATGTTCCTCAGCAGCAAGACCGTCAGTACCTACAAGAAACGCCTCATGCACAAACTTCAGGTCAGCACACTGGTCGACCTGATCGAGATGGCCAAGCGCAACGCGCTGGTCTGAGCATGGTCATGGCTCGCCCTATCGCCCGCCTGCTGGTCGCCCTGCTGCTGTTCAGCAGCGCGGCACAGGCTACCTTGCATGAGGCCACATCCTTCACCCTGCTGGCTCGCTCTTCGAACGGGCCGGTACAATACCTGCTCACCGACGAACAACAGCAATGGCTCGAAGAGCGCCAAGAGCTGGTGCTGGGGACATCGGCCCCCGACTACCCGCCATTCGACATCACCAGCGGTGGCCGCGATTACCAAGGCCTGACCGCCGAATACGCAAACATGATCGGCAAAGCCTTGCACTTGCCGGTGCGGGTGTTGCGCTTTTCCAGCCGGCAGGCGGCGGTGGAGGCGTTGAGACTCGGTGATATCGACTTGCTAGGCAGTGCCAACGGGTACGAAGCAGCCAGCGACGGCCTGGCCCTGTCAAAACCCTATGCCGTCGACCAACCGGTGCTGGTCACCCGTGAAGACGAGAGCCGGTTACTGGATACCGGCTTGAAGGGCCTGCGCCTGGGCATGCTCTACCACTACCTGCCCAAACAGAAAGTGCATGACAGCTACCCCAAGGCCGAACTGCTGGCTTTCGGCTCCACCAGCCAGGCGTTGAACGCCGTGGCCTTCGGCCAGGCCGACGTCTTCATCGGCGATACCATTTCAACGCACTACCAGCTCAACCGTGGCCACTTGCCAAGCCTGCGCATGGCCAACTTCGGCAAGCACGAGGCCGTCGGCTTCGGCTTCGCCTTGCGCCAGCAAGATACCTTGCTGTTGGAAATGGTAAATACCATCCTCGACAGCCAGACCCCGGCCATGCGCTCCAGCATCTTCAAACGCTGGAGCGCAGGCAGCGACCTGTTGCTGAGCGACCGTAAACTGCAACTGAGCGAAGCCGAGGAACAATGGCTCCAGGATCATCCGGTCATGCGTGTGGCCATCGATGACACGGCGGCGCCGTTATCCTTCTTCGACGGTTCGGGGCACTTTCGCGGCATTACCGCCGACTTGCTCGAGCTCATACGCCTGCGCACCGGTTTGCGTTTCGAAGTGCAGCATGCCAGTGGCATCGCCGACATGATTGCCCGCCTGAAAGATGGCCGGACAGATGTCATCACCGCGCTGACCAGCACCGGGCTGGCAGAGGACGACCTGCAACTCAGCCGCCCTTATCTGGAAAGCGCCTATGTGCTGGTCAGCCGCAAGGGCGACAAGGCGCCTGCTTCTCTGGAAGAATTGCAGGGGCATCGCGTTGCCATTACCCGTTACAGCGCAATGGACGCCATGTTGTCCCGCGAATATCCGCAAGTCGGCTGGGTTGAAACGGAAAGCGCGTTCTACGCCATTGCATTGCTCAACAGCGGCGCGGTCGATGCCGTCATCACCACCCTGATCGATGCCAACCACGCATTGGCCAACAATCCCGAACTGGTCATCCGTACTTCGGTCGGCAGCGAGCCTGCCACCTTCGCCATGGCTACCACCGCCGCGTCATCGGCGCTGGTGTCGATCCTCGACAAAGCCCTGTTGAGCATTTCACCGGAGGAGCTGGGGGTAATCAACAACCGCTGGCGCGGGTATGGCCAACACAAGGGCAACAATACCAAGGGCTACAGCCGCCTGGCCTTGCAAGTGGTGATGGGCACAGCTGGGCTGTTGCTATTGGCCTTGCTGTGGAACGCCCGGCTGCGGCTGCAGATTCGCCAGCGCCAGCGTGCCGAACGCGCGCTGAACGATCAACTGGCATTCATGCGCGCCCTGCTCAACGGCACCCCACACCCGATGTACGTACGCGACCGCGAAGGCTGCCTGAAAAGTTGCAACTTCAGTTACCTGGAAGCCGTGCAGGCCCGCTCCGATGAGGTTATCGGCAAACAGCTGGACGCCAGCCTGTTCACCGACTGCGAACAGACCCGGCAAATCCAGGCCGACTACCTGAAGGTCATGGCCGCAGGCTCGCCGCTGATCAAAGACCGCCCGCTGCGGATCAAGGGCCGGGAGCTGACCATCTACCACTGGATCCTGCCCTATCGCGACTCCCTCGGCGAAGTGCAGGGCATTATCGGTGGCTGGATCGATATCAGCGAGCGCCGCCAACTGGTCATGGAACTGCGCCAGGCCAAACAGCAGGCCGACGATGCCAACCGGGCCAAGAGCACCTTCCTGGCCACCATCAGCCACGAAATCCGCACACCGATGAACGCCGTGATCGGCATGCTCGAACTGGCGGTCAAGCACGCTGACCAGGGCCGGGTGGACCCTGGCGCGCTGGAGCTGGCACACCATTCGGCCAAGGACCTGCTGGGCCTGATCGGCGATATTCTCGATATTGTGCGCATCGAGTCCGGGCACTTGTCGCTGGCCCCGGAGGTGGTCGACCTGGCGGCCCTGGTCGAATCGGTGGGGCGCATTTTCGATGGCCAGGCACGCCAGAAAGGCCTGGCCCTGGAGGTCACAATCGACCCGGCCGCGCGCTGCCACGCCTTGCTCGACCCCTTGCGTTTCAAGCAGGTGCTGTCCAACCTGGTGAGCAACGCCATCAAGTTCACCGAGCATGGCCAGGTGCGTATCTGCGTCAGCCTGCAGGACGGCGGTGCCAGTACACCCGCCGTGCTGGAGCTGGAGGTGCGCGACAGTGGCATCGGTATCCATGCCGACGACCTGCAGCGCCTGTTCAACCCGTTCATCCAGGCCAACCCGCACAGCCAGGGTGCCCGCGCTGGTACAGGGCTGGGCCTGGCTATCTGCCGCAACCTGTGCGAAATGATGGGCGGCAGCCTGTCGATCAAGAGCCTTGAAGATGTGGGGACCCAGGTGCGCATGAAGATGCCACTGCAACGGGTTGATGCTGTAACGCAACCCACATTGCTGCCCGAACGCCTCGACGCTCCCGACCCACGGCTGAGCGTACTTGTGATCGATGACCACCCGGCCAACCTGCAATTGATGGCGCAACAGCTTGGCTACCTGGGCCTGAAGCACGCCAGCGCCCGCGATGGCCGGGAGGGCCTGGCCACCTGGCGGGCCGGCGACTTCGATGTGCTGGTACTCGACTGCAACATGCCGCACATGAACGGTTACCAGCTGGCAACTGCCGTGCGCACCGAAGAACGGCATGGCAAGCGGCCGCGCTGCACCATCCTCGGCTACACCGCCAATGCGCAACCGGAAGTACACCGCAAGTGCCTGAGCGCCGGGATGGACGACTGCCTGCTCAAGCCTATCAGCCTTAGCACCCTCAGCCAGCGCCTGGCCGGCATTCGCCCGCGCCGCCATTTGCGCCCCCGGCGCAAGCTGTACCAGCTGGATGGCCTGGCCGCAGTGGTCGGGCCGGACCCGGTCGATCGCCAGCGTTTCCTGCTGGCCTTGCAGCAAAGCCTGCAGGCCGACCTGGCTTGCTTGATGGCACTGCATCCGCAACATGAAAGCGGTGCCATTGCCGATCAGGCTCACAAGGTGCTCAGCGCCGCACGCATGCTGGAGGCGCCTTGCCTGATGGCGGCCTGTGAAGCACTCGAGACTGGCGGCCTGTCCACCCCCCAGGTGCGCCTGCGGCGCCAGGCACTGGCACGGCACATGTGCCGAGTGGAACGCGCCCTGGCCAAGGAACTGGCCACCAGCAACGTTACTCAGGCAGGCAGCCAGGCGTGTTAACTGGTAGACTGCGCGGCGTTATTACCTAAGAGGATTGTTTCATGGCCACAAACCGCTCCCGTCGTCTGCGCAAGAAGCTGTGTGTCGACGAGTTTCAGGAATTGGGCTTCGAGCTGAACCTGGAATTCAAGGAAGATCTGGATGACCAGGCAATCGATGCTTTCCTCGACGCGTTCCTGGCAGACGCCATGGACGCCAACGGCCTGGACTATGTAGGCGGTGACGATTACGGCCTGGTGTGCTCGGTCAAACGCGGCTCGGTCAGCGAAGAACAGCGCGCCGCCGTTGAAGCCTGGCTCAAAGGCCGCAGCGAACTGACCAAGGTTGAAGTCAGCCCGCTGCTGGACGCCTGGTACCCGGAAAAGCCGATCAACAAGGCTGAGTAACACCCAGCCCGGTTTGATAGATGAAAAGGCCACCCTTCGCGGTGGCTTTTTTATTGGCGATGCTTTTCCGTCGAACGTGGCGCATCGTCGCTACGCTTGGGGCATAATGCGTACTCTTTACGTCGTGGGGCCATCATCTCTTACAGCCCCAAAGCCCTTTTCCCTCGCTGCAGGGTACTTACTCACTATGATCAAAACGCTTCGTCCCCTCGTACTTGCCGGCCTGCTGTTGCCACTCGCCTTGCCCAGCCACGCCGCCGCCGTCAATACCACCCTGCCTGCCAAGGTGCAGCAGGCGCTGAAGGCCAACAAACTGCAAGACACCGCACTGTCGCTGGTCATGCTGCCGCTGGACGGCCCCGGCACCCCGACCGTGTTCAATGCCGATGTCTCGGTGAACCCGGCCTCGACCATGAAACTGGTCACCACTTATGCGGCCCTCGAACTGCTTGGCCCGACCTTCCAGTGGAAAACCGAGTTCTACACCGACGGCACCCTGAGCAACGGCGTGCTCAACGGCAACCTGTACCTCAAAGGTGGCGGCGACCCGAAGCTGAACATGGAAAAGCTCTGGCTGCTCATGCGTGACCTGCGCGCCAATGGCGTGCGCACCGTCACCGGTGACCTGGTGCTGGACCGCAGCCACTTCGTGCAACCCAACCTGCCGCAGTTCAACGACGACGGCGGCGACCTGAACAAACCCTTCCTGGTCAAGCCCGACTCGCTGCTGGTCAACCTCAAGGCCCTGCGCTTCGTGGCCCGCAACGATGGCGGCAAGGTCACCATCGCGGTCGAGCCGCCGATTGCCAGCATCCGCATCGACAACCAGGTCAAGGCCGTGGCGTCAAAACAGTGCACCGGTGACGTGCGCTACAACCCGGTGCCCCAGGGCGACGGTATCAGCGTAACGGTCAGCGGCCAGTTGGGTGACGGCTGCAACTCGCAAACCTACCTGTCGTTGCTTGACCACCCCACCTACGCCGCCGGTGCCGTGCGTGCCATCTGGAACGAGCTGGGCGGCACCATTCAAGGTGGCGACCGCATCGAGAACGTGCCGAAGAGTGCCCGCCTGCTGGCCCGCGCCTTCTCGCCAGACCTGGTGGAAGTGATCCGCGACATCAACAAGTACAGCAACAACACCATGGCCCAGCAGTTGTTCCTGAGCCTGGGTGCGCAGTTCCGCACCGATGCCGATGGCGACGACGCCCGTGCTGCGCAGCGCGTGGTGCGCCAGTGGCTGGCGAAAAAGGGCATTACCGCGCCACACCTGGTGATGGAAAATGGTTCTGGCCTGTCACGTGCCGAGCGGGTGAGCACCCGGGAAATGGCCGAGATGCTGCAGGCCGCCTGGAAGAGCCCCTACGCCGCCGAATTCATGAGCTCGATGCCGCTGGTGGGCATGGACGGCACCATGCGCAAGCGCCTCAAGCGCACGGCCATGACCGGTGAAGGGCATATCAAGACCGGCACACTGAACACCGTGCGGGCGATTGCCGGTTTCAGCCGCGACAGCAACGGCCATACCTGGGCCGTGGCGGCCATCCTCAACGACCCGAAACCGTGGGGTGCGTCGCAGGTGCTGGACCAGGTGCTGCTGGACCTGTATCGCCAGCCGAAGCTGGCGGGTAGCACTGCAGCCAACTGATTGATCGGCCTGTACCGGCCCTTTCGCGGCTAAAGCCGCTCCTACAGGTATTGCACTGCTTTTAGCCTGGTGCAGTACCTGTGGGAGCCAACTGATTCATCAGCCTGCACCGGCCCTTTCGCGGCTAAAGCCGCTCCCACAGGTACAGTGTTAACTCGAAGCCAGCGCAGTCCCTGTGGGAGCGGGCGTGCCCGCGAAATAGGCGACGCAGTGGATGGCACCGGCTTTGCCGGTGTTCGCGGCGGTTCGACGCCTCGACTCGCCCGCTCCCACAAAGGTTGCGCAAGATTTCAGATTTTGAATAAGACAGTTGCTCCCACAGGTATTGCACTGCTTTAAGCCTGGTGCAGTTCCTGTGGGAGATTCTATGGTTTTCAGCAAGCCGGTTTGACGCCTTTGGTGGTGTATT
>NZ_JACVZC010000117.1 GCF_016658545.1 Pseudomonas sp. S37 | reverse complement strand
GGGCGAATCATATCGCCCTTAAGAGGTGTCCGGGATCATTAGGCCAGTTCACCTTGCGTCGCGATGGGCTGCAAAGCAGCCCCTGCGATTTCCCAGACAAATGAGGAAGCAGAAGATGCACATTTCCCTGAACGGCAAACGCGCGATCGTCAGCGGCTCCACCGCCGGCATTGGCCTGGCCATCGCCATCGGCCTGGCCGAGGCGGGCGCCGAAGTGGTGCTCAACGGCCGCACCCAGGCCCGTGTAGACGAAGCCCTAAGGGCCGTCCGCGAACGCCTGCCACAAGCACGCATCATCGGCATCGCCGCCGACCTCGGCACCCGGGGCGGTGCGCAAAAACTGTTCGACCAGGTGCCGCACACCGACATTCTTATCAACAACCTCGGCATCTTCGAGCCCAAGCCGTTCTTTGAAATCGAGGACGAAGACTGGCAGCGCTTCTTCGACGTCAACGTGCTCAGCGCCGTGCGCCTGTCGCGCCACTATGCCCAGGGCATGGCCGAGCGCAAATGGGGGCGGGTGGTGTTCCTGTCCAGCGAGTCGGCGCTGCAGATCCCGACCGAAATGATTCACTACGGCATGACCAAGACGGCACTGCTGGCGGTGTCGCGTGGGTTGGCCGAGACCCTGGCAGGCACCGGGGTGACGGTGAATGCGGTGTTGCCGGGACCGACCCGCTCGGAAGGTGTGGGCGATTTTTTTGCCAAGCTGGCGCAGGAGCAAGGGGTGACGACTGAAGAACTGGAAGCCAACTTCCTGGCTGAGCACCGGCCGACATCGCTGATCAAGCGGCTGGCGACAATAGAAGAGGTGGCCAATATGGTGGTGTATCTGGCATCGATGCAGGCCAGTGCGACGACCGGGGCGGCGTTGCGGGTGGATGGCGGGGTGCTGCGGTCCATTGCCTGAATCTGGGTTGCCTGCACCGGCCTCTTCGCGGGTGAACCCGCTCCCACAAGGTTACGCGATCGTTGTAGGAGCGGGTTCACCCGCGAAGAGGCCAGCACTGGCAACCCATCAATCAAAGCGGCCGTAGCAACCCAAACCGCTTGCGCAACGCCCAGTCCAGCACCCGCCGCGGCAGCAACCGGGCCATCAACGGCAACGCCGTACTGCCATTGCCCAGCCGCACCACTGCCGGCACCGGCGACTTGCTCACCGCCGCCAACACCCCCTGGGCAAACACCGCCGCCGATGTCGGCTTGTCCTGCGAAGCCCGTGCCCGCGCCTGCACATATTCGCGCAATGGCCACCACGCCGAATCCGCCGCCAGCACCTGCTCGGCCTGGCGCTGGGCATTGCTGGCGAACTGCGAGGCAATCGCCCCCGGCTGCACTTCCATCACCTGCACGCCAAACGGCGCCAGTTCCAGGCGCAAGGCATCGCTAAGGGCATGCACGGCAGCCTTCGAGGCGCAGTAGGCGCCGGCGAACGGGGTGACCAATACGCCGGAAACGCTGCCGATGTTTACCACCACCCCGCGCGAGCGGCGCAGCAGCGGAAACAGTGCGCGGGTCACGCCAACCACGGCGAACACGTTGGTTTCGAACTGCTGCCGCAGGGCATCCACGCCGCCATCGAGCAACGGGCCCATGGCGCCGTAGCCGGCGTTGTTGATCAGGATGTCGAGGCTTGGCAGTTCCTCGGCCAGGCGGGCCACGGCCTCGCTGTCGTTCACGTCCAGTTGCCGGGCGGTGTAGCCGGCAGCGGCCAGTTGCTCGACATCTTCAGGCTTGCGGGCGGTGGCCCAGACGTGGTGGCCGGCATCGCGGAAGGCGTCGGCCAGGGCGCGGCCGATGCCGCTGGAACAACCGGTGATCAGGACGGTGGGCATGGGTGGGGCCTGTTGTCAGGGAGATTGGTTTTTTCCTGTGCCGGCCTATTCGCGGGTGAACCCGCTCCTACAAAGGCTTGCGCGACCCCTGTAGGAGCGGGTTTACCCGCGAAAGGGCCAGCACAGGCAACACATCAATTGGCAAATGTACCCTGCAGATGCTCAGCCCGAAACTCCAGGGTCTGCGGCCGGTACCCGGAACGCAACGGCGGCAATGGCAAACAGTCTTTCCACTCCGCCCCCGGCTGCAGCTCACCCGGCCCACGATAGCGCGGGGCATTGTAGGTGTTCTCGGCCAGGTTCACGCTATCGCCCGGCGCATACGCCGCCACGCGCCAGCGCAGTTCGGTCAGCGGGGCCTTGTTGCCGTTCTTCATGCGTACCTGCAAGGCGCGGTCGGCAGGGCAGTGTTCCGGGGCATAGCTCAGGCGCAAGTCCAGGCGGGCCAGCTGGGAGGCTTCGCGGCTGTCTTGCCAGACCACGAACATCGCCACCAGGCCCAGGCCGCACACGGCAGCCAGGGAGATAGGCAGGGCCTTGGCCGGGTAGCGCAACAGCAGCACCAGCCAGGTAAGGATGAGGAAGGCACCGATGATCATGGCGCTTGCAGACCTTGGTTGCGCGGGGTCTGACCATCGTAGCCTGAAATGGGGTGGGGCTCAAAAAGCGGGAGGGCTGCGCCCTCCATTCGCGGGACAAGCCCGCTCCTACACTGATCGGTGTACGCAGGCCTTTGTGGGAGCGGCCTTGTGTCGCGAAAGGGCCGCAAAGCGGCCCCAGGCCTTACTTACTGCGCGATGGTCTTCACCGAAACCCCACGCTCCACCGGCGTGGAAGTGCGCCCATACACATCCTCGAATCGCTCGATATCATCCTCGCCCAGGTAGCTCCCGGACTGCACCTCGATGATCTCCAGCGGAATCTTGCCCGGGTTGCGCAGGCGGTGCACCGAGGCAATCGGAATGTAGGTCGACTGGTTCTCGGTCAGCAGGAACACGTTCTCGTCACAGGTCACCTCGGCGGTGCCGGACACCACGATCCAGTGCTCGGCACGGTGGTGGTGCATTTGCAGCGACAGGCTGGCGCCGGGCTTGACGGTAATGTGCTTGACCTGGAAGCGCCCGCCCATGTCCACCGAGTCGTACGAGCCCCACGGGCGGTACACTTCCAGGTGGTTCTGGGTTTCGCTGCGGCCCTGTTCGTCGAGGGTCTTGACCATCTGCTTGACGCCCTGCACCTTGTCCTTGTGGGCAATCATCATGGCGTCCTTGGTTTCGACCACCACGATGTTTTCCAGGCCGATCACCGACACCAGCTTGCCGTTGCCGTGGATCATGCAGTTGTGGCTGTCCTGCACCACCACGTCGCCCTTGGTGACGTTGCCGTTGTCGTCTTTCTCGTGCACTTCCCACAGCGACGACCAGCAACCCACGTCACTCCAGCCAGCCGACATCGGCACCACACAGGCGCGCTGGGTCTTTTCCATCACCGCGTAGTCGATGGAATTGTCCGGGCAGCAGGCGAAGGTGGCGTCGTCGATGCTCAGTACATCACCGTCTTCCTCGCTGCGCTCCAGGGCCAGTACGCAAGTGTCGTAGATGTCACCGTCGTGCTTTTTCAGCTCTTCAAGGAAGCGGCTGGCACGGAACAGGAACATGCCGCTGTTCCAGAAATAGCCACCGGCCTGGACGAATTCGGCAGCGCGTTTCTCGTCAGGCTTCTCGACGAACTGGGCCACGCGCGCCACACCTTCAGGCAGCAGCGCATCCTGGCTGGAGCGGATGTAGCCGTAGCCGGTTTCCGGTTTGGTCGCCGGTACGCCGAACAGCACCATCTCGCCGCGCTCGGCAGCTACGGTGGCCAGGGCCAGGGCGCGTTGCAGGGCCTTCTGGTCATCGATCACGTGGTCGGCAGGCAGCACCAGCATCAGCTCGTCGCGGCCTTCGTTGACCAGCTTCATCGCGGCCATGGCCACGGCTGGGGCGGTGTTGCGGCCGAACGGCTCCATCAGGATGCCCTGGGTTTCGAGCTTCAGCGCGGCCAGCTGCTCCTGGACGATGAACTTGTGGTCCTTGTTGCAGACCACGATCGGTGTGTCCATGCCTTCGAACACCAGGCGCTCGATGGTTTGCTGGAACAGCGTGTGTTCACCGGTCAGGGCCAGGAACTGCTTGGGGAACTGCTTGCGCGACAGAGGCCACAGACGCGAACCGCTACCACCAGAAAGAATTACCGGGATCATCATGTTTCTCCAATAGTCGTTTAGAGGCAGGGGGGATCAGTTGCTAGCCACGGGGCGAGTTACCCACACCGGCGACAAGGCGTTGCCGGAACCCGTTACGTACAGCACTGCGGCTTCGCCGCGCTCCAGGGCGACCGGTTTCACGTCACCCACTTTCTTGTCTCCTTGGTACAGCGCCAGGTTGACCTTGACCGGGTTGATTTCGCGCTCGCCACGGCCGTTGGCGGCCACCGGCTTGACCACTTCGGTCTTGCCGTCGGCGGTTTTCAGGGTCAGCTGCTGGTCGCTCAGGTTCTGCACGCGCACCAGGGCTTTCTGTTTGTTCTTGAACGGCGGTTCTTCGATCAGCTGCGGGTTGCCGCTGCTGCTGTTGACCAAGGTGTAGTACTTGTCCGAGGCCAGCTTGACCGGCACGCTCTTGCCACCCACCTGGGCGGTGTAGTCGCCACCTGGCAGGAAGCTGAAGTCGCTGCTGGCCTGGGCGCCAACCTGCTTGATCTGGGTGTTGCCGACACTGGCCGCAGCCGGTGCGCTGGCGGCGTTGTACAGGCGCACGAAGGTCGAGCCTTTCGGCGCGCTTGGGCCATACAGCGCGGCGTCGGCGCCAGCGAAGGCCTGCAGCGAAGCAAGGGAAAGGCCGGCCGCGAGGGTGAGGGCTTTGGCAATGGAAGTCTTGGTAGTCATGTGCGTGTTCCTCTCTTCAATCAGTGGTTCGTCCGGGTGGACGACAAGGCCAGGTTTTCTTCGGATTTACGGGAGTTTTTCAGCTGCGCGATCCACTGCGGATCGAAGCTGCTGAGGTCGTTTTTCATGGGCAGATAACGTTCGGGGAATTCCCACACCACCACTTGTGGCGCGGCGTTTTTAAAAGCATCGCTTTGCAGGTACTTGAGCATTGGCAGCAGCGGGCCGTGGCCGTCTTCGGCGTAGTTGGCGACATCGCTGCGCAGCGCCTGCTGCAGCGCACCGAGGAAGTTCCAGTGCGGGTTGGCGCTGTAGCTGGTGCCCACCAGGGCAACCGGAATCCGGGTGTCGGCGAACAGGGCGTCGTCGCTTTCGCCATCGATCTCTGCTGGCCGGGTGGTGCGCTGTTGCAGGTTGTCCGGGCTCGGCAGCAGGTTGCTGAACAGCGGGTCGAGGGGCAGGAAGTTGGTCAGGTCGCCTTTGTAGGGCGCGGTGCTGCCGGCTTCGGTGATGAAGGTCTGCGGGTCGCCGTTGAGCAGGTTCTGGCGGCCGACGGCCTCGGCCAGCGCCTGCGCTGCCACTTCGGCGCCCATCGGTGTCCAGTGGGTGTCGGTGCGCAGGAACACCTGGCCGCGGGCCTTGGCTTGTTCCAGCGCGGCCATCAGGTCCGGGGCGAATACGTTAGCCTGCTGGGCCTGGGCATGGAACCGGTTGTACAGGTCGTCATGCAGGCTGGCCGGCTGTTCCTTGCCGACATACTCGGCATACACCCGCGCCTTGGCCGGCACGATCGCCAGCACCAGCTGGCTGCCGTGCTGCTGCAGGGCGTCGCGTACGCCACGGATCAGCGCCAGGTTTTCCTGCATCAGCTGCTCGGCGCCGGCGGTAGGCTTGAACTCTTCGTCGCTGAACAGCCATTGGTCACGGCCCAGCACCACGCCGGGGCGGCCTTCGTTGAACAGCTTGAAGTCCATCGCCGCCCACAGGTTGGTGCCCAGGCGCTTGATCGGGAACTCGGCGTCGTAGTGGGTCTCGGCGGCCTTGGCCAGCTTGCCGTTGAGCAAGGTCATCTGCTCGGTGCGCTGGAAGCTTTGCAGGCCACCGGTGGACCAGGCGCCCATGCCCACCAGCAGGCCAAGGAACGACAGCGAATAGGTAATGCGTAATGTCCGGGTCATGTCATCAACCTCAGAACTGGAAGTAAAGGAACGGCGAATAGCTCTGCGCCGAAAGCTTGAGGACCGAGGCCACGAACAGCAGCAGCACCAGGGCGCGGGTCATGACCCGGGTCCAGTCCAGGCCGAGCGAGCCGTCGCTGTTGATTTGCACCGGGGTGGCCTTGGGCGTCGGCCTGGCGTTGCGGTAGAAGTCGCGCAGGCCGAAGAACGCCAGGGTGAGGTAGGCGACCACCAGGGTGGCGACCTGCAGGCCGGTGAGCTGGGCGCGGTTGAGTTCCGACAGCTGCCAGTCGCCGAAGCTGAACATGGCGCCGTACATGCGTGCGGCGACATGCAGGTTCTCGGCGCGGAAGATCACCCAGCCGACCACCACCAGCAGGAAGGTGAAGGCCCACTTCACCGGGTTGAAGCGCTGCGGGTTGGTGTCGATGCCCAGCGCTCGCTCGATCGCCAGCCACATGCCGTGCCAGGCGCCCCAGAGGATGTAGGTGAAGTTGGCGCCGTGCCACAGGCCACCCAGCAGCATGGTCAGGAACAGGTTGCGGTAGGTGTTGAAGGTGCCTTTGCGGTTACCGCCCAAGGTGATGTACAGGTAGTCGCGCAGCCAGGTCGACAGGCTGATGTGCCAGCGCCGCCAGAACTCGGTGATCGACTGGCTGATGTACGGCTGCTTGAAGTTCTCCATGAAGCGGAAGCCCATCATCAGCCCCAGGCCGATGGCCATGTCGCTGTAGCCGCTGAAGTCGAAGTACAGCTGGGCGGTGTAGGCCAGGGCGCCGAGCCAGGCATCACCCGTGGTCGGGTTCTGCAGGGCGAAGCAGTGGTCGGCCACTACCGCCAGGGTGTCGGCGATGAACACTTTCTTGATGAAGCCCTGCATGAAGCGGGTGCAGCCTTCGGAGAACTTGTCCAGGGTGTGGGTGCGGTTGTTGAACTGGTCGACCAGGTCCTTGAAGCGCAGCACCGGGCCGGCGATCAGGTGCGGGAAGATCGCCACGAACGCTGCGAAGTCGATCAGGTTGCGGGTGGCCGGGGTGTCGCCGCGGTACACATCGATGATGTAGCTGATCGATTCGAAGATGTAGAACGAGATACCGATCGGCAGCAGCACGTGGGTGAGGATGAATGGCTCAAGGCCGAACGAGCTGATGATTGCATTGAGGCTGTCGACGCCGAAGTTGGCGTACTTGAAGTAGCCGAGAATCGCCAGGTCGACACCTACGCCAAGCAGCAGCCAGCGCTGCGCCGGCTTGGTGCGTACACCGGCGGCACCGACTTTCAGGCCGATCCAGTAGTTCCACAGGGTGACCCCGGCGAACAGCGCCAGGAAGTCCACCCGCCACCAGGCATAGAAGATGTAGCTGGCGATCAGCAGCAGCAGGTTGCGATAACGTTGCCCGCTCAGGTAGTACAGGCCGAGGAATATCGGCAAGAACAGGAACAGGAACACGTTGGACGAGAAGACCATCCCGGTTCTCCTTTTTGTTCACAGCATCCGGGGCACAGCGCCCCCCAAACCCCCCACACCAAAGGTGGGAGATACCTAGCCCCCTGTGGGAGCGGGTTTACCCGCGAAAGGGTCAGACCTGCCATAGGCGATGCCTGTGCCGGCCTCTTCGCGGGTAAACCCGCTCCCACAGGGAATGGTGTTACTTTTTAACCTCTGCACCCGGGTCATAGACCCGGGTCACATCGCCCCCCAGCCGGAAGCTGTTGAACGGCTGCATGCCATGCTTGCGCTCAAGCGTGTCGCCAACGCAGTGGTACAGCGCGCACCAGGGTTCGAGCCAGGCATACTTGCTGTCGACCTTGAGGTCTTTCATGTCCTGTTTCTCGCCGGTGCGGGCCTTGAACTGGCTGGGGTCGCGGGCGCCGGCCAGCACCCCTTCACCCAGGCGCTGCAGGGCAAAATTGTTCTCGCTGCGCAGGTCGACGTTGTTGGCCTGGGCAAAGCTTGCGATCATCGCCAGCGGCGGCAGGGCATAGTTGTGGTAGGCAAGTGCACGCTGGCGGCGCTTGAGCTCGTTCGGCAGGAAGCCTTGGTCATCGACCTGGTTGGCACCCACCCGGAATTCCTTCACGGCCCAGTCGAACAAGTCGCGACGGTCGGTGGCCACGGCAGTCGCCATCACCGACCAGGCCGCCCAGTAGCTGTGGTTGTTGATCTTCTCCAGCGGCAGGTCGCTCCAGTCGCGCACGGTTTGTTCGGCCAGGCGAGCGAACCATTTCTCGATCAGCTCGGCCTCGGCCTGGTGCGCCGCCAGTGGCTGCGAGTCAGAGAACTTCAGGCGCAGCCACGAACCGCTCATGCTGCCCAGCGCCCATTTGCGCATCGACTTGCCGGTGTGGTTGTAATCGGTGGACAGCAGCGCACCGGCGCGCGCCCAGGTACCCAGCCAGGTCAGGGTGCAGTCGAGTTGCGCCGGGCGGCCGTCACGCATGTACTGGCCGACCATCTTGCTCACGCCCTTTTCCAGGGTGGTGATGTCGGCCGTGGAGTCGCGGAAGGCTTTTTCCGAGGCAACGTTGAGCGTGGCGCGGGCTTTGTCCGAGCCCTCGTACTTGCTGCGAAACTGCAGGGCACCGGTGTACGGTTTGGGCGCCGCTTCGCAACGGAAATTGCCATCGCCGGTCTTGAGTTTCTCGATGCCCTCGTAGTACCCCTGCGGCGGCACCAGCGCCGCCTGCGCCGCGCCGCCAAACAGGGCCAGGGCAAGCAGGGCAGGGCTGAAGATTTGCTTGAATGCAGTCATGGTCGCCTCACTGGCCGGCCTGCGCGGTCTGCGCAGGCACGGCGAAGTTGTTGCGTTTGCAGAGCTTGGCTTCGACTTTCTGAGTGCCTTTTTCCGGGCCCTGGATTTCAAAGGCCAACAGGCTCTGGCTGGCCCAGTCCTCGTCTTCGCGCATCTGGAACACAAAGCGCCCGTCGGTATCGGAGGTTTCCGGTTTTTCCAGTTTGATATCCTCGTGGCGGCCATTGAGGTACCAGAGGGTGGCCTGCAGCACCTTCACCGACGGGTCTTCGAATTTGACGTCCATCTGCAGGTTGCGGTTGATCAGGTCTTTGACCACACCGCCCTTGCCGTTGACCATCAGCTCGTTCTTGCCGGGCTTGAGGGTGGTGCTGGCGCTCATCAGGGCCGGGCGGTCGTCGCAGCCGTCGTCGAGCAGGCCAAGGATTTGCCGCCAGATGGTTTCCTGGTCCAGGCGGTACAGCGGGGAGAATTCCCACACCAGGATCTTCGGCGGGTGCTTCTGGAATTCCTCGCTGCCCAGGTACTGGATCATCGACCCTTCCAGGCCACCGCCAGGGAAGGCGACGTTGAGCACGTCGGCGCCGATGTATTGTTCGAGGAAGCCCGAGAAGTTGTAGTTCTTGCCACTGTGGCTGGTGCCGACCAGGGTGATCTGCGCGTTGCCGCCATCACCGAACAGGTCGTCGCCACCGCCACTGGAGCCCTTTGGCTCGGTGGCGAACTGGTCCATGTACTGGACCGCGTAGCTGGTGCCACACAGCTGGCCAGCCACGTTATGCAGGGTGCCGGTCTTGCCCATGCGCCCGGATTTCTTCGTTTCGAATTCTTTGCGCGGGATGCCCTCGAAGGCTGGCATCTTGTGCACGGTGTCGGCCACGATCTTTGCCGCGCGCTCGGCGCCGTAGGGCGTCCAGTGCTGGTCGCCGCGGAAGTAGAAGTCCTTGCCCTGATCGGCGGCGGCCAGTTGCTCGTTGGTCAGCGGCGACAGGTCGGGCACGTTGAAGCCCATGCTGGCGAAGCGCTTGAGCATGGCCTGGTAGTTGCCCAGCGCCTTCTGGTAATCGAAGGCGGCTTTCTCGGCGGGGTTGAGCATGTTGCGGTTCACCAGGCCACGGGTCGGCTGGTACACCACCACCAGTTCCACACCGCGCTTCTTGAACGCGTCGTGCACTTGTTGCAGGCGCTTGTAGCCGGCCGGGGTGGTGTTGAACTCGGTGCGCAGGTCTTCGCGGGTACGGAACAGCCAGTCGCCCTGGGCCTGCACCAGCGTGGTGAAGTTCTGCTGGTAGCGAGTGGTGTAGCGGCTGGCATCGTGCGCCTCGGGGCACAGCTGGCAGCAAGGCTCGGCGCTGAAGGTCGGGGCCTTCACTTCATCGGCGCGCACGCCCTGGCTGATCGCCAGAAGGGCGGCGGACAGGCCCAGCAGTTTCATCAGGTGTGGAGTCATGGTCTGGGCTTCCTTAATCGATCATTTCGGTCTGGCGTTCGACCGGGTCGATCAGCACAGCCTTTTGCTGGCGTACCAGCAGGTCGAGGATTTCGTCCTGGCGCTCGCCCAGCACGCCGTTGAGGCTGATGCCGCTGGCCTTGCGTGGGGCGAGCATGGCCACCTTGTACAGCTCGACCGACAGCGGCGAGTCGATGGACAGCGGGCCGGAGCCGTTGGCCACCAGCTCGCCACCCACCACGATCAGCGACACCTTGGTGTCGAACGGGTCGAGGGCGATGTCGCGGTCGGTGTCGGACAGGTCCTTGATGTGGCCGTATACACCGACCAGGCCGTTGGCCATGGCCGTGTTTTCGTACAGGCGGATGTTCACGCTGTTGCGCACGCGGATGCCGTGGCGGCGGTTGTTGATCAGCTTGTTGCCCCAGATCAGGTTGTCGCCGCTTTCGTACAGCGTGATGCCGTCGGTGTGGTTGCGGTAGATCTCGTTGTAGGCCACCAGGTTGTTGACGCTGTTACGGTCGATCACCACACCGGAGAGCTTGTTGTCGTAGCTCTTGTTGTTGATGATCCAGCTGTCGTTGACCTCACGCGAAACGATGATGCCGTGCTTTTTCTTGGTGCCGTGCACCGTGTTGCCGGCGATGATCAGGCGGTGCGAGCGGTCGTGCGGGTCGATGCCGTAGACGATGTTGTCGCGGTAGGTGCTGTCCTTGACCACGAAGTCCTGGGTCTCGTAGCAGTAGAAGCCGTACCACATGTCGCTGAATTCCGAGCCGATGATCCAGCCGGTGGGTTCGGCACGGCCCATGCGCTTGGCCATGTTCGGCGTGTACTGCGAGATGCTAACGCCATACGACTTGGACTTGGCGTAGCCGAAGCTGGCCATCTTCGTGTTGACGATATACGTCTCGGTGCCGCCCCACGACAGCAGGAACGGGCGGAATTCCTTGGGCGAGCGGAAGGTCGCCGGGCCGTTGTCCTTTTCGCGCCAGCCGGTTACCTGGGTGTCGGTGACAAACAGCTTGCCGTCGTTGACCAGGAACGAACCGCCTTCCTGGGACAGGCGCAGCTGCTTGACCTTACCGTCGATCTCGAGGATGCCCTTCTGCCCGACCACGATCGGCAGGCGCGCCAGGTACACCCCCGGCTCGACTTCGCGCAGGTACTGTTTTGGCACCTTCCTGCTCAGCTCGACCAGGTCGACATGGCCGTCATCGACAAAGATTGCCTGCGGGATGCCGTGCTGGCGCTGTACCCACTCGGCCGCCTTGTTGTCGCCGCCGACGAACTCCTTGAGGGTGTCCTCCTGGAACATGCGGCGCACACTGACCTTGCCCTTGTGGCTGCGGTCGATCTTTTTCTGCACGGCCTGGGCAGTGAAACCGCTGAGGTCGGGCAGCTTGGGCGGGTCCATTTGCAGTGGCTCGATCGGCGCGCTGGAAATGGTATAGGTCTTGGCCTGCTGCAGCTCCTTGGCGATCACCTGGGGCTCGGCGGCAGCGACCAGGCCGCTGGCCAGCAGCAAGGCGCTGGCCAACAGGCTGTGACGTAAGTGCGGGTGAAGGTTCATCAGGTTTCTCCCGGCCTCAGAAGCGCCAGATCACGTCGACGAAGGCGCGGTGCATGTAAGAGTCCGCTTCCTTGCCATAGGCGTCACCCGGCTTGAACACACCGGCGCGCAGGCGCACCAGGGCGGATGGCTCGTCGATCGCCTGGCTCATCGAAGCCGGCAGCAGGCCTTGCTTGAAGTACTTGGTCACGACCACGTCCATTTCCTGGCCAAGGTCTTTCTCGCCATTGACCAGTTGGCGGCTCACGCCGTTGTCGTTGACCGCCGCATTGATACCGCTGGAACCGATGTTCTGGCTGCCATCGACCCGCCAGAACTTGTGGTAGATGAAGCTGGCGTCGTAGTCATCGCGCAACTGCCACGAGGCGAACAGGGTGGCCGCCTGCAGGTTGCCCAGCTCGCCGCGGAAGGCTTCGCCGAAACGGTGTACACGCGAGCGGGTGCCTGTGAAGTTGGAGCGGTTGCTCTCAAGGCCGGTCTGCTCAAAGTTGTTGGAACCGTCGTCGCCACCGCCGCCGCTGCCACGGGCATAGGCCGCGCCGACCTGCCAGTTGGGGTCCAGGCGCAGGCGGATGCCAAGGTCGGTGGCCCAGGCGTTGACGTCGCCGCTCTGCTTGCCGGTCGCAACCTGATCATCGCCGACGGCCTGGCTGCTGAGGGTGTCGCGGTTACCGGTCAGCCAGGTCAGGCTGCTCCAGTAGTTGAGGGTGTGGTCGTTGCGCCAGTTGTAGGCGTCGCTGTTGGCCTCGAGGCCCAGCCAGGTGAGGTCGCCGGTGCGGGTCTTGTCCAGCGCGTCGACGGTTTCGCCGGGGTTTTTCAGGCTGCCGCTGTCATGCGTGTGGTGGGCCCGCACGCCAACCCAGTGGCCAGGGGTCCACTGCGTGGCGACGTTACCGTAGAGATGGGTGCGGTCCTTGTCTTCCGGGGCCAGCTCGGTGAGGTCGGTGCGGTACTCGCTGAAGCGCTGGGCCACGCCCAGGTCGGCCTTGAGCAGGGTGGTGTCGAAGGTCCAGTTCAGCGCCTCGATGTTGGTGTCGCGCCACATGCCATCGTCGCTGCGCAGGCGCTGGCGGCCCAGGCGCAATTGCTCGCCGGGGTAGGCGGTAAGGCCGCTGTAGCCGACCCAGAATTCGCGCATGGCCAGGTAGTTCTTGTCGGGCTTGCGGCTGTCGTCACCGGTATCGGTGGTGGTGCCGTCGTCGTTCTGGCGCAGGGTGTCGGTTTCGATGGTGTCGGTGGCCGCGACGGCCTGGCCCATGGCGTAGGCGCTCCAGTTGCCGCGCTCGCCATATACCCAGGGGCGCAGGTCCAGGCCCAGGCCGTTGACGTCGCCGCCAGAGCGGGTGCCGAGGTCACGGTCGTCTTCCGACTGGCCGGTGATTTTCACGTCCAGGCCAAAGTTTTTTTCAGCGGTCATTTCCGCCAAGGTCGGGCAGGACCACAGCAGGGCGAAGCTCAGGCCGATGCCGGCTTTCACGAAGGGATTGAGCGTCATAGCGAGTCCTCACCGTCTACTTCTTGTTCGTCGTCTTGCAGGGCTTCGATGGCCAGGGTGCTGTTGGCGCCTTGGCTCATGCTGCCGCGCGCCTGCTTTTCCTGCGCCAGCAGTTGCTGGGCCTGGCTGCGCTGGTCAGCGGTCAGTTGCTGGTCGAGTTGCTGCAGCATTTCCGACGATTGCGGCGTCGGGTTGGCCTGCGACAATTGGGCGAACACCCAGGCATTGCCCGGTTGCGGGCGAATGCCATGGCCTTCGCTGAACAGCTGGGCCAAGGCGTAGTCGGCGCTGTTCTGCCCGCCCCGGGCGGCGGCCAGCAGGTGGTCGACGGCCTTCTGTGGCTCGACGTTGCCCAGGTAGCCGCGGCGGTACAGCTGGCCCAGGTAGTAATGGGCGCTGATTTCGCCGGCGTCGGCGGCTGCCTGCAGGTGTTGCTCGGCTTTGCTGGCATCCGCCGGCAGGGTCTTGCCTTCGTAGTACAGGCGGCCCAGCAGCAGTTCGGCGCGGGGTTGCTCGGCCTCGCGGCCTTTGTCGATGTAGGCCAGCAACTGGTCGGTGTCGCCCAGCTCGGGGAAGTCGTACAGCAGTTGCGCCAGGCTGACCCAGGAGGCCGGGTTGGTCGGGGCCACCTGTTCGAGCAGGTCCTTGGCGGTTTTTTCGTCGGTCTGGCCAAGGCTGCGGTCGGCCAGTACCCGGGCCACGCTGTCGACCCGGGTGGCCGGCACGGCGCCACGGGCGTAGGCAGACTTCAGCTGGCCGAGCAGGGCGGCTTGCTGGTCGGCCTGGCCGCGTTTCTGGTACACGGTGGCCAACTCGACGTAGCAGATGTCGGTGCTGTTCAGCGCCGCCTTGCAGATTGTTTCCACTTCGCCCAGGTGCTGGTCGTAGGTGCCCTGGGTGCGGTACAGCAGCACCTGGGCCAGGCCCGCCTCCGGGTTGCCGGCGGCGCGCCACTGGTCGATCTGCTGCTGCGCGTTGACCTTGGGGAAGCTCTGCGGGTAGCTGAGGTAGAGCATCGCCAGCGGGATCAGGGTGTTGCTTTCGCCTTGCGTGGCGGCTTGCTTGAGCAAGGTTTCGGCCTCTTCGCGTTCGGCCTGGGTGCTGTCGGGCTTGGCCACCAGCAGGCGGCCGAGGCGCGCCTGGGCACGTGGCGAAGTGGCGGCTGCGGCGCGGTAGGTGGCCTCGGCTTGCTTGATCTGCGCCGGGTCGCGGGTAGCCACCTTGATGTCGGCCAGGCCCACTTGTGCCTCGCTGTAGCCCAGGTCGGCCAGGGCCTTGTAGTTGCGTTCGGCCAGCGCCGTGTCACCGCGCTTCATGGCCTCGTTGGCCAGGCGTTGGTCGGGCAGGCCGGCACAGCCGGCGAGGGTGATGGCGGCAGCCAGTGCACACAATCCCAGGTTCATGCGGACCCTGTGGGAGCGGGTAAGCCCGCGAACCGGCATGGCCGGCGATGCTGCCCATGCTGGCCCCTTCGCGGGCATGCCCGCTCCCACAGGAAAGGTATTGGTATCAGAGATCATCGTCCGATCCTCTTACAGCCCACGGGCCACGGCTTTGTCGATCAGCCAGTTCAGCGACGGGCCGCGGTCGCTGTTGACCGAGGCCGGGCGGCCGGCCAGTTCGGCGGGCAGGCCGCTGTCAGGCTTGATCTGCACGCGGATGTCGGAGGCCAGGTCTTCGCTGTTGAGGCTGGCGCTGCTGACGATCTGGCCGGTGCGCACCTCGTCTTCGCCAGCGACCTGGAAGTTGACCCGGGTACCTGGCTTGACCTCGTCGAACTGGCGGTAGCTGAAGCGCGCCTCGACCATCGGGGTGGTGGTGCGCGGGATCAGCTGGAAGATCGGCTGGCCCTTGGCGGCGTACTGGCCGTCGTCCACCAGTTGGCGGGCGACCACGCAATCGCAAGGGCTGGTGAGGGTGCCGGACAATTGCTTGCCGAACAGTTCCTCGATCTTCGCCGGCTCCAGCTGCGCGTCGTCCAGGTTGCCCTTGAGCATGTCCAGCATGCTGGTGGTGAAGCTGGCCAGAGGCGCGCCCTTGGCAATCTGCCCGCCGCTTTCGACCAAGCTGTTCACGGTGCCGTCGCGCGGCATGGTGACGCTGGTGGTGGGTACCGCGACCACACCAGCTTCGGCATGGCTGATGAAGTACATGCCGTACAGCGACTTGGCGACAAAGCCGAAGGCCGCGACGCCAACCACGAATACGCCGAGGGTGACGGTGACTGCCTTGAGCCGGCCGAAAGCGCTCAGGCCACTGCCGCCGTCCTTCTGCTTGCGGGCCTTGGTGAAGTTGTCGCGCTGCAGGGTGCTGAGTACATCACCGATGCTGATCAGCTCACCGGACAGGTGGCTGGTAATGATGTGCCGCAGCGTGGCGATGTCACGGGGTTCAAGGTTCTGGAACTGCGCCCCGGTCCGGCCGCTGCCCGGGTTGTACGAGCGCACCTGGAATTCGATGTCGATCGTCAGGCCGAGGTTGTCGACCGTGAACTGCAGCCGCCCGCGCTGCACATCGCCAACCGACAGGGGTTGCTTGGTGTGAAAGCTCAGGCCACCGGCGGACAGGTCGTCGACCTTCACTTCGTGGGTCTGGCGCTGGGCGTCGAGGAACCGCAGCTTGGCGGGAATGCGTACTCGAGCGTGTTGGCGCTGGGCTTCGGACTCATGCACGACGTTGACGTTCACGGCGGTATTCATGGGGTTTGTTCCTGTTAGATCCGATCCGGGTTGGGCTCACACGACCATGAACAGCACAGCAACGAAGATGCTGGCCGCCGAGAAGGTCATGGTCCGCGAGGACCAGGTGTTGAACCATTGTTGAAAGCTGGCGAGGTCACGCTTGAGGGCAGTGGGCTGGCGCGTCCACGACTGTTTGTCGAGGCGGAAGAACACGTAGATCTTCATCAGCGCGCCGATGATCTGGTTGTAATAGAGAATCAGCGGGTAGGCGGGGCCGACGTTGTGGCCGCTGCACAGCAGCATGATGGTGAGGATCAGGCGGGTGATGCCGATCCACAGCAGGTACACCAGCAAAAAGGCCAGGCCGAACTTGAGGCTGGCGATCACCGCCACGGTCAGGCCCAGCAGGCTAGTCCACATGGACACGCGCTGGTCGAACAGCACGACGCTGGTGAACAGGCCCAGGCGGCGCATGCCAAGCCCGAGGGCACGGGAGTTCTGCCGCAGGTTGTTGCCGTACCAGCGGTACATCAGCTTGCGGCTGGCTTTGAAGAAACTCTTTTCCGGCGGGTGCTCCACCGTGTTGATGGCGGCGTCCGGCACGTAGAAGGTGTCGTAGCCCAGGCGCATCAGGCTGAACCAGCTGGACTTGTCGTCACCGGTGAGGAACTTGAAGCGGCCCAGGCGCCAGTGCATCAGCGAGTCGCTTTCGACGTCGGCGATGAACTCGGGGTTGGTCACCACGCTGGCGCGGAACATCGACATGCGCCCGGTCATGGTCAGCACCCGTTTGGACAGGGCCATCGAGCACATGTTGATGTGGCGCTGGGCGAAGCGCAGCTTGTGCCACTCGCTCATGATGTAGCCGCCGCGCACTTCGCAGAACTCGTTGGTGGTCAGGCCGCCGACGTTGGGGAACAGCTTGAACCACGGCACGGTCTTGCGCACCACGCCATCGGCCAGCACGGTGTCACCGTCGATCACCGCCACCACGGCGTTGTCGTCCGGCAGCATGCGCGAAATGGCGCGGAAGCCGTAGGCCAGGCCGTCGCGCTTGCCGGTACCGGCGATGCGCACGATGTCCAGCTTCACGTGGGCCGGCGGGTTGTATTTGGCCCACAGGCTCTTCACCAGCAGCTCATCGGACATTTCCACCAGCGAGCAGACCACGGTGGTGGGGAAGCCGCAGTTGATCGCTTCGCGGATCACCGAGCTGTACACCTGGGCGGTGGTCAGTGCTTCGATACGGAAACTGGTGACCATCAGGTACACGTGCGACGGGTCGGTAGCATCGCCCATTTTCTGCACCTTGCGGCGCAGGTACGGGTACACGCCGTAAAGGAAGATCATGCCGCGGATGAAATGGGTGGCGCCCATGGAATAGCGCCAGATGCCGACTGCGCCGACCAGGAAGATGAAGTGCTTCGACTGCGAGTCGAAGATATCGGCTGGCAGGGCCAGGGCGATCAGCATGAGCAGGCTCATGTAGAGCAGCCAACCGGCGCACTGCAACAGCACTGTCTGGAGCCTTTGCATGTTCAGCATCCGTCGAGAATTCGGGAGAGGGTGGGCAGCGCAAGCGGGGAGGCTTGCGCTGCCCGGCCGAGGGCTTACCAGCAGATGCCTTCGGTGCGGCTGGTGGTGCTGGTCGGCTTGCTCATGAAACCGACCAGGTCGATCACCTGTTTGCCGGCTGGCGCTTGCTGGGCCAGGGCGCGGAACTGCTCGTCACGGTTGCCGAGGACGATGATGTCGGCGTTGTCGATGACCTGCTGGAAGTCACCGTTGAGCAACGACGAGACGTGCGGGATCTTCGATTCGATGTAGTCCTTGTTCGCCCCGTGAACCCGGGCGTACTCGACGTTCTCGTCGTAGATGTCCAGCTGGTAGCCCTTGCCGATCAGGCGCTCGGCCAGCTCTACCAGCGGGCTTTCGCGCAGGTCGTCGGTACCGGCCTTGAAGCTCAGGCCGAGCAGGGCGACCTTGCGCTTGTCGTGGGCCTCGATCAGTTCGAAGGCGTTCTGCACCTGCGATTCGTTACTGCGCATCAGCGAGTCGAGCAGCGGTGCACGCACATCGAGGCTGGCGGCACGGTAGGTGAGGGCGCGCACGTCTTTGGGCAGGCACGAGCCGCCGAAGGCGAAGCCGGGGCGCATGTAGTACTGCGACAGGTTGAGCACCTTGTCCTGGCAGACCACGTCCATCACTTCACGGCCATCGACGCCGACGGCCTTGGCGATGTTGCCGATCTCGTTGGCGAAGGTGACCTTGGTGGCGTGCCACACGTTGCAGGTGTACTTGATCATCTCGGCCACTTCGATCGGCTTGCGGATGACCGGGGCGTCGAGTTCTTCGTACAGGGCCTGGAGGATGTCGCCGCTGGCGCTGTCCAGTTCGCCGATGACGGTCATCGGTGGCTGGTCGTAGTCCTTGATCGCAGTGCTTTCGCGCAGGAACTCCGGGTTGACCGCGACACCGAAGTCGACGCCAGCCTTTTTGCCCGAGCAGTCTTCGAGGATCGGGATGACCACGTTTTTCACGGTGCCGGGCAGCACGGTGCTGCGCACCACGATGGTGTGACGGCGGGTGGTGTCACGCAGCACGTAGCCGATTTCGCGGCACACCGACTCGATGTATTCCAGGCCCAGGTCGCCGTTCTTCTTGCTCGGGGTGCCCACGCAGATCATCGACACATCGCTGGCGCGGATGGCCTCGGCGAAGTCGGTGGTGCCGCGCAGGCGGCCATTGGCGATGCCCTGTTGCAGCAGTGCTTCCAGGCCGGGTTCGACGATGGGCGACTTGCCCTGGTTGATCAGGTCGATCTTGGTGCTGGACACATCCACACCGATCACTTCATGGCCACGCGCCGTCAGGCAGCCTGCACAGACTGCACCCACATAACCCAAACCAAAGATGCTGATACGCATCGCTATCACCTCATGTGTTTATCACGCCGGCCTCTTTGCAGAGCGCCGGGCTGGGTTGATTAACAACAGTTTTCGGGCGCACGGGTTCATGGCGAATGCACACTTCACCGAGCGCAGGCAAAATAAATCCGGAGCGCAAAAAGTGTTGCGCTAAAAGTAGGCATTAAAAAGCCATGTATTAAAAACGTGCCCTGAAATGCAGCCGTCTTTATTGCAATGCGCTACTTGGCGCGTTGCTGTGCTTGTTCTTTCAAGTGGGATAAATCCTTTGAAATCAACCACTAGGACGAGTTGTAAAGGGACGCTTGTCTCCTGCATGGACAGGGTTTCCGGGGGTTCCCGTATTGCCTGTCTTAACGTTTTGAGGCCGGTAGTGGATACCTGCCATTGTCATCTGTAAGTCATCTCTCACAGCCCGTAGGCATGAAATTCGTTACGGCACTATGAGCGGTGGGCCACATAAGAAGTTCCTGAGTGGAATTCGCCCGGATGAAAGATTTCTAAATATTTATTCAGTTACGGGCAGTTTCAATTTGATAGCACGCAGAGGTTTGCCCCCTGTGTATCAAGGGTGAAACTGTTGCGAGATGTTTTATTGCCAGCATCTGAAAATATTTTTCAGAATTCGTCAAAAAAGGTATGAACGGTCTTATGGCGTTTGGCGATAAGGGTAGGAGTGATGAATTATTGGCGCCGGATTTATGGCGTAGCGGCGATTTGAGGTGTGCCCTGTTGTAGGGCAGGGGAGGGATGGGGCGTGGCTAATGGCCTTTTCGCGGGCACGCCCGCTCCCACCTTACCTGCATCACCTTCAAGGCAGGCACAGAACCTGTAGGAGCGGCCTTGCCGGGGCGCCGGA
>NZ_JACVZC010000116.1 GCF_016658545.1 Pseudomonas sp. S37 | reverse complement strand
CCCCCCCCCCCACCCCCCCGGGCCCGGGGGCCCCCCCCGCAACCAGGCCGGTACAGACAACACATCACTCAGAGGTTATAAGCCCGCTCATTGTGCTCAGCCAGGTCCAGCCCCTGCTCTTCCTCTTCCCGGCTGGCCCGCAACCCGATGGTCAGCTTGATCACCCCGAGAATCGCCCAGCTCACCACAAAGCAGTACACAAAGGTGAACGCCACCCCCTTCAGCTGCACCAGCGCCTGCCCGATCGGCGACACCCCCTCCACATAGCCACCCAACGCAGGCGCGGCAAACACCCCGGTCAGGATCGCCCCGACCATCCCGCCCACGCCATGCAGGCCGAACACATCCAGGCTGTCGTCGTAGCCCAAAGCCTGCTTCAGCCGGGTCACGGCAAAGAAGCAGATCGCCCCGGTCAACAAGCCGATCACCACTGCACCCAACGGCCCGACAAAGGCACAGGCCGGGGTAATCCCGACCAACCCGGCCAGCGCCCCGGAAGCCGCCCCCAGCGCCGTCGGCCGACCATGCATGGCCTTCTCGGTCAGCAACCAGCCGACAACCCCCGCGCAGGCCGCCACCATGGTCGCCACCATCACCACCCCAGCCCCCTGGTTGGCCGCAAGCCCGGAGCCGACGTTGAAGCCAAACCAGCCCACCCACAACAACCCTGCCCCTACCAAAGTGAACCCAAGGTTATGCGGCGGCATTGCCACCTGCGGGTAGCCCTTGCGCGTGCCCAACATCAACGCTGCCGCCAGCGCCGCCACACCAGAGTTGATGTGCACCGCAGTGCCGCCTGCAAAATCCAGCACCCCCCAGTTGACCATCAATGCGCCCGGTCCACCCCAAACCATATGGGCGATTGGCGCATACACCAGCACGAACCACGCCGCCATGAACAGCAGCGAAGCGCTGAACTTCATGCGCTCGGCAAAGCCGCCGGCAATCAGTGCCGGGGTGATGATGGCGAAGGTCAGCTGGAATACCGCGAATACACCTTCAGGAATGGTGCCGACCAGGCTGTCATGGTCGATGTCCAGCATCAGCGCCTTGTCCAACCCGCCAATGAAGCTGTTGAAGGTGAGCTGGCCCTCGACCATGCCGCTGGTGTCGACCACCAGGCTGTAGCCGAACAGCACCCAGAGGATGCCGATCACCCCGGCCACGGTGAACAGCTGGGTAAACACCGAAAGGAAGTTCTTGGCCCGCACCATGCCACCGTAGAACAGCGCCAGGCCGGGGATGCACATCATCAGCACGAACATCGCGGCGCAAATCATCCAGGCGGTGTTGCCGGTGTCCAGGGTGGGTTCGGCGGCGTGGGCCAACGGCGTCAACGCGAACAGCACAACAGCAAGGGCAAGCTTCATGAGATCACTCCTGTGCGAATGGGGATGCATCGGGGGCTGCTTTGCAGCCCATCGCGACGCAAGGCCGCTCCTACAAAGGACCGCACAATGCCTCAACCCTGCGCGGCCCCCTGTAGCAGCGGCCTTGCGTCGCGATGGGCCGCAAAGCGGCCCCAATTACCAAAGCTCAGTACTGCGCCTGCCCCGGCACCCACGCGGTACCCGCCAACGGCACCCGCGCCATCGCCGCAGCCTCTACGGTCAACGCCACCAAATCCTCCGGGTCGAGGTTATGCAAATGCGACTTGCCACACGCCCGCGCCATGGTCTGCGCCTCCAGCACCAACACCCGCAGGTAGTTGGCCAAGCGCCGCCCAGCCTCTTCCGGGTTCAACCGCTTGGCCAGCTCCGGGTCCTGGGTGGTGATGCCAGCCGGGTCGCGGCCGTTCTGCCAGTCGTCATAGAAACCTGCCGCCGAGCCGATCTTCTTCAGTTCGCTGTCCAGCCGCGGGTGGTTATCGCCCAAGGCGATCAGCGCCGCCGTGCCAATGGCCACCGCATCTGCCCCCAGGGCCATGGCCTTGGCCACGTCGGCACCATTACGGATCCCCCCCGAGACAATCAGCTGCACCTTGCGGTGCGTGCCCATTTCCTGCAGCGCCTGCACCGCCTGCGGGATAGCAGGCAAAATCGGGATACCGACGTGCTCGATGAACACTTCCTGGGTAGCCGCAGTACCGCCCTGCATGCCGTCGAGCACGATCACATCGGCACCGGCCTTCACCGCCAGCTTGACGTCGTAGTACGGGCGGCTGGCACCGATCTTCACGTAGATCGGTTTTTCCCAGTCGGTGATCTCGCGGATCTCGGCAATCTTGATCGCCAGGTCATCCGGGCCGGTCCAGTCCGGGTGGCGGCAGGCGCTGCGCTGGTCAACGCCAATCGGCAAGGTCCGCATGCCGGCCACACGCTCGGTCACCTTCATGCCCAGCAGCATGCCGCCACCGCCCGGCTTGGCACCCTGGCCTAGGACGATCTCGATGGCGTCGGCCTTGCGCAGGTCGTCGGGGTTCATGCCATAGCGCGACGGCAAGTACTGGTACACCAGGTGTTGCGACTGGCCGCGTTCTTCCGGGGTCATGCCACCGTCACCCGTGGTGGTGCTGGTGCCGGCGATGGTTGCGCCACGGCCCAGTGCTTCCTTGGCGTTGGCCGACAACGCGCCGAAGCTCATGCCGGCGATGGTTACCGGGATCTTCAGGTGGATGGGCTTCTTGGCAAAGCGGTTGCCCAGCACCACATCGGTGCCGCACTTCTCGCGGTAACCTTCCAGCGGGTAGCGTGACACGCTGGCACCGAGCAGCAGCAGGTCGTCGAAGTGCGGCACGCGGCGCTTGGTGCCGCCGCCACGGATGTCGTAGATGCCGGTTTCGGCGGCACGCTGGATTTCCTGGATGGTCAGGCGATCGAAGGTGGCCGACTCACGCAGTACCGGGGGGAATTGTTCGCTCATGGAAATGCTCCTGGATCAGTACGCGCTGGCGTTGTCGACTTTGAAGTTGTACAGCTGGCGGGCCGAGCCGTAACGTTTGAAATCGGCGGCCTTGTGCGCCAGGCCGGCCTTGTTCAGCAGTTCCTGCAGCTCTTGCAGGTGCTCGGCACGCATTTCTTTCTCGATGCAGTCCGAGCCCAGCGACTGCACCGTGCCTTTCACGTAGATGCGTACCTCGTACAGCGAATCGCCCAGCGCATCGCCGGCGTCGCCGCAGACGACTAGGCGCCCGGCCTGGCCCATGAAGCAGCTCATGTGGCCGATGCTGCCGCCGACCACGATGTCCACGCCCTTCATCGAGATGCCACAGCGCGCGCCGGCATCGCCTTCAATCACCAGCAGCCCGCCGTGGGCGGTGGCGCCGGCAGCCTGCGAAGCACTGCCCTTGACCCATACCGAGCCGGACATCATGTTCTCGGCCACACCCACACCGACGTTGCCGTGCACGGTGACGCTGGCCTGCTGGTTCATGCCGGCGCAGTAGTAGCCGGCATGGCCTTCGATATCCACGGCCACATCAGCGTTGATGCCCACGGCCAGGTTGTGCTTGCCGCCCGGGTGGGTCACCCGCCATTCGTGGTCCTGCACCTCACCGTGCAGGGACTGGTTGAGCACACGCACCGAAGTGCTGGAAAGGTCGATTGTCTTCATAAGGTTCTCCAGGGGTTCGGTGGCAGGTCAGGCGCTTTCGCGCTCCCAGACGTACAGGGTGGCCGGTGCCGGCTCCCAGACCTTGGCGTGCTCGATGCCCGGCAGGCTGGCCAGGGCCTGGTACTCCGAGGCCATGGCCACGTAGTCGTCGGTCTCGGCCAGCACGGCCGGCTTGCAGGCGATCGGGTCGCGGATCACGGCAAAGCCGTTGCGGGTGCCGATCGCGAAAGTGAAGAAGCCGTCCAGGTCTTCCAGCGCGCCATCCAGGGCCTGGGCCAGGCTGTCGCCCTGCTGCAGGCGCCAGGTCAGGTAACCGGCCGCCACCTCGGTGTCGTTGTCGGTTTCAAAACTGATGCCTTCGCGCTTGAGCGCCTGGCGCAGGCGGAAGTGGTTGGACAGCGAGCCGTTGTGCACCAGGCACAGGTCGGCGCCGGTGGAGAACGGGTGGCTGCCCTCCATGGTTACCGCGCTTTCGGTGGCCATGCGGGTATGGCCGATGATGTGGCTGCCTTTCATGCCAGCCAGGCCGAAGCGGCTGGAAATTTCCGCCGGCAGGCCCATGCCCTTGAGGATTTCGATGCTTTGCCCAGCGCTCATGATGCGCACGTCCGGCGCCAGCTCGCTCAAGGCCTGGCGGGCAGCGGCCTCGCTGGTGTGCACCTTGAGCACGGCGGCGCTGGCGTTCTGGAACCAGTCCAGCGAGCAACCCAGGCGCCCTTCCAGCTGGCCCATCAGGGTGGCCCAGGGGTAGTTGATATCAGTGGCCTGCAGGGTCAGCTTGACCCAGCCATCGGCCACTTCATCGCCGTAGATGGCAAAGCCGGCGCTGTCCGGGCCACGGTCGGTCATGGCTTGCAGCATGGGTTCGAAGAGCTTGCCGAGCTGGGCTTCCAGCTTGGGCTTTTTCAGGTACAGACCTACGATTCCACACATGGTGATGCTCCTTCCAGGCAGAGGGCAGCCGCCGCACGGGGCGGTCGCCCGAGAGGGGGTGGGTCAGAAGAATTCGGTGTAGCGCTGGATTTCCCAGTCGGAGACGTGGCGGCAGTACTCCACCCACTCCATGCGCTTGAGCTTGATGAACTCGTCGACAATCTCTGCACCGAGCACTTCGCGGAACAGCGGGTCGGCTTCCAGGGCGTCGGCGGCCTCCTTCAGCGACTGAGGCAGGGTCTTGATGCCGCATGCGGCAATCTCTTCCAGGCTGAGGTTGTAGAGGTTCTCGTTGCACATCTCGCCCGGCTCCAGCTGACGGTCGATGCCATCGAGGCCCGCGGCAATGATCGCGGCGGTGACCAGGTACGGGTTGCAGCCGGCGTCCGGCAGGCGGAACTCCAGGCGGCCATAGGGGATGCGCACCATGGCCGAGCGGTTGTTGGCGCCGTAGGCGACAAACGCCGGGGCCCAGGTGGCGCCGGACAGCGAACGGCCGACTACCAGGCGCTTGTACGAGTTGACGGTAGGCGCAGCGAAAGCGCACAGCGCCGGGCCGTGGGCCAGCAGGCCGGCGGCGAAGTGGTAGGCCAGCTTCGACAGGCCCATGCCGCTGCTGTCGGACGGGTCGTGGAACAGGTTCTTGTTGGTGCTGCTGGCCAGCGACAGATGGAAGTGCATGCCATTGCCGGCACGCTTGGGGTCGGGCTTGGGCATGAACGAGCAGATCATGCCCAGGTCGTTGGCGATCTCGCCGGCGGCCATGCGGAAGAAGGTGAAACGGTCGGCCGACTCCATGGCGTCGCTGTAGGTGTAGTTGATCTCGAACTGGCCGTTGGCGTCCTCGTGGTCGATCTGGTAGATGTCGAAGCCCACCGGCTGCAACGCCTCGGTCAGGCGTTCGAGGAACAGCCGCGAGCGCGACAGGCCCTTGTAGTCGTAGCACGGCTTGTCGAGGTTGTCGGAAGCGTCCACCAGTTGCAGTTTGCCGCCTTCGTCGCGGCGGAACAGGCTGAACTCGGGCTCAAGGCCGGTGTTCAAGGTCCAGCCCTTGTCGGCCAGGCGCTGCACCTGTTGCTGCAACACGTAGCGGCTGTCGTAGGGCCAGGGCTGGCCGTTGACGTGGCCCACGCACACCACGCGGCCGTAGCCTGGCTGCCACGGCACCGGAAGCAAGGTAGACAGGTCGCCACGGGCCATGAAGTCCGGGCCGTGTGGCTCCATGCCCATGCCACAGATGGCGAACCCGGCAAAACCGGCGCCCTCCTCGGCTACCATTTTCAAGCCCGAGACCGGCACCGACTTGGTCTTCGCCGAGCCATGGATATCGACGAACTGTGCCAGTACGTACTTGATACCGTGCTGGTCGAGGGTGCGCTGGGTTTCTGCTGGCAACATGGGTTGAACACTCCTGGGCAAGGGCAATGATTCCGCATGGGAAACTTACTTTCCTGATAGGAATGCAATGCGCTTGCCAACATTGTTCAGCCCGTTGGTTTGCGGTTGCCTGTGCGGGCCTCTTCGCGGGTAAACCCGCTCCCACAAGGACTGACACAGCGCCCTGTGGGAGCGGGTTTACCCGCGAAGAGGCCCGCACAGGCAACACACAATCCCAGCAGATTTCTAACCGGTATTTATGGGAAACTTGTTTTCACCTGAGGAAAGCAGCAGCCACCGCAGCTGCATTTCGCACTTTCCCAGTGCGAAACATTAATTCTTGAACTGAAACCGTGCAGGACATTCGATGCCGACCGAAACCGAACCGCGCCTTCGCCTGGAGCAATACCTGGGCCTGCAGATCAAGCGCCAGCGCCAAGCCCAGTCCCTCAAGCTTGCCGACGTGGCGCGCATCGCCGGCATCAGCCAGGGCATGCTGAGCAAGATCGAGAACGCCCAGGTATCCACCAGCCTCGACACCCTCAGCCGCCTGTGCGACGTGCTGGGCATGCCGATGGCCAAGCTGTTCAGCCAGTACGACCAGCCCGATGGCAACGCGCTGCTGGTAAAAGCCGGTGAAGGCCTGGAGGTAGTGCGCCGCGGTACCGAGAAGGGCCATACCTACCACTTGCTCAATCACGCCAGGGGGCCGAAAAAGCATTTCGAGGCTTATATGGTGAGCATGGATGACGCCAGCGAAGAGTTCCCGACCTTCGCCCACCCCGGCACCGAGTTCCTCCATTTGCTGGAGGGCGAACTGGTGTACCGCCACGGCAACCAGCTCTACCACATGCAGGCTGGCGATAGCCTGACCTTCGACGGCGAAACCCCGCACGGTCCCGAACAACTGGTACAAGTGCCAATCCGGCTGCTGTCGATCATGAACTACGGCGACGAGTAAGGCGGCGCAGCAAGGCAACAAGTGATGTCGCGATCAGACAAGCACACGGCGCCCGCGATCGGCTGGAAAGCCTGTATACAAAGATAATACACACATCGACCAGCCCCGCGCCGTGGGCTGGTCGACGTGGTACCCGCGAGTAAAACAGCCTCGCTTCACAATTCCAACGCTGTGGCGCCTTTTTGCACCGGGCAGTTCGTCCGGGCTCATAACGATAAAACTCCCAGTATTAGAGACCCGCGTCGCGCAGCCGGGAGTGCATGCGCGCGCCACATTGTGAAGACTTGACTGCCATGATCGCGACTTCAATCCCCGTAGCCGGTGCTGCCACCGGCCACCGTAACGCCCTGTGCGTTGCCCACATCGCCGCTGTGTTGTTCGGCCTGACCGGTATCCTCGGTCACCTGATCGAAGCCGACGCCAGCATTATCACCTTCGGCCGCGCCACCTTCGCTTTCATCGCCCTGGGCTTCGTTGCCGGGCTCAAAGGTACGCGTCTGCTCGACGCCCTGACCCTGCGCAACCTGCCGATACTGGGCCTGACCGGCGCGCTGCTGGCCACGCATTGGGTGACCTTCTTCATTGCCGTGAAAGTGGGTGGTGTGGCTGTGGCTACCTTGGGCTTTGCCAGCTTCCCGGCGTTCATCGCCATGATCGAACGCGGTGTGTTCGGCCAGCGCATTGGAGCCGTGCAAGGTTTGCTGTTGCTAATGGTCACTGCAGGGTTGGTGCTGGTGGTGCCGACCTTCGACCTGCTGGACAAAGGCACCGTCGGCCTGCTGTGGGGGCTGGGTTCGGGCCTGGCGTTCGCCCTGCTGACCGTGGCCAACCGCCGCAATGCATCAAGCATGAACGCCATGCAGGTGGCGTTCTGGCAGAACGTGGTGGTGGCTGCGCTGGTGGCGCCGTTCGCTTTCACTCACTTGGGTAACACCAGCCTGGCGGGTAATGACTGGATCAACCTGGCGTTGCTGGGGGTGTTCTGCACCGGGCTGTCGCAGTTCCTGTTCGTGAAGAGCCTGGAAGGGCTGGAGGCGCGTACTGCCGGTATGATCATTGCGCTGGAGCCGGTGTACGCGATCATCGGGGCATGGTGGTTGTTTGGTGACCAGCCGAGCCTGCGGATGGCGGCGGGTGCTGCATTGATCGTGCTGGCAACTATCCTCGCGGCGGCGCGCAAGGCCCCGGCCGAGCAAGGCGATACCAGCCGCTGCGCACATTGAGGCACGCTGCCCGCAGGCCGGCTTTGGGGCTACGCACGCTTCGCGGGTAAACCTGCGCCTGCAACGACCTGTGCAGGAGCAGGTTTAACTGCGAAGCGGCCAACTCGGTGTTCAAGGTCAGAGCTGCACCAACCGCTCGCGCAGAAAATTCACAAACCCCTGCACCGGCCGCGCCACTTGCCGGTGCTGCGGGTACACCGCCGACAGCTGCAACGCCGGCGTCACCCATTCATCCAGCACCGTCACCAGGCGCCCGTCCGCCAACGCCTGCCCAACGATAAAGGTCGGCAGGTAGGTCACCCCCATCCCGGCAATCGCCGCGTCCCTCAGCATCTCGCCGTTGTTTGCACGCATCCGCCCAGCTACCTGAATCGCCTGGGCCTTGCCGCCCTGGCGGAACTGCCACTGCACCTGCCGCGAATGCCCATAAGGCAGGCAGTCATGCCCGGCCAGTTGTTCCGGCCGGGTCGGCACGCCCCGCGCCGCCAGGTAGGCCGGACTTGCGCAATACACCCGCTCGACATCGGCAATACGCCGGGCAATGAGGCTGGAATCTTCCAGGGCACCAATACGCAACGCCAAGTCATAGCCCTCGCCGATCAGGTCCACGGCGCGGTCACTCAGGTCCACCTCCACATCCACCTGCGGGTGCAACTGCAGGAACTCGGTCAGCAAGCAGCCCAGGTGCGTCATGGCAAACGACAGCGGTGCACTCAGGCGCAAGGTGCCGCGCAAGGCCTGGGCCTGGCCGCTGATGTCGTGTTCCACCTGCTGCACTTCGCCCAACAAACGCAGCGCCGACTGGTAGTAGTGCTGCCCCAGCGGCGTGGCGTCCAGGCGCCGGGTGGAGCGGTTGAGCAGGCGCACGCCCAGGCGCTCCTCAAGCTGCATCAGGCGCCGGCTGACCGATTGCTTGGACATGCCCAGGCGGTCGGCGGCAGCGGTGAAACTGCCGGCCTCCATGACCTGGGCAAAGATCCGCATGTCTTCGTAAGGGTTCATTGTCTCGCTCTTGGTGACAGTTAAACGCTTTATAGCGGCTTTTTCCCATCACTGCATCTGCTTAATCTACACACAAGTCGCAGCGATGGCCCAGCAGGCCAGGCAAGACGCCCACTCCCAACACTTGCACAGAAAAGGATTCGCTCATGAACATTGTCCACAAAACCCTCACCGCTTCCCTTCTGGCCCTGTCCGTTTCCAGCGCCTTTGCCGCTGGCAGCCCAGGCGTCGAGCAGCACACTCAGGCCTTCCTTGAAGCGCTGGAACAAGGCGGCGGCAAGCCACTGGAGCAGCTCAGCCCGAAAGACGCCCGTGCCGTACTGACCGGCGCCCAGGCATCGGTCAAGGTCGACCTCTCCGGCATTGAGGTGAAGGAACGCACCATCCAGGCCAACGGCCAGGCAATCAAGCTGCAAGTGGTGCGCCCGGCCAATGTGAAGGGTGAGTTGCCCGTGTTCATGTTCTTCCACGGCGGCGGCTGGGTACTCGGCGACTTCCCGACCCACCAGCGGCTGATCCGCGACCTGGTGGTCGGCTCCGGCGCGGTAGCGGTCTATGTCGACTACACCCCGTCGCCTGAGTCGCACTACCCGACGGCAATCAACCAGGCCTACGCCGCGACCCGGTGGGTGGCCGAGCATGGCAAGGAAATCGGCGTGGACGGCAAGCGCCTGGCCGTGGCCGGCAACAGCGTTGGCGGCAACATGGCGGCAGTCGTGGCGCTTAAGGCCAAAGAGGCCGGCACCCCTGCCCTGCGCTTCCAGTTGCTGCTGTGGCCGGTGACCGATGCCAGCTTCGAAACTGCGTCGTACAAGCAGTTTGCCGAAGGGCACTTCCTGACCACCGGGATGATGAAGTGGTTCTGGGACAGCTACACCACCGACGCCAAGGCACGGGAGCAGATCTACGCCTCGCCGCTGCGGGCCAGCAGTGAACAGTTGAAAGGCTTGCCGCCGGCGCTGGTGCAAACGGCTGAGTTCGATGTGCTGCGCGATGAAGGTGAGGCGTATGCCCGCAAGTTGAATGCGGCGGGCGTGACGGTGACCTCGGTGCGGTACAACGGGATGATTCATGACTATGGGCTGCTCAACCCGCTGAGCCAGGTGCCGGCTGTAAAGGCGGCAATGCGTCAAGCGGGCACTGAACTTAAAGTGCATCTCCAGTAAATCAACGAGTAGAAGACCCGCCTAGGCGGGTCTTTTGCTGCTATTGCGGAAATGGTCCGCAGGCTTCAATGAATCTGCCATCGGTGCGGCTATCGATGGTACCGTCCGCCCCGATGTAGATATGGACCCTCGGCCACTTGGGTTTGGCCCGAATACAGTGCCACGTACCACGGTTGTTCCAATCGAGCTGCATGAAAAACTGGTCGTTTGGGAAGATGTGACCGCCGCCGCCTGTGGTTTCGCCTGGGTAGATTTCACCTTTTGATATGTCGTGCTGAACATTCAAGATATAGCCAAGGCGACCCTGGCCTTTGTCAGAAAAATGAAAACTTACCCGGGGTATAGCGACATACCAAAAGACGATTGGGGCGAGCATTATCGCGACCACCCAGCGCCCGAAATGCCGTTTCGGTTTAGTTGCAGACGTGATCACGTACGCTACCTCCCCAGCTTGACAGTGGCAATGCTAATACCTCGTCCATGAGCACCTTTGCCGTAATCCCACCGTTTGGATGCTGCTTGTACATTTTGATGCCAATAATGATAGAGACACGATCGCCTATATCATCCCAAGCCCGCATCCCGTCGATGTCTGCGTAGCGACGAGGCCCATCTTGTTCATCCCAATCTTGAACCTTCCGAATGCTGTCTGATGCAATCTGCTCAAGCCCGGCACCATCCAGAAGAACACTTTCTGAAAGCCCCCCCGCCCGTCCTACATAGCCATAGTGGATGTTCGACCAGATGTCGTAGTAGTAGTCGACTTCACCTTGCTTATGCCAAACCCTGCCGAACCTTTGTGCAATCGCCACCTTGTGATCCCATGGTCTATTCTGACCAACCCGCTCTGCCCAAAGCGCCATCGCGGCAGCAGTGTTGCCAACCATCATTGCTTGAAAGTCAGGCGGTAAAAGACGTGCATACCAAGGGAGCTTCTTAAATTTTGCATGTTCCTCTACCGCGTCAAAGCTGGTTAGCTTCCTCATTTTCACTACGGATGAGTGTGTGATATTGCGGTTCATTTCCCCGGCGATGTATCTGGCCACCTGTTCCATCATGTCAGGATCATTGCAGATCACAGGCTGCGGCTTCTTTTCTGCTAGCGAAGTTTTGACGGGGGAAATGGAGCCGGCTTGACCTGAGGTTGCCGCCTGGCTTACCTGCTGTGCCGCCGAGGTACTTGCCGCTAATCCAGGCCCTCCCGTGGCCACGACCCGGTTACTGCCCTCTGGACAACCACATTTGACCAGCGCCCCATCTACCACGGCTGGTTTGCCTTCGATTTTGAAGAAAGGCAGCCCTTCAACGATTACACCAGGCTTTTTGCATGCCGGACACTCGGTCGTGGCATCCCCCAGGCGCAGTGCACGCTGGTTGTTCCCCCGGTAGTTGGTATTGCTGGCTATGCAGAGTGCCCCCGTGGTGGTGAGGTCGCCATCGAGTGCCTGTCCTTTGCCATGTATCGATATGCGTGCCATGAACAACTCCCTGTATGAAAACCCCGACGCTATCACCGGCAAAACGGACAGAGAGCAAGCGGCGGAAAATTCAGAATTGCCCTACAAAGACCCGATCGACTGTCACTTGAGGCAAGACAGTCATTCCACCAAGACACTATTTTTTAAAGGTATTGATGACAGTAAAGTTATCTCCATCGACAGCACGGCAGCCCTAACGGCCCCGGCATTCAAGGAGAATCACCATGCTCACCATCCGTAACGCTCAAGACCGCGGCCTGGCCTTCCATGGCTGGTTGAAGTCCTTCCACACCTTTTCATTTGGCCACTACCGCAACCCGGACGAACAAGGTTTCTCCGACCTGCTGGTGATCAACGATGATCGGGTCATACCAGGTAAAGGTTTTGGCCAGCACCCGCACCGGGACATGGAGATTTTCTCCTACGTGCTGGAAGGCGCGCTGGAGCACAAGGACACGCTGGGCACCGGTTCGGTGATCCGCCCGGGTGATGTGCAGCTGATGAGCGCCGGCCACGGTGTGGCCCATAGCGAGTTCAACCACAGCCAGGCACAACCGGTGCACTTCCTGCAGATCTGGATTGTGCCGAACGTGCAAGGTGCCACGCCGCGTTACCAACAACAGCATTTCAGTGCCGACGAAAAGCGCGGCAAGCTGCGCTTGATCATCTCGCCCGATGGCGCCGAGGGCTCGTTGCAGGTGCGGCAGAATGCGCGGGTGTATGCCGGTTTGTTCGACGGTGACGAGCGTGCCACGCTGACCTTGCCGGAAAATCGCCATGCCTATGTGCATGTGGCCCGGGGCAGTGTCGAGCTCAATGGGCAGGTGCTGAATGAAGGGGATGGGGTACGGGTCAGGCAGGAACAGGTGCTGGAGCTGGGTAACGGGGTGGATGCCGAGGTGCTGGTGTTTGACCTGCGGCCGCATGAATTGCCGGGTATGCCGTAAGGCAGGTCATGCCTCTTCGCGGGTAAACCCGCTTCTACACAGATCACCACAGCATTCGAAACCTGTGGTGACCTATGTAGGAGCGGGTTTACCCGCGAAAGGGCCAGCAAGTTCAACTCAGGGCTCAAACCCTTCGACAATGATCACCTCAGCTTTGGCCACGCCCTGGCGATGGCTGCATGCCTCCTGATACAGCTCCGACCGGTAACACGCCAGCGCCTGCTCGTACGAATCAAACTCGATCACCACGCTACGCTGCGGGGTGGGCCGCCCTTCCATCGCCTCGCTGCGCCCGCCACGGGCCAGAAAGCGGCCGCCAAACGCCTTGAAGGCAGCCGGGGCGCGCTGGGTGTACTGCTGGTATTGCTCGGGGTCGGTCACGTCCACATGGGCGATCCAATAAGCCTTCATGCGCTGCTCTCCTGTCACGGCGATATTTGTGTATGATGGTATACCATAAAAATCACCCCACCACATTGAGCGTGCAACATGGCTTTCAACACCATCGAGGAACTTCTCGAGGACTACCGGCAAGGCAAGATGGTCCTGCTGGTGGATGACGAGGACCGCGAAAACGAAGGCGACCTGCTGATCGCCGCCGAGCGTTGCGACGCCCAGGCCATCAACTTCATGGCCCGCCAGGCGCGAGGGCTGATTTGCCTGACCTTGACCGACGATCACTGCCAGCGCCTGGGGCTGGAGCAGATGGTGCCGGCCAACGGCAGCGTGTTCAGCACCGCGTTTACCGTGTCGATCGAAGCCGCCAGCGGCGTGACTACCGGCATTTCTGCCGCCGACCGCGCGCGTACCGTGGCGGCGGCCATGGCGCCCAATGCCCGCCCGGAAGATTTGGTACAACCTGGTCACATCTTCCCCCTGCGCGCCCGTGAAGGCGGCGTGCTGACCCGCGCCGGGCACACCGAAGCCGGCTGCGACCTGGCGCGCCTGGCCGGCTTCAGCCCGGCTTCGGTGATCGTCGAAGTGCTTAACGACGATGGCACCATGGCCCGCCGCCCGGACCTGGAAGTGTTCGCCGCGCAACATGGCATCAAGATCGGCACCATCGCCGACCTGATCCACTACCGCCTGAGCACCGAGCAGACCATCAAGCGCATCGGCGAGCGCGAGCTGCCGACCGTGCATGGCACCTTCCGCCTGGTCACCTATGAAGACCGCATTGAAGGTGGCGTGCACATGGCCATGGTCATGGGCGACATCCGCCGCGAGCAGCCGACGTTGGTGCGGGTGCATGTGATTGACCCGCTACGCGACCTGGTCGGTGCCGAGTACGCCGGGCCGGCCAACTGGACGTTGTGGGCAGCACTGCAGAAAGTGGCCGAGGAAGGCGCTGGCGTGGTGGTGATCCTGGCCAACCATGAGTCTTCACAGGCCCTGCTCGAGCGCGTACCGCAGCTGACCCAGCCGGTGCGGCCTTACCAGCGCGGGCAGTCGAAGGTGTACTCGGAAGTGGGCACCGGGGCGCAGATTCTGCAGGACCTGGGCGTGGGCAAGCTGCGTCACCTGGGGCCGCCGCTGAAGTATGCGGGGCTGGCGGGGTATGAGCTGGAGGTGGTGCAGAGCATTCCGTTCGAGCCCGGGATGGTGGGCTGAGAACACTTGAGCAACTGATTTGGCAGGGCCCTGTGGGAGCGGGTTTACCCGCGAATGCGATGCTGAAGCAACCGACGCATTCGCGGGTGAACCCGCTCCCACAGGGGCCAAGGTGTTTCTGCAAAGACAGAGTGATGGCCGGTCGCCTCATACCTCTTGCCAAAAGCTTGGAATACCATAATATGATATCCCGTAGACCTTAAATCTGCAGGCCGGCACCTACAATTACAAACGGCCACCAGACACTTTGTTTTAGCTGCTCCCCGAACACTGTTGGCGGGCGCACCAAAAGCCCCGCCTCGAATAACAAAAGCAACGAGGGCGTAACCATGCTGTTGAGCAAACGTGTAACCGCAGTGCTGTCCGCCAGCCTGCTGACCCTGGCATGTCAGGCCGCCCAGGCCGCCGACAGCCTGAACTTCGTCAGCTGGGGCGGGACCACCCAGGACGCCCAGAAAGAAGCGTGGGCCGTACCCTTCAGCAAAGCCACCGACATCAAGGTCGTGCAAGACGGCCCGACCGACTACGGCAAGCTCAAGGCCATGGTCGAGAGCGGCAACGTGCAGTGGGACGTGGTCGATGTCGAAGCCGACTTTGCCCTGCGCGCCGCCAGCGAAGGCCTGCTGGAGCCCCTCGATTTCAACCAGATCAAACGCGACAAGATCGACCCGCGCTTCGTCTCCGACCACGGCGTCGGCTCGTTCTTCTTCTCCTTCGTGCTCGGTTACAACGAAGGCAAGCTGGGTGCCAACAAGCCGGTCGACTGGACCGCGCTGTTCGACACCAAGACCTACCCTGGCAAGCGCGCCCTGTACAAGTGGCCGAGTCCTGGCGTGCTGGAACTGGCCCTGTTGGCCGACGGCGTAGCCCCCGACAAGCTCTACCCGCTGGACCTGGACCGCGCCTTCAAGAAGCTCGACACCATCAAGAAAGACATCGTCTGGTGGGGCGGCGGCGCCCAGTCGCAGCAACTGCTGGCCTCGGGTGAAGCCTCGCTCGGGCAGTTCTGGAACGGCCGTGTCTACGCCCTGCAGCAAGACGGTGCACCGGTGGGTGTGAGCTGGAAGCAGAACCTGGTCATGGCCGATTTCCTGGTCATCCCCAAAGGTGCCAAGAACAAGGACGCGGCCATGAAGTTCCTGGCCAACGCCAGCAGCGCCGAAGGCCAGGCCGAGTTCGCCAACAAGACCGCCTACGCGCCGGTCAACCTCGACAGCGTGGCCAAGCTGGACAAGGACCTTGCACCGAACCTGCCGACCGCCTATGCCCAGGACCAGGTCACCCTCGACTTCGCCTACTGGGCCAAGAACGGCCAGGCCATCGCCGCGCGCTGGAATGAGTGGTTGGTCAAATGAAAGTCGCCATCAACGCCCTGCATAACGCGCAAGGTGCCCCCACGGGTGCCGGCGCACCGGGTACGGCCCCCCGCCGCGTCAGCCTGAGCCAGCGCTGGAAAGGCAGCCGCAACCTGCTGCCGGCGCTGCTGTTCCTTGGCCTGTTCTTCTTCGCCCCGCTGGTCGGCCTGTTGCTGCGCGGGGTGCTGGAACCCACGCCGGGGCTGGGCAATTACGAGCAGCTGTTCGCCAACTCGGCTTATGCGCGGGTGCTGTTCAACACCTTCTCGGTGGCCGGTGTGGTCACCCTGATCAGTGTGCTGCTGGGCTTCCCGCTGGCCTGGGCGATCACCCTGGTACCCAAGGGCTGGGGCCGCTGGCTGCTGAACATCGTGCTGCTGTCGATGTGGACCAGCCTGCTGGCACGCACCTATTCGTGGCTGGTGCTGCTGCAGAGCTCGGGGGTGATCAACAAGGCGTTGATGGCCATGGGCATCATCGATGCTCCGCTGGAAATGGTGCACAACCTGACCGGCGTGGTAATCGGCATGAGCTACATCATGATCCCGTTCATCGTGCTGCCGTTGCAGGCAACCATGCACGCCATCGACCCGATGGTGCTACAGGCAGGCTCGATCTGTGGCGCCAGCCCGTGGACCAACTTCTGGAAGGTATTCCTGCCACTGTGCCGCTCGGGGCTGTTCTCCGGGGCGTTGATGGTGTTCGTGATGTCGCTCGGTTATTACGTCACCCCGGCGCTGCTGGGCGGGGCGCAGAACATGATGCTGCCCGAATTCATCATCCAGCAGGTGCAGTCATTCCTTAACTGGGGCCTGGCCAGCGCCGCCGCTGCACTGCTGGTGGTGATCACCCTGGTGCTTTTCTACCTGTACCTGAAGCTGCAGCCGGAATCCCCGGTTGGCAACGCGAGGTAAACCGCCATGCTCCTGTCTCCCAATGCCATGGGCCGCCCGCTGCGTACCGGCCTGTACCTGACCACCGGGGTGATCGCGGCCTTCCTGCTGCTGCCCGTGGTGTTCATCGTGTTGCTGTCGTTCGGTTCGTCCCAGTGGCTGGTGTTCCCGCCGCCAGGCTGGACCTTCAAATGGTACGGCCAGTTCTTCTCCAACCCGGAGTGGATGGACGCTGCGCTGGCCAGCCTGAAGGTGGCCGTGCTGACCACCATCGCCGCCGTGCTGCTTGGCTTGCCCAGCGCATTCGCCCTGGTGCGTGGCCGCTTCCCGGGCCGCGAGCTGCTGTACGGGCTGTTCACCATGCCGATGATCGTGCCGCTGGTGATCATCGCCGTGGCGGTGTATGCGTTGTTCCTCAAGCTGGGCTACACCGGCACGCTGTTCGCCTTCGTGGTCAGCCATGTGATCGTCGCCCTGCCCTTCACCATCATCTCGATCATCAACTCGCTGAAACTGTTCGACCAGTCGATTGAGGATGCCGCAGTAATCTGCGGTGCTTCGCGCCTGCAGGCGATCTTCAAGGTGACCTTCCCGGCGATTCGCCCGGGCATGATCGCCGGCGGCCTGTTCGCCTTCCTGGTGTCGTGGGATGAGGTGGTGCTGAGCGTGATGATGGCCAGCCCCGACTTGCAGACGCTGCCAGTGAAGATGTGGACCACCCTGCGTCAGGACCTCAGCCCGGTCATTGCCGTGGCTTCGACCTTGCTGATCGGCTTGTCGCTGCTGGTCATGTTCATTGCCGCCGCCTTGCGCCGGCGCACCGAAAACGCCTGAGCGCGGAGAAAACAACAATGAGTGCAGTGATCAAAGACAACGCGCCCGGCACGACCCTGGTCAGCCTGCGTGGCCTGAACAAGCACTACGGCGACTTCACCGCCGTGGACAACCTCGACCTGGACATCCAGGACGGCGAGTTCCTGACCTTCCTCGGCTCTAGCGGCTCGGGCAAGTCCACCACCCTGTCGATGCTGGCCGGCTTCGAAACCCCGAGCAGCGGCGAAATCCTGGTAGACGGCCAGTCGCTGGTCAACGTGCCGCCGCACAAGCGTGATATCGGCATGGTGTTCCAGCGCTATTCGCTGTTCCCGCACCTGAACGTGCGTGACAACATCGCCTTCCCGTTGGCCATTCGCAAGCTCAATGCTGCCGAAACCAACAAGCGCGTCGACGCCATGCTCAAGCTGGTGCAGCTGGAGAAGTTCGCCCACCGCAAGCCGTCGCAGATGTCTGGCGGCCAACAGCAGCGCGTGGCGATTGCCCGGGCGCTGGTGTATGAGCCACGTATCCTGCTGATGGACGAACCGCTCGGCGCACTGGACAAAAAACTGCGTGAAGACCTGCAGGATGAGCTGCGCCAGTTGCACCGCCGCCTGGGCATCACCATTGTCTACGTGACCCACGACCAGGAGGAAGCCATGCGCCTGTCGCAGCGCATCGCCATCTTCAGCCACGGCAAGATCGTTGGCCTGGGCACCGGTTACGACTTGTACCAGAACCCGCCGAATGCCTTCGTGGCGTCGTTCCTGGGCAACTCCAACTTCCTGCGGATCAAGGCCAGCAGCAACGGCGCCGGCAGCTTCGAGGGGCAGCCGGTGGCCATTCGCCTGACCCCGGGCCTGGCTGCCGAGCAAGATGCACTGATCATGGTACGCCCTGAGAAAGCCCTGGCCCTGACGGCCGAGCAGGCCGCACGCGAGCCGCTGCCTGCGGGCTGGAACGAGGTCAGTGCCAAGGTCGGTGAAGTGTTGTTCCTGGGTGAAAGCCAGACCTGCCATGTGGTGACGGCGGGCGGTACCGAATTGACGGTGAAGGCGCTTTCGGCGGCGGGCATGCCGATGCAGCCGGGGGATAGCGTGAAGGTGCGTTGGGCGGTGGCTGATGCCTGCATCTATACCGAATGGGCCGAAAGTGATCTGAGCAAGTCGGCCGGGGCGCATTGAGATCGCCGGGGCTGCTGCGCAGCCCCAACAACCACTGCCCTACTGACTGTCACATTATCATCACGCCACTGTCGTAATCTGCCGGCCAACTCTATGCCACAGGGCCACCCGGCATGCCCCGCCTGCTTGTCTTGCTGCTCACCCTGCTACCGCTGGCAACCCTGGCCGAGCCCACGCACCTGCGTGCGCAAGGCTCCAACACCATCGGTGCAGCCTTGCTGCCGGCACTGGTGCAAGGCCAGTTGCGCGCGCAGCAAGCCAGCGCCATTGAGCAGCAACCGGGCCAGCAGCCCAACGAAACCGTGATCACCGCGCGCGATGCGCAGGGCCAGCCGGTGCGCGTCGACATCGCAGCCCATGGTTCCAGCACCGGCTTTGTTGCCCTGGGCCGGGGTGAGGCGGATCTCGCTGCGGCCTCGCGGCCGATCAACGACAACGAAGTACGCCAGCTACGGGCCTTGGGCGACCTGCGCGCGGCCAGCGCCGAACAAGTCATCGGCCTGGACGGCGTTGCAGTGATCGTCCACCCGGACAACCCGTTGCCACAACTCACCACAGGGCAATTGGCGCAGGTTTTCTCCGGGCAGATCCAGCGCTGGGAGCAATTGGGTGTTTCCGGCGGGGCCATCCACCTGTACGCCCGTGACGACCGCTCCGGCACCTTCGAGACCTTCAAGGCACTGGTGCTGCAGCCACAACACAGCGAACTGTCGGCCAAAGCCCGCCGCTACGAGTCCAGTGACGAACTGGCCGCACGGGTGGGCGCCGACCGCCAGGCCATCGGTTTCAGCAGCCTGGCCGCCGTTCACGGGGCAAAGGTGCTTGCGGTGGCCGAGGGCGACGCACCGGCCATGTTGCCAGAACGCGCGCTGGTGGCCAGCGAGGACTACCCACTGTCGCGACGCCTGTATTTCTACCTGCCGGCCAACCCCAAGCCCGAAGCCAAGGCCCTGGCCGACTTCGCCCAGAGCCCGGCCGGCCAGGCCATCGTCGCCCAGCAGGGTTTCGTTTCGCAGCAGGTCAAGGCCCAACCGGTGTCGCCCCAGGCCGACATGCCACCGCGCTATCGCACCCTGGCCCAACAGGCGCAGCGGCTGAGCGTGAACTTCCGTTTCCAGGAAGGCAGCGCCAGCCTCGACAACAAAGCCCTGCGGGATGTGCAGCGGGTGGCCGAATACTTGCGCCAGGCCGGCAAGCTGCAGAGCAAGGCGGTGCTGGTAGGCTTTGGCGACCCCAAGGAAACGCCCGGCCGCGCCGCCCTGCTGTCGCGCCTGCGCGCCCAGGCGGTGCGCCGCGAACTGGCGCGCGATGGTGTAGAGGTGCTGGAAGTGACTGGCATGGGTGATGAGTTGCCGGTCGCCGGAAATGAATTGGAGCAAGGGAGGCTGCGTAACCGGCGTGTGGAAGTGTGGGTTTACTGATTTACAATCCTGCGCACATCCCTGTGTAGGAGCGGGGGGGGGGGGGGGGGGGGGGGGGGGGGGGGGGGGGG
>NZ_JACVZC010000115.1 GCF_016658545.1 Pseudomonas sp. S37 | reverse complement strand
GATCGAGGGGTGGGGGTGGGTATAAAGAATGCGTAAAGATCAGGGCGCATTACCTGTGGGAGCGGGCAAGCCCGCGAAGAGGCCGGCACATGGATATGCATAAACTCTAATCAAAACAATTCTCACTTGTGGTATTTTGCCGCCCTCGCTCGCTCGTCCGCCAAGGTGGCCCATGTCCGGTTCAGATCTGAAGGCACTCTATCTCGCCCACCGCGAAGAGATTCAGGAGTACCTGGACCGTCGCCTGCGTTGCAAGGAAACCGCAGCCGACCTGACCCAGGACACCTTCATTCGCCTTTCTGAACAGATGGGCCGCAGCCGCATCGAAAACTTCCGCGCCTACCTGTTCTCCAGCGCGCGCAACCTGTTCATCGACCATACCCGCCGCCAGCAGCACCGCAAGAGTGAACCTCTGGATTCGCCCGAGGCCAACGCAGTGGCCCAGCCATGCGCAAACCTGGAACAGGCCGCCATCGCCAACCAGCAACTGGCCGCATTGAACAGCGTGATCCAGAACATGCCCGCGCCCTGCCGCGAGGTATTCCTGATGGTGCGAGTCGAAGGCATGACCTATGTCGACATCGGCGCCCGCCTGGGTATTTCCCCCAAGACGGCCTACAGCCGCATGGTCAAGGCCCTGGAACTGTTGAAACAAGGCATGTCCCGGTGATGCAAGGCCTGCCACAATGCACCCACCCTGCTATTGCCTGTGAAGCGTTGAACCCATGAACCGCGAACCGCCGTTTACCGACCCCGCCTCGCTCGCCGACGACATCGGTCAACAGGCCAACGCCTGGTTCGCGTTGTTCCATGGCGGCGCGCCCAGCGCGGCACAGCGCGAGGCGTGGGCCGCGTGGATGGCGGCTGACCCGCGCCACGCCCTGGCCTATGCGGAACTGGAGAATCTCTGGGCTGCCTCGGCGCAGCTTCTGCAGCCGCCTGTGGCCAGGCAAACACCCCCGGCACGCCTCTCTCGCCGCCGCTTCATCGGCATGGGGATCGCCGCCAGTGCCGCAGCCGCCAGTGCCAGTGCCGGCCTGTTCTGGCTCAAAGGCATGGACACACCCTTCGCCGACCTGGGCACCGCGGTGGGTGAGCGACGTATCGCCCGCCTGCCCGATGGCTCGACGGTGGAGATGGCCGGGCATACCGCCATGAACCTGGATTTCTCGCCAACCCATCGGGTGGTCGAACTGCTGCATGGGCAGGCATTCTTCATGGCCCGCCCGAGCAGCGCAGGCCCTTTCACTGTGGTCAGCAAGGCCGGTGAATTGCGCTGCAGTGAAGCCGAGTTCACCTTGTCCTGCCACGCTGATACAGCGCAGGTAGCGGTACACCGACATCGCGTTCAGGTGCTGGCGGCCACCCAGCAGACCGAGCTGGAAGAAGGCCTGGCGCTAAGTTTCAGCCCACGCTCGACCGGTGATATACAGCGCGCCGAGCTGGAGCAGGTACTGGCCTGGCGCAGCGGGCGGCTGGTGTTCTTCAACCAGCCGTTGCAGGCGGTGGTCGATGAACTGCAGCGCTGGCGCGAGGGGCGCATCTTTATCATGGACAAGCAACTGGCGGCCCGCCGGGTCAGCCTGATCCTCAACCTGGAGCAACCCGGGCAAATGCTCGATGTGCTGTCCCGCGCACTGGCCGTGCGCACGGCACGCTATACCGACCTGGTTACCCTGCTCTACCCCGCTTGACCAAGAGGCAGGCGTGGCTTTGTTAAAAAACTTCAAAGTCCCATCAGACATTCAAATGCCTCATGCGTCTTAACGGCACTGAGAGTTATTCGCATATCTGTATTTGTATGGGGCGCCCCGAATGGCCACGCAACACGACCGCAACCTCTTGATCCACCCACGCTGGCAGCGCAGCCTGCTCAGCGCAGCAATGGCCTGTTCCATGCTGGCCGGCGCCCCCCAGGCGCAGTCGGCGCCTGCCGCGCCGGCGGCAAGCGCGCTACACAAGCTGTCGCTGAACATCCCGGCCCAGCCGCTGCGCCAGGCCCTGCTGGTGTTCAGCCAGCAAACCGGGCAAAACGTGCTGCTCGACGGCAATGTCGATGCCAGCCTGCGCAGCTCCGCGGTGGTCGGCAGCTATTCGGCCGAAGACGGCCTGGCGAGGTTGCTGCAAGGCAGTGGTTACAATTTCGCCCGTACCGATGCCGCAACCCTGTACCTGCTGCCCAGCGAGAGCCAGGGCGCCGGCAACCAGGTGACCCTGGCCCCCACGCAGGTGCAGTACCTGCAGGCCCAAAGCAATGGCCAGAGCCGCAGCTACCAGGCCAGGCCCGCCGCCAGTACCACACGCCTGGGCCTGAGCACTCGGGAAACGCCCCAGGCGGTGTCCAGCGTCACCCGCGAACAACTCGACGATTTCAAACTCAACAGCGTGAAGGACGCGCTGCGCAATGCCCCCACGGTCACCGTCGAGCAGTTCGAAACCGACCGCACGGCGTTCACCTCGCGCGGCTTCACCATCGATAACTTCGAATACGACGGCATGGGCATGCCCTTCTCGTCCGGTGTGCTGCTGGGCGACCAGGACCTGGCCGAGTTCGAGCAGATCGATGTGCTGCACGGTGCAAACGGCCTGATGAGCGGGGCCGGTAACCCATCGGCCACGGTCAACTTCGTGCGCAAAAGGCCGACCGACACCTTCCAGGCCAGGATTGGCGCCAGCATCGGCGCCTGGGACAACCGCCGCGCCGACCTGGATGTGAGCGGCCCCCTGACCGACAGCGGCAACGTGCGTGGGCGCTTTATCTACGCCCACGACAAGGGCAACTCGTACCTGGACCGCTACAGCCACGAACTGAATGTCACGGCAGGCCTGCTGGACTTCGACCTGAGCGAGGCAGACACCTTGACCGTGGGTTTCTCCGAACAGAAAAGCGATGCCAACGGCAGCACCTGGGGCGCACTGCCGATGGCCGACTACCAGGGCAACCCGATTCACTACGGCAGCCGCAGTTCCAGTATTGGCCAACCGTGGACCTACTGGAATATCCATACGCAACGGGCTTTTGCGGAACTGGCGCATGACTTTGGCGAGGGCTGGCAAGGCAAGGTGACGCTGACCGGGGTAAACCAGCATCAGGACACCCAGATGCTGTACGCCATCCCCTTCACCGCCGATGACGTGTTCGCTTACATCAACCGCACCACCAGTACCGAACACCAGCTCATTGGTGAAGCGCAGTTGTCTGGCCCTTTCGCCCTGTTCGGGCGAGAACACGAGCTGACGCTCGGCGCCAACTACGGCCGCAGTCGCCACGACGAACGCGGTCATTACCGCAACAGTTCCGGCAGCGAAATCGTCAGCCTGGCCGATGCACTGGCCGGCGCCGTGGTGAAACCGCCGCTGACCTACACCGACGAACTCAACACCCAACACTTCACCGACCGCCAGAAAAGCCTGTATGCCGGCGCACGTTTCAGTCTGGCCGATGACCTGCACTGGATTGCCGGCGCCCGTATGCTCAGTGCCGATGGCGACGGCATGGGTTATGGCGCCGCACACGATACCCGGGTGCACGGCAAGGTCACGCCCTACACCGGGCTGGTCTACGACCTGAATGCGCAGTGGAGTGTGTATGCCAGCTGGACCGAGATCTTCAAACCGCAGTACCTGCGCAGCAGCGCCGGGGGCGTGATCGAACCGCTGGAAGGCAAAAGCACCGAGTTGGGCGTGAAAGGTAGCCTGCTGGAAGACCGCCTGACCGTCAGCGCCGCCCTGTTCAAGACCGAGCAGCAGAACGTGGCGGTGACCACTGGCGAAATCGTCAATGGCCAGTACACCTACCGTGGCGAAGACAACGACAGCCATGGCGTGGAACTGGAAGCCTCGGGCGAGGCGATGCCTGGCCTGGACCTGGCTGCCGGTTACACCTATGTGCATATCGAGGATGACAAGGGCGACAAGACCCGCCGCTATGTACCCAGCCACAGCGTGCGTGGCAGTGTCACCTATCGCCTGCCGAGCCAGCCACAAGCCCGGGTTGGAACACGCGTGCAATGGCAAAGTGCGACACAGGCAGATGGTAACAGCCGCGTGCGCCAGGAGGCTTACGCGCTGGTGGACCTGATGGGGAGCTACGAATTCGATGAGCACTGGAGTGCGTCGTTGAACCTGAACAACGTGTTCGACCGCAAGTACCTGCTGTCGCTGTACCAGTCGGCGGGCTCCACCAACTACGGTGCGCCCCGCAACCTCACCGCATCGGTTACCTGGAAGTACTAGTTCGCAAGCGGTTCGCATACCCTGTAGGAGCGGCTTTAGCCGCGAAAAATCCAACGCGATGATGGCACCGGCTGCGCCGGTGTTCGCGGCTAAAGCCGCTCCTACAGGTTCTGCGCCATCCCTCAGAGCGGCGCCGTCCCTGTGGGAGCGGCTTCAGCCGCGAAGAGGCCAACCCAGGTTATTGGACGGGGGGCTGGTGCGCCGAGTTGCGGCTCCAGTCCAGCAACAGGCTGTAACCCACCGCCAGCAAGGTCGGCCCGATAAACAGGCCGATAAAGCCAAACGCCAGCAAGCCACCAAACACCCCCAGCAACACGATCACCAGCGGCAGGTTGCCGCCGCGGCTGATCAGGTACGGTTTGAGCACGTTGTCCACGCCGCTGATGATGAAGGTGCCCCAGATGCCCAGGAACACCGCCATGCCGTACTCGCCCTTCCACACCAGCCAGGCGGTAGCCGGAATCCAGGCCAGGGGTGGGCCCATGGGGATCAGGCTGAGCATGAAGGTCACCAGGCCCAGCACGATGGCCCCCGGCACGCCTGCAATCAGGAAGCCGATCAACGCCAGCAGGCCCTGCGCCGCCGCCGTGCCGATCACCCCGTTGACCACGCGCTGCACGGTACCGGCCACCAACTCCAGGTAGTACTCGGCACGCTCGCCCATCAACCGGTGCAGCAAGCGCAGCACGAACGCCGACAAGCGCGGCCCGTCACGGTAAAAGAAGAACACGAACACCAGGCTCAGGGTCAGCTCCAGCACCCCGCTGCCGATCTGCGCACTGCGCGCCAGCAACCAGTTGCCCACCTGCCCCAGGTAGGGTTTGACCGAGGCCAGCAAGGCCGCGCCCTGCTGGTCCAGCGACTGCCACCAACTGACCAGCCGCTCGCCTACGAACGGGATACCGCCTAGCCACGCCGGTGCATCGGGCAGGCCGTCGACCTGCACGTCACGCACGAACGCTGTGGCATCACGAATGTGGTCGGCCAGGTTGAACCCCAGCCATACCAGCGGCAGTGCCACGATCAGGATCCAGGCCGTGGTCAGCAGGCTGGCCGCCAGCGTCTCCCGCCCGCCCAGCACACGCGTCAGCAAGCGCATCAACGGCCAGCTGGCAAAGGCCAGGATGGCCCCCCACAGCAGCGCCGAAATGAACGGTGCCATCACCCACAGACCAGCACCCAGCAACGCCAACAGCAGAATCTGGACCAGCAGGCGATCATTGTTAACCATGGTGGCGCTCGTTCAACGGATCAGTTCAAGGTGCAGGCCATCGGTGGGCGCGGTGCCAACTTCGAGGCGGCCGTTACGCACGCCGGCCTTGGTCAGCGCCTCGCGCCAGGCCTCGGCCTGGGCGCCACTGAGGCTGGCGCGCAAGGTGCTGTCGAGGTTCAGGCTGCGGGCCAGCAGGCTCACCCAGGTGTCTTGCGGTGCAGCCAGGTCAGGGTAGTCCAGCTTGCCGGTGTCGCGCATTTCGCGCAGCACCGTGGCGGCGGTCGGCAGCAGGTCGCCCAGCGGGCTGCCGGCGACGAACTCCTCCACATGCAGGTAGGCACGGCGGTTGCCACGGGTAACGCTGTACAGCGCGACCAGGGTGTCGGCCTCTTCTGCCGAGCGGCGCAGCAGAATGAATGCCTGCTGTTCGTCACCACCATTGAGGCGGGCATTGGCAAACACATCGTTGGCCCACAGGCTGGCCTCGCCACAATCGCGGCCCTGGCACCAGAACAACGGGTAGCCACCGTCGCGCTGCAGCGCTTCGCGGGCGCTGGTGAAGGCTTCGCGAGCGCTGCGTTCGACCGGCAGTTCGTACGTGACCGAACTGACCTGACCGCGGCTTTCGACCTTGTCGTCCACCCGCAGTCGACCACTGATCTTGCGCAGCGGGCCCATCGGGTAAACGCGCTCCTGCTCCACGGCCGGGCGCTGGTCGACCACCTTGGCGTCTTGAGGCACCGGCAGGCTACCGGCCCACAGCAGGGGGCTGGCGAACGCCAGGCAGGCGGCGACGGCAGTACGGATGGCTGAAGGCGCGCTCATCGGCGAACCAGGCGGCGCTCTGCGCCGAAGTGAAGCTCCAGGATGTCTGGCAGTTGCATGGTTGTCTCCCTTTCAACCCGCCAAGCCTCGACACTTGTCCGGTGCAAGTCAAGCAAAGCCAAAGAAGCGATTGAAACAGTCTGCGACAAGGGCCGCGCCCTGTTCATCATTCAGGTGCAGGTGATGACCACCCGGCAGCGTCACCTGCTCAAAGGGTAGCTGCTTCAACAGGCTGGTGTGGCGCGCCAGCATGCCATCAGCGGCTACCACCAGTTGCGCCGGGCAGTTCACCCGGCGCACATAGGCCATGGCCTGGGCCTCGCTCAGGCGCACCGGCGACGGCAGGGTCAGCCGACTGTCGCTGCGCCAGCTGTAGCCACCCGGCACTGGCATCAGGCCACGCCGGGCCAACAGTTCGGCCGCCTCGCGGCTGACCGCGACCATGCCTTTCATGCGTGCCTGCACGCCCTGTTCCAGGGTCGTGTACACCGACTTGCGCTTGCCATCCAGGCGTAACTGGGCTTGCAACGCCATGCCCAGGCGCTCACCGGCATCCTGTTCGGCGCCGGTCGGCGGGATGACACCGTCGATCAAGGCCAGGTGGCTGACCCGCTCCGGCAACGCGCCGGCCAATTGCACCGAAATGATTGCCCCCAGCGAATGGCCCAGCAGGGCGAAACGCTGCCAGCCCAGTTGCTCGGCGACCCGCAGCACGTCATGGGCATAGTCGGCCAGGGCATAGCCGGCCCCCGGCGGGCGGTGCTCCGAGTAGCCATGCCCGGCCAGGTCCAGGGCAACGATGCGCAGCCCCTTCAGTTGCGGGGCCAGGCGGGCGAAGCTGTTGGCGTTGTCCAGCCAGCCATGCAAGGCGAGCACCGGTACCCCGTCTTCAGGGCCGAACAGGTGCGCGGCCAGTTCGATATGGCCCAGGCTCAGGCGGATTTCCTCAACCTGCGCGCTCATGCCTGGCTCCAGCGGTCGAACAGGCCCTTGATCAGGCTGGCGGTGTCTGCCGGCCGCTCCAATGGAAACATGTGCCCGCCCGGCACGCTGTGGTACTCCCCCATGGGCATGCCACGCACGGCCAAAGTGTGGTGGCGGCGAATGACGTTGCTCCGGTCGCCGCGCACCATGGCCAGCGGCACCTGCAACTGGCGCGCGGGGGCGGGGCTGGTATGCGGGATGCTGCGGTAGATGCTGATTTCGGTCGCCGGGTCGAAGCGCAGCTGCAGGCCTTGCTCCATCGTTTGCAGGCCGTGTTCTATGTAAGCATCGAGGCAGTCGGGGTCGAAATGGCGGAACAATGACTTGCCGGCGAAATAGTCCCGGGCACTGTCGCGGTCATTGAAGGTTTCACGACGGCCCAGGGTGCGCCCGGCCGGGGTAATGCGGTCGATGAAGCCAAAGCGCTTGGCAGTGCGCAGCAGCCACTGGTCGGCACGGGTCAGCACCGGCGAGTCGAGCATGACCACCCCACGGTAGTACTCAGGGCAGCGCAACGCCGCGTGCAGGTGCAATACCCCACCCAGCGAATGGCCGACGCCCCAGACCGGTTGATCCTGCTGCGCCAGGTGATGCAACAGCTCATCGACCAGGCTCTGCCAGTTGTCGTCCACCGGAAAGCGTGGATCGTGCCCGTGCTGGGCCAGGTGCTGCACGTGATAGTCCGGCGCCAGCGCGGCAAACAGCTTGCCGTAGGTGGCCGAAGGGAAACCGTTGGCATGAGCGAAGAAGATCTGCTGCGACATGGCGCCAGGTCCGGACGGGGATGATGGCCCATTGTCGGTATCGAAGGGGCTTTCGGCAATGTCCGGAAAGGTCATCGGCGGTGACGATCAGGCCATGAGGAGCGGTCGAAACTGTCCAGCGACCGCCGCAGGCAGGCCTGCATGTAGGCCAGTTGGCTCTCCAGCGCTTCACGGGCCAGATGCTGGTCCGGGTAGTCCAGTTGCAGGCGGCGCAAGGCCAGGCAGCTGGTTTGCAGCAGGTGGGATACGCGCTGGCAGGCGTGCTGCAGGGTGCGCAGGTCGTGCTCGCTCTGTTGCCTGGCGGTGGGCTCCAGTTCGGCGTTGCCCGCGAGCTTGTGCATCAACTGGTAAAGTTTGGCATCGGCGGACTCGCGCAGCAGGCTGTACTGGACAAAATCCAGCGAATCCCCCTGGTCAACCTTTTCGATGGTGGGTTGCAAGTCCAGGGAGCTCAATAGCTCCCGCATCACACCGGTCATTCGTCGCTCCCTGACTCTTTTGCTTTGGGGCAACGCTAGCAATGGATAGATGAATGCGGCAACTGACAAAAATGCCAGTTGCCTTTTCGAATTCCGGGGTACTTGTGGGAGCAACTGTCTTGCATGATTCCTCTGGCCAGCACAGACCCTGTAGGAGCGGCCTTGCGTCGCGATGGGCTGCGCAGCAGCCCCAGGGTTTCCGCACAGATGCACAAAATGCCGGGGCTGCTTTGCAGCCCATCGCGACGCAAGGCCGCTCCTACAGGATCTGTGCCTGCACTGAAGGTGATGCAGGTCAGGTGGGAGCGGGCGCGCCCGCTCCCACAGCGTCTCCAGTTCTCAAACCGGAGAATTAAGCGCTCGCAGGGTCATCAGCCCAGCCAGCGGCCACTCCCCTTCCAGCTCAGCCAGGCTGGCAGTACTCATGGCTGCCGGCTGTTGCTTGTGGCCATGCTCCAGCGCCCCAACCAGGGTGCCCACCAAGGGCTGGTGGCTGACCAGCAGCACATGCTCCAGCCCCAGCCGCTCGATTTCGCCGATGGCCTGCTGCACATCGCTCTCCGGGGTCAGCCACGGCACCGTACGCACCGGCTCAGCGAAGCCCAGGGTCTCATGCACCAGCGCCGCCGTCTGCTGGGCGCGCACGTAGGGGCTGGCGATAATCGCCTGCAACGGTTGCCCCAGCAGGCGAGCGGCACTGTGCAGCACCTGCTCGCGACCATGGGCAGTCAGGCGCCGCTCGGCATCGGTGTTGGCCCGTGGTTCTGCCTCACCGTGGCGCAATACCCACAGTTTCACAGCTTGGGTTCCTCGTCACGCGCCGGGTGCGGGGCCGGTGCTACCGCATGCGCAGCCTCGCCTTCCGGCGCACGCGCTGCCGGCCAGTCAGCGAACGGCCAAGGCTTCTGGTCGGTGTGGAAGCTGCCGAAACGGCCGATCTGCGCCAGGTACTGGCTCAGGCTGTCGCCGAAGTTCATCAGGCTGGCGCTGGGTGCGCCATAGACCAGGCGGTAGATCAGTTGCACCAGCACCAGGCCACCCAGCAGCAGTTCGGCCAGCTGCCAGACCACCAGGAACACCAGCATCCACAGCACCCGCAGGATGATCGACTCGCGCTGGGCGCGCTCCGGGGTATCGTTCATGTACCGCTCCTTGCTCTGTTCGGCTCAGTTGAAACCGCTGATGGAAATGAAATCGACATCGGTCTTGGGCTCGGCGCGCATCAGGTGTTCTATCACCTGGTTCAGCGTACGGCCTTCGAAGAGGATGGCATGCAGGCCCGCCACCAGCGGCATGTACACCTGTACCTCGTGGGCCTTGGCCTTGAGCACCTTGAGCGTGTTGACGCCTTCGGCCACTTCGCCCAGGCGGTTGACCGCCTCTTCCAGGCTCTGGCCCTGGCCCAGCGCGTAGCCCACCTGGTAGTTGCGGCTCTTGGGCGAGGAGCAGGTGACGATCAGGTCACCGACGCCGGCCAGGCCGAGGAAGGTCATGGGGTTGGCGCCCTGGCTGACGGCAAAGCGGGTCATTTCGGCCAAAGCCCGGGTAATCAGCATGCTCTTGGTGTTCTCGCCCATGCCCAGCGCCACGGCCATGCCGGCGATGATCGCATAGACGTTCTTCAGCGCCCCGCCCAGTTCGACGCCAAAGCGGTCGGCACTGGCGTAAACACGGAAGGTGCGCCCGTGCAGCACCTTTTGCACGTGCTGGCACAGCGCTTCGTCTTCGCTGGCGACCACCGTGGCGGTCAGCGCGTGCTCGGCGATCTCGCGCGCCAGGTTAGGCCCCGACAACACGCCGATGCGCGCCTCGGGGGCAATTTCTTCGAGGATCTGGCTCATCAGCTTGAAGCTCTGCGCCTCGATACCCTTGGTCAGGCTGACCAGGCCCTTGCCACGCAGCAGACCGGCGTGCGGTGCCAGCACGCTGCGCAAGGCGCTCGATGGCAGGGCAACGAACACCAGCTCGCAGGCCTGCAAGGTGGCCAGCAGGTCGTTGACCGGTTCGACGCCATCGTGCAAACGGATACCTTTAAGGTAACGCGGGTTCTCACGATTGAGGCGCATGGCCTCGGCCTGGGCCGGGTCGCGCATCCATTGGCGCACCGGCACACCGTTTTCCGCCAGCAGGTTCGCCACGGCGGTGCCGAAGCTGCCGCCGCCCAGAACTGCAACAGGTTGCTGTTCAGTCATATTCAATCCGTTAAAGCCAAAAGTTAAGTGGCGACCCCGCCATTATACGGCTCGCCTGCGACAGAACCAGTGTCAGTGCCGGCCCTTTCGCGGGTAAACCCGCTCCCACAGGGTCAGCACCACCTTCGGCCACGGTGCGGTCATTGTGGGAGCGGGTTTACCCGCGAAAGGGCCAATGCAGGTAAAGCAGATCACTGGCAAAACCTCCAAGGTCAGTTACCATGCCTGTTTCACTCCTGATACAAGGCTGCTCTGTGTTCCCTGGCACGCCCCCGTACCCGCGCCTGCTCATCCTCACCGCCCTGCTCGGCGGCCCGGCCGTGGCCGACGACTTGTTCATCGACAACACCGACCTGCCACAGGTTCTGACCGCCACGCGCCTGAAACAGTCCCCGGCAGCGGTGCCGGGCAGCATGACCGTGCTCGACAGCGAGCTGATCCGCGCCAGCGGCGCACGCGACATTCCTGAACTGTTGCGCCTGGTGCCAGGCATGATGATCGGCTATGGCGCCGGCAACCAGCCCACGGTCAACTACCATGGCAGCAACGTCAACGACGCCCGGCGCATGCAAGTACTGATCGATGGCCGCTCGGTGTACCGCGCCGGCCTGGCCACGGTGGACTGGAGCGACATCCCCCTGGCCATGGAGGATATCGAGCGCATCGAAGTATTCCGCGGCCCGAACACGGTCAGTTATGGCGCCAACGCGCTGATGGCCGTGGTCAACATCCTTACCCGCAACCCGGCCGACAGCCATGGCACGCGCATGAAGCTGACCCGCGGCCAGGACGGCATCAACGACTACTACCTCAGCCACGGCTTCGGCTGGGAGGGCGGCGACATGCGCCTGTCGGTCTCGGGCCAGCAGGACGACGGTTTTGACGAAAACCAGTTCGGCCAGGACTACCGCGACAGCCGCCGCCTGAACCGCTTCAACCTCAGCGCCAGCCACAACCTGGCCGTCGACCAGACCCTGGAATGGCAACTGGCGGCGAAGGAAGGCAGCAACCAGCGGCCCTATACCTACCAGCCGGTGTTCGCCAGCTATGAAGCCGGCAACAACGCCGACGTCAATGCCAAGGACTACGCCGGCTCAATACGCTGGACCAAGGATTTCAACGCCGAACACAGCCTGTACATCCAGGGCTCGGCGCAGCACTTTGACCGCCAGCAGGTCTGGCGCGCCTGCGATGCCTTGCAGTCGTTCAGCAGCGAGCTGACCCAGCTTTGGCAGATGAACCCCGACTTTGCCGAGAAAGTGGCACGAGGCGTTGCCCTGGGTGACCTGCCTGCCACCAGCGACCCGGTGCTCAGTGCGCTGTCGAACAAGGTGCAGGAACAATGGAAGGCCGGCGGCAGCCAGCCGGTCTGCGGCGATGTCGACCAGAGCACGCGCGAAACCCGCTACGACCTGGAAATCCAGGACACCCTGAGCCTGACCGACAGCCTGCGCCTGCTCAGCGGCATGAACTACCGCTATGATCGTGCCGACTCGCAGACCTATTTCAACGGCAGCCTCGACGACCAGACCTGGCGCCTGTTCGGCCAGTTGGAATGGCGTGCCGACGAGCACTGGATCCTGCAGGGCGGCGCCATGTTCGAGGACTCGCGGCTGTCCGGCAGCTCGCTGACCCCACGCGTCGCGGTCAACTACCTGATCACGCCGCGCCACGGCCTGCGCGCGGTGTATTCCGAGGCCGTGCGCTCGCCCGACATGTTCGAGAACAACGTCAACTGGAGCTACACGGTCAAGAACCTCACCCCCAATGCATTCGGCCTGCAAAACGGCCAGTACTTCGTCAAGACCCGTGGCCCCGGCGACCTCGAACAAGAGCGCATGCGCTCTCGCGAGCTGGGCTACAACGGCTATTTCAGCGACATCGACCTGAGCATGGACGTGAAGCTGTTCTACGACGAGATCACCGGCATGATCAGCGAGCCGCTGAAGAACAACCAGTACATCGCCAGCAATGCCAACAAGGCCCGGTTCACGGGCAGCGAGGCGCAACTGGACTGGCGCCCCACCCTGAACGACCGCCTGCGCCTGACCTACGCCTATGTCGATGCCTGGGCCAGCAACCCCGACGACCGCCGCCTCAGCGCACGCAACAGCGGCTCGGCCGGGTGGATGCACGAATGGGGGGCCGGCTGGTCGAGCGCACTGTTCTATTACGGCGACGATGCACTCAACGAGTACCGCTATGAACGCCTGGACCTGCGCCTGGCCAAGCGCTTTCGGGTGTATGGCAGCAACCTTGAGCTGGCGGCGCTGTGGCAACAGCGCCTGGACGATGAGCCGACCACGGCGGCCCAGAACCGCTACGACAGCCGCCACCGCCTGAGCGTCAGCGCGGAGCTGGAGTTCTGATGGCCTTGCTGCTGCGCCTGTTGCTGCTGTGCCTGTGGCCGCTGGGGCCGTTGTCGGCCGCCGAAATCCTGCTGGTCGGTGCCGAAGACCAGCCCGGCATCCGCAGTTTCGTCGCTGCACTGGAAAGCCGCCGGCCGCATGACCATGTGCATTTCCAGGCCACCGCCGACCTGCCGCGCCCGGGCAAGCTCAAGAGCGACCAGCGCCTGATCCTGCTCGATAATGCCGCGCTGGAGTGGCGCCTGGGCGAAACCGCCGGCCCTCCGGCCCTGGCCATGCGTGTCAGCCGGGTACAGGCTGAACAACGCCTGGGAAAGTCGCGCCCCGCGTTCCTCACCTTGCTGTGGAGTGACGCACCGCCTGGCCGGCAATTGCGCCTGGCGCGCTATCTGCTGCCGCAGGCCCAGCGCGTTGGTGTGCTGTACGGTGAGCACAGCAGCTTCCTGCTCGACGAATTGCGCCATGCCGCCCGCCCCCTGGGCCTGGAGATCGTTGCCCAGGACTGGTCCGACCCGCGCGACAACCGGCCGCTGCAGCACCTGCTGGGCAACAGTGACGTGCTGCTTGGCCTGGACGACCCCGACCTGTACAACTCCAAAACCGCAAAAAACCTGCTGCTAAGCAGCTACAGCCGGCAAATGGCCCTGATCGGCCCGAACGCGGGCTTTGTTCGCGCCGGCGCCCTGGCCAGCAGCTACAGCGACCAGGACGACTGGCTGGCAGAACTCGACCAGTTGCTCGACCAGCCGCCCGCGCGCTGGCCGCGCAGCTTGTATCCGGCGCACTACGGTGTCAGTGGCAACCAGCAGGTGGCCCGCGCCCTGGGCCTTGAACCGATCGATCCGAACGCCGCCGCCAAGGTCCTGGCCGAAGGAGAACCCACCCCATGAGCAAGCGCCTGAGCTGGGACATTCACACCCGCACCCAGATCATCAGCCTCGGCCCGGCTTTGCTGCTGACCTTGCTGCTGATCAGCTTCTTTACCTTCGTGCGTATCCAGGACTTGCGCCAGGAGCTCAACCACACGGGGCAACTGATCGCCAACCAGCTGGCACCCGCGTCGGAATACGGGGTGATTTCCGGCAACAACGAAGTACTCGAAGGGCTGATGCGCGCCACCCTCAGCATCCCGCACGTGCGTTTCCTCGAGGTGCAGGACAGCCGCAACCACATTCTGGTGTACGTCGAGCAATCTGATGAAAGCACCAACCGTGCCCAGCAGGTCGAAGTGTTCCAGGCGCCCATCCGCCTGCAACAGATCCGCCTGGACAACGACTTCCTGCAACAGGGTAAGGCCACCACCCCGGCCATCGGTGACGACTACCTGGGCCGGGTGATCGTCGGCATGTCCGATGACGCCTTCAGCCAGCGTCAGCAGGAAATCGTGATCAAGGCCGGCATCCTCGCGCTGTTCGCCCTGCTGTTCACCTTCATGCTGGCGCGCCGCCTGGCCCTGAGCCTGGCCAAGCCGATCAGTGACATGGGCCATGCCGTCAAGGCCATTCAGCAAGGCGAGTACAACACCCCGTTGCCGGTGGTCGACGACAGCGAACTGGGCCACTTGGCGCGGCATATCAACAACCTGGCCAGCGCCCTGGAGCAGGCCAGCGACGAACAGAAGCAGGCCATTGCCGAGTTGGTCCAGGCCCGTGAAGAGGCCGAGCAGGCCAACCGCGCCAAATCGGACTTCCTGGCCATGATGAGCCACGAACTGCGCACCCCGATGAATGGCGTGCTGGGCATGCTGCAACTGCTGGAAACCACGACGCTCAGCAATGAACAGGCCGATTACACGGCGGTAGCCAGCGAGTCCACCGGGCACTTGCTGAAAGTAATCAACGACATTCTCGACTTCTCGCGCATCGAACGGGCGGCGCTGCAACTGGAACACATCGATTTCAACCTCGGCGAGCTGATTACCAGCAGTGTCCAGTCATTCCAGCACAGCGCCCAGCAGCGCGGCCTGGGCCTGCACCTGCAACTGCCAAGCGGCCTCGAACAATTGCAGGTTAACGGCGACCCCACACGCATCCGCCAGATTCTGCTCAACCTGGTCGGCAACGCACTGAAGTTCACCGAACGTGGCCAGGTGCAGGTCGAGGCCCGCTGGCAGGTACTCGACCAGCAACTGATCTGGCTGACCTGCAGCGTGCGTGACACCGGGATCGGCATCGACAGCGACCGCCTGGAAATGATGTTCGTCGCTTTCCAGCAAGCCGACAGTTCGATTTCCCGACGTTATGGCGGCACCGGGCTGGGGCTCTCTATCGCCCGTACCCTGGCCGAGCGCATGGGTGGCAAGCTGCGCGGCGAAAGCCGTGTAGGCCTGGGTTCGACCTTTACCCTGGAGATGCCCCTGGCCCTGGCCAGCCCTGCCCCTGTGCCGCTGCCGCGGCCAACGGATGCGCCCTCACCCGCCCCCAACGGTGAACAAGTACTGCTGGTAGAGGACAATCCGGTCAACCAGAGCGTCATCGAAGCCATGTTGCGCAGCCTGGGGCTGACCGTGTGCACGGCCGAAGATGGCCTTGAGGCGGTCAACCTGGTCGGCCGGCAACGCTTTGCCGCCGTGCTGATGGACTGCCGGCTGCCGCAGATGGACGGCTATGAAGCCACCCGGCGCATCCGCCAGCTGGCCAACGGCGCCGGCATACCGATCATCGCCCTGACGGCCAATGTGCTCGACGGTGACCGCGAGCGCTGCATGGCCGCCGGCATGGACGACTACCTGAGCAAACCCTTGCGCCGCACCGAACTGCAGCGCGTATTGCAACGCTGGTTACCCGGCCAGACAACCGCGACTGGCGATAAATGCTAAAGTGCGGCAGTCTTAAACACTGGACAGGACCTTCATCGGACCTGAAAATAGACGTTTCAGTGCACACCTGTACTTCTTTCGCCAGGTGCGCTGTGACTTTCACCACAACGCAATAGTCTACCTGTAGGCTACCGCCCCGAAGCCGTTGGTTATCGGGCCGGTCGGGAAGATTCATCCCCTGCCACAGGGGGTTATTGAGGAGCTCGCATGACCAAACAACACGCCTTTACTCGGGAAGACCTGCTGCGCTGCAGTCGCGGTGAGCTGTTCGGCCCAGGTAATGCGCAACTGCCCGCGCCGAACATGCTGATGGTCGATCGCATCACCCATATCAGCGAAGAAGGCGGCAAGTACGGCAAAGGTGAGTTGGTCGCCGAGCTGGATATCACCCCGGACCTGTGGTTCTTCGCCTGCCACTTCGAAGGCGACCCGGTCATGCCGGGCTGCCTGGGCCTCGACGCCATGTGGCAGCTGGTCGGTTTCTTCCTCGGCTGGCAGGGCCTGCCGGGCCGCGGCCGCGCCCTGGGTTCGGGCGAAGTGAAGTTCTTCGGCCAGGTATTGCCTACCGCCAAGAAAGTCACTTACAACATTCACATCAAGCGCGTCCTGAAGGGCAAGCTGAACATGGCCATCGCCGATGGCTCGGTCAGCGTCGACGGCCGCGAGATCTACACTGCCGAAGGCCTGCGGGTCGGCGTGTTCACCTCCACTGACAATTTCTAAGGGTTATTCGCATGCGCCGCGTCGTTATCACTGGTCTGGGCATCGTTTCGTGCCTGGGCAATGACAAAGCTACCGTCACCGAAAACCTGCGCAACAGCCGTCCGGGTATCCGTTACAACCCGGAATACAAGGAAATGGGGCTGCGTAGCCAGGTTTCCGGGTCCATCGACCTCAACCTCGAAGAACTGATCGACCGCAAGGTTTACCGTTTCGTCGGCCACGCGGCTGCCTACGCCTACCTGGCGATGCAGGACGCGATCAAGGATTCCGGCCTGACCGAAGAGCAGGTGTCCAACCCGCGTACCGGCCTGGTGGCTGGCTCCGGCGGCGCCTCGACCCTGAACCAGATGGAAGCGCTGGACACCCTGCGCGAGAAAGGCGTCAAGCGCGTCGGCCCATACCGTGTAACCCGTACCATGGGCAGCACCGTTTCGGCATGCCTGGCCACCCCGTTCAAGATCAAGGGTATCAACTACTCGATCTCGTCGGCCTGCGCCACCTCGGCTCACTGCATCGGTACCGCGCTGGAGCAGATCCAGTGGGGCAAGCAGGACATCGTCTTCGCCGGTGGCGGTGAAGAAGAGCACTGGAGCCAGTCGTTCCTGTTCGATGCCATGGGCGCCCTGTCGACCAAACGCAACGAAACCCCGGAACTGGCCTCGCGCGCCTACGACGCTGACCGTGATGGCTTCGTCATCGCTGGCGGTGGCGGCATGGTCGTGGTCGAGGAGCTGGAACACGCCCTGGCCCGTGGCGCCAAGATCTACGCCGAAATCGTTGGCTACGGTGCAACTTCCGACGGCTACGACATGGTTGCCCCGAGCGGCGAAGGCGCCATCCGCTGCATGCAGCAGGCGCTGTCCACCGTCGACACCCCGATCGACTACCTGAACACCCACGGCACCTCGACCCCGGTCGGTGACGTTGCCGAAATGAAAGGTGTTCGCGCCGTGTTCGGCGACAAGGCACCGAAAATCAGCTCGACCAAGAGCCTGTCGGGCCACTCGCTGGGCGCCGCTGGCGTGCACGAGGCGATCTACTGCCTGCTGATGATGGAAAACAACTTCATCGCCGGCTCCGCCAACATCGACGAGCTGGACCCGGAGGTCGCCGACCTGCCGATCCTGACCAAAACCGAAGAGAACGCTAAACTCACCACCGTGATGAGCAACAGCTTCGGCTTCGGCGGCACCAACGCCACCCTGGTGCTCAAGCGCTGGGAAGGCAAGTAAGACGCTGCCGCTGTAAATGAAAACGCCCCGACTGGTTCGGGGCGTTTTTATTTGTATTGCCTGTGCCGGCCTCTTCGCGGGTAAACCCGCCCCCACAAGATCATCACAAGCCCGAATGCGATGCGGTCCCTGTGGGAGCGGGTTCACCCGCGAATAGGCCGGCACAGGTCACTGCTGCACCTTAGGCAACACCCCCAGAAAATTCTCCCGGGCCACTTTGTTGGCCACCTGTTCCGGCAACGCATCCAGAAACGGCCTGAACCCGTGCATCTGCTCGCCCAAACTGCCAAACCGCCCCACCAAATCCGACCCCAGCATGAACCGCTCCGGGTATTGCTCGACCAACGCCAGCCACTCCTTGCGCGGCACACCCTTGTCATCCAGCAGATACGGCTCCAGCACACTCCACGACAAGTCGACATACAGGTTCGGGTAATCCTCCAGCAACCGCGTCAGCACTGGCAGTAAAAAGTCCATCTGCGTCTGATGCCGGTGTATCTCCATGCTGCTGCCGGCATGCGCCCAGATAAACCGCGTGTGCGGGTGATTGCGCAGCGGCTCTTCGATCTCTGCCAGGTACAGCGGATTGCGCTCGCGTTTGGAGGTGATGTTGGAATGCAGCAGCACAGGCAGGTCGCGCTCTGCGGCCAAATGGTAGATGCGCGTCATGGCCTCATTGTTGGCACGCGGCGTGTCACCGCTGGTCAAGGCGGTCAGGTCATCATGGCGGGTGAACACCTCACCGATGCCCTGCCATAGCCCTGGGTACATGTCGAGCATGCGCTCGATATGGCTGACGGCATTCTTGTCCACCGGGTTGAAGCCAGTCAGGAACGGGTGAAAGCGTTTACGCTGATCCGCCGGCAACTGCTGCAGGGCGGCAGCCACATAAGTGTCAGTGGCGCTGTACCAGTAGGCATCGGCATCGTCACCGGCGTAGTAGCGTGGCCGCTTGGGCTCGTCTTCGTGCCACTTCTTGGCCACCGGAATGCCGGAAATCATCGATTGGTCGATGCCTGCGGCATCCATGGCCTTGAGCAACGCTGGCATGCCTTCACTTTCCTGAAAGAAGTCCACGTAGTGCAGGTGGGCATCGCTGTAGCGGTAGTCGCGCGCCTGGGCCGCCTGGCACAAACAGGCGGATAACAGTACGCTGGCCAGCGCTCTGGCAATCATGGGGCAGCTTCCTTATCCGGGTACGAAAAGAGTAGACCGGCTGGCCAACGAGACGGTTCAGCCGCAACGGGCAAACCGTTATGCTTCAAGCATCGCCACTTCGCCTGGAGCCGTCCCCATGAGCAGCCCACTGGTCATCCGCCCCCGCGCCGAATCGGTCGAGGGCCAGCCGATCCTGCGCCCGCTGCCCTCGGCGCAGTGCCGCAGTGTCGGCCCGTTCGTGTTTTTCGACCACATGCTCGAAACCGACTATGCCCCGGGGCATGGCATGGACATCCGCCAGCACCCGCATATCGGCCTGTCGACCCTGACCTACCTGTTCGAAGGGGCGATCCTGCACAAGGACAGCCTGGGCTCGGACCAACGTGTGCTGCCCGGTGATGTCAGCTGGATGACCGCCGGCAGCGGCGTGGCCCACGTCGAGCGCACGCCTGCGGACGCCCTGGCGCATGGCTCGCGCTTGCATGGCCTGCAGGTGTGGCTGGCATCGCCGCGCGAGCATGAGCAAGGCGCCGCCAGCTATAGCCATCACCCGGCAGCCAACCTGCCGGTCAGTGACAACCTCGGGGTGCGCATCTGCATGATTGCCGGCAGCGGGTTTTGCCTGGCGTCACCGGTGCCGGTGCTGTCCCCTACCCTCTATGCGCATGTACGGATGCAGCCGGCGACTACCTTGCGGGTGCCGACTGAGCATGCGCAGCGGGCGCTTTATGTGCTCGATGGCGAGTTGGTGATGAACGACGAGGACGTGGCGCCGTGCAGCCTGGTGGTGCTGCCGGAGGGCGAAGAGGTGATGCTGTATGCTGAGAGTGAGTGTCAGCTGGTGCTGATTGGTGGGGCGCCGCTGGATGGGCCGCGGCGGATGAACTGGAATTTTGTGGCCAGTGAACCGGAGCTGATCGAACGGGCCCGGGCCAGGTGGGCGGCGGGGGATTGGCCTGTGGTGCCGGGGGAAACTTCTAGGATCGAGTTGCCTAGGTGATTTTGGGGCTGCTTTGCAGCCCATCGCGACACAAGGCCGCTCCTACAGGGGGC
>NZ_JACVZC010000114.1 GCF_016658545.1 Pseudomonas sp. S37 | reverse complement strand
CCGTGTCGGGGCGGCTTGGTGGGGGGGGGGGGGGGCCCCCCCCCCCCGGCGATTTCAGCTTGGACGCATATATCCTGGGGCCGCTGCGCGCCCCATCGCGACACAAGGCCGCTCCTACAGGGGGGGCGTGCCAAGCCTGATCCTGAATCAATGCCCGCCTTTCATGCGCCGCGCCACCAGGTAGATGCCCAGCCCGACCAGCGCGGTCGCCGCACCGATATACCCGGTGCTGGTCCAGCCCATGCCCGCGGTAATCGCCATACCCCCCAGCCACGGCCCCAGCGCATTGGCCAGGTTGAACGCCGCATGGTTCGACGCCGCCGCCAGGCTAGGCGCTTCATGGGCAATGTCCATCAAACGAATCTGCAGCGGCGCCGCCAATGCGATCATGGTGCCAACCAGGCCGATACCCAGTAGCAGGCTCCACAATGCCTGTGCGGCAAAGGTGAAGAACAGCAGCACGGCAATCGACCACACCAGCACCAGCCCCACCGCGCGGAACTGCAAACGGTCGAACAGCTTGCCGCCGGCGATGTTACCGACGATCCCGCCCACACCAAACGCTGCCAGGCCGAACGGAATCCACTGCGGCGACACCTGGGTCACCTGCAGCATGGTCGGCGCCAGGTAGCTGAACACGCAGAACATGCCGGCAAAGCCGATCGAGGCGATGGCCAGCGCCATCCACACCTGCGGCAGGGTGAAGGCTTGCAGTTCCTTGCGCGGGTCACTGCGCGTTTCATCGTGGCGCTGCGGCACATAACGCCAGACCATGGCGATGGTGCACAAGGCAATTGCGCCGACCAGCACGAACGCCGAGCGCCAGCCGAAGTACTGGCCGAGGAAGGTGGCCACCGGGTTGCCAAGCAGCATGGCCAGGGTCAGGCCCATCATCACCCGGGCCACGGCCCCTGCGCGCTGATCCTTGGGCACCATGCTCGACGCCACCACGGCGGCAATACCAAAGTAGGCGCCATGGGGCAGGCCACTGATGAAGCGGAAGGCCACCAGGCCGCTGAACGACGGCGCAAACGCGGTGGCCAGGTTGCCCACTGCATACAGCAGCATCAACAGCAGCAACATGTGCTTGCGCAGCAGCTTGGCCCCGAGAATTGCCAAGGTCGGCGCGCCGACCATCACCCCCAGCGCATAGGCGCTGATGGCATGGCCCACTTGCGGTTCGCTCAGTTGCAGGTTGCTGGCAATGTCGGGCATCAGGCCCATGATGGCGAACTCGCCGGTGCCGATGGCAAAGCTGCCCAGTGCCATGGCGGCTTCCATCTTGGCGACGGTGCTTTTACTGGGGAGCGGGGGTAGTTCCTGGACTGACATCTGTATCCCTTTTGAGGCATGCGTGAAACATGCTGAAACGTTCAAGGCGGGATGATAGTCAATCCATGACTGCAACGTCGAGGAAGCTGAACGGCTTCCCCGCGTGCTGGCCGGGGTCAGGCGGGTTCGGTTGCCGGGTTGGCGAAGGCTGCCGGAGCGGCCTGAAGGCGGGACTGCAACTGGTCCACGTAGGCTTGGGCGTGCTGGATGTCAGCGAACGACACAGGGTGCCCGTCGATGATCACCTTGCAGCCTGCGTCCTGCTCATTGCGTACGATTTCGATCTTCATGCCTGCTCCTTGATGTTGTTCTGGCGCGGGCGAGAATAGCTTGATTAGCTGGCTAATGAAAATGAAATAAGCGCTCTAGCAAGCATCTTTCAGCTTGTTTTTCAGGTATCCGTAATGCGGCCTTACGCAGATCCCCTGTAGGAGCGGGGGGGGGGGGGGGGGGGGGTGGGGCCCCCCCCCCCCCCCGGCAATACATGCTGCGAAGCTGAAATCTTGGGGGCGCTTCGCAGCCCATCGCGACACAAGGCCGCTCCTACACTTGATCGCGCCAGTCGAAGAGGTCATGCAAGGCTGCCGGCACAGGCCAACAAAAAACCCCGCATCCTCTCGGATACGGGGCTTTCCAGTTTCCACCCTTGGCGCGCACCCTTCGGCTTGTGGCCGGTGCCGCCCTCAGGCTTCAACGTGCCAGGTCAGGCCAGCGCCTCGCGCGGCTTGCCGAGCATGCGGTCGCAGGCCACGGCACCCACCAGGGTCACCACCGATGGCACCAGCCAGGCCATGCCGGCATCGCTCAACGGCAGGTGCGCCATGAAGTCTGGCAGCACGTGGGCAAGGCTGCTGCCCTTGATCGCATCGACCATGCCGAATACCAGCGACACCAGCATCACTGGCGCCAGGATGCGGGTCGGCGAGTTCCACAGGTCCTTCACGAAGCTCAGGCCGACCACCACGATGCAGGGCGGGTAGATGGCAGTGAGCACCGGGATCGAGAACATGATCAGCTTGGTCAGGCCCAGGTTGGAGATCAGCAGCGAGAAGCCGGCCAGGATCACCACCAGCGCGCGGTACGACAGCGGCAGGATCTGGCTGAAGTACTCGGCGCAAGCGCAGGTCAGGCCAACTGCAGTCACCAGGCAGGCCAGCGCGATCAGCACGGCAAGGAAGCCGCTGCCCAGCGAGCCGAAGGTGTGCTGCACATAGGCATGCAGCACCGCCGCACCATTGGTAGCGTCAGCCGCGATGTCGTGGCTGGTGGCGCCCAGGCGGAACAGGCTGATGTACACCAGGGCCAGGCCGACACCGGCAATCAGGCCGGCAATGATAGCGTAGCGAGTGATCAGCTTCGGCGACTCCACGCCGCGCGAGCGGATGGCGTTGACGATAACGATACCGAACACCAAGGCACCCAGGGTATCCATGGTCAGGTAACCATCGGAAAAGCCCTTGGAGAAGGCTGCGGCGGCATAGGCCGGCTGCGCCTCACCAATGCTGCCCGCTGGCAGCGCGAAGGCAGCGATACCCAGCACAGCCAGGGCAATGATCTTCAACGGCGCCAGGAAGCGGCCCACGGTATCGAGCAGCTTGCCCGGGTACATGGACACGGCCAGCACCACAGCGAAGTACACCAGGCTGTAGATGAACAGCGCCAGCGGGCTCTCACCGGTCAGCGGTGCAACGCCCACTTCGAACGACACGGTCGCGGTACGCGGGGTAGCGAACAGTGGGCCGACCGACAGGTAGCACACGGCCGCCAGCAGGCCACCGAAGAACTTGCCGATCGGGCTGCTCAAGGCGTCCATGCCGCCACCGACCTTGGCCAGGGCGACCACGGTGATGACTGGCAGGCCTACGGCCGTTACCAGGAAGCCCAGGGCCGCCATCCACACGTGCGGGCCAGACTGCAGACCGACGATAGGCGGGAAGATGATATTGCCTGCACCCACGAAAAGCGCAAACGTCATAAAGCCAAGCGCCAGGATATCCTGGCCTTTGAGAACTTTCATTTAAGGTAGTACCACACTGCTGAAATCGGGATTCGAGAGGGGATTTCCCTTTGGATGAGGGGAAATGCTGCCCGGCTTGATAGGCCAGACCCGTTTAGCGTGTCGTTCCCTTTTGGGGTACGGGCACAGAGTGAACGCGTAATGTAACTGTTTTGTCAGTTAAACGCACTGGCACAGTGCTGCTTGTCCGATGTGCGTACATGTTTGTCGTCTGTGCGACCGAGGACAGTAGGAATTATCCTCGGATTGAAACATTCGTCTGTGTGAAAATTCCTATCAAACCTATCGAAAAATCTATAGCGCCTGTTCTGGCCTCTTCGCGGGTGAACCCGCTCCCACAGGTAGCGCACAACCCTCGAGCTTTGTGATTTCCTGTGGGAGCGGGTTCACCCGCGAAGAGGCCGGCACAGGAAAACACCAATCCCAGAAACGACAAAGGCCACCCGAAGGTGGCCTCTGTGCGCGTGGGGGGTGTAGCAGAATTACTTCTTGGCTTCCCAGCCAGTCAGCTCGGCCAGGGCCTTGCCGATGTCAGCCAGGGAACGCACGGTTTTTACACCTGCGTCCTGCAGGGCGGCGAACTTCTCGTCCGCAGTGCCCTTGCCGCCGGAAATGATGGCGCCAGCGTGGCCCATGCGCTTGCCCGCAGGTGCGGTAACACCAGCGATGTAGGAAACCACAGGCTTGGTCACGTGGGCCTTGATGTAGGCCGCAGCTTCTTCTTCAGCCGAACCGCCGATCTCACCGATCATGACGATCGCTTCGGTCTTCGGGTCTTCCTGGAACAGCTTCAGGATGTCGATGAAGTTGGAGCCCGGGATCGGGTCACCGCCGATGCCGACGCAGGTCGACTGGCCGAAGCCGGCGTCGGTGGTCTGCTTGACAGCTTCGTAGGTCAGGGTGCCGGAACGCGAAACGATACCGACCTTGCCTGGCAGGTGAATGTGACCTGGCATGATGCCGATCTTGCACTCGCCTGGGGTGATGACGCCTGGGCAGTTAGGGCCGATCAGGGTAACACCCAGCTCGTCGCACTTGACCTTGGCATCCAGCATGTCCAGGGTAGGAATGCCTTCGGTGATGCAGACGATCAGCTTGATGCCGCCAAAGGCCGCTTCCAGGATCGAGTCTTTGCAGAACGGAGCCGGTACGTAGATGACCGAAGCGTCAGCGCCGGTGGCTTCCACGGCTTCCTTGACGGTGTTGAACACCGGCAGGCCCAGGTGGGTGGTGCCACCCTTGCCTGGGGTTACGCCGCCGACCATCTTGGTGCCGTAGGCGATGGCCTGTTCGGAGTGGAAAGTACCCTGCGAGCCGGTGAAGCCCTGGCAGATGACTTTGGTGTCTTTATTGATCAGGACGCTCATTACTTGCCCTCCGCAGCTTTGACAACTTGTTGAGCAGCGTCGGTCAGGCTGGTTGCCGCAATGATGTTCAAACCGCTTTCTGCCAGTACTTTAGCGCCCAGTTCGGCGTTGTTACCTTCAAGGCGAACAACAACCGGAACCTTGACGCCGACTTCTTTCACTGCACCGATGATGCCTTCGGCAATCATGTCGCAGCGAACGATGCCGCCGAAGATGTTGACCAGAACGGCCGCGACATTGCTGTCGGACAGAATGATCTTGAACGCTTCGGTAACGCGCTCTTTGGTAGCACCACCGCCAACGTCGAGGAAGTTGGCCGGCTTGCCGCCGTGCAGGTTGACGATGTCCATGGTACCCATGGCCAGGCCGGCACCGTTGACCATGCAGCCGATGTTGCCTTCAAGGGCAACGTAGTTCAGTTCGAACTTGGCAGCGTGGGCTTCACGGGCGTCGTCCTGCGACGGGTCGTGGAAGGTTTTCAGCTTAGGCTGACGGTACATGGCGTTGGCGTCGATGTTGATCTTGGCATCGAGGCAGTGCAGGTCGCCATCGGCCTTGATCACCAGCGGGTTCACTTCCAGCAGCGCCAGGTCGTGATCCTTGAACAGCTTGGCCAGGCCAACGAAGATCTTGGCGAACTGAGTAACTTGCTTGCCTTCCAGACCCAGCTGGAATGCCAGCTCGCGACCCTGGAACGGCTGAGCGCCGACCAGTGGGTCGATGGTAGCCTTGAGGATCTTCTCAGGAGTGTCGTGCGCGACTTTCTCGATGTCCACGCCACCTTCGGTGGAGGCCATGAACACGATACGGCGGCTCGAACGATCGACTACAGCGCCCAGGTACAGCTCTTTGGCGATGTCAGTGCAGGATTCGACCAGGATCTTGGAGACTGGCTGACCGTTGGCATCAGTCTGGTAAGTAACCAGATTCTTGCCCAACCATTGCGCAGCGAACGCCTTGGCGTCTTCCTTGCTGCGAACCAGCTTGACGCCGCCCGCTTTACCGCGACCACCTGCGTGAACCTGGGCTTTTACGACCCACTCGTTCCCGCCGATCTTGTCGCAAGCTTCTGCTGCAGCTTCAGGGGTGTCGACTGCGAAACCCTTGGAAACTGGCAGGCCGTATTCAGCGAACAGCTGCTTACCCTGATACTCGTGAAGATTCATGCTTTTTACCGTCTTCGTTAGGTACTGCGCTTCGGTGCTGCGCCATTACTGGCGCCGCACCACCTGTGACCGTTGACCCCGGGTTATCCCATGTGATCCGGTCCGGCGGACGTTCCGCGGTGAGTCATGCACGCAAGACTCACGACGGGCTGCCCGCCGTGGTTTCTTATGATTAACGCTTCTTACGGTTGGCTACGTGAATGGCGCCGCCATTCACTGCCAGCGCTGCTTCATGCAACGCTTCGGACAGGGTTGGATGGCTGAAGACCATCATGCCCAGATCCTCGGCACTGGTGCCGAATTCCATTGCGATTGCACCCTGCTGCACCAGTTCGGCAGCCGATGGGCCAATCACGTGTACACCCAGGACGCGGTCGGTCTTGGCATCGGCGATGACCTTGACGAAACCACCGGTGTCGTTGGCAGCCATCGCACGGCCGCTGGCCGCGAACGGGAAGGTGCCTACGTTAACCTCAACACCCTCGGCCTTCAAGGACTGTTCGGTCTTGCCGACCCATGCGATTTCCGGGTGGGTGTAGATCACCGACGGGATCAGGTCGTAGTTCATCTGGGCCTTGTGGCCCTTGATGCGCTCAACCACCATGATGCCCTCTTCCGAGGCCTTGTGGGCCAGCATCATGCCGCGCACCACGTCACCGATGGCGAATACGCCCGGTACGCTGGTGGCGCAGTGATCGTCGACGAAGATATAGCCACGCTCGTCGATGGTCACGCCGCTGTCGGCAGCCAGCAGATCAGTGGTCACCGGGCGACGGCCGACCGCAACGATCAGCTTGTCGAAGGTGATCTTCTGCTCGCCTTCGGCGTTGGTGTAGGTCACTTCGACTTCGTTGCCATTGACTTTCGAGCCGGTGACGCGAGCGCCCAGCTTGATGTCCAGGCCTTGCTTGGTCAGGGTCTTCTGGGCTTCTTTCGACACGGCGGTGTCGGCAGCCATCAGGAAGGTGTCCAGGGCTTCCAGGACGGTGACTTCAGCACCCAGGCGAGCCCATACCGAGCCCAGCTCCAGGCCGATCACGCCTGCACCGATAACGCCCAGGCGCTTCGGTACGGTCTGGAATTCCAGGGCGCCGGTGGAGTCGACGATGACGTTCTGGTCGACCGGAGCCGGCGGAATGTCGATCGGGCGCGAGCCGGAAGCCAGGATCACGTTCTCGGCTTCGATGACTTCGGTGGTGCCGTCAGCCTTGGTGACTTCGACTTTCTTGCCAGCCAGCAGCTTGCCGTGGCCCTGGATCGAAGTAACGCCGTTGGCCTTGAACAGGGTGGCAACGCCACCGGTCAGGTTCTTGACGATGCCAGCCTTGCGACCAACCATCGCGGCAACGTCCATCTTCACTTCGCCAGTGGAGATACCGTGGACGTTGAAGCTCTCTTTGGCTTCCTTGTACTTCCAGGAGCTGTCCAGCAGTGCCTTGGAAGGAATGCAACCTACGTTCAGGCAGGTGCCGCCCAGGGCCAGCTTGCCCTCGGCGTCGGTGTACTTCTCGATACAGGCAGTCTTCAGACCGAGTTGGGCGGCCTTGATGGCAGCCACATAGCCGCCAGGACCAGCACCAATTACCACTACGTCGAATTTCTGGGTCATAAAAGATTCCTTATCAGCTACAAGCTACAAGCCGCGAACCGCGCGGCATGGCTTCCTGCGAAGCCAAGGCCGGCACGGTACGCAGCCAGAGGGTTAGATGTCCAGCAGCAGGCGAGACGGATCTTCCAGCAGGTTCTTGATGGTGACCAGGAAGGTTACCGCTTCCTTGCCATCGATCAGGCGGTGATCGTAGGACAGCGCCAGGTACATCATCGGGCGAATAACGACCTGGCCGTTGATGGCCATCGGACGCTGGATGATGTTGTGCATGCCCAGGATCGCGGCCTGCGGCGGGTTGACGATCGGGGTCGACATCATCGAGCCGAAGGTACCGCCGTTGGTGATGGTGAAGGTACCACCGGTCATTTCTTCGATCGACAGCTTGCCGTCACGGGCCTTCTTGCCGAAGGTGGCGATGCCGTTTTCGATTTCAGCCAGGCTCATCGACTCGGCGTTACGCAGTACCGGAACCACCAGGCCACGGTCGCTGGAAACCGCAACACCGACGTCGGCGAAGCCGTGGTAGACGATGTCGTTGCCGTCGATCGAGGCGTTGACAGCCGGGAAGCGCTTCAGGGCTTCGGTGGCGGCCTTGACGAAGAACGACATGAAGCCCAGGCGTACGCCGTTGTGGGTCTTCTCGAACAGGTCCTTGTACTTCGAACGCAGGGCCATGACTTCGGTCATGTCGACTTCGTTGAAGGTAGTCAGCATGGCCATGTTCGACTGGGCTTCGACCAGGCGCTCGGCGATCTTGGCACGCAGGCGGGTCATCGGTACGCGCTTCTCGGTGCGGTCGCCAGCAGCGGTGACCACCGGAGCAGCAGCAGCGGCAGCAGGCTTGGCAGCCGGTGCAGCGGCAGGTGCCGACTTCTTGTTGGCAACAGCAGCCACCACGTCTTCCTTGGTGACGCGACCGCCTTTGCCGGTACCGGCAACGCTAGCCAGGTCGATGCCGTTCTCTTCAGCCAGCTTGCGCGCAGCCGGGGCAGCGATCGGGTCGTCTTCGCCAGCGTCGGCAGCAGCAGCGGCCGGAGCAGCAGCAGGTGCGGCGGCAGCGGCTGGCGCGGCAGCAGCACCGCCTTCAACGATCGAACCCAGCAGTTCGTCGGACAGGACGGTGTCGCCCTCGCCCTTGACGATGTCGCCTAGCACGCCGTCAGCGGTAGCCAGGACTTCCAGGACCACTTTGTCGGTCTCGATGTCGACGATCAGCTCGTCACGCTTGACGGCGTCGCCCGGCTTCTTGTGCCAGGTGGCAACGGTGCCATCGGCAACCGATTCCGGGAAGGTTGGGGCTTTGATCTCGATAGCCATTATCTGTGTTTCCTTAAATTCGGTTTCAGGTGCGCGAAGGCGTTAGACAGTGAAGGCGTCTTGCAGCAGTTTTTCCTGCTGTTCGGCGTGCTTCGAAGCGTAACCACAAGCTGGCGCGGCAGAAGCGTCGCGGCCGGCGTATTCCAGGACCAGTGCCTTGTTGTGGCGGCCCAGGATGCGGCGCATGTGGTGCTGGCTGCTGTACCAGGCGCCCTGGTTCATCGGCTCTTCCTGGCACCATACGGCGTGCTTGAGGTTGCTGTATTGCGCCAGGATTTCGACCAGGTCGTCTTCCGGGAACGGGTACAGCTGCTCGAGACGCAGGATGGCGATGTCTTCGCGGCCTTCGGCACGGCGTTTTTCCAGCAGGTCGTAGTAGACCTTGCCGCTGCACAGCACCAGGCGCTCGACCTTGGCCGGATCGATCGCGTCGATTTCCGGGATCACGGTCTGGAACGAGCCTTCTGCCAGGTCTTCCAGGGTCGAGATGGCCAGTTTGTGGCGCAGCAGCGACTTCGGCGTCAGGACCACCAGCGGCTTGCGCAGCGGGCGAATCACCTGGCGACGCAGCAGGTGGTAGATCTGTGCCGGGGTGGTCGGTACGCAGACCTGGATGTTGTGCTCGGCGCACAGCTGCAGGTAACGCTCCAGACGCGCGGAGGAGTGCTCCGGGCCCTGCCCTTCATAACCGTGTGGCAGCAGCATGGTCAGACCGCACAGGCGGCCCCACTTGTGCTCGCCGCTGGTGATGAACTGGTCGATCACCACTTGCGCACCGTTGGCGAAGTCGCCGAACTGGGCTTCCCAGATCACCAGCGCGTTCGGCGTGGTGGTGGAGTAGCCGTATTCGAAGGCCAGTACTGCTTCTTCGGACAGGAACGAATCGTACAGGTCGAAACGTGGCTGGCCCGGGAACAGGTTCTGCAGCGGGATGTAGGTGCTGGCGTCCTTCTGGTTGTGCAACACCGCGTGGCGGTGCGAGAAGGTGCCACGGCCGATGTCCTGGCCGGTCATGCGGATCGGGTGACCTTCGAACTGCAGGGTGGCGTAGGCCATGGTCTCTGCATAACCCCAGTTGATCGGCAAGCCACCGGCCTGCATCTTCTGACGGTCTTCGTAGATCTTCGACACCTGACGCTGGACCACGAAACCTTCCGGCAGCTCAAGCAGCTTGGCCGACAGGTCCTGCAAGGTCTTGAGGTCGAAACGGGTGTCGTGACGCGCGGTCCAGGCATGGCCCAGGTACGGGCGCCAGTCGACGAACAGCTCGCGGTTCGGCTCCTTGACCAGGCTCTTGACCACGTGCAGGCCGTTGTCCAGTGCGTTGCGGTACTCGTCGATCTTGGCCTGGGCGCGATCGGCATCGATGCGACCTGCCTGGATCAGTGCGTCGGCATACAGCTCACGGGTGGTGCGCTGCTTGGCGATCTGCTGGTACATCAGCGGCTGGGTGCCGTTCGGCTCGTCGGCCTCGTTGTGGCCGCGACGGCGGTAGCAGACCAGGTCGATGACCACGTCACGCTTGAACTGCATGCGGTAATCGATGGCCAGCTGGGTGACGAACAGCACCGCTTCCGGGTCATCGCCGTTCACGTGCAGGATCGGCGCCTGGATCATCTTGGCCACGTCGGTGGCGTACTCGGTAGAGCGCGCGTCCAGCGGGTTGCTGATGGTGAAACCAACCTGGTTGTTGATCACGATGTGCACGGTACCGCCGGTCTTGAAACCGCGGGTCTGCGACATCTGGAAGGTTTCCATGACCACGCCCTGGCCGGCGAATGCTGCGTCGCCGTGGATCGAGATCGGCAGCACCTTGTCGCCAACGGTGTCGTTGCGACGGTCCTGACGGGCGCGCACCGAACCTTCGACCACTGGCGAAACGATTTCCAGGTGGGACGGGTTGAACGCCATGGCCAGGTGAACTTCACCACCGGTGGTCATCACGTTCGAGGAGAAGCCCTGGTGATACTTCACGTCACCGGAGCCCAGCTCGTTCATCTTCTTGCCTTCGAACTCGTCGAACAGCTCGCGCGGGTTCTTGCCGAAGGTGTTCACCAGCACGTTCAGACGGCCACGGTGGGCCATGCCGATGACAACTTCCTTGGTGCCGTAGGAGCCGGAACGCTGGATCATTTCGTCCAGCATCGGGATCAGGCTCTCGCCACCTTCAAGGCCGAAGCGCTTGGTGCCCGGGTACTTGGTGCCCAGGTACTTCTCCAGGCCTTCACCGGCAGTGACGCGCTCGAGCAGGTGGGCCTGCACGTCGGCGGAAAACTCCGGACGGCCGCGCACGCTTTCGAGGCGCTGCTGGAACCAGCTGCGCTGCTCGGAATCGACGATGTGGGTGAATTCGGCGCCAATGGTGCGACAATATGTCTTCTGGAGTGCATCGAAGATGTCGCGTAGGCTCGCCTCCTCTTTGCCGATGAACAGGTCGCCGGCACGGAAGGTCGTATCAAGATCGGCATTGGTCAAGCCGTAGTGATTGATCGACAGGTCTACGGGCGCAGGGCGCTGCCACAACCCCAACGGGTCGAGCTTGGCAGCCTGATGGCCGCGCATACGATAGGCCTGGATCAGTCGCAGAACTTCAACCTGCTTCTTCTCGTGTTCACTGCTCACGCTCCCGGCAGATACCGGTTGGGCGCGGCGCTGGTTCTTTGCCAGCAGTACGAAATGGTCGCGGATTGTCGAGTGCGATACATCGGTAGCGGTGCTGCCGTCGGCTGGCAACTTCTGGAAGTAAGTGCGCCACTCTTCTGGCACAGCGTTAGGGTCGTGCAGGTAGAGCTCGTAGAGCTCTTCCACATATGCAGCGTTACCACCTGAAAGGTGGGCGCTATCCCACATGCGCTGCATCACGCTTTCTTGCATGCTTGGTCACCCTCGATTAGGGGACTGATCGGCGAGAGCCACAGCAAACCTGGAAAAGTCCGAAAACAGCGACTGAACCACGCCACCTGGATCCTGCTGATTTTCCGGGTACCAGCCCGGAAAGCCCCTGCTGGTCTCATATCTTCATAGGTAATGAGCGCGGGCTTTGTGGGCCCTTGCTCGGGTTTTACCTCAGTGCGGGCTCACCACCCGCACCTCGGCTTACTGCAGGTACAACACTTTGTATCAGGTGCCGCTTTGCAGCAGCATGTTACGTACGTGACCGATTGCCTTGGTCGGGTTCAAACCTTTCGGGCAAACGTTTACGCAGTTCATGATCCCGCGGCAGCGGAATACGCTGAACGGGTCATCCAGGGACGCCAGGCGCTCCTGAGTCTTGGTGTCGCGGCTGTCGGCCAGGAAACGGTAGGCCTGCAGCAAGGCAGCCGGGCCCAGGAACTTGTCCGGGTTCCACCAGAACGACGGGCAGGAAGTCGAGCAGCAAGCGCACAGAATGCACTCGTACAAGCCGTCCAGCTTGTCACGGTCTTCCGGCGACTGCAGGCGCTCGATGGCCGGTGCCGGGGTATCGTTCTGCAGGAACGGCTTCACCTTCTCGTACTGCTTGTAGAAGATGCTCATGTCGACCACCAGGTCACGAATGACCGGCAAGCCTGGCAGCGGGCGCAGAACCAACTTGTTGCCCTTGACCACACCCGACAGCGGGGTGATGCAGGCCAGGCCGTTCTTGCCATTCATGTTCATGCCATCGGAACCGCACACGCCTTCACGGCAGGAGCGACGGTACGAGAAACCCTCGTCCTTTTCCTTGATCAGCGCCAATACATCGAGAACCATCAGGTCCTTGCCGCCGGTATCGACGTCGAACGACTCCATCTTCGGGGCCGAGTCGGTGTCGGGGTTGTAACGGTAAACTTCGACTTTCAACATAGCAGCCACCCTTAGTAAGTCCGGACTTTTGGTTCGAAGGCTGGAACAGTCTTCGGCGCAAAGTTGACGCCGCGCTTGGCAACGCGCTTCTCACCCGGGTAGTACAGGGTGTGGCACAGCCAGTTTTCGTCGTCACGGTCTTCGAAGTCTTCACGGGCGTGCGCGCCGCGGGACTCTTTACGGGCTTCGGCCGCAATGGCGGTAGCTTCGGCGACTTCCAGCAGGTTCTGCAGCTCCAGCGCTTCGATACGCGCGGTGTTGAAGGCCTGAGACTTGTCGTTGATCTTGACGTTGGCGATACGGTCACGCAGGCCGGCCAGTTGCTCGATGCCCTTGAGCATGTATTCGCCAGTACGGAACACACCGAAGTAGTTCTGCATGCAGCTCTGCAGCTCGCGCTTCAGGGTTGCAACGTCTTCGCCAGTGGAGCGCTCGTTGAGCTTGTTCAGGCGGTTCAGGGCAACGTCGATGTCGGTGTCGCTGGCGTCGAGGTGCTCGATGCCATCGCTCAGCGCCTTCTCCAGGTGCAGGCCGGCAGCACGGCCGAACACCACCAGGTCGAGCAGCGAGTTGCCGCCCAGGCGGTTGGCACCGTGAACCGATACGCACGCCACTTCACCTACGGCGAACAGGCCAGGAATGATGTGATCCTTGCCTTCTTCGTCCATGGTGATGGCCTGGCCATGAATGTTGGTGGCAACGCCGCCCATCATGTAGTGGCAGGTTGGAACGACCGGGACTGGAGCGACGACTGGGTCGACGTGAGCGAAGGTCTTGGACAGTTCGCAGATACCTGGCAGGCGGCTGTGCAGCACTTCCTCACCCAGGTGGTCCAGCTTCAGCAGTACGTGGTCCTTGTTCGGGCCCACGCCGTTGCCGGCGATGATTTCCTTGACCATGGAACGGGCAACCACGTCGCGGCCGGCCAGGTCTTTGGCGTTCGGCGCGTAACGCTCCATGAAGCGCTCGCCGTGGGCGTTGATCAGGTAGCCACCTTCACCACGGCAACCCTCGGTTACCAGTACACCGGCGCCGGCGATGCCGGTCGGGTGGAACTGCCACATCTCGATGTCCTGCACCGGTACACCGGCACGCAGGGCCATGCCGATACCGTCACCGGTATTGATCAGGGCGTTGGTGGTGGAAGCGTAGATACGGCCCGCACCGCCAGTAGCCAGAACGGTGGCCTTGGACTTGATGTACATGGTCTCGCCGGTTTCGATGCAGATCGCGATCACACCGACAAAGGCGCCTTCCTGGTTCTTCACCAGGTCAACGGCATAGTACTCGTTGAGGAAGGTGGTACCGGCTTTCAGGTTGCCTTGGTACAGGGTGTGCAGCAGCGCATGACCGGTACGGTCGGAAGCGGCACAGGTACGGGCGGCCTGGCCACCTTTACCGAAGTCCTTGGACTGGCCACCGAACGGACGCTGGTAGATGCGGCCGGTTTCGGTACGCGAGAACGGCAGGCCCATGTGGTCCAGCTCGAAGACCGCAGCCGGGCCTTCCTGACACATGTATTCGATAGCGTCCTGGTCACCGATGTAGTCGGAACCTTTGACGGTATCGTACATGTGCCAGCGCCAGTCGTCGTTCGGGTCGGCCGAAGCGATGGCGCAGGTGATGCCGCCCTGGGCGGATACAGTGTGCGAACGGGTCGGGAAGACCTTGGTGACTACGGCAGTCTTGTGGCCGCCTTGAGCCAGTTGCAGCGCAGCGCGCATGCCGGCGCCGCCGCCACCGATGATGATGGCGTCGAAGGAAATGGTTGGAATGCTAGCCATGGATCAGATACCCCAGAGAATCTGCACACCCCAGACGAAGTAAGCGAACATCGCAACGCCGCATACCGCCTGGAACAGGAAACGAATCGCAGTTGCCGACTTGCCGAACGACATAGGCGTCAGGTAGTCGGTTGCAATGGTCCACATGCCGACCCAGGCGTGAGCGCCCAGGGCAACGAGGGCCAGCAAGCTGAAGATTCGCATCGCGTTGTTGGAGAACAGACCATGCCACTGGGTGTAGTCGATGCCTGGGTGGGCGACCACGTAGCCGATCAGGAAGATGAAGTAAGCCGCGAGAACGACCGCAGAAACGCGCTGCGCCATCCAGTCATAGAGGCCCGAACGCGACAGGTTCGTGACATTGGTTACCATACCCAAACTCCCACCAGAACGATCAGCACCACGGAGATGACGATCACGATTTTCGAGCCCAGCTTGCCGCCTTCCAGCGTCTCACCGATACCCATGTCCATGATCAGGTGACGAACACCTGCCACGAGGTGATAAAGCAGGGCGGACAGCAGGCCCCAGGTCACGAACTTGGCCAGCGGGCTGGTCAGACACGCCTTCACCTCACCGAAGCCTTCCTCGGAACCCAGCGACTTGCCCAGTGCATAAAGCATGATGGCAAGGCCGATGAACAGGATGACGCCGGAGATACGGTGCAGGATGGACGTGTACGCAGTGACAGGAAGCTTGATGGTCCTTAGGTCTAGGTTTACAGGTCGTTGGCTTTTCACGGCTTTTTTCACACTGAAGAGCCCCTAGCGAATCAGGGCAAAGTTGTTGGTAAGTGTACTGGTCAGGTACCCACCACCCAGGGAACGGCGACCCCCAGCAGTTCGGGCTTGCAAGCCCCTGGCGGTCGGGTGCCGAGTATAGACAGTTAGGCTGCTTATGACAACGTGACGGGGTAGCCCAAATAGCGCATTGCCTTTAGCGAACAAAAGGCGTAAATGGGCGAGAATTTCGGGAAAAATCAGGCTTGAATGCCTGATTCAACAAGCCTTTAGGCAAATTGACATCTGAATTTATCCCTCTATAGTGGTGCGGGCCCTGCGTGGGGGGTCTGTCTGATGATTTCAAGCATTAATAGGAGGCCACATGGCTGACAAAAAAGCGCAGTTGGTCATCGAGGGCGCTGCCCCCGTCGAGCTGCCCATTTTAACCGGCACCGTTGGTCCTGATGTAATCGACGTCCGCGGGTTAGGGGCCACTGGTCACTTCACCTTCGACCCAGGTTTCATGGCGACCGCCTCGTGCGAGTCGAAGATCACCTATATTGACGGCGACAAAGGGATCCTGCTGCACCGCGGCTACCCGATCGAGCAACTCGCCGAACAGTCCGACTACCTCGAAACCTGCTACCTGCTGCTCAACGGCGAACTGCCGAATGCCGAGCAGAAGGCCCAGTTCGTCAGCACCGTCAAGAACCACACCATGGTTCACGAGCAGCTGAAGTCGTTCTTCAACGGTTTCCGCCGCGACGCTCACCCGATGGCGGTCATGTGCGGCGTGGTCGGCGCCCTGTCGGCGTTCTATCACGACTCCCTGGACATCAATAACCCGCAACACCGCGAAATTTCCGCGGTGCGCCTGGTCGCCAAGATGCCGACCCTGGCCGCGATGGTTTACAAGTACTCCATGGGCCAGCCGATGATGTACCCGCGCAACGACCTGTCGTACGCGGAAAACTTCCTGCACATGATGTTCAACACCCCGTGCGAGATCAAACCGATCAGCCCGGTGCTGGCCAAGGCAATGGACCGGATCTTCATCCTCCACGCCGACCACGAGCAGAACGCTTCCACCTCCACCGTCCGCCTGGCGGGCTCGTCGGGTGCCAACCCGTTCGCCTGTATCGCCGCCGGTATCGCTGCACTGTGGGGCCCGGCCCACGGCGGTGCGAACGAAGCCGTACTGACCATGCTCGATGAAATCGGCGATGTTTCGAACATCGACAAATTCATCGCCAAGGCCAAGGACAAGAACGACCCGTTCAAGCTGATGGGCTTCGGTCACCGCGTGTACAAGAACCGCGACCCGCGCGCCACCGTGATGAAGCAGACCTGCGACGAAGTCCTGCGCGAGCTGGGCATCAAGAACGACCCGCAGCTGGAACTGGCCATGCGCCTGGAAGAGATCGCCCTGACCGATCCGTACTTCATCGAGCGCTCGCTGTACCCGAACGTCGACTTCTACTCGGGGATCATCCTCAAGGCGATCGGCATTCCGACCAGCATGTTCACCGTGATCTTCGCCCTGGCACGTACCGTGGGCTGGATCTCGCACTGGAAAGAAATGCTCTCCAGCCCGTACAAGATCGGCCGCCCGCGCCAGCTGTACACCGGCGAGCAGAAACGCGACATCGTTGCACTGAAGGACCGCAAGTAAGCCTGCAGGGCCGAACGCAAAAAGGCTGCCCTTGGGCAGCCTTTTTTATTTTCGTTGTCCTGTGCTGGCCTCTTCGCGGGTAAACCCGCGAAGAGGCCGGCACAAGCAGCACAAAACCTCAGTTTTTCTCAGCCCGCTCGCGCAAGCCTTTCAGGGTATTGAACGGCGAATCCACCACAAACTTGTTGGCCACCATCGCCGGCACGCTGCCACCTGGCTCGGTATGCACCTGGTAGGTCACTTCAGTGCTGTCACCCTTGGGCACCAGCTTCCAGAAGCCCTCGACTTTCGCCACCCGCACAAAGCCTTTTTCCTCCGGCAGATAGGTCGGCTCTTCTTTCAGGTTACGGGTCAGGCTGCCATCAGCCTCCTTGACGGTGGTGATGTGCAGCACGGAGTCACGTGGCGTCACCGGCCATGGCGTATTGAACTGGGTATAGGTCCAGCTTTGGTCACCTTCATGCTTGAGCAGCTTCTGCGACTTGCATTCGTGAATCCAGGCACAGGCCCCGGATACGTCTTCCTGCAACGCCTCGACCTTGGCCAGCGGCGCCTTGATCACGGTCACACCGCGATAGGCCTTGTACTTGGACCCGGCCACTTCGCTGAGGGATACCTTGATCCCCTCCTCGTCCTTGGCCACTTGCCAGTTTTCGGCCCAGGCCGCCGGCGACAGCAGTACACCTACGCCACACAGCAGTGCAATACGCTTGAACGATCTCATCATGTTTATCCTTGTTGTCGAAGATCCAGCCTGTCACGCCGCCGTCATCTGCTCCCACCAGCCAAGAATCCTGATTGCCTCGTCACGGTCGCTGCCGCACACCTCGACATCTGCCTTGAAACCACCGCATACCGCCGGCCGCTCAGGCTTGCCGAACAGGTCGCAAAGGTTGGCAGCCGTCAAGTGCAGGCAGCGCTCGCCCGCCGGCTTGCCATTGGGCATGCGCGGCATTGCAGAGGTGATGGACGGGGCAATGCAGCAGGCACCACAGCCCTCACGGCAGTTCATGGCTATTCACCAAAATCAGGACTCCCTGGAACAAAACGGGACGAACGTCCCTGGATAGTAACCGCTCAAACAGGCGTTTGAAATTGCTGGCACGATGAAATGTGCCGTGACCCTGCAGTCAGTCTGCGCCTACTGGCGATACTCGAAATCGATGGCCGCCCCTTCCACGTCATGACGGCTGTCATTGCGCAATTGCAGCTGCATTTCGTTGTTGATCAGTCGGCCATTAAGCTGGAAAGGGCTGTCATCGGTCTGCGGCTTATCGGCAAACATCGGTGGCAGCAAAGGTTTGCGACGCTGGATTGGCGAAGGCGTACCCACATTCGGCTCCAGGTTATCGACCAGGTCGGTTGGCAGGCTGAGGTCAAGCTTCGCCTTGGGCAATGGCTTGGCAACTGCCTTGCTCACCGGTTTGTGCGCCGGCTTGGCCTTGCTCTTGACGGGCTGCTTTGCCGCCTGCTTCTGCACAGGCTTGGCTGCGGGCTTTTTCTGCACCGGCTTGCCCTGAGCTGGCTGCGCCTGGCTTGCCGGCTGCGCAGCCAAGGCCGCGCCACCCGGATAGCAGAACGGCGCAAGGCACAGGATCAGAACAATACGGCGTAGAGCATTCATGGCAAATGGACAGACTGACAGGAAAGGTGCGTATGCTCTCTGTTCCACAGGCTGCTGGCAAGCCTTACAAAAGTGTGAGTGCAGGCTCCCGGCACAACTGTTGTGCCAGCAAACCGAGCGTAATCACTGCGCGCTCGGCCTCTTTGTTCCACGGAATACCGCAATTAAGCCGGATACAGTGGTTGAACTGCTCTGTATTACTGAATATCAGCCCCGGTGCAATGCTGATGCCCTGCTCCAGCGCGCGCACATGCAGCTCCTGGGTATTGACCCGCCCGGGCAGGCTCACCCAAAGGATGAAACCGCCGGTTGGCCGGGTCATCTGGGTACCTTCGGGGAAGTGCTGCTGCACCGCCAACTGATAGGCACTGAGGTTTTTGCGATACTCCTGGCGAATGTAGCGCAGGTGCCGGTCGTAGCCGCCGTTTTCCAGGTAGGCCGCCACGCCCATTTGCGTCACGCTGCAGGCCGAATGGGTAGTAAAGGTTTGCAGGCGCTGGATCTCGTCCTGGTATCGACCGGCGATCATCCAGCCCACCCGCACACCGGGCGACAAGGTCTTGGAGAAGCTCGAACAGTAGATTACCCGGTCGAGCCGGTCGAAGGCCTTGAGCGCCTTGGTCTTGCCCTGTTCGAACATCAACTCGCCGTAGATGTCGTCTTCGATGATCTGGATATCGAAGTCCGATGCCAGGCGCAGCAACTGTTTCTGCCGCTCCTCAGGCACTGTGCCTCCCAGCGGATTGCTAAGGCGTGCTGTCAGCACCAGGGCCTTGATCGACCACTGGTTGGCCGCCAGCTGCAAGGCTTCGAGGCTGATGCCGGTGGACGGGTCGCTGGGGATCTCGATCACTTTCAGGCCCAACAAGTCCGCCAACTGCAGCAAACCGTAGTAGGTGGGTGACTCGGCGGCGATCAGGTCGCCGGGGCGGGTCAGCACGCGCAGCGACATCTGCAGCGCATCGACACAGCCATGGGTCACGATCACTTCACGCGGGTCGACCAGCACGCCAGCATCGCGCATGCGAATGGCGATCTGCCGGCGTAGCGGCTCGAAGCCTGGGCTGAACATGTAGCTGAAGGCACGCGGGCTATGGAAGCGCGTCACTTTGGCAATCTGCTGGTGCAGGGCGCGCACTGGCAGGTAGTCGACATGCGGTACTGCGGCGCCGAACGGGAACACACCATCGCGGCGTGCTTCAGTCAGCACCTGCTGGATGATGCTGGCCCGCGTTACCAGGCCGGGGCGCTCTACCCGGGCGATGTCCGGGGTTTGCGCGGTCAGGGCCGGGGTCTGGTGTACGTAGTAGCCCGATTGCGGCCGCGCCCGGATCAGCCCTTGGTCTTCGAGGTTGGCATAGGCCTGCAACACCGTGGCATGGCTGACATTGAGCTGGGCGCTCATCTTGCGCACGGAGGGTACCCGCTCGCCTGGCTGGTAGACACCGCGACGGATGTCATCGGCCAGTTGCTGGGCGATACGCTGGTACAGCAGCAGGTTGGTCATGGCTGGATCTCGACGCGCGGACGGGCTCGTTATTCTTGTACGACTCACTGACGGTAGAGGATACCGTAACAGTTGCAAAGTGTACTGGGACAGATGGCAGAGTAGTCAACAATACAATTGCGTGGCAGCCATACAAAGCATTATGCCGACAGACAGCCGGGACCGTTGTGGGGGGGGGGGGGGCCCCCCCCCCCCCCCCCCCCGCGGGGGCCCCCCCCCCCCCCCCCCCCCCCCCCCCCCCCCCCCGCTCCTACACCGGCCGTGCAAACCTTCACGGATGTATCGTCACCTGTTG
>NZ_JACVZC010000113.1 GCF_016658545.1 Pseudomonas sp. S37 | reverse complement strand
GTAGGAGCGGCTTTAGCCGCGAAGCGCCGCGCGGGCGGCGCTCGATCTCATCGGCGCTACAAAAATCACGACTTACGCAAGGCGATCTATGCTCAGAAAACCGCGCATAAAGGAGCCCGGCGTCATGTTCGATTTCCATCGCAAGTCAGATTTGGTCGAGATCCAGCGCAGTCACCAGGCCTTGGCCAATGCCCAGGCCAAACTGGCTGCCATCAGCCGCGCCATGGCCATGATCGAGTTTGCCCCCGACGGCACCATCCTCAATGCCAACGAGCGCTTCTGCCAGGCCATGGGTTACAGCGCCGACGAGCTACGCGGCAAGCACCACCGGCTGTTCTGCGAACCGGACTACGCAAAAAGTGCCGAGTACCAGCAACTGTGGCGCGAGCTGGGGCAGGGCAAGGCCATCAGCGGTACGTTCGAGCGCGTCGACAAGGCGGGCCGTGAAGTCTGGCTTGAAGCCAGCTACATGCCGGTGCTGGATGAGCAGCGGCAGGTGACCAGCGTGATCAAGGTGGCGTCCGATATCAGCCAACGCGTGGTGCTGGAACACGAGAGCGAAAGCCTGCTCAAGGCCATCAGCCGCTCGATGGCGGTGATCGAGTTCACCCCGCAAGGGCGGGTGATCAAAGCCAACCAGAACTTCCTCGACACCATGGGCTACCGCCTCGACGAAGTGGTGGGTCGCCACCATGGGCTGTTCTGCCTGGCACATGAGCGTGAATCAGCCGAGTACCGCCAGTTCTGGGCTTCGCTCAACCGTGGCGAATACCACTCGCACCGCTTCGAGCGCGTCAATAAACAAGGCCAGACCGTCTACCTGGAAGCCTCCTACAACCCGATCTTCGACAGCAAGGGCCGTCTGTACAAGGTGGTCAAGTTCGCCAGTGACATCACTCACCAGGTCTGTACCCAGCAAAGTGCCGCCGATGCTGCCCATGCCAGTTCGGTGCAGACCGACGCCTGTGCCCGCAAGGGCACCGAGGTGGTGCAGCAGACGGTGCAGGTCATCGAGCAGATTTCCCAGGAGCTTAACGACGCCGCACGCAGCATCGATGCGGTAAGCAAGCAGTCGGATGTGATCGGGCAGATTGTGCTGACTATTCGGGGTATCGCCGACCAGACCAACTTGCTGGCGCTGAATGCGGCCATCGAAGCCGCCCGTGCCGGCGAGCACGGGCGCGGCTTTGCCGTGGTCGCCGATGAGGTGCGTAACCTGGCCGCGCGAACCAGCAAGGCAACCCTTGAGATTGTCGATGTGGTGCGGCAGAACCACGACTTGTCGCTGCTGGCCGTGGCCAGCATGCAGTCAAGCCTGAACCGCACCGGTCACGGGGTGGCGCTGGCCAACGAGGCCGGAACGGTGATCATGGAAATCCAGCAAGGCTCACGGCACGTGGTGGACGCCATCAGCCAGATCAGTTCGACGCTGCAATTGCACTGAGTGCATCGCGCATCTCGTCCAGCAGGGCCTGCAAGCTGGCTTGTAGCAATGCGCGTTGCTCGACCGTCGGTAAGCCCTGGGCGTGGGCGTGTTCGATGGCTTCGCAGTCCTTGACCACGGTGCGCACCCGAATCATCTTGGCCCCCCCCTTGATGCGGTGGGCCAGGGCGCGCACGGCCTCATCAGGCGCGTCTGCTGCCAGCGCGCGCAAGGCGACCAGGTCTTCGTCAACGCTGACCGACAGTTGCTCGAGCAGGTGCCGCGTCAGTTGCTCGTCGTCCTGGGTCAGGTGGCGCAGTTCGGCCAGATCAAACCCGCTGTGGCGTGCGGCTGGCGCTGGCTGCCGTGGGTGGGCCGCGGGCAGGTGGGCCTTGAGGGTGTTCAAGCCAATTGGCTTGAACAGGCACACGTCCATGCCGCTGGCCAGGCAGCGGGCACGCTCCTCGGCCTGGGCGTTGGCGGTGACGCCGAGAATCCGGCAGGCCGGCAGGCTGCGCTCGCCCTCCAGCTGGCGAATGCGCCGGGTCAGTTCGTGGCCGTCCATGACCGGCATGCTGCAATCGGTGATCACCAGGTCGAAGCGCGTGGCTTGCCAGTTAGCCAGGGCCACTTCACCGTTTTCCGCCAGGGTCACCTGGTGCCCCAGGGAATGCAGCTGCCGTTCCAGCAATAGCAGGTTGGCGGGGTAGTCATCGACGATCAGGATGCTCAGCGGGCCGCAACTGCTTTCATGTGCCGGTTGCTCCTGTTCGGCTTGTGCCGGGGCTGCGCAAGTCGGCAGTTGCAGGCTGACCTGGACCCGGGTACCAACGCCCTCGACACTTTGCAGGTTCAGGGCGCCGCCCATCAGTTCGGCCAGGGTACGGCTGATGACCAGGCCCAGGCCTGCACCTTGGCGTGCCCTTGGGCCGTCGGCCTGGACAAAGGCACTGAACAAGCGCGCCTGGTCGGCGGGGCTGATGCCGATACCGGTGTCGCGCACGTCCAGTTCGATTGCCAGGGTGTCATGGCCGGAAACCTTTGGCAGCAGCAGGCTGACCTGGACCTCGCCACGGTCGGTGAACTTGATGGCGTTGCTGATCAGGTTGGACAACACCTGCTTGAGCCGCAGCGGGTCAGCCAGCACCCAGACCGGCTCTGCGGGCAGTTCGCCGTGCAGGCGCAGCCCTTTGGCCCGTGCGTTACCCTCGAATACCCGCAGCGTGGCACGGACCAGCTCGCGCAGGTCGGTGGGCGTCGGTTGCAGGGTGATGTGCCCGGACTCGATCCGCGAAATATCGAGAATGTCGCCAATCAGCTCGAGCAGGCCAAGCGCCGAATCATGGGCTGTCTGCAGGGTCTGGATATCGCTGCGCCCGCTACGGCTGTCTTCCAGGGCCAACTCCAGCAGGCCGATCACAGCATTCATCGGGGTGCGGATTTCATGGCTCATGGTGGCCAGGAAGGTGCTTTTGGTCTGGCTGGCCTGTTCGGCATCGTCCTTGGCCTGGCGCAGCTGTTCGAGCAGACCGCGGCTCAGCGCCAACTGGGCCTGCAGCGCATGCTGGGCCTCGGTGCGCTGGTTGATCAGCTTGCGCAGGTAGCTGTTCCAGAACACCACGCCAGCCAGCAGCAGGGCCGACAGCACCAGTACCTGCAAAGCCAGGGTGCGGTAGTCGCGCCACTGGCTGTCGCTGACCAGGGTGCTGGTACGCCAGCGGTTGATCAACTGGTCGAGCTCATCGGGCGGGATGCTCAGCAATGCTTTGTCGAGGATCGCCTGTAGCTGGGGCTGATCGGCAGCTACAGCAAAGGCGGCGATGGCTGGCTCGTCGTCAAGTACGCTGGCGATGCGCAGGCGGTCCTTGAACACATGGCTGATGTAGTAGGCGGCATTGATGTGGCTGCTCAGGGCAACGTCGGCGCGGTCATTGGCCACGGCCTCCATCAGCCCCAGCGGGTTATCCACCTCTATCAGCCGGGCCTGCGGGTAGCGTTGCTGCAGTACGGCGCGTTGCGGCGAACCCTTTACCACGGCGATGCGCTGGCCATCCAGTGCCTTGGCCTGTGCGGGCGAGGTACTGTCGTTACGTGTGACCAGTACCCTTGGGCTGACCAGGTACGGCCGGGTGTAGCGCAGTTGTTTCGAGCGGTCGGCGCCGTAGCCCAAGGCACCAATCATCAGTGCGTCGCCCTGGTTCAGGCGTTCGACCATGGCATAGGCCGACGTGCTTTCGACGGCTTTGAATTGCAGCCCTGTGCGCAAGCCGATCTGCTTGAGCAGGTCGAGGGTAATACCGCTGGGGTTGTGTTGGGCATCGTTGAACGTCAGCGGTGCCAACGCGGTGTTGATCAGCACGTTGACGGTGGGATGCTCGGCGATCCAGGTTTCTTCTTCGGCACTCAGGGCGGCCAGGTGGCGCTGTAACAGCAGGCTGGTGTTACCGCTGCTCCAGCGGCGCAGGATGTTCAGGCGTTCGCTTTCGCTGATGCGTGCCAGCGCCTTGTCGACCAACTGGCGCAGGCGCAGGCTGTCGCTGGCCAGCGCAAAGGCAAAGGCCTCGGGGGCAGCCGGGGAAAAGTGGTCGATTTTCAATGTGCCCTGGAAGCTTTTGCCGATGGTGAAGTCGGTACTGATGGCATCGCCCAGGTAAGCGTCTGCCTCGCCCAGTTCAACGGCCGCAAGCCCGGCCAGGGTCGAGCGGTACAGGCTCAGTTGCGCCCTGGGGTACAGGCTGCGCACGCTGCTGGCCGGCAAGTAGTGGTCGACCATGGCCAAGCGCAGGCCGGCGAGGTCAGGCGTGCTTTTCAAGCTGCGCCCTTCACGGGTGACGATCACAGGCAAGTCGTCAGCATAAGGTGTGCTAAGGCTGAGCTGGGCGTCTGCTGCCTCGAAAGCGTTGGAGCTGCCCAGCAGGTCAATGCGGCCCTCACGCAGGGCGGTGATGGCTTCGTGGCGGCTGTCAAAGCGGCGCACTTCGATGGCGATGCCAAGCTGCTCGCCGATGATACCGGCGTAATCGGCGCTCAAGCCCTCATAGTCACGCGGGCTGACATTGATTTCGAAGGGCGGGTAGTCTGGGCGTGAACTGCCCAGTATCAGGTGCTGGTGCTGTTGCAGCCAGAGGCGGTCGTCGTTGGACAGTGTCAGGGGGGCGGCGGCGCTGGCCGAGCGGGCCAGCAGTTGGCGAGGTTCGCTGCTGGCCAGCAACCCGGTGGAATTGACCAGGCCGATGGCCAAAAGGGCGCTCGCCAGCAGGCGTTTCATGGCAGGAGCGCTCAGTAGACGCTGTTACGTTTGGCCAGGTCGACCATTTCAACCAGCGATTCGGTCTTGAGCTTTTCCATGATGCGGCCCCGGTAGGTGCTGATGGTCTTGGCGCTGAGGTTCATGCAAGTGCCGATGTTCTTGTTGTTCTCGCCGCGTGCCAGGCGCCGCAGTACTTCCATTTCGCGGTTGGAAAGGCTGCCCAGGCGCACCGGCTCGCTCTCCAGCGAGTTGCTGTTGACCGACATCTGCGGGAAGGTCGAATAACCCTTGACCAGCGCCTTGAGGGCGAACAGCAGCGCTTCGTGGTCTTCTTCCTTGGTGACGAAGGCGCCGATACCGGCATCCAGGCAGCGCCGCACATAGAGGTCGGTGGCCTGGCCGGTGAGCACCATGATCTTCGGCACGGGCTCCAGGCATTGCAGGCGCTTGATCACTTCCATGCCGTCCAGGCCGGGCAGGCCGATGTCCAGGACGACCACGTCCGGGCGCAGTTCGCGCGCTACCTGCGCCACTTCGCTGCCATTGCCGACTTCGCCGACAACATGGAAACGCTCACGCTCCAGCAGAAGTCGCAGGGAAAGCCGGACGATAGGGTGGTCGTCGACGATCAGCACGGTTGTCATGTGGAAAACTCCTGTCGGGATGTGGTCCGCTTCCTGGATCACTCAGGAATACGTCTGCAAGTGGGTTAATCGGAAGCGCAGCACGATACGACCAATCCCGAGATTTGGTAATGCCGAGTATAGAAGTGTTGATAGTTCCCGGCCTTGTTGTTGAAAAATCCTACAAATAACAGGAAAACATCACCCTATCAAAGCGGTGATGTCCGGGCTTTGAGGTCGGTCAAGCGCAGGCGGCGTGGGCTTTGTTTACCCGTAGGGTCGAAGCAGGGTTGTTGGCCAGTGCCTGGCCAACCCGCGTTGGGCGGGCCGCCAACTGGCCGCTGCAGTTCGGGCAGCGGCCTTGAAAGCGGGATTCGGCACAGGTACGGCAAAACGTACATTCGAAGGAGCAGATCAGCGCGTCTGGGCTGTCACCCGGCAAGTCGGTATCGCAGCATTCGCAGTTGGGGCGTAATTCCAGCATGGGTGTGGCTCCGGTTCGCAGGCGGGAAACCGGAGTCTGCTACGCCCATGACAAGGCTGGCAATGCTCAGTTGCCAGGGCGATACAGGTGCGCGTGGCCAGCGCGGTACAAGGCCGATTCGGCGAACGGTGTGTCACCCAGCACGTGGCCGACCAGGATCAGCGCCGTGCGGCGGAAATCCTTGGCCGCCACGCGCTCGACGATGTTGCCGAGGGTGCCGCGTACCCAGTCCTGGTCTGGCCAGGTGGCACGGTGCACCACGGCCACCGGGCAGTGCGCACCGTAGTGCGGCAGCAATTCGTCGACAATGCGCGACAGATGCTTGACCCCCAGGTGAATTGCCAGCGTGCTGCTATGGCGCGCCAAGTCGCCCAGTTGCTCGCCGGGCGGCATGGGCGAGCTGTCGCCATAGCGGGTGAGGATCACCGTCTGCGCGACCTGAGGCAGGGTCAGTTCGCAGCCGAGCAGCGCCGCGCTGGCCGCCGTGGCGGTGACCCCGGGAATGATCTGATAGTCGATGCCCAGCGCCTGCAGGTGGCGGATCTGCTCGCCGATCGCGCCGTACAGGCTGGGGTCGCCGCTGTGTACCCGGGCCACATCCAGGCCTTGCTGGTGGGCTTGGTGCATGGCCGCGATGATTTGCTCCAGGTGCAACTCGGCACTGTTGATCACCGTCTCGGCCTGGTGACCTTCGAGCACCGCGGCAGGCACCAGCGAGCCGGCATAGATGATCACCGGGCACTGGCGTATCAGCCGTTGGCCCTTGACCGTGATCAGTTCCGGGTCGCCGGGGCCAGCGCCGATGAAGTAGACGGTCATGGAGTGTCCTTGCAATAAAGAGGGGGTGAAACGTTCAGCACGCCAGGGCGAGGGTCGCCGGGCCCAGAACCTGGCGAGTCAGCAGCAGCCGGGGCGTGCCTGGCTGCTGGCTGGCCAGGGCCAGCGCTGCACTCTCGGCCACGCCCCAGCACCCCGTGTGGGCATGGGTGGCGGCGGAGCGGTGGCTGAGTAGTTGCTCGTAAGCTTGCAGCTGCCCGCTATGGTACAGCACCAGGGGCAAGCCGAGGCGCTCGGCCAATTGCTGCAAGCCGGGTTCGTCGGCCTTCAGGCTGATGCTGGCAATCCCGCGCAGGTCAGCCAGTGCCAGGCCCAGGTTGTCCAGGGCTTGGCACAGCACGTTTTCCAAGGTGTCCGCCGGGCAACCCCGGCGGCAGCCAAAACCGGCGTAGAAGGCCGCCATCAGGCCTGGCTGGAGCGGCGGAACAACCACGCGCTGAGCAGCCCCAAGGCCAGCCAGAAGGCAGCGTTGGTCAGCCACGAGGCCACCTTGAACTGGGTTTCCAGTGCTTCGGGGGCCAGGCTTTCGTGCACTTCAGGTTGCGGTGCACCGATCACATGGGGGATCACCAGCAGCACGGCGCCCAGCGCCTTTAGCAGCCAGTGGCGGGCGAACACCAGCAACGCCAGGCCAAGGGCGGTGGCACTGGCGGTACCGATCCACCAGGCCTGCCGTTGCCCCAGGTCGGCAGCCGCGGTACCGGGCAATTCCGGCGGCAGGCCCAGGGTCGGCGCCAGGCAGAACACGGCGAAGCCGGCCAGGCCCCACAAGGCGCCAGTGCCGGCGCGCTTTGGCTCGCGCAGGCTGTACAGGGCGGCGAGGATCAGGGCAAAGCCGACTGCCACCACCAGGTTGCCACCGGTGGTGGACAGTACGCGTTGCCAGCCGTCTTCCGGCGACCAGGCTTCGGCGCTGTGTTCATGGGCAGGCGCTTCGCTGCCATGTTCGTGGTGGGCGGCGGGGGCCGAGGACTCGTAGGTTTCCGCCTGAAGAATCAGCGGGGCGACCCAGAAACTTTGCAGCAAGGTCAGCAACAAGGCCGCAAGCAGCCCACTGAAGCCCGCGGTACGGGCAATGCGCGTAATCATCGGGGGTACTCAGTGGCAGGGGAAGGCGGCGCTGTGGCGGGTGTCGTGGGCGGCGTTGTGCACGGCCTCGATGTGCGAGAAGCCGGCGAAGTACACCAGGCACAAGCCCAGCAGGCTGGCGCCGACAGCGATGACTACGCGCTGGCTGAGGGTAACGGGGGTGGCAAGGCTGTGAGGCTTGGTGCTGGTGACGGGCATGACGCGTTCCTCTGCTTTTTGTGGCAATGGGCAAGCGCGGCAGCCCCGGGCATGGAAGCCCAGGGGAATGCAACAGCGCCCGCCCACCGCGGGGTGTTCATGAACGCCAGGCCGGTCTCCGGGCTTGCGAGGAGGAGCAGGGCTCCTGGAAAACGTCACCTTCCCATGCCGCACTACAAGGCACAGTGGTACAGACGTTTCACTCGCTTACCGTTGCGGGGGCAGCACCGGTATTGTCCGGCCCGGGTGAGGGCCTGCGACGCACCGGTTTCCCGTTTCACCCCCTGTGGGGGCACCTGAACGTGAGGCATAAGGAGAGCATGGGGCGGGCGTGGCGTCAATTGCCTGATAACCATGTGCCAATACCTATCCTGTAGGAGCGGGTTTACCCGCGAACACAGGCGAAGCCTGTGCCATGCACCGCGGTGCGGCCTTCGCGGGTGAACCCGCTCCTACAAGGGGCTGAACGCCGTTGCTTCAGAAGTCATACGCCAGCTTCGTGTACCAGTACCCACCCCCGGGATGAAATGGCGGGTTGCCATACGCCGCCTGGTTGCCGTTGGCGTTGTACACCCCGTTCTTGTCCGGCCGCGCATTGAAGATGTTGGTACCGCCCAGGCTAAGCGTCAGGCTGTCATGCAACAGGTACGACAGGTCCAGGTCGGTGATCCATTTGGCGCCGAAGCTGCGGTCTTGCGCGGGGTTCTGCTGCCAGGTCTCGACCTTGCCGTAGCGGGTGGTCTGCAAGGTGCCAGTGAAGTTGCCCAGCAACCACTGGCTGCCCAGCACCCATTTGGTCTTTGGCGTGGCGGCTACCAGGTCGCCCTCACGGCCATGCCCGACCACATCGATACCGGCTGCGGCCAGCGCAGCAGGTGTGCCCCGAGTACCGCGCACAGTGGTCTTGTTCCAGTTGAAGCCCAAGGTCCAGCGCACATCGCCCCAGGCACCGAATTCGCTGGTGTGATCGGCCACCAGGTCCAGACCACGGGTGCGGGTGTCGAAGGCATTGGTGTAGTAGTTGATCCAGGTGGTGCGCGCCAGGCCCAGCGACGCAAGGATGTCGCCAATGGCCCCGGCGCCGTTCTGCCGGTCATAGAGGTTTTCGGTGAGCAGGATGCGGTCGTCGATGTCGATCAGGTAGGCATCCAGGGTGACGCTGGTGCGCCGTGCTGGCTGCCAGGTCAGGCCGAGGCCGGCGTTGCGCGATTTTTCCGGGTCGAGCGTGTCGCCGCCGAACGCTTGCGCGGCAGCACTGCCAGGGGCCACGGTACGGCGCAGGGCGGGCACCACGTTGCCGTCGGCGTCGAGCGCGGTGCGGTTGTCGCTGACCGTGTAGCCGCTCTGGGTCAGCGAGGGCGCGCGGAAGCCGCTGCCCAGGGTGCCGCGTACGGCCACCGTGTCACTGAGTTCATAGCGTGAGTTGAGCTTGAAGCTGGCGGTGTTGCCGGATTCGTCATCGTAGTGTTCGAAGCGCGCAGCGGCGCCCAGGTACCATCGTGGGCTCAGGTCCAGGCCAAGGTCAATGTAGGCGGCGTAGTTGTTGCGCTTCACATCGGCCTCGTCTTCCGGGTGGATGGTCAGCGCGGCCTGGGCACCTACGGCGGTTTGGCCGTTGGCCAGTGCGTACAGCGGGTTGGGCCGGCCATCGGCAAGGGTGGCCGGGTAGCTGTAGGGCCCGACGCTGTAGGCGACCGGGTCGCCGGCGAAGGTCTGGAAGCGCTCCCAGCGGTGCTCCAGGCCGGCCGAGACCCGGGTGGGTACTGCCAGGCCGAACAGCCCGTCGAACGCGCGGGTGATGTCCAGGTTGTTCACCCATTGGTCAAACTGCAAGGTCGCCAGGTCGTCGAACGAGGTTGGCGAGGCTGGCCCGTAGGTGGGGTTGATGGTCAGGTCGCTGGATTGCTGGTTCTTGTTGCGCCCGTAGGTGGTGGACAGGTCCCAGTCCCAGGCGCCGGCGGCGCCGCGGGCGCCGAGCAGCCACTGGTAGTCGGTGTCCTTGATGTTGTTGAGCGGGAAGTAGCCGTCGGGGAACAGTTCGGGGATCGAGGCGTTGCTGTTGGGCAGGCGGTAGTTGTTGAACGCTTCGAGCTTGCGTTCGGCGTAGGTGGCGAACGAATACAGCTTGAGGTCGTCGCTGATCGGTAGCTCGGCGTTGTAGCCGAGGTTGAAGGCGCGCAGGTCGGGGTCGCCGTTTTTCACGGCGCGGTGGTCCCAGGCCGCTTGGCGGTCGTCTTCGAAGTAGGCACGGTAGCCCGGGTCGGCCTTGTCGATCCAGTTGGCGGTACCCCGTTTGCGCGCCTCGCCGGACAGGTGCAGGAAGCCGCCGTCGCCCAGGGTAAAGCCTTGGTCACCGGCCAGCTTGATGGTTTCGCCCTGGCCGCTGTAAAGCTGGCCATAGCTGCTCTCGTAGTGGCCGCCGCTGCTGGCGCTTTTCAGGATGATATTGATCACCCCGGCGACAGCGTCCGAGCCGTACTGGGCGGCGGCGCTGTCCTTGAGCACTTCAATATGTGACACCGCGCTGACCGGAATCATGTCGATGTCCACGGCATTGGCACCGCTGTTGTCGGTCGAGCCACTGGCGGGTACCGCGCTGTTGTGGCGGCGCTTGCCGTTGACCAGCACCAAGGTATAGGCCGGGCCCAGGCTACGGTTGCTCAAGGGCCGTACACCCGACTGGAAACCGGCGATGTTGGTGCCGAAGTTGAACGAGGGCAGCAGTTTGGAAATGGCCTCGGATAATTCCGCGCGGCCGGTACGCAGCAGTTGTTCGCTGCTGATCACATCGATGGGCGCCGGGCTGTCGGCGACGGTACGCTGGTTGCCGCGCAGGCCGGTGGAGATCACCGTGACGGTATCCAGGCGGGTGGCTTCGCTGGAGGTGGCTGCGTCGGCGAGTGGCGTTAACAGGCAGGCCAGGGGCAGGGCGATGAAAGGGGTTTTAGACATCATGTCCTCAAAACGGCGGTGGAGCACGCAGGCGATCAGGCGCCAGGCCCTGATTGGGCTGGCGTGGGGTGTTGGGGAGGGTGATTGCCTGTGCCGGCCTGTTCGCGGCTGTAGGCGGGGCTTTAGCCGCGAACAGGCCGGCACAGCAGATAAAGGTCTAGGCCGTACGCGCGCTGTGCCCAGCTGCATGCTGGTCAACCAGCGCACGAATGCGGGGGATCAGGTCCTGCCCGTACTCGACTGCATCACACAATTGGTCAAACCCGCGGAACAGGAAGGTGCTCACGCCCAGCTCGTAATAGGCCAGCGCCGCTTCGGCCACCTGGTCCGCCGTGCCCACCAACGAGGTGGAGTTCCCCGCACCGCCCCCCAACGCCGCAATCTCCGTCCACAGCCGAGTGTCATGCACCTTGCGCTGGCTGGCCAATTGCACCAAACGTTCGGAGCCGGCATTGCTCTTGCCGAAATTCTTCTCGCGACGGTTGCCCTGGCGGATGCCGATACGTTCCTGGGCATCGGCCAGGATGCGCTCGGCACGGCCCCAGGCCTCAGCCTCGGTAGCGCCCAGGATCGGCCGCAACGAGAGGCTGAAGCGGATGTGCTTTTCGCGCCCGTAGCGGGCGGCGGCCTTGCGCACCTTGGCGATACGCTCGCGCACTTGCTCCAGCGGTTCGCCCCACATCATGTACACGTCGGCGTGCTTGGCCGCCACTTCGACCGCTGCATCGGAAGCGCCGGAGAAGTAGATCGGCAACTGTTGTACCGGCTTGACCAGGGTCAGGTTGTCTTCGACGCGATAGTGGGCGCCGTGGTGGTCGAACGGTTCGTGACGGGTCCAGGTATCGCGCAGCACCTGCAGGTATTCGTCGGTGCGGGCATAGCGGGCATCCTTGTCGAGGAAGTCGCCATCGCGCTGCAGGTCACCGCTGTCGCCGCCGGTAATGACGTTGATTGAAGCCCGGCCACGGCTCAACTGGTCGAGGGTGGCAAACTGGCGGGCGGCGAAGGTGGGCGCCTGAAACCCTGGGCGATGCGCCACCAGCAGGCCAATGCGCTCGGTAAGGGCGGCCACGTAGCTGGCCAGGATCAGCGAGTCCGGTGCGCTGGTGTTGACGGCCAGCAGTGCCTTGTCGAAGCCGCCGTATTCCTGGGCCTGGGAAAAGGCCTTGATGAACTCCAGATCGACCAGCGGGCCGCGCGGTGCCTGGGATTCGCTGCTTTCCTGCGGGCCGATGAGGCCGATGAATTCGAGGCTCATGGGTGAAGCTCCTGTGTGTAGGGTTGGGCGAGTCGGGCCGCGACAGGAGCGCTGCGAGATGCAGGGGTAAGGCTGCCTGGCGGGGCGGTGGTAGACGGCCTCCGCCAGGTATGGGGTCGGTCTTGATGGGTAGACCTTAGCGTGGGGTGGGTGGGGTTGGGAAAGGCTTTGTGGTTCTATGCTAATTATGTTTTATGGGTATATATAATGTTGCTTGTAATGCGTAAAAAGTATTTTGTGGGTTGTGTGTCAGACAGAGCCCTGGGGGCGCAGAGCGCCCTCAACCGCAAAGCTGCTGCCCGGCCACCCGCCCGAATAGTTCTACCGGCTCCTGCAGATTCCCCAGATACCGCGGATGGAACAGCCACAGATCCACCTGTGGCTTGAAGTCCGTCACGTTGACCACATCCAGCGCATCGCGATGTCGGCTGCTGTGCAACAACGGCTCCGGCACCAGGCCAAGCCCCTGCCCATTGGCCACCAGGCCCAACTGCAATTCGGTACCAAAGGTCTCCAGGTTGATCGACAGGCTCAAGCCCTGTTCGCTCAGCGCGCGCTGCAAACCTGCGCGAAAGCCACAACCATCGGGGTTGAGCACCCAGCCACGGGTGTAGCAGTCCTTGAGTTTGAGGTTGCGCTTGCCGGCGCTGCCCTTGGCGGCCACCACCCGCAGCGGCATGCGCGCGAGCGACTGGCTGGCGATGCCCTCAGGGAAGATCTTGCCCGGCGGGAACAGCGCGGCGGCCGCATCGAGCTCGCCGTTCTCCATGCGCGCGATCAGGCTGCTGCCCCAGCCGCTGGTGACCTGGGTACGCAGGTCCGGGTAGGTTTCGCGGATCTGCGCCAGTGCATCGAGCAGCACCACGTCGCCCAAGGTTTGCGGCACGCCAAGGCGCAGGGTGCCGGAGGGGGCGCCGTCGTTGGCGACCAGTTCGCGCAGCGAGTCGATCTCGCGCAGGATCGCCTTGCACTGCTCGTACACGCGCAACCCCATGGGGGTCGGCTTCAGCGGCTTTGTGTTGCGGTCCAGCAGGGTGGCGCCCAGGTCTTCTTCGAAGTTTTGCACCCGCCGGGTGATGGCCGGCTGGGTCAACTGCAAGGCCTCGGCGGCGAGGTTGGTCGACTGGCAACGGATGACCGCCACGAAGGCGTCCATGTCATCGATTTTCATATACGGCGCTCACATAGTGGGGCGGTAGGACATACCTGTAGAGAATAATCCCCATTGCCAGAATTGTCACAGCACCCGTGTTGACTTGCGCTTCAGCCGCTTTCGCGGGCAATCAACTCACACGCCAGCAGGTTCAGCCGCTGCACCTCGCCCACGCACGCGGCCACACCCAAATGCTGCAGCACCCGCAATGCCGCCACCTCGCCAATTGCCCGCGAGGGTGGCCGCAGGGTGGTCAGGCTGGGCAACAGCATCTCGGCAAAGGGGTAGTCGCCAAAGCCGACGATCGCCATGTCTTCAGGCAACTGCAAGCCGGCGCGCTGGCCCGCCAGCAGGGCGCCGGCAGCCAGGTTGTCGTTGGCGAAGATGATCGCCTCGGGCCGGGGGTTACGGCGGATCAAGGCGTCCATGGCCTGCTTGCCCGCCTCGAACGGCGCACAGTCGGCCGAGGGCACGAACACCCAAGGTTCCAGGCCGCGCTCAGCCAGTGCCTCGATGTAGCCGTCGCGGCGCTCCAGGGCACTGAGGTCGCCGGGCGCACTGTTCTGCACGAAAGCGATGCGCCGGTAGCCCTTGTCCAGCAGGTAGCGGCATGCTTGCACGCCTACCTGATGGTGCAGGAAGCCTACCTGCACAGGTGCACGGTCCGGGCAGTAGTCCCAGATTTCCACCACCGGCACATCGGCATCGGCCAGCATCTTTTCGGTGGCCGGGTTGTGAAAGTGGCTGGTCACCACCAGTGCCGCCGGGGACCAGCCGAGAAAAGCGCGCACGGCGCTTTCTTCTTGCGCCTCGTTGAAATAGCTCGATGCCAGCAGCAGTTGGTAGCCATGCCGGCTGAGGGTATCGCTGAAGGCCTGGATGGTCTGGGCAAAGATCGGCCCGGAGATGTTCGGGATCACCATGCCGACAATGCGCCCGCGCGCCGAAGCCAGGCCGCCGGCGACCAGGTTGGGCACATAGCCCAAGGCCTGCACGGCGGCCTCGATGCGCTTGCGTAAAGGCGGGGATACCTGGTCTGGCTGGTTGAAGTAGCGTGACACACTGATCGCCGAAACCTCGGCTGCGCGTGCTACCTCGGCCAAGGTCACTCGGCCTGCACCACGGCGTTTGCGGGGTGAATCCTTGGCTTGGCTCACCGGGCTGCCTCCTGAGGAAATGGCGCGATGGTAGCGCTAACGAGACACTGCATGGCAAATAGCTTTATTGCATATAAAGCGTACTTTTAAGTATTTGACGTGCTAAGCAGGTGCCTCTGATACTTACTCATGTTAGCGCTAACAAGCGCCGCTGTTGGCAAGCGCCTGCCACTCGCACGAGCGAGACCAGACAACCCCAGCAACTTCATGTCGGCCCCGCAAAAAGGGGCCTGGTCTGGTTACCCGAGGCAGTGAGCACCATGCACAAAAGCCGTATCCCATTTCCCGCTACCCAACGTCGGCCCCTTGCGGCAGCCATTCTGCTGGCGGCTGTCGGCCAGGCCGCGCAGGCCGCCGAGCCAGCCGAGGCGGGCGCCCCGCAAGCCACTGCCCTGGGCGCGGTAACCGTCACCGCCACCCGCCGCGAAGCCACCCTGCAAGAAATACCGGTGGCGGTGTCGGTCATCGATGGCGAGCAACTGGAGCGCGACAACCGCAACAACGTCGCCAGCATCGTTCAACAGGTGCCCACACTCAACTACCGCGCCGGGGCTTCCAACAAGGACACCTCACTGTTCATTCGTGGCGTGGGCACCATTTCCACATCCCCCGGTGTCGAGCCGACGGTGGCCACGGTGGTGGATGGCGTGGTGTTCGGTCGCCCGGGCCAGTCGACCCTCGACCTGCTCGACCTTGAGCGCATCGAAGTACTGCGTGGCCCGCAGGGCACCTTGTTCGGCAAGAACGCCTCGGCGGGTGTGCTCAACGTGGTCAGCAAGGCGATCCCTGAACAAACCCAAGGCTATGTGGACTACTCGCACTTTGGTGGCGGTGACGAAAACCGCCTGCGCTTTGGTATCGGCGGGCGCCTGAACGAGCAACTGAAAGGCTCGCTGAGCACCCTGTGGGGTGACTACGACGGCAACGTCGAGAACGTTGCCAACGGCCACGACGTCAATGGCTATGAACGCAAGGGCGCCCGCGGCAAGCTGGAATTCGAGCCCAGTGAAGACCTGCGCCTGACCCTGATCGCCGACTACATGAAGGGCGAAGACACCCTGCCCAGCGGGGTGATCACCAGCGCCAGTGCCGCCATCGCCAGCCAGCTGCGCCCGGTAACACCAAGCGCGCACAACCGTGACATCAACAGCGACTTCAAGACCCATGTCGAAGACGAAAACCAAGGGCTTTCGGCGCAGCTGGACTGGCAACTGGGTGACTACACGCTGACCTCGATCAGCGCCTGGCGCGGCTGGGACAACACTCAGTACCAGGACGGCGACCGTCGCTCCTTGCTGCCGGTAACAGCGTCGCACGACAAAGGCACGGTAGACTACGACCAGTACAGCCAGGAGTTTCGCCTGACCTCGCCGAAAGGGCAGTTCAACGAGTACGTGCTGGGTGCCTTCTACATGCACGGCACGTCCAACGAGACCTACCAGCGCCTGTCGGTCAACGGCGGTGTGGCCAACAGCGGCCGTGCCGACTATTCCACGACCAACGACAGTGTCGCCTTGTTCGGTGAGAACACCTTCAACTTCACCGACGATTTCCGTGCCATCTTCGGCTTGCGCTGGACGCACGATGACCTTGAGTACGACCACCGCCGCGTATCCACTTCGGCCGCGGCGGTTACCGGTATCCAGCCCTCGACGGCCAGCGCGGGCTCGGTTGACGAGGATGGCTGGAGCGGGCGCACCGGCCTGCAGTATGACTTCACCGACAACCTGACCGGCTACGTTACCTACTCGCGAGGCTACAAAGGCCCGGCCTACAACGTGTTCTTCAACATGCAGCCGCGCGACACCGAAGCGCTCAAGCCGGAAACCTCCGACGCTTACGAAATCGGCCTGAAAGGCACCGCGCTGGACCAACGCCTGAGTGCCAACCTGGCGGTGTTCCACACCGATTACGACAACTACCAGGCCAACTTCTACGACACCGTGGCCAACCAGGTGGTTACTCGGCTGGTCAATGCCGGCAAGGTCAAGACCCAGGGCGTGGAGCTGGACGCCAGCTTCCAGGCGACTTCCAGGCTGAAACTGTCGGCTGCTGCGGCCTACACCAAGGCCCGCGTCGACCACTTCAACTGCCCGGTGGGTGCTGCGGCGAACTGCAACATCGATGGTGGGCGCTTGCCGTTCACTCCGGACTGGAAGACCTACCTGCGCGCCGACTATGTGATCCCGCTGGATAACGGCCTGGATGTGGAACTGAGCAGCGATTACAGCTGGCAGGATTCGGTGCAGTTCAGCCTCGACCAGAACCCCGACACCGTACAGGGCGCCTATGGCATCTGGAACGCCAGCATAGCCCTGGCCGACTACAACGATGGCTGGCGCGTGGCGCTGTTGGGCAAGAACCTGGGCGACAAGTCGTACGCGCAGATGCTGGCCAGTGGCGGCGATTACATCTACCGCTCGGTGCCGCGGGATGACGGGCGTTACTTCGGTGTGCAACTGCGCAAGGATTTTTGAAACCGAGGCGCTTACTTGTGGCTGACCGCCCGTGTGGGAGCGGGCGTGCCCGCGAAAAATGCACCGCGGTGGCTGGCACCGGCTACGCCGGTGTTCGCGGGTGAACCCGCTCCTACATCGGGCGCAGTACCTTGTAGGAGCGGCTTTAGCCGCGAACACCGGCAAAGCCGGTGCCATCCACCGCGTCGCCTGCTTCGCGGGTGAACCCGCGCCTACAGGGGGCCGCTGATTCATTGAGTGATGTGCTGTTTCATGCGCATGGATAGTGCCCAAAAGGAGATCGATATGCCCCGCCAAATGAGCCTGGGTGCCTTCCTCATGGCTACCGGTCACCACGTGGCCGCCTGGCGTCACCCGGACGTGCCGGCCGACCCGCTGGATTTCGCCAGCTATCGGCGCACGGCACAAATCGCCGAAGCGGCCTGCTTCGACGCGCTGTTCGTCGCCGACAGCGTGGCTGCGCCTACTGATCCATTGGCCAGCCACAGCGCCCGCTCGGTGTACTTCGAGCCGCTGACGTTGCTGTCGGCACTGAGCGCAGTCACCGAGCGCATCGGCCTGATCGCCACGGCCACCACCAGCTACAACGAGCCCTACCATGTGGCGCGCAAGTTCGCCTCGCTGGATCATCTGTCGGCAGGGCGCGCCGGCTGGAACCTGGTTACCTCCGATGCCGCCGCCGAAGCAGGCAACTTCGGCCGCCAGGCACATATTCCGCATGCCGAGCGCTATGCACGAGCCCAGGAATTCCAGCAGGTGGTGCAGGGCTTGTGGGACAGTTGGGCGGATGATGCCTTCGTGCGCGACAAAGCCAGCGGGCTGTTTCACCACCCGCATGCCGTACGCAGCCTGGACCATGCCGGTGAACACTTTCGCGTCAAAGGCCCCCTGAACGTAGCCCGCTCGCCACAGGGGCGGCCGGTACTGGTCCAGGCCGGCTCGTCCGAAACCGGCCGCGAGCTGGCAGCGCAAAGCGCCGAAGTGGTGTTTACCGCCCAGCCGAGCCTGACCCGCGCCCAGGCCTTCTATGCCGACCTCAAGGGCCGCCTGGCCCGCCATGGTCGCGACGAGCACTCGCTGAAGGTCATGCCCGGGGTGTTCGTGGTGGTGGGGCAGAGCCAGGCGCAGGCCGAGGACAAGTACGAGGCGTTCCAGGCCCTGGTCGACCCGCGAGTGGGGGTCGGCCTGCTGGGGCGCATGCTCGGCAACTTCGACCTCTCTGGCTACCCGCTCGATGGCCCGCTGCCGGACTTGCCGCCCACCGAAGACGGCCAGCGCAGTCGCCAGCAACTGCTGACCGAGCTGGCCGGTAACGAACAACTGACCCTGGCCCAGCTGGGCCGACGCATTGCGGGTGGGCGAGGGCACTACAGCCTGGTCGGCACCCCGGTGCAGATCGTCGACCAACTGCAAGCCTGGTTCGAAGGCGGTGCGGCCGATGGTTTCAATGTGCTGGTACCGCACCTGCCGCTGGGTCTTGAGGATTTTGCCCAGCAGGTGGTGCCCGAACTGCAACGCCGCGGGCTGTTCCGTCGGCACTACCAAGGCCGCACCCTGCGTGAACACCTGGGCCTGTCGCGCCCGGCCAACCCATTCTTTGCCGAACGAGGCCAACCATGAGTTATTCCGCCAACCCCGGGCGCTACGCGCGCATGCCTTACCGCCGTGTCGGCCGCAGCGGCCTGGTGCTGCCGGCCCTGTCGCTGGGCCTGTGGCACAACTTTGGCGACGCCACGCCCATCGCTACCCAACGCGCCTTGCTGCACACCGCGTTCGATGCCGGCATCAACCATTTCGACCTGGCCAACAATTACGGCCCGCCCTATGGCAGCGCAGAGAGCAACTTCGGCCGCTTGCTGCGTGAAGACCTGCGCAGTTACCGCGACGAGCTGATCATTTCCAGCAAGGCTGGCTGGGACATGTGGCCGGGGCCGTATGGGCAGGGCGGTAGCTCGCGCAAGTACCTGATCGCCAGCCTCGACCAGAGCCTGGCACGCCTGGGGCTGGACTACGTCGACATCTTCTATTCACACCGCTTTGATGCCGACACGCCGCTGGAAGAAACTGCCATTGCCCTGGCCGATATCGTCCGCCAGGGCAAAGCGCTGTACATCGGCATTTCCTCCTACTCAGCTGGTAAAACCGCCGAAATGGCGGCGCTGCTGCAAGCGCAGAACGTGCCACTGTTGATCCACCAGCCTTCGTACAACCTGTTCAACCGCTGGATCGAGCGCGACCTGCTCGATACCACCGAGGCCGTCGGCGCCGGGGTGATCGTGTTCACCGCGCTGGCCCAGGGCCTGCTCAGCGACAAATACCTGAACGGTATCCCTGCCGACGCCCGCGTCAACCGCGCGGGTGGCGGTTCGTTGTTGCCGCAGCATTTGTCCGAAGCCAACATCGCCCGTGCCCGTGCACTGAACGAGATTGCTCGCCAGCGCGGGCAGAGCCTGGCCCAGTTGGCCCTTGCCTGGACCCTGCGCGACCCGCGGGTGACCTCGGCGCTGATCGGTGCCAGCCGGCCCGAGCAGATCACCGAGAACGTCGCTGCGCTCGACAACCTGGCGTTTACCGACGAGGAACTGGTGGCCATCGACCAGTACGCCGTCGAAGGCGGGATCAACCTGTGGGAAAAACCCTCGACCGACTGGAAGGAGTAAGCGATGCGCGTGCTGCATCTTGCCATGCTGTTGCTGCTGGGTTGCATGGGTACGGCCCAGGCTGCAGACCCACAGGCCCTGCGTATCGGCTACCAGAAAGGTTCGATCAGCCTGGTTCTGGCCAAGCAGCATCGCCTGCTGGAACAGCGTTTTGCCCATACCCGGGTTGAGTGGATCGAGTTCCCGGCAGGGCCGCAGATGCTCGAAGCCTTGAACATCGGCAGCCTCGATATCGGCTCTACCGGTGATATTCCACCGATCTTCGCCCAGGCGGCGGGGGCTGACCTGCTGTACATCGGTGCCGAGCCGCCGAAGCCGCAGGCCGAAGTGATTCTGGTGCCCAAGGACAGCCCGATCACCGCCGTGGGCGAACTCAAGGGCAAGCGAATTGCCCTGCAGAAGGGCTCCAGTGCACACAACCTGTTGCTGCGCGCCCTGGCCAAGGCAGGGCTGGGCATTGCCGACGTGCAGCCGGTGTACCTGGCGCCGGCTGACGCCCGGGCGGCATTCGAGCGCGGCAGCGTGGATGCCTGGGTGATCTGGGACCCGTTCTATTCGGCCATCGACCTGGAAGGCAAGGCGCGGTTGCTGGCTGACGGCCAGGGCCTGGGCTTGATCGGGCCGTTCATGCTTGGCGCGCGCCCGTATGTCGAGGCCAATGGTGCATTTGTCGGGGAGTTGCTGGAGGAAATCAGCCGTGCCGAGGCGCTTACCCGCAGCGACGAGGCCGGCAGCATTCGCCTGCTGGCGCAGTTCATGGGCTTGCCGGAGGAGGTGGTACGGCGCAGTTTCAGCCACCGGCCGGCGTCACCGGTGTTGCCGGTGAGTGAGGCGATGGTGGCGGCGCAGCAGCGTACGGCGCAGTTGTTTTTTGACAACAAGTTGCTGCCCAGGCGGGTCGAGGTTGCCGGGGCGGTGTGGCGGCGGGAATGATAAACAAGTGAGATCGCACTCAAAGAACCGCACATAACTCGTTGAATCAGCGAGTACCCTGTGGGAGCGGCTTTAGCCGCGAACACCGGCGCAGCCGGTGCCATGCA
>NZ_JACVZC010000112.1 GCF_016658545.1 Pseudomonas sp. S37 | reverse complement strand
GTGGGGCGCATTATAAGGGGATTCGAGAGGGCGTCAACCTTTAATTTCATTTAATTGAAATATAGGGGAAAAGACCGTGTCGAGGCCGACAGGTGTTCGCCGCAACGCACGCTGCGCCTGGGAGATCGAGCGCCGCAGGTGTCCGCCGCAACATGTTCAGCGCCTGTGAGACCGAGCGCCGCGCGGGCGGCGCTCGATCTCATAGGCGCCAGAAAACTAAAGACAGGCACCTCTCAAGTCCCCCAAAAAACAAAACGGGGAGGCCTCTCGGCCTCCCCGCTTCCCCATCACCCCTTACAAACTAGGAAACGCAAACTGCGAAGCCTCATGACTAGCCCGCTGCGGCCAGCGCTGGGTAATCGCCTTGCGACGGGTATAGAAGCGCACCCCATCCGGCCCATAGGCATGCAGGTCACCAAACAGCGAACGCTTCCAGCCCCCAAAGCTGTGGTAAGCCACCGGCACCGGCAGTGGCACGTTCACACCCACCATGCCCACTTCGATCTCGTCGCAGAACAGGCGCGCCGCTTCACCGTCACGGGTAAAGATGCAGGTGCCGTTGCCATACTCGTGATCGTTGATCAGCTGCATGGCCTGCTCCAGGCTGTTAACACGCACCACGCACAACACCGGGCCGAAGATCTCTTCTTTATAGATGCGCATTTCCGGGGTCACCTTGTCGAACAGGGTGCCACCGACAAAGTAGCCATCTTCATTACCGGCCACCCGGAAACCGCGACCATCGACCACCAGCTTGGCGCCAGCGGCAATACCGTCATCGATATAACCCACTACCTTGTCACGCGCAGCCGCTGTTACCAGCGGGCCCATGTCCAGGCCGCACGAGGTGCCAGCACCGATCTTCAGCGCCTTGATCTGCGGTTCCAGCTTGGCAATCAGCGCATCAGCTACCTGGTCGCCCACGCACACCGCCACCGAAATGGCCATGCAGCGCTCACCGCACGAACCGTAAGCCGCGCCCATCAGTGCGCTGACTGCGTTGTCCAGGTCGGCGTCCGGCATCAGTACCGCGTGGTTCTTCGCACCACCCAAGGCCTGCACGCGCTTGCCGCGCTTGGTACCTTCGGCATAAATGTACTCGGCGATCGGGGTCGAACCCACGAAGCTCAGTGCCTTCACTTCCGGCGCTTCGATCAGCGCATCCACCGCTTCCTTGTCGCCGTGCACCACGTTGAGGATGCCCTTAGGCAGGCCGGCTTCCAGCAGCAGTTGGGCAATGTACAAGGTCGAGCTTGGGTCACGCTCGGATGGCTTGAGGATGAAGGCGTTGCCGCAGGCGATGGCCAGCGGGTACATCCACAGCGGCACCATGGCCGGGAAGTTGAACGGGGTGATACCGGCAACCACGCCCAGCGGCTGGAAGTCGGACCAGGCATCGATGTTCGGGCCCACGTTGCGGCTGTACTCACCTTTCAGCACTTCAGGCGCGGCGCAGGCGAACTCGACGTTCTCGATGCCACGCTTCAGCTCGCCAGCAGCGTCTTCCAGGGTCTTGCCGTGCTCTTCGCTGATCATCTGCGAGATACGGGCTTCGTTCTGCTCCAGCAGTTGCTTGAAGCGGAACATCACCTGGGCGCGCTTGGCCGGCGGGGTATTGCGCCAGGCCGGGAAGGCGGCCTTGGCCGAGTCGATCGCTTCCTGCACGGTCGCGCGGCTGGCCAGCTCGACCTTGCGTACCGCCTGGCCGGTGGACGGGTTGAAGACATCGGCGGTGCGCTCACCCTTGGTAACCAGCTCGCCGTGAATCAGGTGCTGAACAATGCTCATGCAAAACTCCAGATAAAGAAGGTAGAGGCCGACGCGCGAGATGATCGCGCGCCGGGCATCAGAATCGGAAAGATCAGTCGATCAGGTTCAGGGTTTCGCCGACCGCATCGAACAGGCGGTCCAGTTCCTGCGGCGTGGTGTTGAAGGTTGGGCCGAACTGCAGGGTGTCGCCACCAAAGCGCACATAGAAGCCGGCCTTCCATAGCTTCATCGCCGCTTCGTACGGGCGGACGATGGCATCACCGTCACGGGCGGCGATCTGGATGGCACCGGCCAGGCCGTAGTTACGGATGTCGACGATGTTCTTGGTGCCCTTCACGCCGTGCAGCAAATTCTCGAAGTGCGGCGCCAGCTCGGCGGCGGACTGCACCAGATTTTCCTTCTGCAGCAGGTCCAGTGCGGCGATACCGGCGGCACAGGCGACCGGGTGAGCCGAGTAGGTGTAGCCGTGGGGGAATTCCACGGCGTAATCCGGGGTCGGCTGGTTCATGAAGGTCTGGTAGATCTCGCTGCTGGCGATCACTGCGCCCATCGGGATGGCGCCGTTGGTCACCTGCTTGGCGATGCACATCAGGTCCGGGGTCACGCCGAAGGCTTCCGAGCCGGTCATTGCGCCCATGCGGCCGAAGCCGGTGATCACTTCGTCGAAAATCAGCAGGATATTGTGCTGGGTGCAGATTTCCCGCAGGCGCTTCAGGTAACCCTTCGGCGGCGGCAGTACACCAGCGGAACCGGCCAGCGGCTCGACGATCACTGCAGCGATGTTGGAAGCATCGTGCAGTTCGATCAGCTTGAGCATTTCGTCAGCCAGGGTAATACCGCCCTCCTCAGGCATGCCTTTGGAGAAGGCGTTCACTGGCAGCACGGTGTGAGGCAGGTGGTCGACATCCAGCAGCTGACCGAACATCTTGCGGTTACCGTTTACGCCACCCAGGCTGGTACCGGCGATGTTCACACCGTGGTAACCACGGGCACGGCCGATGATCTTGGTCTTGGTGGCTTGGCCTTTCAGGCGCCAGTAAGCACGCACCATCTTCAGCGCGGTGTCGGCGCACTCGGAACCGGAGTTGGTATAGAAGACGTGGTTCAGGTTGCCTGGCACCAGATCGGCAATCTTTTCTGCCAGCTGGAACGACAGCGGGTGGCCGAACTGGAACGCCGGGGAGTAGTCCAGGGTACCCAGCTGACGGGTCACCGCATCGGTGATTTCCTTGCGGGTGTGCCCCGCGCCGCAGGTCCACAGGCCGGACAGGGCATCGAAGATCTTGCGCCCTTGGTCATCGACCAGGTAGTTGCCTTCGGCCGCCACGATCAGGCGCGGGTCGCGCTGGAAGTTACGGTTGGCGGTGTAGGGCATCCAGTGGGCATCCAGCTTGAGCTGGCTGGCGATACCGGCGGTAGCGGTTTCGGGCATGTTCATCGGCGGTTCCTCGAAAGACGATTAGGCAACGATGGATGTTGTTGCAGCTAAATTGGCACGCGGATAAAGTCTGAAAAAGCCTACATTTCTAATCTTCAGACAGGCCGTGACTAAACTAATGAGCCGACGCCCCGATCCACTTGCCCAGGTCAGCGATTTCGACATCCGCCTGCTGAAAATCTACCGCAGCGTCGTCGAGTGTGGCGGTTTCTCAGCCGCCGAGAACGTGCTGGGCATTGGCCGTTCGGCCATCAGCCAGCAGATGAACGACCTTGAGCAACGCCTGGGCCTGCGCCTGTGCCAGCGTGGCCGTGCCGGTTTTTCGCTGACCGAAGAAGGCCGCGAGGTCTACCATTCGGCGCTGCAACTGCTTAGCGCGCTGGAAAGCTTCCGCACCGAAGTCAACGGCCTGCACCAGCATTTGCGTGGCGAGCTGAACATTGGCCTGACTGACAACCTGGTGACCTTGCCGCACATGCGCATCACCCATGCCTTGGCCGAACTCAAGGACCGCGGCCCCGATGTGCGCATCCAGATCCGCATGATCGCCCCCAGCCAGGTCGAGCATGGCGTGCTCGACGGCAGCCTGCACGTTGGCGTGGTGCCGCAGACCAGCCCGCTGTCGGGCCTGGAGTACCAGCCTTTGTACAGCGAGCGCTCATTGCTGTATTGCGCGGTTGGCCACCCGCTGTTCTATGCCGATGACCAGCAGGTCGACGACGACCGCCTCAACAGCCAGGAAGCCATCACCCCCACCTTCCGCCTGCCAGCGGAAATCCAGGCGCATTACCAGGCACTGAACTGCACGGCCAGTGCTTCGGACCGTGAAGGCATGGCCTTCCTTATTCTTACCGGGCGCTACATCGGCTACCTGCCCGACCATTACGCTACCTTCTGGATACAACAGGGCCGCTTGCGCGCGCTGAAGCCGCGGGAACGCTTTTATGACCTGAGCCTGAGTTGGGTAACGCGCAAAGGGCGGCGGCCCAACCTGGTACTGGAAAGCTTCCTCGAAAGCCTGGCTGCGACACGTTGATGCCAGTCTCTGCCGCAAATGCTTGTCACTTCGGCACAGGCAGGTAATCTTGTCCGACAGCCGCAGCCACTGACCCGTACGGAATCGTCCATGACCCTAGAAGTCCCTGCGCACCGCCTCTCCGCCTCGGGCAAGCCCGCGGGCCGCATCCGCCAGAAAAACGAGCAGGCCATTATCCAGGCCGCCGAAGACGAGTTCGCCCGCCATGGTTTCAAGGGCACCAGCATGAACACCATCGCCCTCAAGGCGGGGTTGCCCAAGGCCAACCTGCATTACTACTTCACCAACAAGCTGGGCCTGTATATTGCCGTGCTCAGCAACATCATCGAGTTATGGGACAGCACCTTCAACGCCCTGAGCGTCGAGGACGACCCCGCTGAAGCGTTGAGCCAGTATATCCGCACCAAGATGGAGTTCTCGCGGCGCAACCCGCAAGCCTCGCGGATTTTCGCCATGGAAGTGATCAGCGGCGGCACCTGCCTGACCGAATACTTCAGTGCCGACTACCGGGAATGGTTCCGCGGCCGGGCTGCGGTGTTCGAGGCCTGGATGGAGGCCGGCAAGATGGACCGGGTCGACCCGGTGCACCTGATTTTCCTGTTGTGGGGCAGTACCCAGCACTACGCCGACTTCGCCACCCAGATCTGCCAGGTTACCGGCCGCAGCCGCCTGACCAAGCAGGACATGGAAGACGCGAGCAACAACCTTATCCACATCATTCTGAAGGGCTGCGGCATCAAGCCGGCTGCCTGACGGTCATTTATGCCTTCTACCTTGCTCGACTTGTGCGAATACCGCGAAGAAATCCGTAAGAGTCGCTTCATCACCTTGGCCGGGCCCATCAGCAGCCCCGCTGAAGCGGTGAGTTTCATCGAACGCCACAGCGACCTGGCCGCTACCCACAACTGCTGGGCATGGAAGCTCGGCGCCCAGTACCGCAGCAGCGACGACGGCGAGCCTGGTGGTACTGCCGGGCGGCCGATCCTGGCGGCCATCGAAGCGCAGGACTGCGACCAGGTGGTGGTGCTGGTGATCCGTTGGTACGGCGGCATCCAGCTCGGTACCGGCGGCCTGGCCAGGGCTTACGGTGGCGGCGCCAACAAATGCCTGCAACAGGCGCCCAAGCGGCTGCTGGTGCAGCGAAGCGAATTTTCCTGCAGCTGCAGCTTCAGCGAACTGGCGCTGGTGAAACTGCGTCTGGCCGAGGTTGATGGCCTGGTGCTGGATGAACAGTTCACAGCCAATGGCGTAGACCTGCTTATTGCCTTGGGTGATGCCCACCTGGCGCCATTGCAACAGCAACTGGCCGACCTGAGCCGCGGGCGCATTGTGCTGGAAGCACGCTGAACATTGCCCACAACAACTGTGGGCCGGCCTGTGGATAAGCTTGGGGCACTATGCTGTAAGCCAGGCCTGACAAGCCCTGCAGGCCTTTGATCATATTTTGATCGCTGCTTGTGACAAACACAAACCACTGAATAACTTCAAGTTATCCCCAGCACTGATCCAGCCTTCAACAAGAAGGGCCGCCTGGTTTCCACACATTAACTGTGGAGCAGCCTGTGGATAACCCGTGCGCCAGTGTATAAAGCGCCCGTCTGTACAGGGTTTGCCGCTGCTGAACATTTTTTAACCATTTACCCCCGATCCAGCTTCTACACTGCTTTATCCTCGCTACCCTCATTTGGCAAAACCATCAAGGAGCGCCCACATGGCTGACGCAAAACACGCACTTATCATCGGCGCCTCGCGCGGGCTCGGCCTGGGCCTGGTGCAACGCCTGCACGAAGACGGCTGGCACATCACCGCCACCGTACGCAACCCGCAGCAGCCCGGTGGCCTGGCGGATGTGCCCGGCGTGCGCATCGAACAACTGGAAATGAACGACACCGCCCAGCTCGATGGCCTCAAGCAGCGCCTGCGAGGCCAGGTGTTCGACCTGGTGTTCGTTAACGCAGGCGTCATGGGCCCACTGCCGCAAGATCTGGAAACCGTACAGAATAAGGACATTGGCGACCTGTTCATGACCAACGCCGTGGCGCCAATCCGCGTGGCCCGGCGCTTGGTCGGCCAGGTCCGCGAAGGCACTGGCGTGCTGGCCTTCATGAGCTCGATCCTGGGCAGCGTGACCATCCCCGACGGCGGCGAGATCTGCCTGTACAAGGCCAGCAAGGCTGCACTGAACTCGATGATCAACAGCTTCGTCGTCGAACAAAAGCGCCCCGACCTGTGCGTGCTGGCCATGCACCCAGGCTGGGTGAAAACCGACATGGGTGGCGAAAATGCCGAGATCGACGTGCTCACCAGCACCCGCGGCATGCTCGACCAGATCAATGCACAAAGCGGCAACGGCGGCCTGCGCTTCATCAACTACAAGGGCGAACCCTTGGTCTGGTGATTCACCCGGTCGCAGCCTGGTCGGGCGCAATGCCCGGCCAGCCCCTGTAGAATGGCGGCAACCGTACCTGATTGAGATAACCCCCTATGTATGACTGGTTGAACGCCCTGCCCAAGGCCGAACTGCACCTGCACCTTGAAGGCTCGTTGGAGCCCGAGCTGCTGTTCGCCCTGGCCGAGCGCAACAAGATCGCCCTGCCCTGGGCCGATGTAGAAGCCTTGCGCAGTGCCTACGCCTTCAACAACCTGCAGGAATTTCTCGACCTGTATTACCAGGGCGCCGACGTGCTGCGCACCGAGCAGGACTTCTACGACCTCACCTGGGCTTACCTGCAGCGCTGCAAGGCGCAGAACGTGATTCATACCGAACCGTTCTTCGACCCGCAGACCCACACCGACCGCGGAATCCCTTTCGAGGTGGTGCTCAACGGCATCAACCAGGCACTCAAGGATGGCCGCGAGCAAATGGGCATCAGCAGTGGTCTGATCCTCAGCTTCCTGCGCCACCTCAGCGAAGATGAAGCGCACAAGACGCTCGACCAGGCGTTGCCGTTCCGTGATGCATTCATTGCCGTAGGCCTGGACAGCTCTGAAATGGGCCACCCACCCAGCAAGTTCCAGCGCGTGTTCGACCGCGCCCGCAGCGAAGGCTTCGTCGCCGTTGCCCATGCTGGCGAAGAAGGCCCGCCCGAATACATCTGGGAAGCGCTCGACCTGTTGCAGATCAAACGCATCGACCACGGTGTACGCGCCATCGAAGACGAGCGCCTGATGCAACGCATCATCGACGAGCAGATCCCGCTGACCGTGTGCCCACTGTCCAACACCAAACTCTGCGTGTTCGACCACATGAGCCAGCACAACATCCTCGACATGCTCGAGCGTGGCGTGAAGGTCACGGTCAATTCGGACGACCCGGCCTACTTCGGCGGCTATGTCACAGAAAACTTCCACGCCCTGCACACCCACCTGGGCATGACCGAAGACCAGGCCCGCCGCCTGGCGCAGAACAGCCTGGACGCCCGGCTGGTCTGATTGATGCGGCGGCGTTGCGTTCAACCCACCTGCAACGTCGCCACGCGGGCTATGCGATTGATCTGCTGGATGCCCAGCGCCGAGATATGCAATGCCCGCGTGTCCTCGGCCTCGCGCATCCAGCCAGACTGCAGGAACAGCCTGAACAGGGCCTGGCCCAATACCCCTCCCAAATGCGGCGCCTGGTCATTCCACTCGGTGCAGCGGCAGATGACGCAACCGCGTTGCTCGTGTGGCGCCAACGCATCGATGTAAACACCCACCAGGGCCAACTGCGCCCGCCCCTCATCGCTGACCATCAACTGGCGGCCACTGCCTTCCAGCCAGCCGGCCACCACCATGCGGTGGTACAACTCACTGGCCAGCTCCCCGCCCAGATGATCGCCACAGCGACGCGCCCGGCGCATCGACATGGGCAGCGGTGATACCGGCGCCTTGGCCCGCTCGCCCCTGGGACTTTCCAGTTGCACGCTGGCCAGGGCCTCGACTGCCGCACCGACCTGCGGGGTAGCCAGGCGGAAGTAACGTTTGCGGCCACGTGCTTCGTGCCTGAGCAGACCGGCCGATGACAGTAACGACAAGTGCGCGCAGGCCGACGACGATGTCAGGCCGGTCATTATTGCAAGCTCATTGGCCAACCGCGGCGTGCCATCGATCAATGCCCACAACATGGCACTGCGCTTGGGGTCGGCCATCAGGCTGGCGATCTGGCTGATACTGCTGGCTGCGTTCATGTCCCTGTAACTCCCTGCAAGTTCACTGAGTGGATGCGATGGCCAACCCTGGCAGGGAAACGCCTCTCGCTGGCACTGGCCTGGGTGGGCAGTATAAGCCGCAAAAAAACCTATTCAGGCAGCGCCACACCACTGCGTTCTGATCGAAAAACCACTGGGTATGCCTACCCATGGCACGTGCAGAAACAGTGCTTGCCGCCTGCCCGAAACCCGCCCAGCAAGCGCTGCGGCATACCCGGACAGGGGCACAGGGAATTCGTCAGGAAAAAAACCCGCTGCAACTTCAGATGTGGCCGACAAGCACTTTCCTGAAATAGCGCAAATCGAAGCGAAGGTTCTGCGTGCTTGGCGGCATTGCACCGCAAGCAGGAAAAGCGATGAAACATGTTCCGTCAACCGTCAGTCAGAACGCTGACGTGAGACATGGCAGCCAGCAAGGCCAGCGCTACACTTGACCCGCTCCCCCCATCTGGAGGTATGCCGCGATGAAAATTATCGTCAGTGCGTCGAGCCGAAACCCCGCCTGCCCCTGGCAGGTCCAGCTCGATCAACACGTGGTCAGTTTCCGCAGCGAGGCCGAGGCACGCGCCTTTGTCGCCACGCTGGAAACCCGCCTGCAGGCACCTCACCCGCTTATGCGGGAGCCTTGGCCTGCAAGCGTCGGGTCAACAGCGCGACACTGACCACCAGTGCCCCGCACAGGCTGATCACCAGCGCCATGGGTACCGCACTGCCATCGTGCAGCAGCCCGACCAAGGCCGCCGCACCTGCCGCAACGCTGAACTGTACGCAGCCCATCAGTGCCGAGGCACTGCCTGCCCGCGCGCCCTGCCCGCTCATGGCGCAGGCCGAAGCATTGGGGATGATGCAACCGAGGCTGGCGATGCAGATGAACAGTGGCACCAGCAGCGGCCACAACTGCGCTGGTTTCAGCGCCGCCACAGCCAGCAGCACCAGGCCTGCCACCAGGTACAGCCACACCGCACGCGCCAGCAGGAAGGCCGGCCCGCGCTTGGCCAGCAAGCGGGCGTTTACCTGAGCCACCAGGATAAAACCCGCCGCGTTGGTGCCGAACAGCCAGCCATAGTGCTCGGCCGGCACGTCATAGAGCTTGATGAACACGAAGGGAGAGCCGGCGATATAGGCGAACATGCCGGCAATGGCGATACCGCCTGTCAAGGCATGACCAAGGAACACCCGGTCAGCAAGCAGGCGCAGGTATTGGCGCAAGGCGCCAGACAGCGGCTGACGCGGCATGTGCTCAGGCAGGCTTTCCGGCAGGCCCAGGCTGACCGCCAGCAGGCAGCCGGCACTGAACAGGCTCAAGGCAAGGAAAATCGACTGCCAGCCAGCCACGTTCACCAGCACCCCGCCCAGCATCGGTGCCAGGATCGGTGCCAGGCCCATGACCAGCATCAGTTGCGAAAACACCTTGGCCGAGGCCACCGGGTCGCACTTGTCGCTCACGATCGCCCGCGACAGCACCATACCGGCACAGCCACCCAGCGCCTGGACGAAACGCGCCAGCACCAGCGTATCGAGGGTGGGTGCATAGGCACAGGCCAGGGAGGCCAGGGTAAACAGGGTCACGCCGAACATCAGCGGTATACGCCGGCCAAAGCGGTCAGCCACCGGCCCGTAGGCCAGCTGACCGATGGACAGGCCGAGGAAGTAGGCGGCCAAAGTGGCCTGGACGTGTTTTTCATCGGTGGCGAACGCCTGCGCCATGGCCGGGAAGGCGGGCAGGTAAAAGTCGATCGCCAAGGGCCCGAACGCACTGAGTGCGCCCAGGATGAGCACCATTCGCAGGTTCATCAGGAATCCATAGCAGGCTAAGCAAGTGAGCAATTCTACCTGCTGTGGACCCTGTCAATGTGAAAACATTTGCAACAATCCCAGCAGCTGGCGCGGTCCCTGTAGGAGCGGCCTTGTGTCGCGATGGGCCGCAAAGCGGCCCCAGATTGTTGGGGTTGACGCATGTATTGCAGGGGGCCGCGTTGCGGCCCATCGCGACACAAGGCCGCTCCTACAAGGGATCAGCACAGGGTCAGGTTAAGCCACCTCAGCCTGATACCCTTCATCACGGATAGCCGTAAGAATCTGCTCCTGCGCCAATTCACTCTGCACCCGCACCTGCTTCGCCGCCAGATCGATCTCGACCTTGGCCGCTGCATCCTGCTCCTGCACCGCGCGGGTCACGGCTTTCACGCAATGGCCACAGGTCATGCCTTGTACGTTGAACACTTGCATGGGGTTGTCTCCTTCAGGTTTTCCACAAGTCTCAAGCTTGCCATCAGGTCAAGGTCAAGCCCTGCTATAAAACCCGGGGTGGAAATCCGCGCCCGCGTCGGCCAAGCTGCGCCTTTGGATGTCAGGCAAGCAGGAGATTCATCATGTTCAGGGCAGCATTGGGCGTCGTCGGGCTATTGAGCGCACTGGCTGCGGTGCCACCGGCCAGCGCCGAGGGCAACGCGGCCTACAGCGTGCTGATCATTTCCCGGGAGCGCCTGGAAGTGGCCACCAGCTGCGAAATCGGCGTGTACCTCAACGACCAGCTTTCCGGGCGCGTGTTCCAGGAGCAATCCACCTCGTTCAACCTGCCGCCTGGCCCGGTGGATGTACGCCTGCGCCTGCTGCCTGGGCAAATGCCAGGTTGCGCTGCGGGTATCGAGGACCAACGCAGCACGCGCCTGAACCTGCAGGCGGGCCAGATCAACAAATACCGCATCGCCATGGGGCAATATGGGCTGGAGTTGAAGCGCGCCGATCTGGGCTATTGACCTTCCCTGCGTGGCAAGGTTGATGCTGGAGCCCTGTCCAAGGAGGAGAGCCATGCCCGCATCCACCACCTACGACCTGCCGATTTCCGGCATGACCTGCGCCAGCTGTGCTGGCCGGGTCGAGCGCGCCCTGCGCAAGGTCACCGGCGCTGAACAGGTCAGCGTCAACCTTACCACTGAAAAAGCCCGGGTCCAGGCCCCGGCCAACAGCCTGCCGGCCTTGGTCGACGCCATACGTGAAGCCGGTTACGGCGTGCCTACCCGCACTGTCGAACTGCAGATCGGCGGCATGACCTGCGCCAGCTGCGTGGGCCGTGTAGAGCGCGCCCTCGGCAAGTTGCCCGGGGTCGAGCAGGTCAGCGTCAACCTGGCCAGCGAGCGTGCGCACCTGAAGGTGCTTGCGGCCCTCGACGACAACCTGCTGATCGAAACAGTACATAAAGCCGGCTACAACGCCAGCCTGCCGCAAGCCGGCAAAGACGAGCAAGGGGCTGCCCAGCGCCGCCTGCGCAATGAACGCCTGGCCGTCGGTGCCGCGTTGCTGCTGGCGCTGCCGCTGGTGCTGCCGATGCTGGTGCAGCCATTCGGCCTGCACTGGATGCTACCCGCCTGGGCACAATTCCTGCTGGCTACGCCCGTGCAATTCATTCTCGGCGCACGCTTCTATGTCGCTGCCTGGAAAGCCGTGCGCGCTGGTGCCGGCAACATGGACCTGCTGGTGGCCCTGGGCACCAGCGCCGGCTACGGCCTGAGCCTGTATCAATGGGCACAGGCCCCCGCCGGCATGGCCCCGCATTTGTACTTCGAAGCCTCGGCCGTGGTGATTGCCCTGGTGCTGTTGGGCAAGTACCTGGAAAGCCGCGCCAAGCGCCAGACCGCCAGTGCCATTCGCGCCCTCGAGGCCCTGCGCCCGGAGCGCGCCGTACGTGTGGTCGGCGGCCAGGAAGAAGACGTGGCCATCACCCAGCTGCGCCTCGGTGACCTGGTGCTGGTAAAACCCGGCGAGCGCTTCCCGGTCGATGGTGTGGTCGAGGATGGCAGCAGCCATGCCGATGAGGCCCTGATCAGCGGCGAGAGCCTGCCGGTGCCCAAGCAACCCGGCGACAGCGTCACCGGTGGCGCCATCAATGGCGAAGGCCGGATGTTGGTACGCACCGAAGCGCTGGGCACCGAGACCGTGCTGGCACGCATCATCCGCCTGGTCGAAGATGCCCAGGCCGCCAAGGCGCCGATCCAGAAGCTGGTCGACCGGGTCAGCCAGGTGTTCGTCCCGGCCGTGCTGGTGCTGGCACTGATTACCCTGGTTGGCTGGTGGCTGGCCGGCGCGCCGCTGGAAACCGCACTGATCAACGCCGTCGCCGTGCTGGTCATCGCCTGCCCTTGTGCCCTCGGCCTGGCGACGCCCGCGGCGATCATGGCCGGTACCGGCGTGGCTGCGCGCCACGGCATCCTGATCAAGGACGCCGAGGCGCTGGAGCGCGCCCATGCCGTCAACCGCGTGGTGTTCGACAAGACCGGCACCCTCACTTCCGGCAGCCCACGGGTGGTTCACAGCCAGGCTCAGGATGGCAACAGCGCCGACCTGCACCGCCTGGCGGGTGCCCTGCAGCGTGGCAGTGAACACCCACTGGCCAACGCGGTACTGGATGCCTGTGCCGAGCAAGGGCTGGACGTGCCCAATGTTACCGACAGCCAATCGCTGACCGGGCGCGGTATTGCCGGGCGCGTCGAAGGCCGTGAATTGGCGCTGGGCAACCGCCGCCTGCTCGATGAAAGCGGTCTGCAGCCCGGCGACCTGGCCGTCAAGGCCCAGGCCTGGGAAGCCGAGGGGCGTACCCTGTCGTGGCTGATCGAACGCGGCATGCAACCCCGGGTGCTGGGCCTGTTCGCCTTTGGTGACAGCCTCAAGCCCGGCGCCGCTCAGGCCATCGACACCTTGCATGCGCAACACATCAGCAGCCACCTGCTGACCGGCGACAACCGCGGCAGCGCCAAGGTGGTGGCCGATGCCCTGGGCATCGACGATGTGCATGCCGAAGTGCTGCCCGCCGACAAGGCCGCGACAGTGGCAGCACTCAAGCAGAACGGCGTGGTCGCCATGGTCGGCGACGGCATCAACGATGCGCCGGCACTGGCCGCTGCCGACATCGGTATCGCCATGGGTGGCGGCACCGACGTGGCCATGCAGGCGGCCGGCATCACCCTGATGCGAGGCGACCCGCGTCTGGTGCCTGCCGCGCTGGAAATCAGCCGCAAGACCTACGCAAAAATCCGCCAGAACCTGTTCTGGGCATTCATCTACAACCTGATCGGTATCCCGCTCGCTGCACTGGGCTACCTCAACCCGGTACTGGCTGGCGCCGCCATGGCCTTGTCCAGCGTCAGCGTGGTCAGCAACGCCCTGTGGCTGAAGACGTGGAAACCCACCAGCGATACCCAGGAGACCCCATGAACATCGGCCAGGCCGCCCGCCGCAGCGGGCTCAGCACCAAGATGATCCGTTACTACGAGTCCATCGGCCTGCTCAAGCCGGCCACGCGCAGCGACAGCGGCTACCGCCTGTACCGCGACGAAGACTTGCACAGCCTGGCGTTCATCAAGCGCTCTCGCGACCTGGGTTTTTCCCTTGAAGAGGTCGGCAAGCTGCTGACCCTGTGGCAGGACCGCCAGCGTGCCAGCGCCGATGTGAAGGCGCTGGCCATGCAGCACATCGATGAGCTGAACCGGCGCATCGAGGAGCTGGTGAGCCTGCGCGACACACTGGGCGAGCTGGTTTCGCACTGCCAGGGGGATGACCGCCCGGACTGCCCGATCCTCAAAGACCTGGCCAACGGCGCTGCCGGCAACTGCTGTCACTAAACGGTCACAGGCGTTTGGTATGCCAAAAGCGTCCAAACGCGACCGAATAGTCACCAACCGCGACTTTATCCAATAAATACAGGCGTTCCGGCTTCATAAAACCCGGCTGCTGCCGATGCATTAGCTACCTGCCTCGTGTGTCGACAATAAAAAATTCCGGGAGCGTCGATGAGCATCAAACAGAAACTGACCTGGGCATTCGCGGTCATCGCCGGCTTGCCCATCGTCCTTGTAGCCACCCTGGTGGTCCTCAACCTGCGCGGTGAAGCCCGCGATGGATTCCTCGACGGCAGCAGCCGGGAAATCCGCCAGGTCAGCAACGCGATGAACATCTTCTTCCAGGGCATCAACCAGAACGTCGAATACCTGGCTGCGCAGCCGATGGTCGCCGCTGCTGGCAGCAACCTGAACAAGTTCATGAGCGCCAACCCGTCTTACGAGCTGGGTGAGCAAGACAAGCAGTTGCTGGACTTCTTCACCCGCCTGGCAGACTCGCACCCCAACTACGCCTACGTGTCCTACGGCGTCAGTGACGGCGGCTACGTCGGCTGGCCGGCCGGGCAGAAATTCGTCAACTACGACCCACGCCCACGCCCGTGGTACCAGCTGGCCATGGCCAACCCGGGCAAAACCATGCGTACCGGCGCCTACTACTGGGCTGCCGATGACGCCGTGCTGGTCAGTACCGTGCGCGCCGTGGCCAACCAGTTGGGCAACCCTGGCGGCGTGGTCAACATCGACGTTTCGCTGAAGGGCCTGACCGAGATCGTCAAGCAGATCAAGCTGGGCGAAAGCGGCTACCTGATGCTGGTGGAAAGCAACGGCAACGTGATGGTCGACCCACGTGACGCTGGCCACAACTTCAAGCAACTGTCGAGCTTTGGCGATGGTTATGCCGATTTGGCCAAGGCTGGCAAAGGCCTGGTCGAAGTCGAGCTCAACGGCGTGCGCTACATGGCCAACGTCTACCCCGACGAGCAACTGGGCTGGACCTTCATCGGCCTGATCGAACAAAGTGAAGTGATGCAGACCACCACCCAGCTGACCTGGCTGATCGGCATCATCGCCGTAGTGCTGGCGGCGCTGTTCGCCGTGGTCGGTGCGGCATTCGCCAAGCTGATCGTGCGCCCGATCAACAGCGTTACCAATGGCCTGGAAGACATTGCCCAGGGTGAAGGCGACCTGACCCGTAACCTGGAAATCCGTGGCCGTGACGAAACGGCGCAACTGGCCAGCTGGTTCAACCAGTTCCTTGGCGCCATTCGCAGCCTGATCCAGCATATCGGTGCGGCCGCCGGCAAGATCCTCAGCACCTCGACCAGCTCGACCCGCGTGTCCAGCGACATGGCGGAGGCCGCTGGCCGTCAGCGCGAAGCCGTGGACATGGTGTCCACCGCCTTCCACGAAATGGTCGCCACCGCGAACGAGGTGGCGCGCTCGTGCAGCCAGGCAGCACAATCGGCCGACAGCGGCCAGCAACAGGCCCGCGAAGGCCAGCAGCAGATCGATGCGGCGGTGCATAGTGTCGACCGCCTGAGCCAGGAGATCGAGCAATCGGCGCAGTCAATTCAGCAACTGGAGCGTGACAGCAACGCTATCCAGTCGATTCTCGGCACCATCCGCTCGATTGCCGAGCAGACCAACCTGCTGGCACTGAACGCCGCCATCGAGGCAGCTCGCGCGGGTGAGCAAGGGCGTGGCTTTGCCGTGGTGGCTGATGAAGTGCGGGCGCTGGCCAAGCGCACGGCCGACTCCACTGCGGAAATCGACGGCCTGCTGGGCAACCTGGCCAGCCGCACCGCCGAAGTGGCCGAGCAGATGCATGCCAGCCTGGAGGTTTCGCAGCAGTCGGTGAGCCGCATCGGCCTGGCCCGCGACAGCTTCGGGCAGATCCGTGAGTCGGTGGATGTGATCCGCGACATGAACACGCAGATCGCCACGGCGGCCGAGGAGCAGCACCAGGTGGCCGAGGACATCAACCGCCACATCAGCCAGATTCACGGCGATGCCCAGCTGGTAGCCGAACTGGCCCAGGCGGCGCGTGTAGACTCGGAGAGCCTGGCCGGGTTGTCCAATGAGCTGGATGCGCTGGTGCGCAGGTTCCGTACCTGATGTGTGGCCTGTACCGGCCTCTTCGCGGCTAAAGCCGCTCCTACACAGGTTCGCGTTACATAGGTTCGCGTTACCTGTGCAGGAGCGGCTTTAGCCGCGAAGAGGCCGGCACAGGCAACCCACCCCTAAAGCTTCAACTCCCCAGGCGTCGCCCCAAACAGCTGCTTGAACGCCGCAATGTACGCCGATGTGGAATCGTACCCACACCCCAACGCCGCTTCGGTCACATTCTCCCCCGCCTCCAGCAACGCCAGCGACGACAACAGCCGCATGCGCTGGCGCCAGTTGCGAAAGCTCAACCCCGTTTCACGCTGGAACAGCCGCATCAGCGTCTTTTCCGAACACCCCAGCTCCCGCGCCCATTGCTGCAAGGTCTGCGGCTGGTCCGGCGCCGCGATCAAACCATTGCACAGCGCCAGCAACCCCGGGTGGCGTGGCAACGGTAGCGAAAAACCGACCTCCGGCAAGGTGCGCAACTGATCGAGCAACACCGCCACCAGGCGCGCCTCGGCGCTGTCGCCCTCCGGGTAGTCAGCCGGAAACAGGCAAAACTGCTTGATCAACTCACGCGCCAGCGGGGTCACTTCCAGCACCCGGCATTGCGCTGCGGCCCACGGGCAGGCGTCGCGACGCACATAAAGGCTGCGCATCTCGGCCTGCATCGACGTGACCACTTCGTGCTCGGCATCAGCCGGGATCCACACACCCCACTGCGGGGGTGCGAAGTAACTGCCTTCGTCGGTGTACACACCGAGTACGCCGCTGATGGCGTAGGAGAACTGCACCCAGTCATGCTGGTGGCGGGTGGTCCAGGACCCGGCGCCGAGGCTTTCGGCGCGGGCATACAGGGGCCTGGGCAGGTGGCCCAGTTCAGGGATGGGACGGGGCTGTCCGATAATCGGCATGGCAGTTTCTTGTAGTTCTGAGCAGACAAGCCTAACAGCTGGGGGGAACCGTGACATCTGTGTGGCCTTCTTCGCGGGTGAACCCGCTCCCACAGGTACTGTGGTGCCCTCAAGCCTGGCGTAATACCTGTGGGAGCGGGTTTACCCGCGAAGAAAGCAACGCGGTATCCCCGAAAATCACCGCTCGACGATAACCGTCACCCCCTGGCCGCCCGCCGCACAGATTGAAATCAACCCCCGCCCCTTCCCTGCCGTAGCCAGCAACTTCGCCAAGTTGGCCAATATCCGCCCCCCTGTCGCTGCAAACGGGTGCCCGGCCGCCAGCGAACTGCCCTTTACGTTGAGCTTGCTGCGGTCGATTGCCCCCAGCGGTGCATCCAGCCCCAACTTTTCCCGACAGTAATCAGCATTCTCCCAGGCCTTGAGCGTGCACAGCACCTGGGCAGCGAAGGCTTCATGAATCTCGTAGTAGTCAAAATCCTGCAACGTCAGGCCATTGCGTGCCAGCAAGCGCGGCACGGCATACACCGGCGCCATCAACAGCCCTTCGCGGCCGGTAACGAAGTCCACCGCTGCCGTTCCGCCATCCACCAGATAGGCCAACACCGGCAACCCTTGCTGTGCCGCCCATTCTTCACTGCCCAGCAGCACCAGCGAAGCACCATCGGTCAGCGGCGTAGAGTTGCCGGCAGTCAAGGTACCCAGGCCGCTTTTATCAAAAGCGGGCTTGAGCCTGGCCAGCTGCTCAAGGGTCAGGTCCGGGCGCAGGTTGTTGTCGCGGGTCAGCGACAGGAACGGTGTCAGCAGGTCGTCCTGCCAACCCTCGGCATACGCGGCAGCCAGCTTCTGGTGGCTGAGCAGCGCCAGCTCATCCTGCTCGGTGCGGCCTATGCGCCAGGCCTGGGCCATGCGCTCGCAATGCTCGCCCATCGATAGCCCGGTGCGCGGCTCACCGTTGCGCGGCAATTCGGGTTTCAGGTGGTGAGGGCGCAGTTGCAGGAAGGGCTTGAGCCGCTCACCCAGGCTTTTGCCACGGTTGGCCTGCAGCAGGATGTGGCGCAGGCCTTCATTGACCGCAATCGGCGCGTCGGAGGTGGTGTCGACACCGCCGGCAATACCACTGTCGATCTGCCCCAGGGCAATCTTGTTGGCCACCAGCAGGGCCGCCTCCAGGCCGGTGCCGCACGCCTGCTGGACGTCGTAGGCGGGGGTCTGCGGCGCCAGGCGCGAACCCAGCACGCATTCACGGGTCAGGTTCATGTCACGCGAATGCTTGAGCACTGCGCCCGCCACCACCTCGCCCAGGCGCAGCCCATGCAGGCGATAGCGCTCGATCAGCCCTTCGAGGGCGGCGGTCAGCATCGCCTGGTTGCTGGCCGTGGCGTAGGCGCCGTTGGAGCGGGCGAAAGGGATCCGGTTACCGCCCAGGATCGCGACCCGGCGAAGTGAACGCATGTGCTTGTTCCTCCTGAAACAATTTGAACCGTACAGCCTAGGTGTTTTTACCCGGGTCGAACGACCTTGCCACAAAGTTGGTCCACACTTTCAAGCTTGCCTTTCGGGAGACCCACTCATGAGCGATCGCTACCTCGGCTTTGCCAACTCCAACCTCGGCCGCCGCCTCGTGGATGCCCTTGGCCTGCCACACCCGGCGCCGCTGGAGCGCTGGCAGGCAGGCCGCCTGCGCCCGGTGGAAGGGGCGCTGGTGCTGGGCGGGGGGCCACTGGCGAGTCAGGTCGAAACCATCGCCCAGCGCCTGACCGACGAGGTCTACCGTTTCAATACCCACAACCTGCAGGCCGAAGCCTGGGTGGCCGGCCTTGGGCCGAAGATCAAGGCCGCCGTGTTCGATGCCAGTCATCTTTCCGACAGCGATGCCTTGAAGCAGTTGCGCGAATTTTTCCAGCCGCTGCTGCGCAGCCTTGCCCCTTGCGCCCATGTGGTGGTGCTGGGCCGGGCGCCGGAAAGCCTCGACAACCCACTGGCCAGCATCGCTCAGCGCGCCCTTGAGGGCTTCAGCCGCTCGCTGGCCAAAGAACTGCGCAATGGCGCAACCGCCCAGCTACTGTATGTCGGCCCTGGCGCAGAAGAGCAACTGGAAGGTGCCCTGCGCTTCTTCCTCTCGCCCAAGAGCGCGTTTATCTCTGGCCAGGTACTGCGCCTGCAAGCCTGCGCCAGCCAGGTCGATGACTGGACCCGCCCGCTGGGTGGCCGCCGCGCACTGGTCACCGGCGCTGCACGCGGTATCGGCGCAGCCATTGCGGAAACGTTGGCACGTGACGGTGCCGACGTGCTGCTACTGGACGTGCCACAGGCCAGCCAGGACCTCGACGCACTCGCGGCCCGGCTTGGCGGCAAGGCGCTGCCGCTGGATATCTGCGCCAGCGATGCAGCCACACAATTGCTGGCTGCCCTGCCCGACGGCATCGATATCGTCGTGCACAACGCTGGCATCACACGTGACAAGACCCTGGCCAACATGACGCCGGAATACTGGGACGCGGTGCTGGCGGTGAACCTCAAGGCGCCGCAGGTGCTGACCCAGGCCCTGTATGACGGCGGCGCACTGGGCGAAAACGCACGCATCACCCTGCTGGCCTCGGTCAGCGGCATCGCCGGCAACCGCGGGCAGGCCAACTATGCCGCAAGCAAGGCCGGGCTGATCGGCCTGGCGCAGGCCTGGGCGCCGCGCCTGGCCGAACGCGGTGGCAGCATCAACGCCGTGGCACCCGGTTTTATCGAAACCCACATGACCGCAGCCATGCCCATGGGCCTGCGCGAGGCCGGGCGACGCTTGAGTTCGCTGGGCCAGGGCGGTCGCCCGCAAGATGTCGCCGAAGCCATCGCCTGGCTTAGCCAACCGGGCTCCGGGGCGGTCAATGGCCAGGTGCTGCGGGTCTGCGGCCAGGCATTGATGGGGGCTTGAGCATGAGTCGACAATGGCACGACCTGCAAAGCCCGGCGGACCGGGCAAGCCTGTACCTGCGTGCGGCCAGCAAGCGCAAGATCAGCGGTGACCGCTTGCCGGACGCAGGCCTGCGCTGCTTCATCCGGGTTCAGCCGGATAACCTGGCGGCCTATCGCAGGCTCTGCCACTTCCCGGACGATGGACGCCTGCCGGGCACGTATCCCCATGTCATGGCGTTCACCCTGCAGTTGCAGTTGATGACGGCCCACGACTTCCCCTTTCCGCTGCTGGGCCTGGTGCACCTGCACAACCGCATCGAAGTACTGCGACCGCTGGGCGCTATCGAAGGGCTGCGCTTTGCGGTGTATGCACACAACCTGCAGCCACATGCCAAGGGGGGCACCTTCGACCTGGTGACCGAAGCCGAAGACGGTATCGGCCTGCTCTGGCGCGAAACCAGCCGCATGCTGGTGCGTGGGCTGAAGCTGGACGGTGAGCCCGGTGAGCCCGGTGCGGATGAGCCTGAAACCTTGCCAGAAGCCACCCGCTGGTACGCCGACAGTGACATCGGCCGGCGTTATGCCAAGGTGTGCGGGGACTACAACCCAATCCACCTCAGCGCTGTGAGCGCACGGTTGTTTGGTTTCCCCACGGCCATTGCCCATGGCATGTGGACCAAGGCCATGGCCCTGGCAGCGTTGCGCGGGCACCTGCCGCACAGTGGTTATGCCTTTGAGGTGGATTTTCGCAAGCCGGTGAGGTTGCCGTCGGAGGTGGTGCTCAGTGCCAGTGAGGCGGGGCCTGCGGGGATGCTGCGGCTGGATGGGCATGGGGGCATGCTGCATATGTCAGGACACTGGCGTCCCCTGTAGGAGCGGCCTTGTGTCGCGATCGGGCCGCAAAGCGGCCCCAGG
>NZ_JACVZC010000111.1 GCF_016658545.1 Pseudomonas sp. S37 | reverse complement strand
CCCCCCCCCCCCCCCCCCCCCCCCCCCCCCCCCCCCCCCGCTCCTACAGAGGCCCGCGTCAAGGCGGATGCAGTGTTTACCCTCTACTACTTTAGTACCGCATTTACTGTCTATCGTCGCATTCACAAAGCACCGCCACTGGCATGTAATGGACCTATAACAAAAAGGAAAACCCCCATGCCACGTGCCCTGCCCCGGCTGCCACGCCCTTTGCTGGCGGCACTTTCGTTGAGCCTGTCGCTGGGCATTGCCCACGCCGACAGTACGCCGCTGTTCTCCGCCGAAGGCTATCGCACCAGCCTCTACCGCAGCCCGACCCCGCAGCAGGTCGAGGGCGGCCAGGTCATTGGCACCTCCGCTCTGCAGCGCCTGCTGGGCCAGAACCCCAAGCCGGTGCTGATCGACGTCTACCGCCGCCAATGGCTGCAAGGCCGCTTCATCGAAGACGAACCCCACGCCAACCTCCCCGGCAGCCTGTGGCTGGCCAACACTGGCGACGGCGAACTGACCCCGACCTGGCAGGCGTACTTCGTGCAAAACCTGGCAAAAGCCACGGCCGGGCACCCGGAGCAACCCGTGGTGTTCTACTGCCGCTCCGATTGCTGGTTGAGCTGGAACGCGGTAAAACGCGCTAAAGCCCTTGGTTACAACAACCTGTACTGGTACCGCGACGGCCTGGACGCCTGGCAGCAGGCCAACCTGCCGCTGCAGCCGGCGCAACCGGTGCCCTTCCCCTGACATGCTTGCCTGCGTCTGCGTGCCCTGCTCCATCCCATAAAAACAAGGTGAAAAGGCCATGTACAAAATTCTGATTGCCGACGATCACCCCCTGTTTCGCGAAGCCATTCATAACGTCATCAGTGATGGTTTCCCAGGCAGCGAGGTCATGGAAACCGCGGACCTGGACAGCGCCCTGGCCCTGACCCAGGCGCATGACGACCTGGACCTGATCCTGCTCGACCTGAACATGCCCGGCATGCATGGCCTCAATGGCCTGATCACCCTGCGCAACGAAGCGCCGACCACGCCGGTGGTGATCGTTTCGGCCGAGCAGGAAAAGCAGATCGTGCTGCAGGCCATCACCTACGGCGCCGTGGGCTTTATCACCAAGTCCTCGCCACGCTCGCAGATGATCGAAGCGATCGAACAGATCCTCAACGGCAACGTCTACCTGCCGCCCGACATCATCCGCGCCCAGAAAAGCAGCACCAGCAGGCGCCACAACGATGCCCCAAGCTTCCCGCCGGAAATGCTCCAGGCCCTGACCCGCAAGCAGTTGCTGGTACTTGAGCGCATGACCAAGGGCGAATCGAACAAGCAGATCGCCTACACCCTGGATATTGCCGAAACCACGGTCAAGGCACATGTTTCGGCGATATTGCGCAAGCTCAATGTGCACAACCGGGTACAGGCGATTCTCAGTGCTGGGGATATCGATTTTGCTGATTATCTGCGGCGTTGACCTGTTTCGGCCTCTTCGCGGGTAAACCCGCTCCTACAAGGGACTGCGATCGTTGTAGGAGCGGGTTTATCGAGGCGTCGAACCGCCGCGAATAGGCCAGAAGCTACGCCACACTGCTACGAAGCAAATGGCTCATCGCTGTCTTCAACTTCAAAGGCCGCACCGGCTTGTGCATCAAGGTATGGCCCAATTCGCGAATCTGCTGCTTGAGCTCGTTGCTGTAGTTGGCAGTAATCATCAACGCGGGCAGTGGCTGGGTGCGCCGGGCATTGATCCGCGCCACGGCGTCGACACCATTGCAGTCATTGTCCAAGTGGTAATCGGCAATCAGCAAGTCGGCCTCGGCGTGGTAGTTGTCCACCTGGCGCGCCAGGTCTTCCTCCGACAACGCGGTAATCACCTTGCAGCCCCAGCCCTCAAGCAAGGTGCGCATACCGGCACAGATTGCTGCGTCATTATCCAGCACCCACACCCGCGCCCCGCGCAGGCGCTCGAACATCGGCTCGCAAAGCACCTGGCTCGGCTGGGCCTTGGGCGCTGTGGCGCTCAACGGCACCTCGATGGCAAATACCGAACCCTTGCCAAGCCAGGAGCGAACACGAACCCGGTGGCCAAGAATGCCGGCGATCTTCTCGACGATCGCCAGGCCCAGGCCCAGCCCGCGGTCCTGGTCCGGGCGCTGCACGTCACCGCGCTTGAACTCCAGGAACATCTCGTCCAGGTGCTCTTCGGCAATACCGATGCCGCTGTCCCACACTTCAATCCGCAGGCCGCCCCGCAAGCGCCGGCAACCCAGCACCACACGCCCGCTGCGGGTGTAGCGAATGGCATTGCTGAGCAGGTTGCGCAGGATCCGCGCCAGCAACTGGATGTCACTGCGCACCACGGCAGAACACCCCACGAAGTGCAGCGCCAAACCCTCGCTGCGCGCCACCTGGGCATATTCGGCGGCCAGGTTGTCCATCAGCTCGCTGAGGGCGAACGGGGCGACATCGGCCTTGATCACCCCGGCATCGAGCTTGGAAATGTCCACCAATGTGCCCAGCAGGGTTTCCACATCTTCCAGCGAATTGCTGACATTGCGCACCAGGTGGGCACTGTCATGCGGCTCGCGGCTTTCAAGCAAGGCACTGGTGAACAGGCGCGCCGCATTCAACGGTTGCAGCAGGTCATGGCTGACCGCTGCGAGAAACTTGGTTTTCGACAGGTTGGCCTGCTCGGCTTCACGCTTTGCCTCGCGCAGGCGCGACTCAGCCCGGCTACGCTCTTCGATTTCGCGCAACAACTGGTCGTTGAGGCTGGTCAGTTCGGCGGTGCGTTCCCGCACGCGTTGCTCCAGGTGCTGATAGGCCTGGTGCAGCGCCTGTGCGGTATTGCGCCGTTCGGTAATGTCGCGAATCAGCACGAAGATGCCCACCACCTCGCCGCTGGCCAGGCGGTTGGGCACGTAGGAGCGCAGCATGTAGCGCTCTTGGCCATTGATGTTGGTCTCGGCAAATTCGAAGGTGACGCTCTCCCCCGCCAGCGCCCGTGCCACATAGGCCTCCAGGCGTTGGTAGTGCTGCTCGCTGTGCGCCTGGCGCAGGCTTTGGCCCAGCATGACGCCGCGTGGCCAGCAGTACCACTCCTCGTAGACCTTGTTGGTGAACTCGTAGACCAGGTCGGCGTTAAGGTAGGCGATCAGTGCCGGGACGTTGTCGGTGATCAGGCGAATCTGGTGCTGGTGGGCAGTCTCGGCCCGCTGCCGGGCCTCGCTGAGCAGGTGGTTGACGGCCTTGAGTTCGGCCATCGCCTGGCTCAGGGCATCGGTACGTTCACGCACCTGTTCGGCCAGCACTACCGAATGCTGGAAAGCGGCGTAAGGGTCGTTGCCGCGGGTTACCCCCGACTCGATGCGTTCGACCAACGCCCCATTGATGCGCTGCAACTTGTGGTTCTGCAGCTGCAGCCGGGTCACCTCGGCCTGCAGTTCAGCGACCGACAGGCGGCCGGTTGCGGGCAATGGCGACGCCGGTGAAGGTCTGGTTGATGTGCATGCCATTGAACTGTTCTCCGTAGGTGTTGAAGCCGATCACCCGTTGCTCGCGCAGGAACGCGCCGACTGGCTCCAGGCCGTGCTGGCCCTCCAGCTCCAGGCGCCGCAAGAAGCAGTCACAGCCGATGGTCAGCAGCAGCGGCCCAAGGCGCTGGTGCAGGCCGTCGAACAGCTGGTGCAGGTTCGGCAGCAGCGGGCCCGGGGTCATCGCCGTGAGCACGATGCCGTTCTCCACGGCGCAGTAGAAGCTCAGGCTCAGGTCGGCGTGCACTTGCTGGATCGCCCGCACGTAGTACTGGTCGTGAATGCGCACGGCCAGCGGGTGGGCGGCAAACACCCGGTAGTCGAGGGCCGCCACCGGCACACCGATATGGCGGGCGTATTCTTCGGCTGCGGGTTCGGCATTCAGCTCGAAAACCCGGCGCTGGGCGCTGTCGGCGCCGGTCACCACCAGTTTTTCCTGGCGCGGCTGGATGTGGTGGGTGGTGAATACCTCGAAGTCGAGCCAGGTGTTGACCAGCACCACCACTGCGGCACCGTTGTGAAACGCGCCGCCGTAATACACGTGTGTGCGGTTGAGGTAGTTGTCATCACCGGCCGAACCGCCAAAATGGGGGATGTCGCCCAAGGCAGCGCTGAGCGCGGCAAGGACCATTTCCTCGCGGCTGGAAAGGCCATCGAGCAGGGTCAGGGCAAAGCTGTGGCCCTTGATCGGCGCCAGGGAATTGCTGCGGCAGGTGCCGACCAGGCGCTCGACCATTTGTTGAGCATCGATCAGGCTGAACCGCTCCATTTCATCGATCAGCCCGGTGGCGATGGAAAAGTGCCGGTGATCGAAGCCCACCGCCGTCACGCAGTTGCGGCCGTAGCCCAGCGGGGTGATTTCGCCGGCGCTGGTGCAACCGACCAGGCGGATACCACCAAAGCCCTGCTCCAGGGCTTCGGCCAGTTCCTGGAGGTTGTATTCGGCAGAACAGAAGAACAGCACCAGGCCCAGGTGCGGGTGCAACAGCTGTCGCGCCAACTCCTGGGCAGCCAGCGTGGCATCGGTGGCCTGGGACATGGCGCTGACCACACCGTCGTTATGAGCCTGCTGCATCAAAATCTCCGGCGCGGGGTGGCTGAGGGATCAGTGTACGAAGGTGGGTCCGGGGGGCGAATGCTACTTGGGTAGTGGGTGGGCGGTTCCATGGAAGTAATGTTGTTCGCTTGTAATTGCCGGGGCCGCGCAGCGGCCCCGGGGCTTACCAGGTCAACACAGCCCCCACAGCCAAGGTATCGGTATCTTCGTTCTGCGCACTGCCTTCATGCCCATCGATGGAAAACTGGTTGTACTCGGCCACCAGCTTGAGGTTGTCGTTGACGTCATGGAAAAACGCCACGCCTCGGGTCTGGTAGTCGGCACCGCTGTTGACCGCGCCATTGCCATCGTCCTTGGTCTTGCCGTACGACAGCGCCACACGGTTCTTGCCGAACTTGTACGAGCCCTGCAGCAGGTAGCCGTTACTGTCGACATTGCGCAGCACCGGCTCACCGGCGTTGTTGGTGAAGAACGGGTTGATGCCCTTGGCCTGGAACCCCGAGCCGGTCAGCGACCAGCTACCCATCTTCGCCTGCACCCCATAGCCCACGCCCTTGGACGTGACTGTGTCCACCGTCGAGTCGGTGTTGTCGGAGGTCTGGTAGCTGCCGTTGACCCAGCTGTAGATCTGCGCCCCGCCGAGGTCGAACTGGTAGGTGATCTCGGTCTCGGTGCGCGGGTTTTCCTGGTAGGCCTTGCCGGTCGGGCTGCTGTCGTTGGTGTCCACCGGGTCCATGATGCCTACCGCCACCCGCAGGCCGTCCATTACCGGCGTGCGGTAGGTGATCTGCGAGGTGGGGAACGGGTACGGGTAGCCGCTGCCGATGTTGCCGAACGACACCCCGCCGCCATCCACCAGGCCTAGCGTGTCACTGACCTGGCCATAACCGGCCAGCAGTTCGTCGAGCAGGATGTTGGAGCGGGCGAACAGGCCGAAGTCCTTGCCGATCAGCACCTCGCCCCACTCGGGGTTGGCCACCGTGCCATAGAACTGGCGCACATCGATGGCGGTGTCGGTGCCGTTGGTTTCGCTGTCGTTGATGGTGACCCAGAACGAGGCACGCGCGCCGAGCTTAAGGTCGTCCACCTGCTTGCCCATGTTGAAGCCGATGTAGTTGGGCAAAAAGCCCATCTTCACCCGCGACTGGCGGCGGTCGAATTGCTCGCCTTCACGGTCGACCTTGCTGTTGACGTAGAAGGCGTTGATGTAGCCGTCGGTGGAAAACGTCGTCTGCTCCTTGTCGTACAGCATGATCTCGGCTTCGGCGACGCCGCTCAGGCCCAGGGTAGAAAGGCTGGCGATGGCGGCGGCGAGGAAACGAGGCGGCAGGTGCTTATTGTTGTTGTGCATGGCGCGCTCCAAACGGGGGACAGGATGTCGGAGGCGATTATCAGAAGTGGGCTGATGGCCAGGAACGCTGCTTTGGCGCGAGCTGGCGGGTGCTTTGGGGCGGAGGGTATGGCGCGGTGATTTGGTCCCGGGACCTGCTTGGGTCTGGGTGCAAGACTTAGGGTGTAGACAGGAATGGCTGGCGGGTATCAGTACCGCTGTATAAAGGGGTTGAGACGGTGAATGGGAGGAACGGCTAGGTCGAGGCTGCGCGGTGGATGGCACCGGCGTTGCCGGTGTTCGCGGGCAAGCCCGCTCCCACAGGGATCGCGCCAGCTTTTAGAAATTGAGCAAGACAGTTGTTCCCACAGGTGCGTGCAAAGCATCGATGATGCGCAAATCCTGTGGGAGCGGGTTTACCCGCGAAGAATGCTATTCGGTAGCTGGCATTGCGCGCGGTCAGGAGGCCAGCGCCTGCGAACGCTGGCACGCGGGCATTTCGTAGCGGTGCGGTTGCTGCCAGGCCAGCCGCGCCTGCACATCGACCGCCGCAGCCTTCACCTTCTGTGCCCAGTTCTCATCCTTCGGGCACACCACCACCACGCGGAAACCGTGGTCGACGCCCTCCAGGCGCACACCTTCGGAATCATCCACATGCAGGTCGATATCAAAGGCCGACGGCAACTTGGAGGGCGAGTTCTCCAGCCCGTTCTGGGCCAGGATGTGCTGGTGCCGGTCGCTGTTGACCACGCCGTCGACATGAATGCCATAGAGCATCAGCCAGCGGCGGATGTAGGCCGGGGTGCGCCCCGACGAGGTGTAGATCCAGATGCTGCAACCCTGGCGGCGCAGGTCGCGGATCAGTTCACGCGTGCCGCTGCGCAAGGGCTCACCCAGCCAGCGATGGACAAAACCGGGCAACTTGCTGTCCTCGGCGGCAGCATGTTCGGGCTGGCAGGCCAGCGTGTCGTCGATATCGAACGAAATGCGTACCTGGCCGCGCTTGAGCTTGCGCTCGATGGCCTGCCGCCCGCGTTCGAGCATGGATACCTGTTGCATCAGCGGCTCCCCTCACAGGCAGACACATGCGTGCCGGGCAGGAAGAACTTGCCGGGCTCAGGCGCCTTCGCTTCAAGGAAAGCGGCGTACTTTTTCTTGATCTTGGGTAATTCGTACAATGCCTTGACACCGTGTTTAGCGGAGTTGCGTATGACCGAGGACGGGTTGAAGTAACCCTCGGCGTTGTCCAGCGACAGCACGAATGGCGGCAGCCCGGCACGCATCAGCAGGTAGCTGACAATGAGCGAACCCGTGCGGTTGTTGCCTTCGATGAACAGCTGTGGCTTGCTGAGGATTCGTACATACACACCGGCTGCCCGCTTCCAGATCGAGTCACTGCCATACGAGCAGTACCAGTTGTACAAATCCTTGATGCCACCTTCCACGTTGTTGAAAAAGTGCGCCTCGGTTGCGGCAAGGTGCGGGGCGAACTCCAGGCGCCGGGCCGGGTCGCTGCCGCACAGTACGGTGGCGTTGATTTCCAGCATCAGGTTCAGCTGTTGCAGGTCGAACAGGTCGATACCGCGAGCGACATAATCGTCAATCAGGGCATAGCCTTCAACTACATTCAGCAGCACCTCGTCGGTAAACGGGTCCCGCGGTTCGGTGAAGTGCTGGCTCAGTTCGGCAAAGCGGCCCTGCACCTCGCGCAGTGCGCGCTCTACCGCTGACAGATCTAGACGACGCGTCGCTCGCATTGGAAATCCCGGGTAACACTTTAACGGAAGGTAACGCGGCCGGGTGTTGCAACCTCCCTGGTTGCAACACCCGGCCACCTTGGCTGTGCGTGACTCAGCTGAACTTGCCGCTGATGTAGTCACTGGTCAGTTGTTCGCGCGGGTTCTGGAAGATCTGCGCGGTCGGGCCCATCTCGACCAGGTAGCCGGTGCGGGTGCCCTGGGAGATATCCACCGAGAAGAACGCCGTGGTGTCGGCCACACGAATCGCCTGCTGCATGTTGTGGGTCACCAGGGCGATGGTGTAGTCCTTTTTCAGCTCGACCATCAGCTCTTCCACGCGACGGGTGGCGATCGGGTCCAGTGCCGAGCACGGCTCGTCCAGCAGCAGCACTTCTGGCTCGGTGGCAATGGCGCGGGCGATGCACAGGCGCTGCTGCTGGCCACCGGACAACGACAGGCCGCTGACCTTGAGCTTGTCCTTCACTTCGTCCCACAGTGCAGCGCCTTGCAGGGCGTGCTTCACGCGGTCGCCCAGGTCGCCCTTGTAGCGGTTCAGGCGCAGGCCGAAGGCCACATTGTCGAAGATGCTCATCGAGAACGGGTTGGGCTGCTGGAACACCATGCCGATGTAGCGGCGCACCACTACCGGGTCGACACCCTTGCCGTAGACGTCCTGGCCAAGGAAATGCACGTGGCCTTCAAAACGGAAGCCCTTCACCAGGTCGTTCATGCGGTTGAGGCTTCGCAGCACGGTACTCTTGCCGCAGCCGGACGGGCCGATGAAGCCGGTGATCTCGTTCTTGCGGATCGGCACATGGCTGTCACGCACCGCCATGAAGTTGCCGTAGAAGATCTTGTCCAGCTTGCAGTCCATGACGATCGGGGTAGCTTCACTGACCATGGGAGCGGCTCTTTGCGCAGTGGATACGTTCAAGTTGGATGCTCCCTTTCTCAATACTTGGGTTTGCCGAATACACGGCTAAGAATGTTGATGACCAGCACGATCATTACCAGCACCAGCGACGCTGCCCACGCCAGCTCCAGCTGGTTGTCGAACGGCATGCCGGAGAAGTTGTAAATCAGTACGGCAAGCGATGCCGTCGGGTTCATGACTGCCAGGCTGCCGTCATGGTAGATCCAGTAGTTGCTGAACAGCGCGGTGAACAGCAGTGGCGCGGTTTCGCCAGCAGCACGGGCTACGGCCAGCATCACGCCAGTGAGGATGGCCGGCAGGCCGGTTGGCAGCACGATCTTCCAGATCACCTGCGCACGGGTGCAGCCCATGCCATAAGCGGCGTCCTTCATGATCTTGGGCACCATCTTCATCGACTCTTCGGCGGTCAGCACCACGATCGGCAGCATCAGCACTGCCAGGGCCACACCACCGGCCGGGGCCGAGTAGGTACCGGTGGTCATTACCACCAGGGCGTAGGCGAATACACCTGCCAGAATCGACGGCAGGCCGGTGAGCATCTTGGCGGCAAAGCGCGCAGCGTTGGCCAGCTTGCTCTCAGGGCCCAGTTCGGCGAGGAACACGGCGGCAAGGATGCCAACCGGTACTGCGATGGCGGCGGCGATGCCGACCATGACGAAGGTACCGGCCATGGCGTTACCAAAACCACCGCCCATCTCGAAGCCGGTGGGTGGCAGCTCGGTGAACACTTCCAGGTTGAGCCGCGCACCACCGCGGGTGATCAGCATGTACAACACGGAAATCAGCGGCACGCTGGCCACCAGGGCTGCGAACCAGGCCAGGCTGGTCAGGATCAGGCTGCGCAGGGCACGGCCTTCCAGCTTGCGCTGCAGGCTGGGCAACGCGGCTACAGGGGTCGTCAGGTCAGTCATCATTTGTTACCCCGCTGGGCGTAGAGCATGATCATCGAGCCGAGCACGTTCACCAGCAGGGTGATGAACATCAGCACCAGTGCTGCATACATCAGCACTTCAATCTCGTTCGGGCCGGCTTCCGGGAAGTTCAGCGCCAGCAGCGCCGCCAGGGTGTTGGCCGGGGCGAACAGGGAAAGCGACAGCGTGTTGGCGTTGCCGACCAGCATGGCCAGCGCCATGGTCTCGCCGAGTGCGCGGCCCAGGCCCAGCACCAGCGAACCGAAGATGCCGGTGGCGGCGGATGGCACCATCACCTTGAGGATGGCTTCCCAGTGGGTGGTGCCCATGCCGTAGGCAGCCTGCTTGGTTTTCATCGGCACGCTGGTCAGCGCGTCCTGGGACACCGCAGCAATGGTCGGCAGGATCATGATTGCCAGGACCAATGCCGCTGGCAGCAGGCCAGGCCCGCTGAGGGAGGTGCCGAAAAACGGGATCCAGCCCAGCTCGCTGTTCAACCAGGTGGTCAGCGGGCGAATCGCCGGGATGACCACATAGATGCCCCACAGGCCGTAGACCACGCTGGGGATGGCGGCGAGCAGCTCGACGATGGTGCGAAACACCGCGGCAAGCCTGGCCGGAAGGAAATCCTGGGTAAGGAAAATGGCCATGCTGACGCCGAAGAAACCGGCGATCAACAGTGCGATGAAGGCGCTGTAAAGCGTGCCCCAGATCGCTGGCAGAATACCGTACTTGCCTTGGTTGACATCCCAGACAGTGCCGAACAGCACGTCGAAACCGTGCTTTTCAATGCCGGGCAGTGCCTTGCGGCCCACTTCGTAGACCAGCGCGAAGACCAGCGCCAGCACCAGCACCACGCCAATACGTGCAAGCGCACGGAAGGTGCGATCGACCAGAAAGTCTTTCGTAGACGGTGGCTGGCACGCGGAATCGGGGTTATCCGGTATGGCAAAAGGTGTGTTCATGGGCAAGTTCCGGGACTAGGGACAAACACCCCCGGCATGGCTTCATGCCGATGCCGGGAGCGCCTGAGTTTTACTGGATGTTGGCAGACGCTTTACGCACCTGGTCGACAACCGACGGTGGCAGCGGGATGTAACCCATCGAGTCGGCGATCTTCTGGCCTTCGGTCAGGCCGTACTCGACCATTTCACGCATGGCCTTGGCCTTTTCCGGGTTGCCGTTGTCCTTGCGGAAGATCATCCAGGTGTAGGAAGTGATCGGGTAGGACTTGGCACCTTCCGGGTCCGGCAGGGTCGCGATCAGGTTTTCCGGCATCTTCACCGCAGCCAGTGCCTCGGCACCGCTCTCGGCGTTTGGCACGACGTATTGGCCGGCCTTGTTTTCCAGTTGGGCGAAGTCGACCTTGGCCAGTTTGGCGAAGCCGTATTCGATGTAGCCGATGGCACCTGGGGTCTGACGAACGGTGGCGGTCACGCCGTCGTTCTTCGGCGACTTGATGAACTTGTCGGTGGCCGGCCAGTTGACGGTGTTGCCTTCACCCAGCTCTTTCTTGAAATCGGCGTTGATGGCCGACAGGTGCTTGGTGTACACGGCGTTGGTACCGCTGGAGTCGGCACGCACGACCACGGTGATCGGCAGGTCAGGCAGCTTCAGTTCCGGGTTGGCAGCGACGATCTTCGGGTCGTTCCACTTGGTGATCTTGCCCAGGAAGATGTTGGAATACACATCGCGAGGCAGTTTCAGGCCTTTCGGGTTGCCTGGCAGGTTGTAGGCCAGGACGATTTCGCCGGCGGTCATTGGCAGCAACTGCACGCCCTCGCCTACCTTGGCAATGTCTGCATCGCTCATGCCCGAGTCGCTGGCGGCGAAGTCGACGGTCTTGTTCAGGAAGTCCTGAACGCCTGCGCCGCTACCCTTGGACTGGTAGTCAACGGTAACGCCAGCGGTGTTCTTGCTGAAGTCCTTGAACCAGGTCAGGTAGATGGGTGCAGGGAAGCTCGCGCCGGAACCGGTCAGGCGAACGTTTTCTGCGGCAAAGGCTGCACCAGTGGCGCAAAGGGAGACGGCAACAGCGAGTGCAGCAGACTTCATCAGGCGTATCATCTAAAAGCGCTCCGTGTGATGGCCGGCACACTTTGCATCAGCTGTGTTACAGCTTTGTGACTGTTGAAAGGCAGGCCGCGAGATAGAGCTTTTTGCCCGTGCCATGACGGCAGCCTGATGTCATGCCTTGGTAACCGAAGGCGATTATCACTTTGCCATCCCTCCCCGCACGAGCGCTTGCCATGTCCCCGACCGAACACAACCTGATGCGGCGCATCCACCGCGAGCTGCTTGATCACAGCGATGAAGAACTGGAGCTGGAACTGGCCGAAGACGGCCATGACCTCAATGCGCTGTTCGATGAACATGTCGAGGATGGCAGCGAGAAGGCGGCGCGCAGAACGTATTTTCGCGAGCTGTTCCGTTTGCAGGGCGAACTGGTGAAGCTGCAAAGCTGGGTGGTCAAGACCGGGCATAAAGTGGTGATCCTGTTCGAAGGCCGCGACGCTGCCGGCAAAGGCGGCGTGATCAAGCGCATTACCCAGCGCCTTAACCCGCGGGTCTGCCGGGTGGCCGCCCTGCCCGCCCCGAACGACCGCGAACGCACCCAGTGGTACTTCCAGCGTTATGTTTCGCATTTGCCGGCAGCCGGTGAGATCGTGCTGTTCGACCGTAGCTGGTACAACCGCGCCGGCGTGGAAAAGGTCATGGGCTTTTGCAATGACGACCAGTACGAGGAATTTTTCCGCACAGTGCCGGAGTTCGAGCGCATGCTGGCCCGCTCGGGCATCCAGCTGATCAAGTACTGGTTCTCCATTTCCGATCAGGAGCAGCACCTGCGTTTTCTCAGCCGCATTCACGACCCGCTCAAGCAATGGAAGCTCAGCCCCATGGACCTGGAGTCGCGCAGGCGCTGGGAGGCCTACACCAAGGCCAAGGAAATCATGCTTGAGCGCACCCATATTGCCGAAGCGCTTTGGTGGGTGGTGCAGGCCGACGACAAGAAGAAGGCCCGGCTCAACTGCATCCACCACCTGCTGGGGCAAATGCCCTATGAAGAAGTGGAAGTACCGACGATCGAGTTGCCGCAACGGGTGCGCAAGAAAGACTACATCCGCAACCCGACGCCGACGGACATCATTGTGCCGCAGGTTTATTGACCAGAGACATCACGCAAGGCCGCTCCTACAGGAGACCGCGCAATGTTGCGGCTACGCACAGCGCCTGAGCAAGGTCTTGATCGGCCGCCTCACCCGGCGTTTGCCCACCTGCCGTGGCTTGATCCAGCGGCAGGCGTCTATTTCATTCAAGGGGCGTGGTTTGTCGGCCGCCTTGCGCGCTTCGAACAGGTAGTGGATGACCCGCTCTTCCCGATACTCGCTGACAAAGCGCAGCTCATCGAACGCGAGGCCGGTCTCTTCGGCCATTTCGCGGCGCGCGGCCTGCAACGGCGTTTCATCCGGCTCTACCCGGCCGCCGGGCAAGTTCCATTTGGCGTTGCGCTTGCGCACGAACAGCACTTGGCCGTCCTTGCGGTAGATCACCGTGGCCCGCAGCTTGATGCCTTTGCGCCTGGCTGTGGCGCTGTCCATTGCCTTCATGCGTCATCCCGGTTCGACTGGCTGGGCCGGAGCCCTGGAACGGCTCCTGTCTCAACGCTACCCCGACAATGTGTCGATTGAATGACGGCCGCTCGTCCACTGGCCGGCACCGTTAATGGCACCGGCTTCGCTGGTGTTCGCCGTGTCTTTAGCGTCGCCTATGCGATCGAGCGCCGCCCGCGCGGCGCTCGACCTCACAGGCACCCAACACCTCAAGACGAGCACCTGTCAGCCCTGACTGCTTGCACACCCCCGTGGGAGCGGGTTTCACCCGCGAACACTGGCAAAGCCGGTGCCAGCCACACCCACTATCGAAACCAATCAACCAATGCCAACAATATCGGCGTCACCAGAATCGCCGCAGCGGTTGCGGCACGCACATTCGAATTCGGCCTGGGCACGGGTGGAAAAGTTCAGGCTCAGACGCACCTTGTCATGAGTATCGTAAAGGTCATAGCCCTCCCCCAATGCGGCGGGAAAACCGAGCCGCCGAGGGTAAATCTCTTTCTGGATTGGCACTGCGGGAACCACAACGAAGCGCGTCTGCATGATCATCCCTCTTCGGCAGTGCTTAAGTATTAGTACTGCTATGTGAAAGCATCAAGATGACTCATGCAATATTTTGGTTCAGCTGCAAATCTTCGCTGGGATGAGGGCGCAAAAAACCAGCAGGCAAATAACCCCCGACGCCGTAGAAAAGCGTTCGCCATGGCTGCAGGCCGAACAGATAGGCCAGCGTATGCCATAGACCTGCAACGTACCGCTCATGGCTGCTGCCCCTCGGCAACACCTCTGGTCACCAGATACAGCAACGGCCCCAGCGAGACGAATACAGCGGCCAGCAGCAGATAAGGCAACACCGTGACTGCGGCTTTGCCCCGCAAGCGGTTGTCCCTCACCATCCAGCAGCAGGCCAGCCCCGCCATCAGGTACAGGTCGATCACCACCTGGGCGGTGTCCGGCCGCGACAACAGCGCCAACCCGAACGCCAGCAGCGATTGCTCGGCAATCAGCATCGTCCAGCCGGTATACAGCGAAAACAGCACCAGTAACGTCAGCGCGCAGATACGCAAGCCCATCGTTCCTCTCCTGAGTAGGGTTTGCCGGCACAATAGTGGTAGGGTTGCCTGCGCTCAATGACCCGTGAGGTCATGGACATTGCACTCAGGATGATTTGCTTAAAATCGCAAAGGCTATCCGAAATCCCCGTAGGAGCGGCTTTAGCCGCGAACACCGGCACAGCCGGTGCCACTCAACGCGCCACATGATGGATGAACAACAGGAAGTTATTGCGAATAACAGCAATCCTTGAAACCCTACTATTGGTGGCATGTATGAAGATGACCGCCTGATCGTCAGCTTTGCCTATGACGCACTGGGGCGGCGCCTGTACAAATACTCACGCTCCAAGTACCGCGACCGCCCGCAAGCCGGCCCGGTGTGGAACGAGAATGCCCGGGTGCAGCGGGATATCGAACTGGGCTGTGGTTTTACCTGGTACGTGTGGGAAGACGATAGCTGGAATCAAGACAAGCCATTAACAGCTGTTGACGCGAAACAGAAAATTGAAGAACCGAAAGGAAAACTATCAAAATAAGACTTAAAAATACGCGAGGGCGCTTTTGAGCAAGCAGAACGCTGGATTGACAGAGCATGCAAATGTGGCGGGCTACAGAAAGAAGAGCGACGCACCTTCCAAGTCAAAGGTACACAACACGAACGTGTCGATATCGAAATCAGGTCAGGAAAAGCGTTCACGGAGCAATGATATGCACGCAGATTTTTTAGAGAGCCAAGAAAAATACAAACTCTTAGAAAACTATTTTTTCAAAATATTTATTGAAGAAACAAAATCACAAGGATTAAGTTTGGCGGAATTTAAAACCCCCCATTACAGCGCACACTTCGCCAATGGTACTCCATTTATGGATGGAAACCCGATATTTTCAGCCAAAAATATAGCAACAGGAAACATCTTAAGGATAGTTATAACTGATGACGTGAGCAAATACGCAAAAAATCACAACACCATTGACAACTTTGAAGAGCTCTGCATAGTCATGAGGATTTCAGAACTTAATTTGGTGCAGCAAGATATTTCATCTTGGATCGATCAACAAGCACAAGAGTCATCATAGACGTTCTACTACATCAAATTCGCTTTTCATCTAGCGCATCAGCCTAGTAATCAAGGCTGGTTCGCTTGGAGACTTACAACAGTTTGCGGCTGCGTTACGAAGATGACCGCCTGATCGTCAGCTATGCCTATGACGCACTGGGGCGGCGCCTGTACAAATACTCACGCTCCAAGTACCGCGACCGCCCGCAAGCCGACCCGGTGTAACGCACAAGCACCCAGCAAATTGATGGCTCAGGCACAGTGGTGATAGCGTTGCCTGCGCTAAATGACCCGTGAGGTCATGGACATTGCACTCAAGGACGATCAGGGCAACGCATGAACCAGCATCTGTTCCATCGAAATACCCCTGCCCCGCACACTGCGGCTGGCCAGCATCTGCGTGACCTGCGCCGGCAGGCCAGGCTCAGCCAGCTGGACCTGGCGTTGCTGGCCGGGCTGTCGCAGCGTCATCTGAGCTGTGTGGAAACCGGGCGCGCCAAGGCCAGCCCGAGCACCTTGCATGCCCTGTTATCGGCGCTTGGTGCGCCGCTGGAGCACTGCAACGAGGTGTTCGTCGCCGCCGGCTACGCACCCCGCTACGCCGCCTCGCCGCTCGATGCGCCGGAACTGGCATTGGTGAATACTGCAATCGAACACATCCTGCAGGTGAACAACCCCGCACCGGCGATCGTCATCGACAGCAACTGGGATGTGATCGCCGCCAATACCAGCACCGGGCTGCTGCTGGCGATGGCCGGCGTCACCGCTCAGCCGGCAACCGGCCTCAATCTGCTGCAGACACTGCTGTGCCCAGGCGGGCTGGGTGACCACCTGGCCAATGCGCCAGAAATCCGCGCTGCAGCCTGGCAACGCGCGTCCAGGGAGGCCGCCGGCAACCCGGCGCTGGCAGAGCGCCTGCGTGGCTTGCCGGCCCCGGACAGCCCAGTGGATGCGGCAACGGCCACACCCGTGCTGCTGACCCGCGTGCGAACGCCCTATGGCGAGCTGAAGTTCCTGTCCACATTTACCACCTTCGGCATGCCGCAGGACATCACCGTGCAGTCACTGCGCATCGAACACTTGATCCCCGCCGACGCGCAAACCCGGCAGACAATGCAGAAGGCGTTCGATCAGTGGTCGACCGTTACAGCGTGAACGACAGCGTTCGGCCTAGAAATCTGGCACTGACCTGATGCCCTGCCTGGCTCAGGTCAAATGGCTGGCACATGGCCCCGGTGGTTACCACATCACCTGCCTTGAGCGTTTGCCCGCGCTCGGCAGCGTGCGCATACAGGTGGGCCAGCGACAGCAGCGGGTCGGTCGCTGCATCACCCGACAAACCACGCGCCCGTAATTCGCCGTCTACATAGACCTCGGTCGTCTCGGCCAAGGTAGCCAACAACGGTATATCGATGCCTGCGCCCAGGCTGGGGCTGACGACCAGTGCCTCGAAACCGACGTTGTCGGCGACAAAGCTCGGCCAGCCGACAGCCTTGCGGTCGACGAAACGCGAGCGCACCACTTCGAAGGTAACGCAGGTGGCGCGGATATCTTCGCTGACCGGCTGCCGCCCGGCTTGTGGGGGGATATCACGGTCGAGCACGAAGGCAACCTCGCACTCGATGGTCACTGGCGTCACAGCAGGCAGCTGTATGTGCACACCGTCTGCGTGGCAGCGCTTTTCTTCCAGCTGGCCGATCAGGGGCCGGGACAGATTGGCCGCTCGCATGCCTGCCGGGCTGCCGACCCCAAGCTTCCACCCGGCGCGCTGGCCGGCGGCGGCGGCAAACAACTGCTCCTGGCTGTCGTAGCCTTGCTTCAAGGTCTCGGGCTTGAGGCTGGCGGGCAGTTCCGTCAGCAGCTCACCGCTGCGCCAATGCTGCAACAACAAAGCGGCGGTGCGTTGGGATACGAAGAGCGAACTGTTCATCAAGACCTCATGGTGATGGGTGTTGGCGGGGTTCAGATGCTAGGGCCTGGCATTGATAAGGATAAATATATTGTCATGATGCCTGGGATCACAATCCGTTATGAACCTGCCTAGCGCGTCACAAGCCCGCTCTCATCGAACAACAAATTACTTACTGATTTAGCAGGGACCCTGTGGGAGCGGGTTCACCCGCGAATGCGATGCTGACTTTACTCCGCATTCGCGGGTAAACCCGCTCCCACAATTCCTGCGACACGCTTGCAAACGCTGTTGTCTGCCCAACAGCGCCGCCTGAAGGTCTGGGTAAGGCCGAGCTTGCGCAGGGTCAGCTGTCGGTGGAAACCGGCTGCTTCAGCAGCAACACATACGCCATCGCCGCCACTGCCGCCACCGCCGCACTGATCAGGAACGCCGAAGCAAACGACCCGGTCTGCTGGATGCTGAACCCGGTCACGATCGGTGCCACCGAACCCGCCAGGTAGCCGCCGAAGTTCTGGATCGAACCAAACGATGCCACGCGCCGGCTATCAACCACCGTATTGGCAATCATCCAGGCGGTGGAACTGGCCATGTTCACGCTGAACAGTGCGCAGCACAGCAAAGCCACACTGAGCATGAAGCCACTGCCGAACGACAGCGGCACGGTGAAGGCTGCCGCTGCGAACAACGCACTCACCACCACCCGCTTGCGGCTGCCCAGCACGCTGGCGCCGTTTTTCACCAGGCGGTCGCAGATGCGCCCCGCAACAATGGTCCCCAGGGCACCGAACACATACGCCAGCGAGACCACCCAGGCAGTCTGGTACAGGCTCAGGCCATGCTCGCGTTCGAAGTAGCCCGGCAACCAGGTCAGGTGCAGCCACAGCATGTAGATCACGCCCATGAAGCCCAACACGGCGCCCCAGGTACTCTTGTGGCGGAACAGTTCGGCCCATGCAGCCAGCTGCGCCCGCAGGCTCGGCCGGGCAGTTGCAACCGGCTGTTTGTGCGCCTGGGTGGCCAGCAGCCGCTCACGTTCTTCGGCCGGCAGCTCGGCCAGGTAGCGCGCCTTGCTTTTGTAGAAGGCAAACCAGCACGCTGCGACCAGGATGCCGAACACCCCGGTGACGATGAACATGCCGCGCCAGCCCCAGGTGATCATCAGCAAGGTCAGCAACGGCGGCGCCAGGCACGGGCCGATGCATGTCGATGACAGCACGATGCCGGTCGGCGTCCCGCGCTTCTCGGCTTCGAACCACTCCGCCAGCGCCTTGGCCGCCGACGGGAACATCGGTGCTTCGCCAATCCCCAGCACCACCCGCAGCCCGATGAACGCGGCAAAACTGTTGATCAGGCCGGAAGCCGTCTGTGCCACCGACCAGCCCAACAGTGCCGCGCCCAGCGAAATCTTGCTGCCCAGGCGGTCGATGATCATGCCCAGCGGCAACTGCGAGAAGGCATACGCCAGGGAGAATGCCGACAGTAAAATGCCCATCTGCGACGGCGTGATGCCCATGTCGCGCTGGATCGAGGTGTTGGCAATCGACAGCGCACTGCGGTCGACGTAGTTGATGATGCCGATCACCAGCAGCAGGCTGACGGTGATGACCTGGTACTTCTTGAACGGGTTGGCGCTGGCGGCCGCATCAGGCGCGCGGGCAAGCTCGGCTTGCGCATATTTGCTAGTCATGGGCGTTCACTCTTGTTTTTATTGATTGAACAGCGGGTCACGGCTTACATGGACGCTTCAAGCAACCACTGGTAGTCCTCGGCAGACGCCTCACGCGGGTTGGTGCGGTGGCTGTGATCGGCCAGCGCGCCCTGGATGATGCGCGGGAACAGTTCTTCACCGACGCCCAGCTCGCGCAGGCCGCTCGGTAGGCCCAGAGTGCGGGTGATGTCGCGGATGGCCTGTTCGATCTGGCGGTCATCGTCCAGCCCCATGGCCTGGGCAATGCGCTGCATCTTGTGCTCGTTCAGCACCGTCTGGGCCTGGCGGTTGAAGCTGATCACCGCCGGCAGGAAGATTGCGTTGAGGGTGCCATGGTGCAGGCGCGGGTTGATCCCGCCCAGCGCATGGCTGAGGCTGTGCACGCAGCCCAGGCCCTTCTGGAAGGCCAGTGCCCCCTGCAGCGACGCGCTCATCATGTTGATGCGCCCGTCCAGGTTGCCCGGTTCGCGGGTGGCGGTCTCGATGTGGCGCCAGGCGCGCCACAGGCCGTCCAGGGCAATACCGTCGGCAGGCGGGTTGAACGCAGGGGCCATGAAGGTTTCCAGGCAGTGGGCAATGGCATCCATGCCGGTTGCGGCAGTGAGTGGTGCTGGCAGGCCAAGCGTCAACGCCGGGTCGCAGATGGCGGCCTTGGGTACCACATGCGGCGAGATCACCCCCACCTTGCGGCCGTCGTCAAGAATCAGGATCGCGCCGCGCCCTACTTCGCTGCCGGTACCGGCCGTGGTTGGCACGGCGATCACCGGCGCAGCCGCCGGCGTGATGCGGGCCAGCCCGCCTTCGATCACGGCAAAGCTTTTCAGCGGCCCTTCGTGGCGGGCACATACCGCCACGCCTTTGGCCAGGTCGATGGCCGAGCCGCCGCCGATGGCGATGATGCCGTCACAGCCACATTCCTTGAACATGGCCACGGCTTCGCGCACGGCGCCTTCATTGGGGTTGGGAGGCGTAGCGTCGTAGATCGGCAGTTGTGCCGTACTGTCGCCAAAGGTGTTGATCGCCGTATCGACAATACCGGCAGCACGCACGCCGCGGTCGGTCACGATCAAAGGCCGGGTTATACCAATGCGCTCACATTCGCCAGGCAGGCGGGCAATGGCACCGATTTCGAATTGGATCTGGGTGATGTAGTTGATCAGGGACATAGGGCCTTCATAGCCTACCGGCTTTGTTGTTCTGGGCTGTTCAGCCGCACTGCGTGCGACACCGTGCAGCGCCAGTATAGGAATGCGCGCCCAGCCATGGTATTGAGAACAATCCATATCGGTATAACCCGGACGCATATCCGATGACCCCTTCGCTGAATTCGATCATGTCCCGCCTGCACGCTCGCCACCTGCGCCTGCTCATCGAACTGGACGAACACCGCTCGCTGCTGGGGGCAGCAGGCAGCGTCGGGCTTACCCAGCCCGGTGCCAGCAAGGCCTTGCAGGAAATCGAAACCACCTTCGGCACGGTGCTGTTCAACCGCACCAACCGCGGGCTGGAGCCCACCGCAGCCGGCCACTGCGCGATCCGTTACGCGCGTGTGGTACAGACCGACATCGCCAACCTGCGGCACGACCTGGACGCGATCCTGCGCGGGGTTGGCGGCCGGCTGGCGGTTGGGGCGATCATGGGCGCCGTGCCATTGCTGATGAAGGCGGTGTCACAACTGGCCAGCATCCAGCCGCAGATGTCGTTCGAAATTGTCGAAGACACCAGCCAGTCACTGCTGGCGCAGATCGAGAGCGGCCGCCTAGACATCGCCCTGTGCCGGACCAGCGTCAGCAATACCCCGCACTTGTTCGCCAGCACCTTTGTCCAGGATGAGACGCTGGCGGTCATCGCCAACATCGACCACCCGCTCAAGCACGCCTCAAGCCTGAGCCTGGCCGCGCTGGCCGAGAGCCGCTGGATCGTGTACCGGGCCAACATGCCGATGCGCGTGCAACTGGAGCGCGAATTCCACGACGCCGGGCTGCGCTTCCCGCTGCACCTGGTGGAAACCACTTCGATCCTGGCGACCCTGTCGCTGCTGCAGAACCGCCCCGACTTCGTCGCCCTGGTGTCGATCGACGTGGCCCGGCAATGTGCGATCAATCAACAGGTGAGCATTCTGCCGCTGAGCATGGCTTCGGTCAGCGACCCCTACGAGCTGGTTACCCGCAAAGGCAGCCAGGCGACACCGGCCATGGACACGCTTGCCGAGTTGCTGCTGTTGCAGGGCCGGCAGTAAGGCGAGGTGTTTGCCGTGCCTTTAGCATCGCCTGTGAGATTGAGCGCCGCCCGTTGTAGCAGCGGGTTCATCGAGGCGTCGAACCGCCGCGAAAGGGCCAGACCTGCAGGC
>NZ_JACVZC010000110.1 GCF_016658545.1 Pseudomonas sp. S37 | reverse complement strand
TAGGAGCGGCTTTAGCCGCGAACACCGGCGCAGCCGGTGCCATGCACCGCCATCATCCCTTACTGCAGGGTCTGCGGCTGCATACCCTCCGGCAACTGCCGCAACGCCGCCTCCAGCCTGGCAATCGGCCCCGCCAGCTGGTCCGCTTCCTTGTCCTTGCCCTCACTTCTCAGGCGATCACGCTCAACCCGCAGGTTAAGCAAGTTTTTCTGCAGTTTCAGGGCCGAGCTATTGAACGGGTCCATGCCTTTCTCACGCTGTGGGCCTCCGTGCCGTTGTAGGAAAAATGGACCGTAACAGCTCGAATTTACTGGAGAAACTGATGTTTCATACAGGTAAATGCCACTTCTTCGATTATTCCTACGCTGCGCGGTAAAAGGTCCTACAAGCTGCGTTTCAAATCGTGTCCTTCAAACCGGCTGCAACCCCGCGTGGTGACTGCTCGCAATGGGTTATTGGCCAGGCAGGCCGTTGACTGGCTTGCATCCAGGGCCTGCTGTGGGTTTGGAAATCTTAAGTAGCAATTGCCTGCTCCTGCCTAGAGGTGATCCGCATCCACCACCGCCTGGGCAAACGCCTGTGGTGCTTCCTGCGGCAGGTTATGGCCAACCCCGCCAGTGATCAGGCGGTACTGGTATTTGCCGGTAAAGCGCTGCGCATACGCTTCTGCCGGTGGGTGCGGCGCACCGTTGGCATCGCCCTCCAGCGTGATGGTGGGTACGGCGATGGCAGGGAACTTGGCCAGCTTCGCCTCCAGCGCGTCGTAGCGCGTTTCACCCTGGGCCAGGCCCAGCCGCCAGCGGTAGTTGTGCACGGTTATCGCCACCTGGTCCGGGTTGTCCAGGGCCTGGGCGCTGCGCTCGAAGGTAGCGTCGTCAAAGGCCCACTTGGGCGAGGCGGTTTGCCAGATCAGCTTGGCGAAGGCGTGGCGGTTCTGCTCGTAGCCAGCCTGGCCGCGCGGTGTGGCGAAATAGTACTGGTACCACCATTGCAGCTCGGCGCTGGGTGGCAGTGGTGCCTTGGCCGCTTCCTGGCTGCTGATCAGGTAACCGCTGACCGATACCAGCGCCTTGACCCGCTCGGGCCACAGTGCCGAGATGATATCGGCGGTACGTGCGCCCCAGTCGAAGCCGGCCAGCACAGCGTGCTGGACATGCAATGCGTCCATGAAGGCGATGACATCGCTGGCCAGCGCCGTGGGTTGGGCGTTGCGTGGGGTTTGCGCCGACAGGAAGCGGGTTTGCCCGTAGCCGCGCACGTAGGGCACTAATACCCGGTAACCTTTTGCCGCCAGGGCGGGTGCAACTTCTTCAAAGCTGTGAATGTCATAGGGCCAGCCATGCAGCAGGATTACCACCGGGCCGTCGGCCGGGCCTTGCTCCACATAGGCCACATCGAGCACGCCCGCGTTGATGTGTTTCAACGGGCCGAAGTTATCTGCCGCTACTGTTGCCATTTGCGGCTTTTGAGGTGCTGCGGTGGCGATGTTTGTAGCCATCAGGCCAAGCGGTAGCAGGGCGCAGGCGAGCAGGGTGCGGCTGAAACGGGTGGTCGAGTGGCGGGCAGGCATCGGACATCTCCTTGGCAAAGCCAGCGGTTCGGGTTGGTGGATGCCAGTAAAGTCGACGGCTGTATCGCCGATATGTCTGATTAGCCAGTTAGGCGCGTTCTTGTGTATCAGTGCTCACTTTCTACACATAACGATACAAACACCGGGCAATGGCGGCTTTGCCGCTACTGCCAGGGTCGTAGGTTTTCCGGCCAAGGAGAGGCCCATGCATTACGTTGTGATCGAACCCCACCGCAGTGAATACCCACGGCCCATCCGCTTCGCCAAGGGCACTTTGCTGGATATCGGCCCGCGCTACGAAGGCGAGCCCGGCTGGCAGGACTGGTACCTGTGCAGTTGCACCGGCCAGGAACCCGGCTGGGTACCGGCGCAACTGATCGAGCGACTTGGCGTGTGCCAGGGCAGGGCGCTGGACCATTACTGTGCACACGAACTGGACGCCGACCCAGGGCAGCTGGTGCAGATGGTGCGCCCGCTGAATGGCTGGGTCTGGTGCCGGCGCCATGGCAATGGCGAACTGGGCTGGTTGCCGGCGGAAAAACTTCAGCAATTGAGCTGAGCCGTACCGTTGGCTCGCTTAACGGTAGCGCAGTTAACTGCAAAAAAATTGCAGTTAACGCCATGAGCTTTGGGTTGTATTCAGTTTGTTGCACTCAAAGCCCATTTAATTTCAATTATTTTCAGCGCGTGAGGGCTCTAAGCTCCTTCCGTCGCCGCGTTCCAGAGCGGCTTCAGGAGTTTTCCCATGTCGCACGCTTGTGAAGTACCGACCCTGGCTCAATCCCCCGCCGACGACCTGATCGACTGGCTGCGCATGCTGATGCGTGCCGAGCGAGCGGGTGCACGGCTGATGCTCGACAGTGCCCGCGAAACCGATGACCCGGCGTTGCTGCAACGCCTGGAGCAACTGCACCACGGCGAAGCGGAAAGCTGTCGACGCCTGCGCCACTGCCTGGAACGTCTCGATGCCAAGCCAGGCGGTGGTATTGGCGAGTTCTACGCCAAGGCCATGACCATCAGCGATTTGCCCCAGCGTCTGCAGTTTATTGCCCGTGGCCAGCGCTGGGTCGCCCGCCAACTCGAAGCCCGTTTGCCACAGATTGAGCAGCCATGGCTGCGCAAGGAACTGGAAGTGGTGCTGCAACTGCACCAAGGGCCGCAGCACGACTGATTGCGCGCCCGCTCTCCAATATCGACAAGGACACACCATGCCTTCCGAGCTTTCCAATTCGCTGTGCGACCCCGCACAGGACAACCGCAGCACCCGTTTTGCCCGCACACTGCTGGCCCAGGCCGAGCTTGGCCTGGAAGGCGAGATGCCATGGGACATGCAATTGCACGATGCCGACGTCCCCCGACGCGCTTTGGCCCAAGGTAATCTTGGCCTGGGCGAGGCCTACATGGATGGCGCCTGGGACTGTGAGCAACTGGACGAGTTTTTCAGCCGCTTGCTGCGCGCCCAGGTACCCGACCAGGTCAACCCTTCAGCGCTGGTCTGGCATGCGCTACAGGCGCGTCTGCTGAACAGGCAGACGGCACAGCGTGCCTGGACGGTGGGCGAGCGCCACTACGATTTGGGCAATGACTTCTACGCGGCCATGCTCGATCCGCGCATGGTCTACACCTGTGGTTACTGGCAAGGGGCCGACAACCTGGCGCAGGCCCAGGTGGCCAAGCTCGACCTGATCTGCCGCAAGCTTGGCCTGCAGCCGGGCATGCGCGTGCTCGACATCGGTTGTGGCTGGGGCAGTTTCATGGGATATGCCGCCGAACATTACGGGGTCGAATGTGTAGGGGTGACCATTTCCCGCGAGCAGTGCGAATGGGCGCAGAAGCGTTACAAGGGCTTGCCGCTGGAGTTTCGCCTGCAGGACTACCGTGAGCTGGACGAGCGCTTCGACCGGATCGTCAGCATCGGCATGTTCGAGCATGTGGGGCGCAAGAACCATCGCACCTTCATGGAGGTGGCCGCGCGCTGCCTGGATGACCAAGGCCTGCTGTTGCTGCACACCATCGGCAAGAACCGCCGGCGCGACGTGCCAGACCGCTGGATCGACAAATACATTTTCCCCAATGGCGACCTGCCCTCGATCGGCCAGATCGGCGATGCCGCCGATGGCTTGCTGGTGGTGGAAGATCTGCACAACTTTGGCGCCGACTACGACCGTACGCTGATGGCCTGGCACGCCAACTTCGAGGCGCACTGGCAGTTGTTTGCCAACGAACTGGGTGAGCGCTTCCGGCGTATGTGGCGTTACTACCTGTTGTCCTGTGCCGGCGCTTTTCGCGCGCGAGACATTCAGTTGTGGCAGTGGGTGCTGTCGCGGGGCGGCGTGGTGGGGGGGTACAACCGGGTAAGCTGAGGTCAGGTAGAGCGCTCCCGCAAGGCTCATCTGATCCGCTTTTTTTCCACCAACCTGAATCTGTAACCGTATCAGCCCAAGTCGGACAATATGCCCATTCCCGCATCACAACTGTAGAGGTTCCAATGGGCAAGCTGTCGCTGTTCCTGGGTGGTTTTCTGCTGCTGACGATTCTGATCGGTCTTCTTGGCACCATTCCGCCAAGTTGAGTTCACCTGCATTTTTCCCGCGCGGCCCGTCTACTTCAACGACGGGCCCAATTTCTTGGCAAATAGCCAGTATTTTCCCGCTTTGCACCGCTGGACCAGCGGTAGCTGCAAGTCATTCTCAAGTGTAAAAGCCTCGTGTAGTCTCCCGCCGCCGTTCATTCGGGCCGGCCTTTTTACCTTGGAGTCGACACATTAATGGAATGCAAGAAAGGCACTTCAGCCATGCTGGAGTGGCGTAGCCGTTTTCTCGCCGAGGGTACGCTTGATGAGCAGGGCTATGACCAGGCACTGCGCAACGCCGAGGCGCTGGAGCAAGCCGGGGTGATCAGTACGCTGGAGTGGATCGAGTTGGTCAGGCTGGCCAATACGGCACTCCTGCTTGTGCGATAAGTTGTTCTTTGCGCTGGGAATTCTGTCCACAAAAAACGTGGGTAGGTCTGTGGATAAAGTGCTGCAAGCCAAGCCTATAGCGGGCTCTGTTGAATTGAGCAGAAATTGAACAGCCGTTTCAAGGGCTGTTGCGGTGGGCCATACCAGCGTGGCGCAGGGCTGCCAACAAGTCACGTACCCGCGCCGGCAGTTCGCCTGCAGCGTACACAGCATGCATCTGCGGGGCCTGGCCGCTGCTGGAGGTCAGGCGGTATTGCGGGCATACCCGCACCAGGCGCCCGGCCTTCACCTGCGGGTCACCAACCCAGGCTGCCAGGCGGGCGATACCGGCCCCGGCCAAGGTGCAGTGGTACACCGCAGCGCCCGAGCCCAGGCGCAGCCCGGGCCTGGGGCGCAGGCTGGTGATCTGCCCGTCGCGGCAGAAGTGCCAGGCTTTGAGGATGCGGGGCGCGGTGTGCAGGATCAGCGTATGCCCCTCAAGGTCTTCCGGGTGTTGCGGCGTGCCGGCCTGGGCCAGGTAGGCCGGGCTGGCATACAGGTAGCGCTGGTAGGGCCACAACGGGTAGCCGATCAGCTCGCTCGACTGCGGGAAGGCACCGCGCACCACGAAATCGAGTTTGCCTTGCAGCGGGTCCAGGGCTTCGTCGCTGTACTGCACGTCTAGCGTCACCTGGGGGTGGCAACGGGAAAACGCCGTAAGCACTTGCGGCAGTACATGTTCAGCGAGCAGTTGTGGCACGGCAAAGCGAATCCAGCCTTGTGCGCTACCGCTGAGTGCGGCCAGTTCATCGGCAGCATCGCGTTGCACATCCAGCAAGCGTTCGGCGTGGGGCAGCAAGCGTTCGCCCGCTTCGGTCAGCGTCACGGCGCTAGCGTTGCGGTTAAGCAGTTTGCTCCCGGTGTTGTCTTCCAGCGTTTGTACCGCGCGGGTTACTGCGCTAGGTGAGCGCCCCAGCGCGCGGGCGGCGGCGACAAAGCTGCGTTTGTGCGCCACGCTGACGAACGCCTGTATTTCCCGCAGCATGTCCAACGCCATTGCCTGTTCCTCGTTGCAGTTTTTGCAATATGGCATTTCAACACAAGCGCACCAGTTTGATTAGCCTTGCAGGCGTCTTCACTGCCTGGAACCGCGTCATGATGGATATTGCTGTACTTTCTGTGTTCGCCTTTGCCGCTGGCCTGATCGACGCCGCCGTTGGGGGTGGCGGGCTGATCCAGATCCCGGCGCTGTTCAACGTGCTGCCCACGGCGCAACCGGCGGCATTGCTTGGCAGCAACAAACTGGCGTCGGTGTGTGGCACGGCCTTCGCGGCGCGTTCGTTCATTCGCAAGGTGACGCTGGACTGGGGCTTGATCGTGCCGGCGGCGCTCAGTGCCTTTGTCATGTCCTTTGCCGGCGCCGCCACGGTGTCGCTGGTGCCGCCCAGTGTGATGCGCCCGGCAGTGCTGGTGCTGATTGTGCTGATGGCTGTCTATACGTTCTGCAAGAAGGACTTCGGCACCCTGCACAAGCCTGCGCAGATCGGCCGCAAGGAGCAGTGCCTGGCGGTGCTGATCGGTGGCGCGATCGGCTTTTACGATGGCCTGTTCGGGCCGGGCACCGGCAGCTTCCTGATCTTCCTGTTCATCCGCTTCTTTGCCCTGGACTTCCTGCATGCTTCGGCTTCGGCCAAGGTGGTGAACATTGCCACCAACCTGGCGGCACTGGTGTTTTTCGTGCCGACCGGCAACGTGCTGTACGCCATTGCCTTGCCCATGGCGGTGTGCAACATCCTCGGGGCACTGACCGGCACCTGGCTGGCGGTACGCAAGGGGGCCGGTTTCGTGCGCGGGCTGTTCCTGGTGTTGTTGTGCGTGCTGATCGCCAAGCTGTCGTGGGACTTGCTGGCCGGCTAGTTCAGATCACCCGGCGCTGTGGCTCGGCTTGCTCGACGCGGTTGCGGCCCTGGGCCTTGGCCCGGTACAGCGCCTGGTCGGCACTTGCCAGCAATACGTCCAGGCTGGGCGCCGGCATGTCGGCGTCGCAGCCGGCCAAGCCGATACTCACGGTAATCTGCAGGCGCTGGTCAGCCTGTACCACATGCAGGTCCTGCACGGCGCGGCGCAGGCGCTCGGCGGTGAACTTGGCCCGCTCCGGTGCCAGGCCGGCAAGGACCACGACGAATTCTTCGCCGCCCAGTCGCGCGAACAGCTCATTGTTGTGCAACTGGTCATGCAGGGTGCTGGCGAACTGGCGCAATACCTGATCACCGACCGCATGGCCATGGGCGTCGTTGATCAGCTTGAAATGGTCGATGTCCAGCATCATCAGGGTCAGTGGCAGTGCCTGGGCGTGCTGCTGGCGGCTGTCCAGCAGCGCGTTGGCACGGCGGGTGAAGGCGCTGCGGGTGAGTGCGCCGGTGAGGTGGTCGATGGTGGCCTGGTGCGCCAGGCGGGCCATGAGGCTACGGTTGGCCTGGCTGACGCAGGCCACCACCAACGGCCCTAGCACCAGCATGGCGATGCCCAGGCGTGCCGACATCAGTGTGGTCACCCCAGGCTCGCTTTGCGGCACGATAAAGTGCATGAGGTTTTGTGCCACGGCCACGATCAGGGTGCTGCCGGCGGTGAGTGTCAGCAGCGAAACCATGAACGGTGAGTAGGTCCAGGCACACCAGAGCAAGGCGGCAATCGGAAACGCAATTGCGCCGGGGCCACCGAATGCGATGCTGAGCGCCAGTGAGGCCAGCAGCACCAACAGCGGCGCCAGGCGGATGGGCTGGGCGCCACCGCGTATCAGAGCCCGCACCGAGGGTGCTGTGAGCAGCACCGGCATTACCAGCACGCTGGTCGAAAACTGTTCGCTGAACCACGCCAGCCAGGTAGCGCTCAGGGACTGTTCGAACCACGGCGCGGCCATGACCGACGCCATGCTGGCCGCCACCATGGCGCCGGCGGCACAGGCCGCGAACACGCTGAGTACGCCGTGTGGGGTGCGCATGCGACGGTGAACCCGCGGCAAGCGTGACAGCAATTGCCAAAGGGTCACCACCACACCCAGGTTGCACAGGTTGAACCACAGTGCCGGTACCCAGGCGCTGCCGCATAGCAAGTCGGCACCGATCATGGCCAGCCATACCAGGCTGAAGCCGGCCAGCGTGGCTTGGCGGGGGTACCGCAACAGAATCCCGGCCAGTACCGCATTCACCGGCCAGAACAACGACAACGACTCGATCGGGCGTGCCAGGATGCCGCCCAGGGTGAGGCCGAAGGTCAGCCCAAGCAGGACAACATAAGGCAACAAGCGCGATTGGGCTGGAAAAACCATGGGCTCGACCGGCAAGCGGAAACGAAATCCAGGACAACGCCTTGAAGCACCTGGGGCAATGGCAAGCAGTGTGTTTCGTCAGAGTAGTTGATGTCAATCTGCCGCGATCGGTCGAGATAATGCAAATTTGCCTTTACTGATGGCGAATGGCGCTACAGGCCGAAGAACCATGGCACCATCAATACTGTCACCAGCATCACCAGCAGCGTGAACGGCACGCCAACTTTGACGAAGTCGGCGAAGCGGTATTGTCCCGGCCCCAGTACCAGCGTGTTGACCGGGGATGACACTGGCGTCATGAATGCTGCCGAAGCCGCCAGCGCCACGGTCATGGCGAACGGGTAGGGTGACATGCCCAGTTGCGCTGCTGTACTGACCGCCACGGGCGCCATCAGCACGGCAGTCGCGGTGTTGGATATGAACAGGCCGATCACTGCCGTTACGGCGAACAGGCAGGCAAGCATGGCAATCGGGCCGGCACCCCCCAGCACACTGACCAGCCCACCCACTGCCAGGTCGATGCCGCCGGTTTTCTGCAGTGCCTGGGCAAACGGCAGCATGCCGACGATCAGCACCAGGCTTTGCCAGTGGATGGCCCGGTAGGCGCTGTTCATGTCGATGCAGCGGCCTGCGCCCATCAGCAGGCAACCGATCAGTGCCGCGATGACATTGGGGACCGCGCCGCTGACCATCAGCCCGACCATCACCGCCAGGCTGAGCAGCGCCTGCGGCGCGCGGGTACGGGCTGGGGCCACCTGGTCGATTTCTGCTGGCAGGCTCAGTACCAGGAAGTCCTTGGGTTTGCTTTGCAACAGGCGTACTGCCTTCCACGGGCCGACCACCAGCAGGGTGTCGCCCAGGCGCAGCTTTTCTTCCACCAGCTGTTCTTCGATGGCCGCCTGCTCGCGGCGCAGGCCGACCACGTTGAGGTCGTAGCGGGTGCGGAACGCCAGTTCGAGAATGCTCTTGCCGATCAGCTGCGAGCCTGGTGGCAGCGACACCTCGGCCATGCCCAGCTCCTGGGACTGATCAATGAAATAGGCGGCCTTGAAGTGCAGCGGTTCCAGCTGCATGGTCTGGCACAGGTTGCGCAGGTCGTCGCGGTTGGCGAACAGGTCGAGCAGCAGCACGTCGCCCTGGTGCAGCACGGTGCTGGAGTCAGCCGTGATCACCCGGGTAGTGAACTTGTGCTGGCGCTCGATGCCGATCACGTTGGCGCCGTGACGGGTACGCAGCTCCAGCTCGCCAAGGGTGTGGCCGACCAGGGGTGATTGAGGGCGGATGCGCAGGCGCCGTTCGCGGCCATTGAGCTTGTAGTCGAGCACCAGGTCCAGCAGGGTGCGGCGGCTTTCCACGCGGCCGTCCTTGCGTACTTCGCCGTTGAGCCACTTGCGGGTCAGCAGCATGTAGCCGATGCCCAGCACCAGCACCACCATGCCGAACGGGGTGAAACTGAAGAAGCTGAAGCCAGCGAGGCCATGGCGTACCAGCTCACTGTGCACCACCACGTTGGGCGGTGTGGCGACCAGGCTGAGCATGCCGCTGATCAGGCCGGCGAAGGCCAATGGCATCATCAGGCGGCTGGGGGACAGTTGCAGGCGGGCGGCGATGCTCAGTACCACCGGGATGAAAATGGCCACCACACCGGTAGAGCTCATGATCGAGCCCAGCCCGGCCACCGACACCATCAACAGCACCAGCAGGCGTGCCTCGCTGTTGCCGGCCCGCTCGCTCATCCACTCACCGATGCGGTAGGCAATGCCGGTGCGCACCAGGCCTTCGCCGATCACGAACAGGGCGGCGATCAGCACCACGTTGGGGTCGCTGAAACCGGCCAGGGCCTGCTCCACGGTGAGGATGCCGAGTAGCGGCAGGGCAAGAATCACCAGCAGCGCGACCACGTCCATGCGTGGGCGGTTGATGACGAAAAGGACGACGACAATGGCCAGCAGGCCGAGGACCCAGAGCAGCTCTTGGTTCATGGGGAGGGGGTGTTCCTTCACACGGGGGCACGATAGACAGTAGCAGCCAGTGTGCCAGCTTGTGCTGAAGGGGGTGTTGATGTGCTGCAGGTTTTGCATCGTTGGGCGGCAGTCGGGCCCGCTGTAGGAGCGGCCTCGTGTCGCGATCGGGCTGCGTAGCAGCCCCAGGATGTTGTGCCTCTGCAAAGATCGTTGGGGCTGCTGCGCAGCCCGATCGCGACACGAGGCCGCTCCTACATCGATCGCGCAGGAAGGCCCATCGGCTGATGGGCCTTTCAGGTCACCGAATCAGTGACGGTGACGGCGGTGCTTCTTGCTGCCGCGGTTGTCGTCGCCCAGGTGGTTGCCCAGGGCTCCACCGGCCGCGCCGCCCAGGCCGGCACCTACGGTCGAACCGGTCTTGCCGCCGACCGCGCCGCCCAGCAGCGAGCCGCCGGCTGAGCCCAGGCCACCGCCGATGGCGGCTTCGGTACGGTTGCCCTTGCGTGCGCCAACCGCACTGCCGGCCGCGCCGCCAACGCCAGCACCAATGGCTGCGCCGGTCTTGCCGCCGAGTTGTTGACCAACAACGTTGCCCAGGACACCACCCAGGCCACCGCCAATGGCGGCAGTACCGTCACCGGCGAAAGCGCCCTGGCACAGCAGCAGGCCGAGGGCAAGGGAAGGCAGAGTCAGACGCATGATACGAACCTCAAGAAATCATCGGGTTAAGGTGCCGCGCAACGGGCGGCGGGTCAGGGCTGAAAAGACGCTTCAGCGGTAGTAACGGTCACCGCGGTATTGACGATCGTCGTCATCGTCGCGGTCGTGCCGATGGTGGTGGCGATGGTCACGGTCGCGGTCACGCCAGCCATCGTCGTCGTCATGGTAGCGATGGCTATGGCAACCTGCGGTCAGCAGGACAACGGCAACCAGCGAAAGGCTTGCAAGACGGGTCATAAAAAGGTAGGTCCTTGATACGCATAGGTTTACGGCGCACCTTCTGAGACTGGGATCGATCCATTTGGTTTCCCGGACGGGCAAAAAATTGTGCCGCCCGCGATGAGCGGCGTGCTTGCCGGATGCTGTTCTGTCCCGTTCGGTCATGGCCGAACGGCCGCTACAGCCCTAAACTGCTGGGCAAGCCGCAGCCAAGACGGCAATCTGCCACACAGTGAATCATGATGATCGCGCACACCCCCACGTTGTTCGCCGCTGTTGCCCTGGTTGCCACCATCCTGGCGTTCTGCCTGTTGCTGGTCGGGCGCAGCAACCGGCGTGACAACCTGATGCTCACCGGTTGTGGGCTGCTGGTGCATGCCCTGGCTTACGTTTGCTACACCGTCTACACCGAGGCGCCGCTGTGGCTCAGTTATGGCCTGGGCAACAGCTTGCTGTCACTGGCCCTGGCTTTCTATACGGCCAGCCTGTTCCGGGTGCGTGAGCAGGTGGTGCCCTGGCGGGTCATCTTCGTTATCCCGGCGTGCATGCTGGTGGGGCTGATGCTGCTGCTCGACACGCTGGAACCGCGCATGCTGCTGGCGACGCTGGTGCTGATGTTGCAGTGCTCGCTGATCCTGTACTGGGCGTGGCGCCATGCCGAGCGGCCGGGCAGGGCCCACCTGCTGCTGGAGATTGGCGCGCTGATCAGCCTGGTCGGCCTGGGCATGCGCGTGGTGGCGGTGGCCAACGGCACGGCGGTGGAGATGCGTTACGACACTAGCAACCTGAAACAGAGTATTTCCGTGGCAATCGGCACCGCCACGGTAATGATGTATTCGATCGGCCTGGTGCTGATGGCCAAGGAACGCAGCGAGTCGCGCCTGCAGCACCTGGCCCTGCATGATGTGCTGACCGGTACCTACAACCGCCGGGCGATTGTCGAGCGCTTCGCCGTCGAGCTGGACCGGGCGCGGGAGCAGCAGGCCAGCCTGGCGGTGGCGATGATCGATATCGACCATTTCAAACGCATCAACGACCTGTATGGGCATCTGGCCGGCGACGAAGTGCTGTGCCACTGCGTGCGCCAGCTGCAGCAGCGCCTGCGCCAGGGTGACAGCCTTGGGCGTTACGGCGGCGAGGAATTCCTGCTGCTGTTGCCTGGCACCGACCGCAACGGCGCGATGGCGGCCCTGCAAGGGCTGCGCGAGGCCATTGCGCGCAGCCCGGCACGTTTTGCCGGTGACCAGATCGAACTGCGTTTCAGCGTCGGCCTGTGGTGCGGCGTGCCGGGCGCGAAAGACAGTACCGCCAGCGTGTTGGCCCAGGCCGATGCGGCGCTTTATCAGGCCAAGGCCGCCGGGCGCAATACCGTGCACATGGCGGCGCGGGTCGAGGTGGATTGAGTCAGGACGCCGGCTGGATGGCCAGTACCACGCCGTTGGTGATTTGTATCAGCACATAGTGGTCGCCCATGCGCACCCAGTGGCTTTCCTTTTCTGGCGCGGGCAGGCCTTTGGCTTGCCAGTCCTTGATGGTCTGGTCGTCGCGCTTGTACTGGTCCGGGGCCTTGTCACCCACTTTCAGTTCGCGGTTGTGGGTTTCCGGGGCGGTGATGCTTTCTTCGCTGGACGGTGCGGCGGTGGCGGCCAATGGCAGGCAGGGCAGGGCGGCGAATAGCAGATAGTGCAGTTTCATGAGGTACTCCTTGTGGCTGCATGTCTTGTCTGCGACAACGGCAGGTGCGTGACAATTCACTCGCGATGCCTGCCAGTGCTAGAGTCGCGTTCTTTTTGAATACCCTGAGGATGGAACATGCGTGCGATTCTGCCGATGGCCGCGGCGCTGATGCTGGTCGGTTGTGCTTCTGCGACCATGGAAACTGCACGCGGCGGCAAGCCGACTGCGCAGCTCGACTCGCAGAAGGCACCCGAGCTGGTGGCCCAGTGCATCCAGTTCAGCTGGCAGGAAGAGAAGGTGTTTGGCGACGACGCCAGTGGCTACCTGGAGCCGCGCAAGCAGGGTGGGTTGACGGTGTATACCCGTGAGGCCGAGTCGTTTGTGGATGTGTATCCGCAGGCGGGTGGTACGCGGGTGGATTACTACGCGCAGAAGAACGACGGGGTGGCGCTGCAGCGCCGGGCAGCGGCGGCTACCTGCCTGTAACGGCCTTGTGTTGCCTGTGCTGGCCTCATCGCCGGCAAGCCGGCTCCCACAGGTTTTGCATTTTGCATAGGGCCTGAAGCAACGCGACCTTTGTGGGAGCGGGTTCACCCGCGAACACGGGCGAAGCCCGTGCCATGCACCGAGTGGCCGGTACGGGCCCCCACAGTGGTCGCGTGAGCTTACAATTTTTAGCAAGGTAGTGCTGTCGTGAGGGGCGCGGCGAAAGCTAGCATCAGCCGCTTACCCCACAAGGACGACACCATGGACCGCTCCCTGCAACTCAACCGTGCCAGCTGGGATGAACGCGCCCCGCTGCACGCTGCTTCCAAGGACTACGAAGTCGAGCAACTGGTCCGCAACCGCGCTCACCTTTCCGAAACCGTGCGCTTCGACCTGCCATTGCTTGGCAGTATCGACGGGCTCAACACCGTTCATTTGCAGTGCCACATCGGTACCGACACCCTCTCGCTGGCACGCCTCGGCGCCAAGGTTTGCGGGCTGGACTATTCCGCCGCTTCACTGGCCGAAGCGCGGGCATTGGCCGAGCGTTGCGGCGCACCTATCGAGTATGTCGAGTCCGACGTGTATGCCGCTGACCAGGTGCTGCCGGCAGGCACCTTCGACCTGGTCTACACCGGCATTGGCGCACTTTGCTGGTTACCCCGCATCGAGCCTTGGGCACGCACTGTCGCAGCCCTGCTGAAACCGGGCGGGCGGTTGTTCCTGCGCGATGGTCACCCGATGTTGATGGCCGTCAACGAGGACCATGAAGACCGCCTGCAGCTGGAATACCCGTATTTCGAGCACGAACAGCCGACGGTATGGCACAACGACCAGACCTACGTCGAAACCGACCAGCGCCTGGCCCACACTGAAACCCACGAGTGGAACCACGGCCTGGGCGAGGTGATCAGCGCCTTGCTGGCCCACGGCCTGCAGCTGACCGCGCTGGTCGAGCACCAGAGCATCCCCTGGGAGGCGCTGCCGGGGCAGATGGTCAAGGGCGACGACGGTGAGTATCGCCTGCGCGAACAGCCCGCACGCCTGCCCCTGAGCTACACCCTGGTGGCGCTCAAGGCCTGATCAGGACAGGAAGCCACCGTCGACATTGAGCGCGGTGCCGGTGGTGTAGCTGGAGGCATCGCTGGCCAGGTACAGCACCGCGCCGGCCATTTCCTTGGGGTCGGCCACGCGCTTGAGCGGAATCTGCTGCAGGGCGGCGTTGAGGATGGCGTCGTTCTTCACCAGTGCCGAGGCGAACTTGGTGTCGGTAAGGCCCGGCAACAGTGCGTTGCAGCGGATACCAAACTGGGCGCATTCCTTGGCGAACACTTTGGTCATGTTGATGACTGCGGCCTTGGTGACCGAGTAGATGCCTTGGAACAGCCCGGGCGAAACCCCGTTGATCGACGCCACATTGATGATGCTGCCGCCGCCATGCTCGCGCATCAGCTTGCCGGCTTCCACCGACATGAAGAAGTAACCCCGGATGTTCACGTCGACAGTTTTCTGGAAGGCGCCCGGGTCGGTGTCCAGCACGTTGCAGAACTGCGGGTTGGTGGCGGCATTGTTGACCAGTACGTCCAGGCGCCCGAATTGTTCACGGATGCCGGCGAACACCTGCTGGATCTGCTCCAGCTCACCAATGTGGCAGGCCACCGCCGTGGCTTTGCCGCCAGCCGCGACGATGGCGTCGGCCACCTGCTGGCAACCGTCAAGCTTACGGCTGGAAACGATCACATGGGCACCTTGCTGCGCCAGCAAATGGGCGATGGCCTCGCCAATGCCACGGCTGGCGCCGGAAACGAAGGCGATCTTGCCGTCGAGGTCGAACAGGTGGGTCTTGGACATGCTGTTTTCCTTGTTATCCGTCGTCGTGGGCAATGCTCAGAGGCTGGACTTGGCAATGACCTGCAGGGTCATCTGCTCCAGCAAGCGGTTCATGTGAATGAACTGGGCGAAACGCTTGTCCTGGGTCTGGCCGTGGTAATAGCGGTAGTAGATTTGCTGGACGATACCGGCCAGGCGGAACAGGCCATAGCAATAGTAGTAATCGAAGTTGTCCAGGCGAATGCCGGCGCGCTCGGCGTAGTAGTCGACGAACTGACGGCGGCTGAGCATGCCCGGCGCATTGCTCGGCTGGCGGCGCATCAGTTGCACCGGCGCCGGGTCGTGGGCTTCGATCCAGTAGGCCAGGCTGTTGCCCAGGTCCATCAGTGGGTCACCCAAGGTGGCCATTTCCCAGTCCAGCACGCCGATGATGCGCATGGGGTTGTCGGCGTCGAGGATCACGTTGTCGAAGCGGTAGTCGTTGTGCACGATGCCGGGCCGCGGGTGGTCGGCGGGCATTTTCTTGTGAAGCCAGGCGGTTACCTGCTCCCAGCGCGGTGCGTCCGGGGTAAGGGCCTTTTCATAGCGGCTGGTCCAGCCCTCGACCTGGCGCTGCACATAGCCTTCTGGCTTGCCCAGGTCGGCCAGGCCGCAGGCGTTGTAGTCCACCTGGTGCAGCTCTACCAGGCGATCGATGAAGCTTTTGCACAGGGCTTGGGTACGTTCAGCGTCAAGGTTCAGTTCAGCCGGGATGTCCGAGCGCAGGATGATGCCCTTGACCCGTTCCATCACATAGAACTCGCCGCCGATCAGGCTGCTGTCGGTGCAGTGTACGTAGGCTTTAGGGCAGTAGGGGAAGCCACTGTTCAACTGGTTGAGAATGCGAAACTCGCGGCCCATGTCGTGGGCTGACTTGGCCTTTTGCCCGAAAGGCGGGCGGCGCAGCACAAAACCGCGACCTGGGTAGCTGACCAGGTAAGTGAGGTTGGAGGCGCCACCAGGGAACTGGCTGATGCTCGGCAGGCCTTCCAGGCCGGGGATGTTGGCCTTGAGGTAAGGGTCGATGACGGCCGCGTCGAGTTCTTCGCCGGGGCGTACCTGGGTGGACTGGTCGGTGAGCGTCATGCGGTTTCCTTATTCTCGATCGCAAGGACTATTGGCTAATCTAATGGCCTGCCGAGGTTGGAACAAGCGTGCCAAGTGCCATATAGGTGAGGGTGTTGCTGTACGATCAACTGGCTTGATAGGGCCTGCCGGGCCTTATGGAAGCTACTGTCCTGCACAATATCGAAAAGCTGGTGCGATCCCTGTGGGAGCGGCTTTAGCCGCGAACACCGGCGAAGCCGGTGCCATAAACCGCGTCTCCCCTTTCGCGGGTGAACCCGCTCCCACAAGGCTTCCGTGGAAGCCAGTTGAATTGAATAAGCACACAGGCAAAAAAAAACCGAAGCCGGTCAGGCTTCGGTTTTTCGATCATCCGGCTTTCCCAGCCCTCAGGACGGGAACAGCTCGCTGAGCTTCATCGACAGCATCATGTCGCCTTCAACGCGCAGCTTGCCGCCCATGAAGGCCTGCATGCCGTCGGTTTCGCCGCTGACGATGCCCTTCAGGGTTTCGCTGTCCATTACCAGGGTGCAGTTGGCGTCCGGGTTCTCGCCTTCCTGCAGGTCGCAGGTACCGTCCTTGACGATCAGTGCGTACTTCTTGCCTTCGTCGGTGATGTCGAAGCCGAACACCAGGTCCAGGCCGGCGGCAGCGGATGGGTTGAACTTCTCTTGCATCTTTTTGACGGCATCAGCTACGGAGGTCATGGCGCATTCCTTATAGAGTGATTTACACGTCCCCGCAGGGACACAAACTAGCCGGGCTTATCGGTAGGTGACAAGCTCCGGCGCCCTCAACAGCTGCACATGGGCCTGGCTGTTGAAGGAAGCCAGTGCCACGTCGCGGCCGCGGAACTTCAGCTGGCTGAGCGACGTGTTGATGATCTGCCAGTTCAGCGCGAACGCCTGACCGGGGGTAATACGGGTAACCAGGTGGAGCAGGGCGGCAATGGTACCGCCCGAGGTAAAAATGGCGACATTGTCGCCGCTGCCGGCGGCATCCAGCACGCGCTGCAGGCCACCGTGTACACGGGCAGTAAAGGCCTGCCAGGTTTCCAAGCCGTCGTCGGCATGCTCGCCATCGTGCCAGCGCTGCACCATCAGCGCGAACAGGCGCTGGAACTCGCTGCGGTGTTGGGCCGGGTTACGCAGCACCTGCAGGGCATCGGGTTCTTGCGGCAGCAGGCCGGGCAACAGGGCACGGATCACACCGTCGGCATCGAACTCATTGAACGCCTTGTCGGTCTCAACAGCCGGCACCGCACTGCCACTGGCCTGCAGCGCCTGTAGCGCCAGGCGCGCGGTATCCTGTTGGCGGCGCAAGTCGCCGGCCACGCAGCGGTCCAGCCGTACACCGAGCTGGGCCAGGTGCTCACCCAGCGCCTGGCTCTGGCGCACACCCACGGGCGAGAGGACGTCGTAGTCATCGGCACCGAAGGAGGCTTGGCCATGTCGGATCAGGTAGAGGTTGCCCACGAAAGGTTCCGGCCTGTTGGAGGTTGCTGCGAGGTTAGGATGCGGCACACGGGCTGTCAACGAAAAAACATACAAGCGTTTGAAAAGGTTGTTTGAAAGATGTTGCCAGCGTTTGCACCGGCTGGCAGCACGTCAGACGCAACGGTATGCTTGCAGCAGTTACGCGCCGAAGTGGCGCAGGCATTTTAAGGAGTCAACGTGGAGTTTCTTGCCGAATACGCAAGCTTTCTCGCCAAAACCGCCACCCTGGTTATCGCCATTCTGGTGGTGCTGTCAGCCATCGCCGGCCTGCGTGGCAAAGGGCGGCGCAAATCGGGTGGGCAATTGCAGGTCACCCGCCTGAACGAGTTCTACAAGGACCTGCGCGAGCGCCTGGAGTCCGGCTTGCTCGACAAAGCCCAGCTCAAAGCCCTGCGCAAGCAGCAGGCCAAGACCGAAAAGCAGCAGAAGAAGGGCAAGGGCAAGGCCGATGAGAAAGGCCGGGTGTTCGTGCTGGACTTCGATGGCGACATCAAGGCCTCGGCCACCGAAAGCCTGCGCAACGAAATCACCGCGCTGCTGACCCTCGCGACCCCGCGTGACGAAGTGGTCTTGCGCCTGGAAAGCGGCGGCGGCCTCGTGCACAGCTACGGCCTGGCCGCCTCGCAACTGGCGCGCATTCGCCAGGCGGGCATTCCGCTGACCGTGTGCATCGACAAGGTCGCGGCCAGCGGTGGTTACATGATGGCCTGTATCGGCGAGAAGATCGTCAGCGCGCCGTTCGCCGTGCTGGGCTCGATCGGCGTGGTAGCCCAGCTACCCAACGTCAACCGCCTCCTGAAGAAGCACGACATCGACTTCGAAGTGCTGACCGCTGGCGAATACAAGCGCACCTTGACCGTGTTTGGCGAAAACACCGAGAAGGGCCGGGAGAAGTTCCAGGAAGACCTGGACATCACTCACCAGCTGTTCAAGGACTTCGTCGCCCGCTACCGCCCACAGCTGCACATCGACGAAGTGGCTACCGGCGAAGTGTGGCTAGGTGTGGCGGCGCTCAACCGCAAGCTGGTGGACGAACTGCAGACCAGTGACGAGTACCTGAGCGAGCGCGCGCGCAATGCCAACCTGTTCCACCTGCACTATGCCGAGCGCAAGAGCCTGCAGGAGCGCATCGGCGTCGCCGCCAGTGGCGCGGTGGAGAACACGGTGGTGGGTTTGTGGAGTAAACTCGGTCGCCTGCGCTAACACCTTGAACCCGTTGAAATTTTTTTTCGTTCAGGGGGTTGCAAGGTTAAAAGAATGAAGACATAATGGCGCCCATCGAAACGCAGCAAACTTTGAAAAAGGTTCAGCGTTTCAAGGAGATAGCAAAGCGCAAGCAGCTAGATCCGACCTTTGAGGCCGAGTAGCAAAGTGGTTATGCTCCGGATTGCAAATCCGTCTACGCCGGTTCGATTCCGACCTCGGCCTCCACCATTCGAAAGCCCCGCAGATTAACGTCTGCGGGGTTTTTATTTGCGGGTTAAAAATGCCAAGCGCTCCGAAACCAAAGGCTTGAGTTTCCGAAACTTCAGCCTTTCGAGGGCTTGGCGCTGGCGCCGTCCGGGTTGAAGGCCATCTCTAACCAGTCAGCACGCGTCATCTCCCATATTTCGACCTCCATCGGTCCAGATACAAAATCGCCTGCCCGCACCTCTACCAAGCGCATGCCCTCATGCTCCGAGATCTTGCGAGATGCGTTGTTGGCAATCGCTTTGGGAGCCCGCATGACCGGACGCGACAACGTCTCGAACCAATAGGCATTGATAATCCGGCATGCCTCACGCATGTAGCCCTTTCCCCACCACTGCGGTGCGAGCCAGAAGCCCCTGTTGTTACCAGGCTGGTCATACAAACTAGGCTCTGTACGAAATCCCGAGAAACCCAATCGCCGCGCCTCGGGAGCTGAGATTTTGTAGAGTGCCCGCCATCTACGGAAAGGAATTCTGTGATGGCAAAGCGTTACGAACTCTCGGACGAGGCCTGGGATGTGGTCTCCGATCTCTTCATCGAAACCCATGGCCGCGGCCGGCCGCGCCTGAGCGACCGCCTGATGCTCGATGGCGTGCTCTGGGTGCTCGGCTCGGGGGCTGCGTGGCGAGATATGGCATACCGATTTGGCCCGTGGTCAACGGTGTATCAACGGTTCCGAGGTTGGCGAAACCAAGGGACATTCGATCAGATGTTCAAACGCTTGCAGCTCAGGCTGAATGACAAGGGCCTGATTGATCTGCAAACCTGGATGATCGATTCGACCGCAGTACGTGCAACCCGAGCCTCATCTGGCGCTCGGAAAAAAGGGGGCCTGACGAACCTGCCGATCACGCTTTAGGTCGCAGTCGCGGTGGCCTGACCACCAAAATTCACATGCCCTGCGATGCCAACGGGACACCGTTGCGCTTCCTTCTCTCTGGCGGTCAAGCCAGTGATATCAGCTACGCCCAGCCTCTCCTGGACGAAGTCAGCATTCCATCCAGCCAACGTGGTCGCCCGCGTAAACGCTGTAAATGGCTGCTGGCCGACAAGGGCTACGACGCCGAAGCGCTACGCCGCTACTGCGATCAATATCGAATGCAGCCCGTCATCCCGCTGCGCTCAATGAAGCGCAAACCCAAGCCTGGCTTACCCAGGCTGTTCGATCGGCCTAAATACCGACAGAGCAACATCATCGAACGCATGTTTGGCTGGCTGAAAGAGAACCGCAGGATCGTGACACGCTTCGACAAGCTGGCGAAAAGTTATGCCGCCATGGTCTCACTGGCTTGTTCAATACGGTGTTTGCGACATCTCTTTTCGTACAGAGCCTAGAACAGTGTATTTTTCCCAAAAAAACGAAGAGGTTTTGGGACTTGATTAAGTTGATAAATAGAAGAATGGCAACGATTTGGATATGGATACTCATTATTTTGAGCAGCTCAAGTTGGGTGCTAGTTGGTTCTGTTGGGTGCTGGGTCGAACATAAGTGGCTCCCCGCTGATAGCGCTGGATGGGCTCAGGCTGTCGGTGTGATATTGGGTATATTCGTGGCGATATTGGTCCCTGCCATTCAGGACGTGAAGAGATTTTACGAGCCAGAACGAAGCGCATCGGGTTCGGTGCCACTTAAATCGATCGGTGATCCGATTTGGCATGATATGAAACATTGCGCTTCGATGCTTCATGAAGTTCCTGTAACTGCCCTGTCAACTGAGATGGTTGAGCATATGGTTTTGATTCGACATATGCCAACTATGGTGAATACATTAGCGGGAATGGCAGCTGTCTGCCTTTGAGTCCTGAAGACTTGCTTTTTGTTAAGAATGAGATAGGGAACAAGCTTAGGCTGATCACCGTTATTAAAAAGGAAATAGATGATATTGAACTGGAGGTGCACAAAAAATCTAGTCGATACGGCTAGATTGAGTTCATGAGGGCTTCGATTATGCGCTGACCTGCCAGCGGCGGTACCGCGTTGCCGGCCATATGCATGGTCAGCCGGTGGTTGTCCGGCCGCAGGGTGTCAGCAGGGAACGACATGGCGGCCAGGGCCTCGCTGGCGCTGAGCATCCGCATGCGGTCGCCGTCGACCAAGGCCCAGCGGTCCAGGGTGGTGATGGTGCCGATCGGCCGGTTGATGTCGCGACCGGTGGTTCCGGAGCCTTTGCCGTAGTAAGGCATGATAAACCGGTCGCCAAAGCGCTGGCGGCCATTGCGCACCCTGTTGAGCGTGGCCTGGGCTCGGCCTGGCTTATCGATCTGCGACCAGCGCCCAGAGTCGAAGTCGAGGAAGCTGGCGGCTGGCACATGCCGTTCCTGCGGCAGCTGCAGCATCAGTGGTGCCTTGCTGCGGGTCAGTACCATGAACAGGCGCACCCGGTGCTGTGGCACGCCGAGGTCGGCGCAGTCGACGATATGCGGTGCCGCCTGGTACCCCAGCGCCTGCACGGCCTGGAGCCAAGCAGCGTAGAGCACCCAGTCGGTGAACTCCGGTACGTTCTCGATCACTGCTGCCTGCGGTCGGTGAAACTCCAGAGCCGATACCGGCGCCCAGGCCGTCGACCGCGATGCGTCGTGTTCCGGGTTTCCCGACTTCTTACCGCGGGCTTTGGCGTGGCCCTGGCAGGAGGGCGAGGCCAGCAGGATGTCGTGTGCCGGCACCTGCTCCCAGCGGGCCTGGTGCAAGTCCTGGCAAACGTGCTGCGTGTCAGGGTGGTTGGCGCTGTGCCATTCAACGGCCACCGGCCAGTGGTTTGCCGCCCAGAGAACCTGGACGCCTGCGTCGCGCGCGCTGGTGCTCCATCCGCCGAGGCCGGCGAACAGGTCGATTGCTGTGGTCATGGATATCTCGCGTATATTACGTTCAAACCTAAAGATTGAGGGCACGAACGAGTGTCGAATTTAGATATGTGTGTAGAAGCCCTGCAGCGTTCCGACGAGAAAAGTCGCCTTCAACGGGCGCACCGGATGGTCGCCATTTCGCATTTCATTCAACCGGCAAGCTACGTTGGTATTGACGAGCCTTTGGCCATGATGGAGGACGCGAAATCGGCTTACATATCTGGTGCTTTCCTGGCCTCGATGGCTTCAGCGATGAGTAGCATTGAACACATGCTGCTCACTGAAATAGCTGAGCGTGGAATCAAGAAACACAAAAAAGTAGCCGTTGATTCGGCGTCAAAAGCGGTTACTTGCTTACGCGACCTGACCACGGGGCAAGAGGTGCTTTTGGATAAGGTGGACGAGCTGAATAAGATCCGGAACGCCTACATTCACCCTTATCCAGAGGGCAATCCGCGTAGGAGGATTAATCGCGCTGATTGCTTGGGTGTGTCAGCTATAGAGGTTTCAGAGAAGGATGCTTTCGAGGCGATCAAAGCTATGTACCAGGTCTTCGATTTGACTCTCAGCGATGTCTCGGATGAAGAGTGGATGAAAACAGCGGGAGAATGCTGAGCATCACTAGGTTCTGTCTGAAAAAAGCCGTCGCATACACCGCATGACACAAGCCAGC
>NZ_JACVZC010000010.1 GCF_016658545.1 Pseudomonas sp. S37 | reverse complement strand
CCCCCCCCCCCCCCCCCCCCCCCCCCCCCCCCCCCCCCCCCCCCCCCCCACAAAAACCCCCGCTCCTACACTGGGCCCTAACACCATTTGAATATCAGAACAGCGCCAGCTGCCCACCCGGTGGGCAGAACGCCGAGCAATCCAGCGCCTGCGCTTCCCGCCCCTCGAACTCCAGGCGTTTCATGGCCTTGGCAAAGCGCTGCGCCAGCAACTCGGCAAACACCCCTTCACCGCGCATGCGTGTGCCAAAGCGGCTGTCATACAGCTCACCCCCGCGGCTCTGGCGGATCAGGCTCAACACATGCGCCGCCCGCTGCGGGTAATGGTCCTGCAACCACTGCTCGAACAACGGTGCCACCTCCAGCGGCAGGCGCAGCATCATGTACGCCGCACTTTGCGCACCGGCCTCCTTGGCCGCCTCGAGCAGGCGCTCCAGTTCACTGTCGTTGATCATAGGAATCATCGGCGAGCACAACACACCCACCGGCACACCCGCTTCGCGCAACACGCGGATTGCCCGCAACCTCGCACCGGGCGAGGCTGCCCGGGGTTCGAGCACGCGCTTGAGGTCATCGTCCAGCGTAGTCAGGCTGATCATCACCCGTGCCAGGCGCTGGCGGGCCATCTCGGCGAGCAAATCAAGGTCGCGCAGGATCAACGCCCCTTTGGTAACAATGGTCACCGGGTGACGAAAGCGCAGCAGCACTTCAAGCAGGCGCCGTGTCAGCAGTTGATCCCGCTCGATCGGCTGATACGGATCGGTATTGGAGCCCAGGTTGATTGGCGCACACACATACCCTGGTTTGCTCAACTGCTGCGCGAGCACCTCGGCGGCGTTGGTCTTGGCAATCAGCTTGGTTTCAAAATCCAGGCCGGGAGACAGATCCCAATAGGCATGGGAAGGGCGGGCATAGCAGTAAATGCAGCCATGCTCGCAGCCACGGTAGGGGTTGATCGAACGATCGAAGGGTAGGTCGGGTGAAGTGTTGCGGCTGATCACCGATTTGGCTGTTTCAAGCCGCACTTCAGTACCTTGGCTTCGCGGTACCTCCTGATACCAGCCATCATCTTCCGCCACCGAGTGGTTCGGGGCGAAGCGATTATGCGGGTTGTGCGCAGTGCCACGGCCCTTTTGCGCTGCTGGAGGATTCATGGCTTACCTCATCACTGTATTTATATACAGTAACGTGCAAGCCAGAAACTATCCAGCACCTCTGGTCAGCAGACCTTCATGCCAGGCCATGCCAACGCAGGTAAGGCGTATGGCTCACTTGCCGCCCCAGAAACGCCTCGATGCCTTCGCGCAAAGGGCGCGATGCTCCTGGGGCGAACAGCGCCTCCTGCAGCGCTCGGCCAGTGGTCCGGTCCAATAGCCCTGCGGCCTCGAAGCGGGTAAACAGGTCGAAAGCGTTCACATCCGACCAGAGGTACGCGTAATAGCCTGCATCGTAGTTATTCACCAGGTGGTCGAAAGCATGCGCCGGGCGCTCGAAGTCGGCCAGTGGCCAGTAACCGCAACGTTCCCGAGCATCACTCAGACGCTGCTCGAGGGACCGACCATCGTTCGGCGTAGCGTGCAAGTCCATGTCGAACAACGCCAGGCTCAGTTCCCTTGCGGTCTCCTGTACGCCCTTCTGCCGCAACCGTTCCAGGCACGCCTGCGCTTGCGAAAGTGCGAGCTGGCTTGCGTCGTGCCGTTGCGACGAGATCGCCACCAGGTAGTCCGCATCCCACACCCAGCGCTCGAACAGCTTACCGAACAGTTCCACACCGTCGGTGCCGAGTGCGGTCACGTTGGACAAGACATGATTCGTGGTACGCACCAGCAAGTGATGCAGCGCGTGGCCGAACTCGTGATACAGCTTGCGCAAGGACAAATGGTCAAGCAACGGCTGCTCTCCCAGCGGCGCTTGTGGCACGTCACTGAAAACCACCACCGAGGCAAGCTGATAGACACCTTCGGCATCGACCCGACGGTTGCATATGTAGCTGGTCATCACTGCGTCTGCCTGCTTGCCGGTATGTTGCACGGCATCCAGGTACAGGTACCCGATCAGTGCGTGGTCCTGCCACACCTCGAACGTTTGCACGCTGTCATCCCAGGTGGGCAGCGCTTTGGGCTGGAGTACCACGCCAAACAGTGAATTTGCCAAGTCCTGCAAAGCGCTAACGACCGCGTTCAACGGGAAGTAGTCACGCAATGCCTCGGGGGAGAGATCGGTAGACGAGGGCGCCTGCAGGTAATCGACGTCCCATGGCTGGACATTGCCCAAGCCCTTGGCTGCTGCCTGGCGCTCGACACCCGAACGCAATTGCACCATCGCCGGGCGTACCTGCGCGGCAAGGTCATGAAGAAAGTCGCGCACCTGCTCCACCGAGCCGGCACTCTTGGCCTGAAGGCTCAGCGCCATATGGCTGGCGAAACCAAGCAAGTGGGCTTTCTCATCGCGCAACTGTGCAAGGCGTTGAAGGTGAGAGCCATTGTCGAATTGCGGATCAGGGCTGACGCCTCGTGTGTGATAAGCCCGGTACACGCGCTCTCGCAACTGACGGTTTTCAGCATGTTCGAGCACGGCCTCGGTGGCCACGCTTTCACAGGCAACCAGCCAGCCCTGCTGCCCCTCGTCCCGGGCACGAGTTGCCAGTTCATCGCGTACACGCTGGGGTATGCCGGCCAGCTCACTGTCATCGACAATAATCAGCCCTGGCCGGTTGACGTTTCTGCGGAACACTTCGTTTGCAGTGCCAATCTGCGTATTCAATTCAGCCAGCTGCACCTTGCCAGCCGCGTCAAGCAGTGCACCGCTGGCGGAGAAAGTTTTCAGGTACCAATGCAAGGTGGCACGCTGGTGGGCATCCAGGTTTTTGCCAATATCACTGTCAGCCAAGCGCTGGTACAAGCGTTGCAGCCTGGCATCCGACAGTTTTTGTTCGAACCGCGCTATCAACCTGGCGTAACAAGCCATGATTGCGCGGGTCCAGTTCTCATCCTTGGCGACCAACGGGAGGGCGGCAAACACCACGGTCTGCAAGCGGGCATCCAGTTCGTCCACTGCCAGCACCATGTCGTCCCAAGTCGGCATGGCATGCTGATCAATGAGGATGCGCTCGATACCTTGCTCATGCGCCAACAGCACTTGATCAAAGGCTACTTGCATATTTTCAAGGGTGATCGCCGGGTAATCGATGGGGATATAGCTTTTTTGCAGCAGCGGGTTGCCCATGACGTAATACCTTGCTCGTATTGAAGAGCAGGCAAGCTTGCATGGCCAGCAGGATGAGGACGGACTGACTATGTACCACCCGGGCATGCCTGCCCGGGTGCCACAACGGCTTTATTCAGCCGGTTTCTTCAACTTAGGGTTAGGGAAGAACTGCACCGTCTGCACCTTGGCCGGTGCGGCTTTCGGTTCAAGATGGTTGACCCGGGTACCGAGTTCCTTCGGCACCGACAAGCCCTGTTCGTTGAGGGTATCGGTAAAGCCACAGGCTACGCACTCACGGTGTGGTACGCCGTCTTCGTTCCACATCATCAGCTTGTCGGGCTCGCTGCACGCCGGGCACACAGCCCCGGCAATGAAGCGTTTCTTGGTCTTGTTCACGGCTACCTCACTCATGCCGCCGCAGCCTCGGTCAGGCCACTGTGGCGCAGCAATGCATCGATGGAAGGCTCACGGCCACGGAAGTCGACGAACAGCTCCATCGGCTCGCGCGAACCGCCACGGGCCAGGATCGCCTCACGGAAGGCGCGACCGGTTTCGGCGTTCAGCACGCCTTCTTCCTCGAAGCGCGAGAAGGCGTCGGCCGACAGCACTTCGGCCCATTTGTAGCTGTAGTAGCCCGCCGCGTAACCGCCGGCAAAGATGTGCGCGAAGCTGTTGGGGAAGCGGTTGTACGCCGGTGGGCGCATGACCGATACCTCGTCGCGCACGCCTTCGAGCACCTGCAGCACGCTGCGGCCGTCGCCATGGCTGGCATGCAGTTCGAAGTCGAACAGCGAGAACTCCAGCTGGCGCACCATCATCATGCCCGACTGGAAGTTCTTCGCCGCCAGCATCTTGTCCAGCAGGTCCTGGGGCAGGGCCGCACCGGTTTCATAATGGCCGGAGATCAGCGCCAGGCCTTCCGGCTCCCAGCACCAGTTTTCCATGAACTGGCTTGGCAGCTCCACCGCATCCCAGGCCACGCCGTTGATACCGGAAACCCCGGCATGCTCGATGCGGGTCAGCATGTGGTGCAGGCCATGGCCAAATTCGTGGAACAGCGTGGTGACTTCATCGTGGGTCAGCAGCGCCGGTTTGCCAGGCGCGGCCGGGGTGAAGTTGCACACCAGGTTGGCCACCGGGCTCTGCAGCTGGCCGCCAGCCGTGCGGCGACGGTCGCGGGCACCGTCCATCCAGGCACCGCCACGCTTGTTGGCGCGGGCATACAGGTCGAAGAAGAAGCGGCCGACGTGCTGGCCGTTTTCCTTGATCTCGAACAGGCGCACATCGGGGTGCCAGCTGTCGAAGCCTTTCAGTTCGGCGATTTCGATGCCGTACAGGCGCTGCACGATGCTGAACAGGCCGCCCAGCACCTTGTCGATCGGGAAGTAGGCGCGCAGGGCTTCCTGCGACACGCTGTAACGCTGCTCGCGCAGCTTTTCGCCAAAGTAGCCGGCGTCCCAGCTGGCCAACTCAGGGGTGCCCTGCTCGGCGGCGTAGGCCTTGAGCTGCTGCAGGTCCTGGGCGGCGAACGGCTTGGAGCGCTTGGCCAGGTCACGCAGGAAGCTCAGCACCTGGTCGCTGGACTCGGCCATCTTGGTCGCCAGACTCAGCTCGGCGTAGTTCTTGTAGCCCAGCAGCCCGGCCAGTTCCTGGCGCAGGCCGAGGATTTCCTGCATCACCGGGCCGTTGTCGTTCTGGCCGGCGTTCGGGCCCTGGTCCGAAGCACGGGTGCAGTAGGCCGCGTACAGCTCTTCGCGCAGGGCGCGGTCGCTGGCGTAGGTCATGACGGCGTAGTAGCTGGGGAATTCCAGGGTGATCAGCCAGCCGTCGAGGCCTTTGGCCTGGGCCGCAGCAGCCATCTGCGCCTTGGCCGAATCGGTCAGGCCGGCCAGTGCAGCTTCGTCGGTAACGTGCTTGGTCCAGGCCTGGGTGGCGTCGAGCAACTGGTTGGAGAAACGGCTGCCCAGCTCGCTGAGCTTGCTTTGCACTTCAGCATAGCGCTGCTGCTGGTCCGCCGGCAGGTCGATACCCGACAGGCGGAAGTCACGCAGGGCGTGCTCGAGGATAGTCTTTTGCGCCACGTCGAAGCTGGCTGCCTCAGGGCTGGCGATCAGCGCCTGATAAGCCTCGAACAGCGCACGGTTCTGGCCCAGTTCGGTAGAGTAGGCGCTCAATGCCGGCAGGCACGACTCGTACGCCTCGCGCAGCTCGACGCTGTTGCACACCGCATTGAGGTGGCTGACCGGGCTCCAGGCGGCGCCCAGGCGGTCGTTCAGTTCGTCCATGGCCAGCACCAGGCCGGCCCAGGTAGGGTTTTTGCCCTGCTTTTCGAGGATCTCGGCAATGGCTTTACGGTTGTCGGCCAGGATCGCTTCGATCGCCGGCAACACGTGTTCGGCACGGATTTGCGAGAAGGGCGGCAGATCGTATGGCTGCAGAAGCGGGTTGTTCGCACTCACGGTTCGGATACCTTGGCAGAAGAAACACTGCCCCATCTTAATTACAATCGACGCCGACCGCAGCAGGCAGCCTGCCTATCGGCATAGATGAGAGACGCTATCATGGCCATTCGCAGCTTCCAGCAACACACTCCGAAAGTGGGGCCCAGGGCATTCGTCGACCGTTCGGCGGTGGTGCTGGGCGACGTGGAAATCGGCGAAGACAGCTCGGTCTGGCCACTGACCGTGGTACGCGGCGACATGCACCGCATCCGCATTGGCGCGCGCACCAGCGTGCAGGATGGCAGTGTGCTGCACATCACCCACGCCGGCCCGTTCAACCCCGACGGTTTCCCGCTGATCATCGGTGACGAAGTGACCATCGGCCACAAGGTGATGCTGCATGGCTGTACCCTGGGCAACCGCATTCTGGTTGGCATGGGCAGCACCATCATGGACGGCGCCATCGTCGAGGACGAAGTGATCATTGGCGCCGGCAGCCTGGTGCCGCCCGGCAAGCGCCTGGTCAGTGGCTACCTGTACATGGGCAGCCCGGTGAAACAGGCCCGGTTGCTGAACGACAAGGAGCGCGCGTTCTTTTCCTACAGCGCGGGCAATTATGTGAAGCTCAAGGACCAGCATCTGGCCGAAGGCTACGACCAACCTGAATGACCGTATTCGCGGGCTCGCCCGCTCCCACAGGCCTATGTATGCCCCTGTGATATCCCTGTGGGAGCGGGTTCACCCGCGAAGAAGACCACACAGTACTCAAGTGGAACCCCGTACATGCACCAGCAAAACATCCTGTTCGACCTCGACGGCACCCTGACCGACCCGCGCCTGGGCATCACCCGCTCGATCCAGTATGCCCTGGCCAAGCTGGGCATCGACGAGCCGGACCTGGCCCGCCTCGAACACTTCATCGGCCCACCGCTGCTGCAGGCCTTCATGCAGTTCTACAGCTTCGACGAAGCCAAGGCCTGGGAAGCGGTCAACTTCTATCGCGAGCGCTTCCGGGTGACCGGCCTCTACGAAAACCTGGTTTTCGCCGGCGTACCGGAGCTGCTTGCAGCCCTCAATGGCCAGGGCCGCACGCTGTACATCGCCACCTCCAAGCCTTGGGAATTCGCCCGAGAAATCGCCCGCCACTTCGCCTTCGACCACCACTTCAAGGTGATCTACGGCAGCGAGCTGGACGGCACGCGTACCAACAAGGTCGAGCTGATTCGCCATTTACTGGACGAAGAAGGGCTGGACCCGGCGCAGACGCTGATGATCGGTGACCGCAAGCATGACCTGATCGGCGCGCGCAGCAATGGCTTGCAGGCCGTGGCGGTGGGGTATGGGTTTGGTAGCCAGGAGGAGTTGATGGCCGAAGCGCCGGCGTTCCACTTTGCGACCTTGGCCGAGATGCATCAGGCATTTATCAAGGCTTGAGGGCCTTTGGGGCTGCTTTGCAGCCCATCGCGACACAAGGCCGCTCCTACATTTTCCAGCGTATGCAGGGCCTTTGTAGGAGCGGCCTTGCGTCGCGATGGGCCGCAAAGCGGCCCCAAAATCTCACAAGTTAACCATCAACCTCTGCAATGCCGCCTTCCTTTCAGCGACCGGCAACCTTCTCAGTTGCTCAACCCGCTCATAAAACCGCCCCCAATCCCCGCCAACCTCCCTGAACACCGCCGCAAACGCCGGCACCCACTGGTCATACAACCCAAACGGCAACAACTTGGCATTGTTCATTGGCCCATACACCCAGGCGTCATAGCGCTTGTCCCCGCCCCACTGACCATCCCGAACCTGCCGGTACGCCTGCCTCAGCCGCTCGAACTCCGCCCGCTTGGCCTGGCGCTTGTGCGCATCATCCAGCGGCCCGGCATAAATCGCCTGCAACCGCTCACGGCTGGCCAATACCAGGCGGATGAACTGCTCACGCTGCTGCCCCTGGTCCTCGCCAGCCGGTGCCAGCCCGCGCGCCACACGCCATTGCCGCGTGCCTTCCTGCTCGACAAACGAGGCAAACGACTCGTTGAACTCGGTGTCGTCCTGCACATAAAAGCGCTGGTGGGCCAGCTCGTGGAAGATCAACGTCGCCAGGCGCTCGTCGCCCCAACCCACCATCGACGACAAGATCGGGTCATCAAACCAGCCCAGGGTCGAATAGGCTTCCACCCCACCGACATACACATCCAGCCCGTCCTGGCGCATCAGTGCCGCCGCACCACGTGCAGCGCCTTGCCGGTAGTAGCCGCGGTACGCCACGCAACCGGCAATCGGGAAGCAATGCGTCACCGGCTGCAACGAAAGTTCCGGCGTGGCAAACACATTCCACACCACGTAGGGGCGGCCAAGGTCGGCGTACACGCGGTAGCTGCGGTTGTCGGGCAGTTTCAGGTGCTGGCTGGCAAACACGCGCGCCTGTTCGGCCTGTTGCAGGTGCGCGCGCAAGGGCGCCGGGGTGGCGGGGTCGGCCACTACCTGCTCCACCGGCTGGCGTGCCCGTAGCAGTTGCCATTGGCCCTCGGCCAGTTGCCCATAGTAGGCAGCACTGCTGCAACCGTTCAGCAGAAGCGCTGCCAGCAGCGGAACCAAACGGGTGAAAACGCGGTCGAGTGCCCCAGGGCCTGAGCGCTGCATAAGAAAAAGTCGAAGCATCCGGGACTGTCTGACTCGCTCAAGGCCGATTCGCTCCAAGACTATCTCGCCAAGGGGGAGTTTCGCCATGCGTGCATTGTTGGTCGCCGGTTCACTGTTGCTGATATCTGCCTGTTCGACGTTGCCAGACCCGGACCCGAACCAGGCCTGGATCGACCTCACCCCCTACGACAACACTTCGCTTGACGCCGTGCAGGTGGATGAGCGCGACTGGGTCGACAGCCGTTACTTCGAAGTACAACCCGGCAGCCACGAGCTGACCGTGCGTTACCAGTTCCCGGTTACCCCCAGCAATATCGGCCCGGTCGACGCGCCGCTGTGGCGCGATTGCCAGGTAAAGCTGACCTTCAAGGATTTCAGCGCCGGGCAGCGTTACCAGCTGCAGGCCGGCAGTATCGGCTTCCGTCCCTGGATCAAACTGTACGACCATCAGCAAAAACTACTCGGCCAAGGCCTGCCGGCGGGTTGCCAGCGCACCTGAAACGCGCAAACGGCGCTATGCTTGTAGCGTGTAACTCGCAAGTGGGAGTTTTGCCATGCGCCAGCCCATGATGCTGATCGCCCTCAGTGCACTGGGGGCTTGCGCCAGCCCCTTGCCGCCCGTCGACCCCAAGCAGGCCTGGGTCGACCTCTACACCATGACCCCAGGCCGGGTGATCATGGCCGACCGCCTGGACGGCAAGCGCCTGGAAGACGGCCGTTACTTTCAGGTAACGCCGGGCAAGCACGAATTGGTGGTGCGCTTTGATTATGAAATCTACTCAGGCGGCACCATGACCGAGCCGCGCGACCGTACCTGTTACCTGACCGTGCGCTTTGATGACTTCAAGGCTGGCGAGCGTTATCGCCTGGAGGCGCGGGCGCCGGTGATGGAGCCGCAAGTGTTGCTGTATGACGCCAACCGCAAAGTGCTGGTGAACGAGCCTAGCAACGTGTTCTGCATTCCGTGACTTTGGGGCCGCAAAGCGGCCCCAAAATCTCAAACTTTACCGATCATTCTTTTGGTAAATGATCTTCTTGGTCCCACCATCACAGGTCCCGACCACCATGTTCTGGTCCTTGACCTCGCTGTTGGGCACGATCTCCAGGGTATAGGACGGCACGCCCTGGGCCTGGATCTTCGCCTCGATCTCGGCTTTGAGTTCCTCGCACGGCTTCACCGCCGCCAGCGCAGACGTGGCGACCAGCGAAGCCAACACGGCGATTGCTACGCGAATCATGGAGCGGCTCCTGAAAGGGCAGTAGTGCTGCCGACGCTGTTTAGACTACAGCAAACTGCCATCGTTGCGCCGCTTCAGCCTACCAACGCAGCATCCAGGCTGATCTTCGCGTTCAACACCTTGGACACCGGGCAGCCTTCCTTTGCCTTGTTGGCGATCTCGAGGAACTGCGCCTCGCTGGCCCCGGGCACCTTGGCCCTTAGCACCAGGTGCACGGCGGTAATCGCAAAACCATCCGCCTGCTTGTCGAGGGTCACCTCGGCTGCGGTGTCGATCCGGTCCGCAGTGAGCCCCGCCTCACCGAGCATCATCGACAGCGCCATCGAGAAGCAGCCGGCATGCGCGGCACCGATCAGTTCCTCAGGGTTGGTCCCGGGCGTACCCTCGAAACGGGTATTGAAGCCGTAGGGGTTCTGTTTGAGTGCGCCGCTTTCGGTGGAAAGCAGGCCCTTGCCGTCCTTCAGGCCACCTTGCCAGATTGCCGATGCTGTCTTTTTCATGATGCCTCCTGGTCACTGGGTTACGTGCTTATGGGTTCAGAGGCCAGCGGCCTACGGCAAGTTCAGCGCAATCGCACAGCAAGCATTGAATCCGCCGAATGTGCCCATACAGAGTTGAAAAGGCCTGTGGCCAACCACCTTTGCGGAGGCTCCATGACGCAGCTGCGTGACTTGAAGATTTCCACCCTCGACCTGGTGCCCGTGCGCGCCGACGCCGGCCCGGCGCAATCGCTGCACAACTCGCTGGATTTGGCGCAGCATGTCGAGCGTTTTGGCTACAACCGCTTCTGGGTGGCCGAACACCACAACATGGACGGCATCGCCAGCTCGGCCACATCGGTGCTGATCGGTTACCTTGCCGGGGGCACCTCGACTATCCGTGTGGGCTCTGGCGGGGTGATGCTGCCCAACCATGCGCCACTGGTGATCGCCGAGCAGTTCGGCACCCTGGCCAGCCTGTACCCGGGGCGCATCGACCTGGGCCTGGGGCGTGCGCCGGGTTCTGACCAGATGACCGCCTATGCCCTGCGCCGTGATCGCGCGGGCGGCCCGGACGATTTCCCGGACGATGTCGAAGAGCTGTCGCGCTACCTCGGGCCACGTACCGATGATCAGAAAGTGATCGCCGTGCCGGGGCACGACACCGACGTGCCGCTGTGGCTGCTCGGTTCCAGCCTGTTCAGCGCCCAACTGGCCGGCATGCGCGGCATGCCCTACGCCTTCGCCTCGCACTTTGCGCCGCGCTACATGCACGAGGCGATCCGCGTGTACCGCAACCACTTCAAGCCCTCGACCACGCTGGACAAGCCGTATGTGATGCTGGGTATTCCCATGGTGGTGGCCGAGACGGATGAGAAAGCCGAGTATCTGGCTACCTCGGTGTACCAGCGCATTCTCGCGCTGATTCGTGGGCAGAGCCTGATGCAGAAGCCACCGGTAGAAAGCATGGAGGGTTTGTGGCTGCCCCATGAGCGCGATGCGGTAGGCAGTTTCCTGGGCTTGGCGATGATCGGCAGCCCGCAGAAGGTGCGGGCCAAGGTGGAAGTGCTGCTGGAGCAGACCGGGGCGGATGAGCTGATCTTTACCTGTGACCTGTACGAGCATGCGGACCGGATTCGGTCCTATGAATTGATGGCGCAGGCCTTGAAGACCGAGTGAGCTTCTTCGCGGGTAAACCCGCTCCCACAGGGATATCACAGGGCCTGAGAACGGCACCGTAGCTGTGGGAGCGGGTTTACCCGCGAAGAAGCCAACACCTTAGCCGCGCCGGTACACAATCTCCTTGGTACCGGCTTCACAGCTACCAATCACCTTGCCCGCCGGGTCGCCTTTATTGACGATCTCCAGCTTGTAGCCGGTAACCCCCTTGGCATCCAGCTTGGCGGCAATTTCCGCCTTCAGCTCTTCACAGGGCTTGCCCGCTGCAAGCGCACCGCCAGCCAGGGACATCAGGCCCAGCGCCAGAATCAGTTTGTTCATCACTCGCATTCCTTGTGCAGATGAAATCAGAAAGGGCGCCCGCCAAGGCACCCCTTTCCTAAATACCCCATCCCGCCAGGCTGTTCCAGCCCGCAGATGTATCAGCTATTGGCGATGCGGAAGCCCACCTTCAGCGTGACCTGGAAGTGCGCGGCCTTGTTGTCGCGGATATGGCCACGGGTATCGATCACTTCGAACCACTCCAGATGCTTAATGCTCTTGCCGGCTTCGGCCAGGGCATTGTTGATCGCTTCTTCGATGCTGGTTGGCGAAGACCCTACCAGTTCGATCTTCTTGTAGGTGTGATGATCGGTCATGAGCGCTCTCCTTGGGTGACAGTGAGATTGAGCCTAGCAGCGCAGGCCTGGTTTACCTGCGAGCCGTCACCGCAAGCAAAAGTTCGATCGCACTTTCCCGCAGCCGGGGGGTCGCAATTCTTACAGCCCATACTGCAAAGGAGAGTCAACATGCCCCGCAACTCGCTGCGTAAAACGTCCCTGGAAAGCATGGAAGCAGAGATCGAAAGCCTGCTGAAAAGCCTGGAAAACCTGAAGCACGACGCCTCCGAGGAAACCCAGAAGTCAGTCAAGGCGATGCGCAGCAACGCCGAGAGCGCCCTTCGTCATTCGCGCAGCCTGCTGAGCGATGCCTACGAGGAAGTGAAGGAACGTACCCGCCAGACCGGCATCGCCACCCGTGACTACGCCCAGGAGCACCCGTACACCACCGCCGGCGTGGCCATCGGTGCGCTGGGCCTGCTGGCGGCGTACCTGATGTGCAAGCGCAACTAAGCGCTCTGCCGCGACAGCTCTGCCCTTAACCACTGCGCCAGTTGCTCGGCGCGCCCATCAGCGGCGCGCCGCGGCACCCACAGCGCCAGCGCCGCCGGGGTCGGTGAAAAACCCCATGGCGCACTCAGGCGACCCGCCCGCAAGTCATCGGCAACCAGCGGCTGCGGCGCAATCGCCACGCCCAACCCCGCCACCGCAGCTTCCAGCAGGTAATACAGGTGCTCGAAGGCTTGGCCATAGTGGATGGCCGCAGGCTCCAGCCCCTGTTGCACCACCCAGGTCGGCCAGGCTTGCGGGCGCGATGTGGTGTGCAGCAAGGCTTCGCCCAGCAACGCCTTGGCAGGCGCGCCCTGCAACCGTTCAAAGCCAGCGAAATGCGGGCTCAGTACCGGCCCGATGCGTTCCTCGGCCAGCACATGCACCTGCATGTCTGCCGGCCAAGGGGGCTCGGCATACACCAGCAGCGCATCCAGCCCCGGCCGCCGTGGGTCGAGGTCACCTTCACCCGCCGACAAGTGCAGGCGCAACTCCGGCAGGTCCGCCTGAAGCCGCCCCAGCCGCGGGATGAACCAGCGCGCCAGCAGGCTGCCGGAGCAGCCCAGCACGAACGGCGCCTCGCTGACATCGCGGCTCAGCTCGGCACACACGCTACGCAGGCGGTCGAAGGCCTCGCCACTGGCATCGCGCAGGCGCACACCGGCATCTGTGAGTTTGATGCCACGCCCGTCCTTGACGAACAAGGCTACGCCCAGGTGCTCCTCAAGTACCTTGATCTGCCGGCTGACGGCGCCATGGGTGACGTGCAGCGCTTCAGCCGCCTGGCTGACGCTGTTGAACCGGGCGGTCGCCTCGAAGGCGCGCAGGGCATTCAGGGGAGGGAGGTCGTGGGCCATGTTACCTGTGAGTTTTTCTGACAAGTTAACGCAATCTTATCGGTTTTCAGCCGGGCTTGCCGTGGTTAGAGTAAAGCCCATCACTCATTCATTACGCCCTGGAGCGCCCCATGACCCAGTCCCAATACCGCCCCGGCCCCGACGCCAACGGCCTGTTCGGCTCGTTCGGCGGCCGCTACGTGGCCGAAACCCTGATGCCACTGGTGCTGGACCTGGCCCGCGAGTACGAAGCGGCCAAGGCCGACCCCAAGTTCCTTGAAGAGCTGGCCTACTTCCAGCGCGACTACATCGGCCGCCCCAACCCGCTGTACTTCGCCGAGCGCCTGACCGAGCACTGTGGCGGCGCCAGGATCTTCTTCAAGCGTGAAGAGCTCAACCACACCGGCGCGCACAAGGTGAACAACTGCATCGGCCAAGTGCTGCTGGCCAAGCGCATGGGCAAGAAACGCCTTATCGCCGAAACCGGCGCCGGCATGCACGGCGTGGCCACCGCCACCGTCGCCGCCCGCTTCGGCCTGCCTTGCGTGATCTACATGGGCGCCACCGACATCGAGCGCCAGCAGGCCAACGTGTTCCGCATGAAGCTGCTGGGCGCCGAAATCGTGCCGGTTACCGCCGGCACCGGCACCCTGAAAGACGCCATGAACGAAGCCCTGCGCGACTGGGTCACCAACGTTGAAGATACCTTCTACCTGATCGGCACCGTGGCTGGCCCACACCCGTACCCAGCCATGGTCCGCGACTTCCAGTCGATCATCGGCAAGGAAACCCGCGCCCAGTTGCAAGAAAAGGAAGGCCGCCTGCCAGACAGCCTGATTGCCTGCGTCGGTGGTGGCTCCAACGCCATGGGCCTGTTCCACGAGTTTCTCGAAGAGCCAAGCGTGCAGATCATCGGCGTTGAAGCCGGTGGCCACGGCGTGCACACCGACAAGCACGCAGCCAGCCTGAACGGCGGCGTACCGGGTGTGCTGCACGGCAACCGTACCTACCTGCTGCAGGACGAAGACGGCCAGATCACCGACGCCCACTCGATTTCCGCGGGCCTGGACTACCCGGGCATCGGCCCGGAGCACGCCTACCTGCACGAAGTGAAGCGCGTGGAATACGTCAGCATCACCGACGACGAGGCGCTGGACGCGTTCCATGCTTGCTGCCGCCTGGAAGGCATCATCCCGGCCCTGGAAAGCTCCCACGCCCTGGCCGAAGCGATCAAGCGCGCACCGAAGCTGCCCAAGGACCACCTCATGGTGATCTGCCTGTCGGGCCGCGGTGACAAAGACATGCAAACCGTCATGAGCCACATGGCCGCCCAGGAGAAACAGGCATGAGCCGTCTTGAACAACGTTTCGCCGAGCTGAAAGCCGAAGGCCGCTCGGCGCTGGTCACCTTCGTCACCGCAGGCGACCCGGGCTACGACGCCTCGCTGCAGATTCTCAAGGGCCTGCCGGCCGCTGGCGCCGACGTGATCGAACTGGGCATGCCGTTCACCGACCCGATGGCCGATGGCGTGGCGATCCAGCTGGCCACCCTGCGCGCCCTGGAAGCTGGCCAGACCCTGGCCAAGACCCTGCAGATGGTTCGCGAATTCCGTGTGGATAACCAGACCACGCCGATCGTGCTGATGGGCTACTACAACCCGATCCACCGCTTTGGCGTGGAAAAGTTTGTGGCTGAAGCCAAGCAAGCCGGCGTCGATGGCCTGATCATCGTCGACCTGCCGCCAGAGCACGACGCCGAACTGGCCACCCCGGCCCAGGCTGCAGGCATCGACTTCATCCGCCTGACCACCCCGACCACCGACGATGCGCGCCTGCCGCGCGTGCTGGAGCGCAGTTCCGGGTTTGTCTATTACGTGTCGGTGGCCGGCGTGACCGGTGCCGGCTCGGCGACCACCGAGCACGTTACTGAAGCCATTGCCCGCCTGCGTCGGCATACCGATTTGCCGATCAGCGTTGGTTTCGGCATTCGTACGCCAGAGCAGGCGGCGAACATCGCCCGCCTGGCCGATGGTGTGGTGGTGGGGTCGGCGCTGGTCGACAAGATTGCCCAGGCCAAGACTGGCGAGCAGGCGGTCAGCGATGTGTTGAGCCTGTGCTCGGCGCTGGCTGAAGGGGTGCGTGGCGCCCGTCGCTGAACCGCGTCGCCTGATTCGCGGGTAAACCCGCTCCCACAGGTCCCCCACAGTTTTCAGCATCTGTGCGGTCCCTGTGGGAGCGGGTTCACCCGCGAAGAGGCCAGCCCAGGCTACCGCAATCTACCCCCCGAAGATCGACAGATCCAAAGGCCGCACAGCCCCCATCCAGATCGCATGATCGCGGTGGTCCGCCAGTTCATCCCCGGTCAGCGGGTGCATGAACACCACCAAGCCCTTCCGATACAGCGCCAACCAAGGCAGCACCACCCCGACATACTCCGGCTCGAACGCCAGCTGGCAGCTCCAGTCCGGGTGCGGCCCCACCGGTTTCTGGTGCATACGCCCCATGGTCACCGGAAACAGCCGCGCCGCTTCCTCGCACAGCTCACGGGCCTGCTCCAGGGTGGTGGCGTCGTAATAAACGTGGGCGTGGTAACCCTTGATCCTCTGCACGATAACTCCTGATTGCGGTCCAACCATCTCCACCTGCGAAGGGTGTGATGCAGTGAATAACCCTGAAGCGTTCGACTATACGCCGGCTTTTGCCGGTGGGCGATTTCGATGTGCTGGATTTGCACCGGGGCGGGCAACTGAACTTCGTAGTCTGGATTGCCGGGGCTGCTGCGCAGCCCATCGCGACGCAAGGCCGCTCCTACATGGGGCCGGCGTGCGCAGTGCCTTTGTAGGAGCGGCCTTGTGTCGCGATGGGCCGCAAAGCGGCCCCAAAATCTCAAAGGCTACGCTCATGCTCCAGCCAACTTACAAACCGCTCGATCAACGCCCCACGGCGCTTACGCGGCGGCAGCACCACGTAATACCCCCGCGCCGAACGCAAACTCCCCTCCAGCGGCCGGCACAGCATCCCTTGCTCGACCAGCCCATCCACCAGGTGCCCCCAGCCAATCGCCACGCCTTGCCCGGCAATCGCCGCCTGGATCAGCAATGTATAGTTGTCGAACCGCAACTGCCCAGCCGGCGGCGGGCTGGCCACACCAAACCCGCGAAATACCCCTGCCCAGTCAAACCAGCCGCTGGCCTGCTCCCCCTTCAAATGCAGTAGCGGCAATCGTTGCAAAGCCACAGCAGACAAGGGTTTGCCATGAATCAGCCGGGGGCTGCAGACCGGGAAAACTTCTTCATCGAACAACCAGCGGCTCTCGCCTTGGTGAAAACGCCCATCGCCAAACAGCACCGCCACATCTATATCCGGGCGCAACATGCCCTGGCTGCGCTCGCCGGTCACCAGGCTTACGTCCACCTGTGGATAAGCCTCGTGAAAGCGCTGCAACCGTGGCATCAGCCAGAACGCCGCAAAGGCAAAGTCGGTGGCCACCTGCAGCACTTCGCGCTGGCCGCGCCCGCTGGCCTGGGCAATACCATCCTCCATCGCCTGCAGGCCCTGATGCACTTGCTCGAACAGCATCTGGCCCGCCTCGGTCAGTTCGATGCCGCGGTAGATACGGTCAAACAGGCGCGTGCCCAACTGCGCCTCCAGCCGTTTCACCTGCTGGCTCACCGCCGGCTGAGTAGTGCCCAGTTCCAGCGCCGCGGCCGTGAAACCACGCAAGCGCGCAGCGGCCTCGAACACACGCAAGGTATCCAGCGACAACTCGGCCAGGTGGTCAAACATAAGTTCAGCTAATCCCAGTCATTGCCCGCCATGGGCTTTACCCATGTTATTCATAGTCGCATCTTGGTAGGCAAGCGGTTCGCATAACCCTCAACGATGGAAGCCACCATGACGCGCCCGAATATCCTGTTCATCATGGCCGACCAGATGGCCGCACCCTTGCTGCCGATCTACGGCCCGTCACCGATCCACATGCCACACCTGAGCCGCCTGGCAGAACAGGCCGTCGTGTTCGATTCGGCGTACTGCAACAGCCCACTGTGTGCACCGTCGCGCTTCACCTTGGTCAGCGGCCAGTTGCCCAGCCGCATCGGTGCCTACGACAACGCTGCCGACTTCCCCGGCGACATACCGACCTACGCCCATTACCTGCGCCGCCTTGGCTATCGCACCGCGCTGTCGGGCAAGATGCACTTCTGCGGCCCGGACCAGCTGCACGGCTACGAAGAACGCCTGACCAGCGACATCTACCCGGCCGACTACGGCTGGGCGGTGAACTGGGATGAGCCAGACGTGCGCCCAAGCTGGTACCACAACATGTCCTCGGTGTTGCAGGCCGGGCCATGCGTGCGCACCAACCAGCTGGATTTCGATGAAGAGGTGGTGTTCAAGGCGCGCCAGTACCTGTACGACCATGTGCGCGAGAACGACGGCCGGCCGTTCTGCCTGACCGTGTCGATGACCCACCCGCACGACCCGTACACCATCCCCAGGCGCTATTGGGACCGCTACGAAGGTGTGGATATCCCCATGCCGCGTGCCGAATTCAGCCAGGCGGAACTCGACCCGCACTCGCAGCGCCTGCTCAAGGTCTACGACCTGTGGAACAAGCCGCTGCCTGTGGACAAGATCCGCGATGCCCGCCGCGCCTATTTCGGCGCGTGCAGCTACATCGACGACAACATCGGCCAGCTGTTGCAGACCCTGGAAGAATGCCAGCTGGCCGACGACACCCTGATCGTATTCTCCGGCGACCACGGCGACATGCTTGGCGAGCGTGGCCTCTGGTACAAGATGCACTGGTTCGAGATGTCGGCGCGGGTGCCACTTCTGATCCACGCGCCTCAGCGCTTCGCCGCTGGCCGGGTCAGCGCCTCGGTATCCACCTGCGACCTGCTGCCAACACTGGTCGAACTGGCTGGCGGGGCTGTGGATAACGCCCTGCACCTGGACGGCCGCTCGCTGCTCGGCCACCTGCAAGGGCAGGGCGGCCACGACGAAGTAATCGGCGAGTACATGGCCGAAGGCACCGTCGGCCCGCTGATGATGATCCGCCGCGGGCCGTACAAATTCGTGTACAGCGAAGACGACCCTTGCCTACTCTATGACCTGAGCCGCGACCCGCACGAGCGGGAGAATCTCACCGGCAGCCCGGACCACCAGGCGCTGCTGCAGGCATTTGTCGATGAAGCACAGCAGCGCTGGGATATCCCCAGCCTGCGCCAGCAGGTGCTGGCCAGCCAACGGCGGCGGCGCCTGGTGGCCGAGGCGCTGGCCATCGGCAAGCTGAAAAGCTGGGACCACCAACCGCTGGTGGACGCCAGCCAACAGTACATGCGCAACCACATCGATCTCGACGACCTCGAGCGCAAGGCACGTTATCCACAGCCCGCACCCATGGATTGAGAAGAGAGGCCGCCATGCACAAGTTCTCCGCCGCCGTGTTCACCCTGGCCTTGGGCCTGGGTGCCGCCACGGCCCACGCCGCCGACAGCGACGCACAATGCAGCATCGTAAAAATGGCTGACCCCGGCTGGAGCGACATCGCCTCGACCAATGCCGTTGCCCGCCTGCTGCTGGAAAGCCTGGGCTACCAGGTGAAGATCGACAGCCTGGCGGTGCCGATCATCTACGGCGGCCTCAAGGACGGCCGCGTCGATGCCTTCCTCGGCAACTGGATGCCGGCGCAGCAGGGTTTCCATGACAAGTTCATCGCCAATGGCGATGTGCAGCAGCTGTCGCGCAACCTGGAGGGAACCGAATTTACCCTCGCAGTGCCAGACTATGTGTGGAATGCCGGGGTGAAGGATTTCGCCGACCTGCAGCAGCACGCCGACAAATTCGACAAAAAGCTGTACGGGATTGGCTCGGGCGCACCGGCCAACCTGTCGCTGAAGGAAATCATCGACAAAAATGAGTTCAACCTCGGCCAGTGGAAGCTCGTCGAGTCCAGCGAGCAAGCGATGCTGACCCAGGTCGACCGGGCGGTGAAGAAGCAGCAGTTCATCACCTTCCTTGGCTGGACCCCACACCCAATGAACGTGAAGTTGAAGATGCATTACCTGACGGGTGGGGAGAAGTGGTTTGGCAGCAAGGGCGAGGTCTATACACTGACCCGCAAGGGTTATCCACAAGCCTGCCCGAATGCGGCGAAGCTGCTGGGTAACCTGAAGTTCACGCTGGACATGGAAAACACCATCATGGCTGAGGTTGTGGACAAGAAGATCAGCTTTGATGATGCGGCCAAGGCTTGGGTGAAAGCGCATCCCCAGTTGCTGGAAGGGTGGTTGGCTGGGGTGACTACCAAGGCCGATGGCAATGCCCTAGAGGCCGTCAAAGCCAAGCTGTAATCTCAGACGCGACGCGCCCCATTGTAGGAGCGGGTTTACCCGCGAATGCTGCAGTGAATGTACCACCGCATTCGCGGGTAAACCCGCTCCTACAATGGGACAGTGCACCTTCGGAACTGTGGATATCTCATGCATCGCCTCTTCCATCTGCTGCCCTTCCTTAACTGGCTCCCCCGCCAATCGGGCCGCAGCCTGCGCCAGGACCTGCAGGTCGGCCTGAGCGGTGCCATCCTCGCCCTGCCGCAATCCATCGCCTATGCGCTGATCGCCGGCCTGCCCGCCGAGTACGGCCTGTACGCCGCCATCGTGCCGGTGCTGATCGCCTGCTTGTGGGGCTCGTCCTGGCACCTGATCTGCGGACCGACGGCCGCCATCTCCATCGTCTTGTACGCCAGCATCAGCCCGCTTGCGGTGGCCGGCAGCAGCGACTACATCACGCTGGTACTGCTGCTGACCTTCCTTGGCGGCATCTTCCAGTTGCTGCTGGGGCTGCTGCGCTTTGGCGCGCTGGTCAATTTCGTCTCGCATTCCGTGGTGCTCGGCTTCACCCTCGGCGCGGCCATCGTCATCGCCCTGGGCCAGTTGCCGAACCTGCTGGGCATGGACCTGCCCAGCCAGGCCACGGCCCTGAAGACCGTGCAAGACCTGGCCAGCCACGCCGGCGAGGTCGACCTGCCGTCGCTGGTCCTCGGCCTGGCCACTGTGGTGATCGGTGTGGCGCTCAAGCTCTGGCGCCCACGTTGGCCGAGCCTGTTGATAAGTCTGATGCTGGTCAGCCTGTTGGCCTGGCTGCTGCCGGGCTGGTTTGGCCATGTGCCAAGGGTGACGGCCTTCACCGGGCAACTTCCACCGTTCAGTCCGCTGCCCCTGCTGGACGTGGAACTGATCCTGCGCCTGCTGCCCAGCGCCGTGGCAGTGGGCATGCTGGGGCTGGTGACCAGCCTGTCCATTGCCCGTTCGCTGTCGGCGCGCTCGGAACAGCTGATCGACCCTGACCAGGAAATTCGCGCACAAGGTCTGTCGAACATTGCTGGCGCATTCTTCTCCGGCTACCTGTCTGCCGGTTCCTTCACCCGTTCGGGCCTGAGCTATGAGGCCGGTGCCCGCTCGCCGATGGCCGGGGTGTTCTCGGCGCTATGGGTGGCGTTGTTCGCCGTTGTCGGTGCCGGGTTGATCGCACACCTGCCGATCCCGGCCATGGCTGGCAGCATCCTGTTGATCTGCTGGGGATTGGTGGACCGCCGCGGGATTCGTGCGCTGTTCCGGGTCAGCCGCTCGGAGTTTCTGGTGATGGCGCTGACGGCGACGGCGACCTTGTTGCTCGAGCTGCAGACGGCGATCTATGCCGGGGTGCTGGCGTCGCTGTTCTTCTATTTGAAGCGCACCTCACGGCCACGGGTGCAGCAGAGCCGTGAAGGGGAGGCGGACGTGCTGCGGGTCGGCGGGTCGATCTTCTTTGGTGCGGCGCATTACCTGCAGGTGCGCTTGCAGCGCTGCCAGGGGCCGCATGTAGTGATCGATGCGCGGCAGGTGAATTTTATCGACTACTCGGGGGTGGATATGTTGCACCGCGAGGCACGGCGGCTGCGGCGGTTGGGGGGGAGTCTCACCTTGCATCGGGCCAGGCCGCAGGTGATTGAAGAATTGCAGAAGCTGGAAGGGGTGGAGTTGTGTCCGATCCGGTTTGAAGAATGAGGTTGGGTTGAGATTCTGGGGCTGCTGCGCAGCCCATCGCGACGCAAGGCCGCTCCTACAGGGGACCGCGCCTGCAGGCATTTCGCGGTCGTTGTAGGAGCGGCCTTGCGTCGCGATGGGCCGCAAAGCGGCCCCAAATTCTCAGCCTCGAGCCAATTGCCGGCGCAACTCAGCCAACACCGGAGCGGTATCCGGCCGCACCCCCCGCCAGATAAAGAACGCCTCAGCCGCCTGCTCAGCCAGCATCCCCAACCCATCCAGCACCTTGGCCGCGCCCAGCTTCTCAGCCCACTGGCAAAACGGCGTAGGCTCCTTGCCATACATCATGTCATAGCAAACCGTGCGCCCTGCCTCGACCAAACTGTCGGCAATCGGCGGCAATTCCCCGGCCAGACTCGCCGAAGTGGCATTGATGATCACATCCACCGGCTCCTGCAACCAGGCAAACCCACTGGCCACCACCGGCCCCAGTTCATCGAACTCACGCGCCAGCTGCTCGGCCTTTTCCACGGTTCGGTTGGCGATCACCAGCGATTGCGGCTTGTGCGCCAGGATCGGCTCCAGCACGCCACGCACTGCACCACCGGCACCGAGGATCAAAATGCGCTTGCCCGTCAGCTCGACCCCGGCATTCACCGTCAGGTCACGCACCAGGCCGGCGCCATCGGTGTTGTCGCCTTGCAAAGTGCCGTCAGCCAGCTTGCTCAGCGTGTTCACCGCGCCAGCGCGCTGGGCACGCGGGGTCAGGCTGTCGCACAGGCGGTAGGCCTCTTCCTTGAACGGTACCGTGACATTGCCGCCGCTGCCTTGCTTGAAGAAGCCGCGCGCGCAGTCGCTGAACTCGTCCAGCGGCGCCAGCAGGGTGGCGTATTCCAGGTCCTGGCCGGTCTGCTCGGCGAACAGGCGGTGAATCAGCGGCGACTTGCTGTGGCCGATGGGGTTACCAAAAACGACGTACTGGTCCATGACGGCTCCTTGGTTGTCCACAGGCTTACTGGCCTAGCCAGTCGCGGTCTTGCAGGAAGTACTCGGTCAGGCGCGCTTCTTCACTGCCGGGCGCGGCCTTCCAGTCGTAGCCCCAGCGCACTTGCGGCGGCAGCGACATGAGGATGGACTCGGTGCGGCCGCCGGACTGCAGGCCGAACAGCGTGCCACGGTCGTAGACCAGGTTGAACTCGACGTAGCGGCCGCGACGGTACTCCTGGAACTCGCGTTGCTCTGCGGTATATGGCGTGTCTTTGCGGCGCTGGATGATCGGCAGGTAGGCGTCGACATAGGCATCGCCGATGGCGCGGATGAAGGCGAAGCAGGTGTCGAAGTCCCACTCGTTCAGGTCATCGAAGAACAGGCCGCCGATGCCGCGAGGCTCGCCCCGGTGCTTGAGGTGGAAGTAGCGGTCGCACCAGGCCTTGTAGCGCGGGTACACATCGGCGCCGAACGGCGCACAGGCCTGCTCGGCCACGCGGTGCCAGTGGATGCAGTCTTCTTCATTGCCGTAGTACGGGGTCAGGTCGAAGCCGCCGCCAAACCACCAAACCGCCTCTTCGCCTTCCTTCTCGGCGATGAAGAAGCGCACATTGGCGTGGGAAGTGGGCACGTGCGGGTTGTGCGGGTGGATCACCAGCGACACGCCCAGCGCCTCGAAACCACGGCCCGCCAGTTCCGGGCGGTGGGCACTGGCCGAAGGTGGCAGGCCGGCGCCGAACACGTGGGAGAAGTTGACCCCGCCCTTTTCGATCAGCTTGCCGTCGCCGATCACCCGCGTGCGCCCGCCGCCACCGGCTTCGCGCACCCAGGCGTCCTCGACGAAGCGGGCGCCGCCGTCTTCGTTTTCGAGGGCAGAGCAGATGCGGTCTTGCAGGTCGAGCAGGTAGGCTTTCACGGCCTCGGTGCGGCTAGTCATCGGGTCACCAGGAACGGGCAGGGAAGAATTCGCCGCGTAGCATACCACCGCCAGCGCGCGCGCCGCAGTTGACGGCGATCAAGCAAAGGCGTCCGATAGAAGGCCTTTTCCCGATCCAGACTACAGGAGTGCGAGATGGCCAAGCGTATCCAGTTCAGCCAGCATGGCGGCCCGGAAGTGCTGCAGTTTGTGGAATTCGAACCCGCCCCGCCCGGGCCGCAGCAGGTGCGCGTGCGCAACCATGCAATCGGCCTGAACTTCATCGACACCTATTTCCGCAGCGGGCTGTACGCGCCGCCAGCCCTACCTTCGGGGTTGGGTACCGAAGCGGCGGGCGTGGTCGAAGCCGTGGGCGAGGGCGTGACCCGGTTGAAGGTGGGTGATCGCGTGGCCCATGCCGGTGGCCCGCTGGGTGCGTACAGCGAGGTGCATACGCTGCCGGAGGCCAACCTGGTCAAGCTGCCCGACAACATCAGCTTCGAGCAGGCGGCGGCGGTGATGCTCAAGGGTTTGACCGTGCAGTACCTGCTGAAGCAGACCTATGAGGTAAAGGCGGGTGACGTGATCCTGTTCCATGCCGCAGCGGGTGGTGTGGGTTCGCTGGCGTGCCAGTGGGCCAAGGCGCTGGGGGCCAAGCTGATCGGGACCGTGAGCTCTGCCGAAAAGGCCGAGCGGGCCAAGGCGCTGGGGGCATGGGAAACCATCGACTACAGCCATGAAGATGTTGCCAAGCGGGTGCTGGAGCTGACCGACGGCAAAAAGTGCCCGGTGGTGTATGACGGCGTAGGCGCCGACACTTGGCTGACCTCGCTGGACTGCCTGCAACCGCGTGGGTTGATGGTGAGCTTCGGCAATGCCTCGGGCGCGGTGAGCGGGGTGAACCTGGGGATTCTGGCGCAGAAGGGCTCGCTGTATGTGACCCGACCGACCTTGGCGACCTATGCCAACAATGCCGAGAACACCCAGGCCATGGCCGATGACCTGTTTGCGATGATTGGCAGTGGCAAGTTGGTTGTGGATATCCAGCAAAGGTACCCGCTGAGTGAGGCGGCGAAGGCGCAGACGGAGCTGTCGGCGCGGCGGACTGTGGGATCGACAGTACTAATTCCCTAAGCCACACACGTTCCCTGTGGGAGCGGGTTTACCCGCGAAGAAGCCACCGCGGTGGATGGCACCGGCTCTGCCGGTGTTCGCGGGTGAACAAACCCGCTCCCACAGGTTACTGCGTCGGCTTCGATAGCTGCGCTATACCTGTGAGGGCCGGTTCGTCGGTGGCGGGGTCGACTCGATCCCATCGAGTATTGCCTCAACCACTCCCTCTGCCATTTCAATCGCATGCAGGTTCGACCAGAACATGCCACGGCCCTCTTCGCGCATGTAGTCCAGGGCTTTGTATCCGGTCTCGTAGGCACTACGCAGGTATAGGGCTACGTGGACCAGAGCGTCCTCGGCGGAAATGTTCGGGTTGACGGTGAAGAGCGGGTCATGGCCGGCATCGCAGCGGCCGAAGGGGCGGGTGGAGGTGCAGGGTAGGGGTGGATCTGGAACAATTTTCTTCATCATTAGATCTCGCTTCATGGCCCCACCCAGTCGTTACCACACGAATAGGTGGCAGCTGTACGCAGGGTGGTAAACCGGGTGGGAGATCTAAAACCCAGCAGGCACGAAGCCTCCTGCGAACAGCCGCCATGGACTGCCAAGATCACCCTGAGCCCGGGTTACCACACCCGATCGCCAAATTATTCGGCGACGGTTTAAGCCTAAGGGCAGAGGTTCCCACTGAGAAGGTGATGGCAGGGGACGCGGCTCGTAGGATATTTCCGAAGTGACTAGCTGGACAGCAATTTTGGCAACAATCAGAAAACCCTGATCACGCAGACGGCAACAGGAGGCCCATGCATAGCACGCGAGAAAATGGTCCCGGCTTGACCGTACAGACTCGGAAGCGTAGCCTTTCTTCTTGAGGATGTGCTGGTGCGCCGGTTGAGTTTCAAGTTATCCGGGCGAGTACATCCTTACCATTCAGGCCGCTCAAGCGGCCTTTATTTTTTGGGCTTGTTTCTGTCCCCTTTAGGGATAATCGAATAGAGCTCTGCCTTGGGCTTGCGAGCCGTCAGCTCAAAAATCGCCTCATCAAAAATTTCATTTCCATAGCCATCGTCACGACCAATCGTGCTGCGAAGAGCGGTCATGCGCGTAGCGCTTTTCCAGATCGACGTCGCCGCCAGCGCTGCCTTGATCTGCAGAACCATGTCATCGATGGTATATCCATCCCGTATCACCCGGCTTCTGTAGGCATGGCTGCCGATGAAGACGATCCCGGAGTCCTGCAACAGTGGCAAATCCTGCGCCTCTTTCTGCCTATTGATCGCTTCGAACTGTTCTGCGGTGAGCCTACCAATTTCCACTGCTCTGACCCGGTTGTTGGACGCGAGCTGCTCTAGATTGGCCCTTATGAGGTATTCGGCATTTTCGAATAGCGGCATTATTCCCAGTGCTGCCGCCGATTTTCGACGGCTCTCCCTAGCTACAAAGACCGACCGCCGACGATGCGACGCATGACTAGCAAGCTAGAGACTGGGGTTTGTTCAGGGAAGGTGACGGCATTGGACACGGGCAGTAGGAGGTTTCCCAAACTGTGCACCGAACAGCCATTCGAAACAAAATCAGAAAAATCTGCGTGGAACTTGCCCCTCTGTGGGAGCGGGTTCACCCGCGAACACGGGCGAAGTCCGTGCCATTCGTAGAGGTTGCCTGGGCTGGCCTCTTCGCGGGTGAACCCGCTCCCACAGGATTCCATGCCACACCTGTGGATATGTATTTAGCCCGGTCGCACAACCTCGCCAGTAGCCAGGTTGCGAATCACACTCGGATTCTTCCGCCCCCCCAACGCCCCACCCAGCACCAGATCCAGCTGGCCATGGAAATACTGCTCCACCCGCAACCGGGTCTTCGCCGCAGGGCGCCCGCCGGGGTTGCACGAGGTGGAAATCAACGGCCCGACCAGCGCGCACAACTCACGCACCACCGGGTGGTCGCTGACCCGCAGCGCCACGGTGTCATGCTGCCCGGTCACCCACTCGGGCAACAGGTCCTGGTGCGGCACCAGCCAGGTGTTCGGCCCCGGCCAGGTGCTGCCCATGCGGTCGATCCAGTCTTCGGGGAAATCCTCGAACAGGAAGTCGAACTGGCGGATGTTGTCGGCAATCAGGATCAGCCCTTTATCCACAGGGCGCGACTTCAGCGCCAGCAGGCGATACACCGCGTCCTCGTTCCAGGGGTCGCAGCCCAGGCCCCAGACCGCTTCAGTCGGGTAGGCGATCACTGCACCCGCCCGGATCTCACGTGCGGCTTGTTGCACACGAAAACTGCTCACCATTGCTGTTACTCCGCCTATATACCTTGCATGTGCGCAGTGTACTTAGCCCACGCGGGCAAACCAACGCCCGGCTTCATTGCTGACCCGGCCATCCAGCTCCAATTCGGTCAGTTGCGCCAGCACCTCAGCCAGCGGCAGCTCGCTGCAATGGGCAAGGCTTTCGCTGGTTTGTGGCGCGGCATGCAGCAAGGCGAGCAGCGGGTGGTCGAATCTGTCCACAACTGCCGGCGGCAGGTTCTGCCAGCCCTGCAGGGTTTCCATTATCTGTTCCACGGTTTCCACCAATAGCGCGCCATCACGAATCAGCTGGTGGCAGCCCTTGGCCCCAGGGTGGTGAATGGAACCCGGTATGGCATAGACCTCGCGGCCTTGCTCGGCCGCCAACCGCGCTGTAATCAGCGAACCGCTGGCCAGACTGGCCTCCACAACCAGCACCCCCAGCGACAAGCCACTGATGATGCGATTACGCCGTGGGAAGTTGGCAGGCTGCGGCCCGGCATCCAGCGGGTACTCGGAAACCAGCGCCCCACCGTTGTCCATCATCGCCTGCGCAAGCGCTTGATGGCGCTGTGGATAAAGTTTTTGCAACCCCGTGCCGAGCACGCCAATCGTGCCCCCGCCGGCCTGCAATGCGGCCCGATGAGCGGCACCGTCGATGCCCACGGCCAGCCCGCTGGTGATGGTGAAACCGGCCTGCGCCAGGTAGCGGGAAAATGCCGCAGCCGTGTCGAGTGCCGGGGGTGAAGCACGCCTGCTGCCCACAATTGCCAGCTGCGGGCGCTCAAGCAGGGCCGGGTCGCCAGCAACGAAAAGCAGCGGTGGAGCATCGTCGATTTCGGCCAATAGTGGCGGGTAGCCAGGGCCGTCCCACATCAGTAAATGCTGGCCGGGACGCTCTAGCCAGGCCATTGCGGCCAGCGCACCTTCGCGTACTTCGGCACTGCGCCGGGCATCGATGGTGGCCTGCGGTATGCCCAATGCACGCCAGGCGCCAGCCGGTGCGCACAGCGCCGAAGAGGCACTGCCAAAGGCTTCCAGCAAGGTGCGAAAGCGTCGCAATCCGGTCTCTGGCAGGCGATGCAGGCGTAATCGCGCCTCCAGTTCGGCGGGCGGAATAGGTGACGAATGGTAAGTCTGCATGGGGATCATCCTTGATCAAGAAAGGGCCATCGACGTGGCACAAGCTGTGGATAACTTTGTTGATAACGCTTTGACAACCTGTCCATTGAATGGGCCATAAACAGGCCCTGAAAACCCTAGACGAGCTTTCACAGGTGCTGAAATCCCCGTTTCCCTTTATTATGTGTGCTCAGTTTTCAACCGAACGCACAGTGACTGCCTGACCTTATGGCCATCTTGAACATTCTCGAATTCCCGGACCCGCGCCTGCGCACCATCGCCAAGCCGGTGACGGTGTTCGACGACGCCCTGCGTCAGCTGATCGACGACATGTTTGAAACCATGTACGAAGCCCCTGGCATCGGCCTGGCCGCTACCCAGGTCAACGTGCACCTGCAAGTCGTGGTCATGGACCTCAGCGAAGACCGCAGCGAGCCGCGGGTTTTCATCAACCCTACGGTCGAAGAGCTGACCCACGACATGGGCCAGTACCAGGAAGGCTGCCTGTCGGTACCGGGCTTCTACGAGAACGTCGACCGCCCGCTGCGTGTCCGCGTCAAGGCCCAGGACCGCGACGGCAAGCCGTACGAGCTGGAATGCGAGGGCCTGCTGGCCGTGTGCGTACAGCACGAATTCGATCACCTCAACGGCAAGCTGTTCGTCGACTACCTGTCGCAGCTCAAGCGCGACCGGATCAAGAAGAAGCTGGAAAAGCAGCACCGCCAGCAAGCCTGATCCCCACCTTCCAGAAGGCTTGCTCCGGCAAGCCTTTTTCTTTTTTGAAGCGAGAACTCCATGCGCATCGTCTTTGCAGGCACTCCAGAGTTTGCCGCCGAACACCTCAAGGCCCTGCTCGACAGCCCGTACGAGATCGTGGCCGTCTACACCCAGCCCGATCGCCCTGCCGGCCGTGGCCAGAAGCTGATGCCGAGCGCGGTCAAGGCACTGGCAGTGGCCCATGACATCCCGGTGTTCCAGCCGCAGACCCTGCGCAATGCCGATGCGCAAGCCGAACTCGCCGCGTTGCAGCCCGACTTGATGGTGGTGGTCGCCTATGGCCTGATCCTGCCGCAAGCCGTGCTGGATATTCCGCGCCTGGGCTGCATCAACAGCCATGCCTCACTGCTGCCGCGCTGGCGTGGTGCGGCGCCGATCCAGCGCGCCGTGGAGGCCGGTGACGCCGAGAGCGGCGTGACCGTGATGCGCATGGAGGCGGGCCTGGACACCGGTCCGATGCTGCTCAAGGTAGTCACCCCGATCAGCGCCGACGATACCGGCGGCAGCCTGCACGACCGCTTGGCCGAGATGGGGCCGCCGGCTGTAGTGCAAGCCATCGCCGGCCTGGCCGACGGTTCGTTGCAAGGCGAGGTACAGGACGATGCCCTGGCCACCTATGCACACAAGCTGAACAAGGACGAAGCGCGCATCGACTGGAGCCGCCCGGCCGTCGAGCTGGAGCGCCTGATCCGCGCCTTCAACCCATGGCCGGTGTGCCACAGCACCCTGGATGGCGAGAGCGTGAAGGTGCTGACCGCCAACTTGTCCACAGGCAAGGGCGCCCCCGGCGAGATCCTCTCCGCCAGCAAGGACGGCCTTGTAGTCGCCTGCGGTGACCAAGTGCTGAGCCTGACCCGCCTGCAACTGCCCGGTGGCAAGGCGCTGAACTTCAGCGACCTGTTCAACAGCCGCCGCGAGAAGTTCGCCGCCGGCAAGGTGCTGGGCCAATGAACCCGCGCCTCGCCGCCGCCCGTGCCCTTGCCGCTGTGCTCAGCGGCAAGGCCTCGCTGAACAGCTCGCTGCCAGCCCAGCTGGACAAGGTCGAGGAACGCGACCGCGGCCTGACCCAGGACCTGGCGTTCGGCACCGCGCGCTGGCAGCCACGCCTGGACCTGCTGGCCGCGCAATTGCTGCAAAAGCCGTTCAAGGCCGCCGATGCTGATGTGCAGGCGCTGCTGCTGGTCGGCCTGTACCAGCTGTTCTACACCCGCATTCCGGCCCACGCCGCCATCGGTGAAACCGTGGGCTGCGCCGACAAACTGAAAAAGCCGTGGGCCAAGGGCCTGCTCAATGCCGTGCTGCGCCGCGCCCAGCGTGAGGGCGAAGAGCTGCTGGCCGGCATGGAGCGCGACCCGGTGGTGCGCACCGCCCACCCGCGCTGGCTGCAGAAAACGCTGAAGGCCTTCTGGCCGGAGCAGTGGGAAGCCATCTGCGCCGCCAACAATGCCCACCCACCGATGATTTTGCGGGTCAACCGCCGTCACCACAGCCGCGACGCCTACCTGGCACTGTTGGCCGCAGCGGGCGTTGCCGCCAGCGCCTGCCAGTTCAGCCGTGACGGTATCGTGCTGGCCGAAGCCTGCGACGTGCGCGGCTTGCCGGGCTTTGCTGAGGGCTGGGTGAGCGTGCAGGACGAAGCTGCGCAACTGTCTGCCGACCTGCTGGAGCTGGCCCCCGGCCAGCGCGTGCTCGACGCCTGCTGTGCCCCGGGCGGCAAAACCTGCCACCTGCTGGAAGCCGAACCGGGCTTGGCCCACATGACGGCCATCGACCTCGAAGCCAAGCGCCTGACCCGCGTGCGCGAGAACCTCGACCGCCTGCAACTGGACGCCGAGCTGATCGCCTGCGATGCCCGCGATACCGCCAGCTGGTGGGACGGCAAGCCGTTCCAGCGCATCTTGCTCGATGCGCCATGCTCGGCCACAGGCGTGATCCGCCGCCACCCGGACATCAAGCTGACCCGCCAGGCCGACGACATCCCGGCCTTGGCCGCGCTGCAAGGCGAGCTGCTTGATGCCCTGTGGCCGACCCTGGAAGTGGGCGGCATGCTGCTGTACGCCACCTGCTCCAGCCTGCCGACCGAGAACACCGAAGTGATCGACGCCTTCCTCGCCCGCACCCCGGGCGCGCGGGAGCTGGACCTGGCCACCGAAGCCGGCCTGCGCCAGCCCCACGGTCGCCAGTTGCTGGCCCAGGAAGGCGGCCACGACGGTTTCTACTATGCCAAGCTGATCAAGATCGCCGCCACGCGCGGGTAAGCACAAACGGGTAGGGAGTAGCGGATGAAGATCATCATCCTCGGCGCAGGACAGGTAGGCGGTACGCTGGCGGAACACCTGGCCAGCGAAGCCAACGACATTACCGTGGTCGACACCGACGGCGACCGCCTGCGCGACCTGGGCGACCGCCTGGATATCCGCACCGTGCAAGGCCGCGGCTCGCTGCCGACGGTGCTGCGCCAGGCCGGTGCCGACGACGCCGACATGCTGGTGGCGGTCACCAACAGTGACGAGACCAACATGGTTGCCTGCCAGGTGGCCTATTCGCTGTTTCACACCCCGACCAAGATCGCCCGGGTGCGCGAGTCTTCGTACCTGACCCGTGAAGAGCTGTTCGACAACGACCATATCCCGGTCGACGTGCTGATCAGCCCTGAGCAGGTGGTGACCAACTACATCAAGCGCCTGATCGAACACCCGGGCTCGCTGCAGGTGATCGACTTCGCCGAAGGCAAGGCCCAGCTGGTGGCGGTGAAGGCCTACTACGGCGGCCCGCTGGTCGGCCAGCAACTGCGCCAGATCCGCGCGCACATGCCTAACGTCGACACCCGCGTGGCAGCCATCTTCCGCCGCGACCGGCCGATCACCCCGCGCGGCGACACGGTGATCGAAGCTGATGATGAGGTGTTCTTCATTGCCGCGAAGAAGGACATCCGTGCGGTGATGGGCGAACTGCGCCGCATCGACGAGACCAACAAGCGCATTGTCATCGCTGGCGGCGGGCAGATCGGCGAGCGCCTGGCCGAAGCCATCGAAAGCCGCTACCAGGTGAAAATCATCGAGATGAGTCCGGCCCGCTGTCGGCACCTCTCCGATACCCTGGAAAGCACCGTGGTGCTGCAGGGCAGCGCCTCGGACAAGGACTTGATGCTCGAAGAGAACATCGCCGACGCTGATATTTTCCTGGCCCTGACCAACGACGACGAAGCCAACATCATGTCGTCGCTGCTGGCCAAGCGCCTGGGCGCGGGCAAGGTGATGACCATCATCAACAACCCGGCCTACGTCGACCTGGTGCAGGGCGGCGATATCGACATCGCCATCAGCCCGCAGCTGGCCACCATCGGTACCCTGCTGGCGCACGTTCGCCGCGGCGATATTGTCAGCGTACACTCGCTGCGCCGCGGTGCAGCTGAGGCGATTGAGGCGGTGGCCCATGGCGATTCGAAGTCGAGCAAGGTGGTCGGCAAGGCCATCGAGGACATTGCCCTGCCACCGGGTACCACCATCGGCGCGATCATCCGTGACGAAGAGGTGATGATTGCCCACGACGACACCCTGATCGAATCGGGCGACCACGTGATCCTGTTCGTTGTGGATAAAAAGCATATTCGCGATGTGGAAAAGCTGTTCCACGTCGGCTTGAGTTTCTTCTAGGAGAAGAGGGCATGCGCGAGTCGCTGGAGAAGATGCTGGCCAAGGGTGTGGATAACCCGTTGCTGCGGTTCGGGTTGGGCAAGGCCTGGCTGGATGAGGGTAATGGTGCTGAAGCGGCGGTGCACCTGGCGCGCTGTGTGGAGCAGGATCCGAAGTATTCGGCGGCTTGGAAGCTGCTGGGCAAGGCGTATCAGCTGCAGGGTGACCTGGCGGCGGCGCGCAAGGCCTGGGAGGACGGGATCGTGGCGGCACAGACCCATGGTGACAAGCAGGCCGAAAAAGAGATGACCGTGTTCCTGAAGAAGCTCAACAAGGCCTCTAGTTAACGCGGACCATGTAGGAGCGGGTTTACCCGCGAATGCGATGCTGGATCAACCGACGCATTCGCGGGTAAACCCGCTCCTACATGGGGCGGTGTAAGGCTTAGTACCAGCGCGGCTCGCCAGCCGGGCGCTTCTTGAAGCGCTTCATGCTCCACATGTACTGGCTCGGGTACTCACGCACATAGCGCTCGACCACCTTGCTCATCGCCGCCGCCGACACGTTCACGTCGGTGCTGTACATCTCTTCCGGCGCGGCTTCAAGGAATACCTTGAAGCCCGAACCATCCGGCAGCCGCAGGGCATGCAGGAACACCCCCACCGCCTTGCCACCCGCCAGCATGTTCGGCACGAACTTGCTGGTAAGCGCCTGGGTGCCGAGGAACGGCACGAACACGCCAGCCGACTCCGCCGGCTCCGGGTCAGCCGGAATACCTACCTGGCCACCCCGGCGCACTTCCTTGATCACGCTGAGAATGCCTTCCTTGGTCGAAGGCGCCACGCGGTTGCCCATCTGCACCCGCTGCTCACGCAGCAGGTCATCTACCGCCTTCAGCTTCGGCGGGCGGTAGAAGATGATCGGTTTGCACTGGTTGCAGTAGAAGTGGTTCAGCACTTCCCAGTTGCCCAGGTGGCTGGTGATCCCCACCACGCCCTTGCCCGAGGCCAGGGCCTGCTCCAGCACTTCCAGGCCGTGCACTTCCTTGACCAGCTCCAGCGAACGCTGCGGCGGCCAGATCCAGGCGCAGGCGCTTTCGACAAAGGACTTGCCGATATCCCGCAGGGCCTGACCGACCAGTTGCTCACGGGCAACCGGGTCCATTTCGGGGAAGCACTTGGCCAGGTTGATCCGCACCACGTTGCGCGAACCGTTGGGGATCTTCCACATCAGCCAGCCGATACCGGCACCCACGCGCTGCACAGCGCCCCAGGGCAGCTTGGCAAACAGGCGCAGCACCCCGACCATCAGGGCGCCCTTGAACTTTTCCACAGGCGAATTCCTTATTTCAGCAAGGCGCGCATTGTAACCCCTCAGCGCAGCAAGGCGGCGTAGCGATCACAATCGGTAGTGTGATCCATGACCATGCCGGTGGCCTGCATGAACGCGTAGCAGATGGTCGGGCCGACGAAGGTGAAGCCGGCTTTCTGCAGGGCCTTGCTCATCGCCTTGGCTTCATCGGTCACCGCCGGCACCTCGCTGCGGCCGCTGAAGTGGTTGACCTTCGGCGCGCCGCCAACGAACGACCACAGCCATTCGGCGGGGTTATCCACAGCCAGCCAGGCCTGCGCGTTGCGCCGGGCAGCCTTGAGCTTGAGGCGGTTGCGGATGATGCCGGCATCCTGCATCAGTTCTTCGATGCGTTCGTCGCTCATGGCCGCCAGTTTCACCGGGTCGAAGCCATGCATCACCTCGCGATAACGCTCGCGTTTACGCAAAACAGTGATCCATGACAGCCCGGCCTGGAACCCTTCGAGCAAAAGCATCTCGAACAGCAACGCCGGGTCACGCTGGGGCGTTCCCCATTCCTGGTCATGGTAGGCCTGGTACAACGGATCGTCGGTACACCAAAAGCAGCGTGGCATAAGGCTCCAATGAGTAGAGGGCGAGGCGAATCAGGTTATACTCCCGCTCTTTACATCCGCATCCCCAGATACAGGTGAATTTCGTGAGCCAGCCTACGCCAGCCGTGCGTACCTTCCAAGACCTGATCCTCGCCCTGCAAAACTACTGGGCAGCTCAAGGTTGTGTGGTGCTTCAGCCCTACGATATGGAAGTAGGCGCCGGCACTTTCCACACCGCTACATTCCTGCGCGCCGTGGGTCCAGAAACCTGGAACGCCGCCTACGTGCAGCCTAGCCGTCGCCCTGCCGACGGGCGGTATGGCGAAAACCCCAACCGCCTGCAGCACTACTACCAGTTCCAGGTGGTGCTCAAGCCGAACCCGGCCAACTTCCAGGAGCTGTACCTCGGCTCGCTGAAGGCCATTGGCCTGGACCCGCTGGTGCACGACATTCGCTTTGTCGAAGACAACTGGGAATCGCCGACCCTCGGCGCCTGGGGCCTGGGCTGGGAAATCTGGCTGAACGGCATGGAAGTCACCCAGTTCACCTACTTCCAGCAGGTAGGCGGCATCGAGTGCTACCCGGTCACCGGTGAAATCACCTACGGCCTCGAGCGCCTGGCCATGTACATCCAGGGCGTAGACTCGGTGTACGACCTGGTGTGGGCAGACGGCCCGTTCGGCAAGGTGACCTATGGCGACGTGTTCCACCAGAACGAGGTGGAGCAGTCGACCTACAACTTCGAACACGCCAACGTCGAGAAGCTGTTCGAACTGTTCGACTTCTACGAAAGCGAAGCCAACCGCCTGATCAAGCTGGAGCTGCCGCTGCCGACCTACGAAATGGTCCTGAAGGCTTCGCACACCTTCAACCTGCTGGACGCCCGCCGCGCCATCTCGGTAACCGAGCGCCAGCGCTACATCCTGCGCGTACGTACCCTGGCCCGGGACGTGGCACAAAGCTATCTGCAAGCCCGCGCACGCCTGGGCTTCCCGATGGCCACCCCTGAACTGCGTGACGAAGTGTTGGCTAAGCTGGAGGCTGCACAATGAGTGCTCAAGATTTCCTGGTAGAACTGGGCACCGAAGAGCTGCCACCCAAGGCCCTCGCCAGCCTCGGCGACGCCTTCCTGGCCGGCATCGAAAAAGGCCTGCAGGCCGCTGGCCTGAACTACACCGGCAAGCAGGTATACGCCGCGCCGCGCCGCCTGGCCGTGCTGATCCGCCAACTGGACGTGCAGCAGCCTGACCGCAGCATCAACATCGACGGCCCACCCCTGCAGGCTGCTTTCAAAGACGGCGAGCCGACCCAGGCTGCGCTGGGCTTTGCCAAGAAGTGCGGCGTAGAGCTGGCCGAAATCGACCAGAGCGGCCCTAAGCTGCGTTTCTCCCAGCACATTCCGGGAAAGGCCACCGCCGGCCTGCTGCCGACCATCGTCGAAGATTCGCTGAACGACCTGCCAATCCCCAAGCGCATGCGCTGGGCGGCCAGCCGTGAAGAGTTCGTGCGCCCGACCCAATGGCTGGTAATGCTGCTGGGCGACCAGGTCGTCGATTGCACCATCCTTTCGCAAAAGGCTGGCCGTGAGTCCCGTGGCCACCGCTTCCACCACCCGGAAAACGTGCTGGTCACCACCCCGGCCAACTACGTCGAAGACTTGCGCAAAGCCTACGTGCTGGCTGACTTCGCCGAGCGCCGCGAGCTGATCAGCAAGCGCACCGCAGAGCTGGCGATGCAGCAGGAAGGCACGGCCATCGTGCCACCGGCGCTGCTGGACGAAGTGACCGCCCTGGTTGAGTGGCCGGTGCCGCTGGTGTGCTCGTTCGAGGAGCGTTTCCTTGAAGTGCCGCAGGAAGCCCTGATTACCACCATGCAGGACAACCAGAAGTACTTCTGCCTGCTGGACAGCGAAGGCAAGCTGCTGCCGCGCTTCATCACCGTGGCCAACGTTGAAAGCCGTGACCCGAAGCAGATCGTGCAAGGCAACGAGAAGGTCGTGCGCCCACGCCTGACCGACGCCGAGTTCTTCTTCAAGCAGGACAAGAAGCAGCCGCTGGAAACCTTCAACGAGCGCCTGAAAAACGTGGTGTTCCAGGCTCAGCTGGGCACTGTGTACGACAAGGCCGAGCGCGTTTCCAAACTGGCTGCCTTCATCGCCCCGCTGATCGGCGGCGACGCCCAGCGCGCTGGCCGTGCCGGCCTGCTGTCGAAGTGCGACCTGGCCACCGAAATGGTTGGCGAATTCCCTGAAATGCAGGGTGTTGCCGGTTACTACTACGCGCTCAACGACGGCGAGCCGGAAGACGTTGCCCTGGCCCTGAACGAGCAGTACATGCCGCGCGGTGCTGGCGCCGAGCTGCCGCAGACCCTCACCGGTGCTGCCGTGGCCATTGCCGACAAGCTCGACACTCTGGTCGGCATCTTCGGCATCGGCATGCTGCCTACCGGCAGCAAAGACCCGTACGCCCTGCGCCGCGCCGCGCTGGGCGTGCTGCGGATCCTGATCGAGAAGCAGCTGGACCTGAACCTGACCGGTGCGGTCGAGTTCGCGGTCAAGCAGTTCGGTGCCAAGGTCAAGGCTGCCGGTTTGTCCGAGCAGGTACTGGAATTCATCTTCGACCGCCTGCGTGCGCGTTACGAAGACGAAGGCATCGACGTGGCCACCTACCTGTCGGTGCGTGCCCTGCAGCCAGGCTCCGCCCTGGACTTCGACCAGCGCGTACAGGCCGTGCAGGCGTTCCGCAAGCTGCCGGAAGCCGAGGCCCTGGCCGCGGTGAACAAGCGTGTGTCGAACCTGCTGAGCAAGGCTGAAGGCGCCATCGCCGAACAGGTCGAGCCGAAGTACTTCGACAATGCCAACGAGTTCTCCCTGTACTCGGCCATCCAGCAGGCCGACCAGGCCGTGCAACCGATGGCTGCTGCACGCCAGTACAGCGAATCGCTGGCCCGCCTGGCGGCCCTGCGTGACCCGGTCGACGCCTTCTTCGAGGCGGTGATGGTCAATGCCGAAGACGCCAAGGTACGTGCCAACCGTTATGCCCTGCTCAGCCGCCTGCGCGGCCTGTTCCTGGGCGTGGCTGACATTTCGCTGCTGGGGTAAGCCTTGAAACTGCTGATTCTCGACCGTGACGGGGTCATCAACTACGACTCCGACGCCTACATCAAGACGCTGGAAGAGTGGGTGCCCATCCCTGGCTCGGTCGCAGCAATCGCGCAGTTGAGCAAGGCGGGCTGGACGGTGGCCGTGGCCACCAACCAGTCCGGCATTGCCCGTGGCTACTACCCGCTGGCAACCCTGGAGGCCATGCATGCGCGCCTGCGCCAACTGGTGGCCGAGCAGGGCGGCGAGGTGGGCCACATCGTGTTTTGCCCGCACGGGCCGGACGAAGGCTGCGATTGCCGCAAGCCCAAGCCTGGCATGCTGCGGGCGATTGCCGAGCATTACCAGGTGGGCCTTGAAGGCGTCTGGTTTGTCGGCGACAGCAAAGGTGACCTGGAGGCCGCCCTGGCCGTCGGTGCACAACCCGTGTTGGTGAAAACCGGCAAGGGCGAGCGGACCCTGGAAAAAGGTGTCCCGGAAACTACACTGATTTTCGACGATCTGGCTGCTATCGCCAGAGAACTAATTTAAACAGTGCGCCTTCGGGCGCATTTTTCTCAGGCGGGCATGCCCCGCAATGGTACAAGCCACTATGTCGATCCTGCAGGCGATCAGAATCTTTCTTTTTTACCTGCTGCTGGGCACCAGTTCGCTGCTGTGGTGCTCGCTGAGCTTCTTCGTCGCGCCGTTTTTGTCGTTCCCCAAGCGCTATAAGTTCATCAACGTATACTGGTGCCGCTGCGCGCTGTTCCTGGTGCGCACCATCCTGGGCATCGACTACAAGATCACTGGCGCCGAGAACGTGCCGGCTGAGCCTTGCGTGATCCTGTCCAACCACCAGAGCACCTGGGAAACCTTCTTCCTGTCCCAGTATTTCTCGCCACTGAGCCAGGTGCTCAAGCGCGAACTGCTGTATGTGCCTTTCTTCGGCTGGGCCATGGCCATGCTGCGGCCGATCGCGATCAACCGCGATAACCCCAAGGAAGCGCTGCGCCAGGTAGCGAGCAAGGGCGATGAGCTGCTCAAGCAGAAAACCTGGGTGCTGATCTTCCCGGAAGGTACCCGCGTGCCGTTCGGGACTGTCGGCAAGTTCTCCCGCGGCGGTACTGCGCTGGCGGTCAATGCCGGGCTGCCGGTGTTGCCGATTGCCCACAACGCCGGCAAGTTCTGGCCGAAGACCGGTTGGGGCAAGCGCTCGGGCACCATCGAGGTGGTGATTGGCGAGCCGATGTACGCCAACGGCACCGGGCCACGTGCCATTGCCGAGCTCAACGACCGCGCTCAGGCGTGGAACGAAGCGACCCAGCGGGCCATGGGTTCGCTGCCGCCAGCAGAAGAGAAACCGCAGGAACAGATGGCCTGAGAATCTGTGGATAACTTGTGAGCAGTTTTTCGGTGAAATGCTTGAAGTAATCGGTAAGTAATTGAATTAGCTGTTTATTTCTTTGTGTGACATTTTTCTTAAAAGCGTGCATAAGTTTTTTCGGGGCATAAGAAAACCGGCTTTTACAGCCGGTTTTTTTATGGGCCCATGCAAGCTCGGATCGCTTTGTGTAGGAGCGGCCTTGTGTCGCGATCGGGCTGCAAAGCAGCCCCAGCAATTTGTGCATCAAGGCAGAAATCCTGGGGCCGCTGTGCGGCCCGATCGCGACGCAAGGCCGCTCCTACAGGGGGCCACGCCAGCCTTTTAGATCTTGTCGATATCCACATCCTTGGTTTCTTTCAGGCAGAAGATCCCCACCACCAGGCTGATACCAGTGACCAGCACGGGGTACCACAGCCCGTAGAAGATATCCCCGGTATACACCACCAGCGCGAACGACACTGTCGGCAGGAAACCACCAAACCAGCCGTTGCCGATGTGGTAGGGCAGCGACATCGAGGTATAGCGGATGCGGGTGGGGAACAGTTCGACCATCACCGCCGCCAGTGGCCCGTAGGTCATGGTCGCGATCAGGATCATCGCCACGATCAGTACCACCACCATCACCTGGTTGACCTGTGCCGGGTCGGCCTTGGCCGGGTAGCCGGCCTGTTCCACCGCCGTACGCATGGCCGCTTCGTCGAAGCCGTTGATGGTCTTGTCGCCAATGTTCACCACCACATCGCTACCGGCCACGCTCACCGAGCTGTACGGCAGGCCCTGCTTGACCAGGAAGGTCTTGACCTTGTCGCACGGGCTGTCGAAACGTGCCTTGCCGACCGGGTCGAACTGGAAGGTACAGCCTTGCGGGTCGGCGGTAACCACGATGGGCGCCTGACGGCTGGCGGCGTCAATCTGTGGGTTGGCGTAGTGGCTCAGCGCCTTGAACAGCGGGAAGTACAGCACGGTGGCCAACAGCAGGCCAAGCATCAGGATCGGCTTGCGGCCGATACGGTCGGACAACCAGCCGAAGAATACGAAGAACGGTGCACCAATCACGACGCTGATGATCAGCAGGGTGTTGGCCTGGGCCGGGTCCATCTTCAGCATCTGGGTCATGAAGAACAGCACGTAGAACTGCGCCGTGTAGAAAGTCACGGCTTGCCCGGCGTTGATGCTGAACAGTGCAGTAAGCACCACTTTCAGGTTCGGCCAGGAGGTGAACGATTCACGGATTGGCGACTTGCTGACCTTGCCCTGGGCCTTCATTTTCACGAAGGCCGGCGATTCGTGCATGCTCATGCGGATCCAGGTGGAGATTGCCAACAACACGATCGACAGCAGGAACGGCAGGCGCCAGCCCCAGGTTTCGAACTGGTCACCACTGATGTAGCGGCTACCCAGCACCACCAGCAGCGACAGCAACAGGCCCAGGGTGGCAGTGGACTGGATGAAACCGGTGTGGAAACCACGCTTGCCCTGCGGCGCATGCTCGGCCACATAGGTAGCCGCACCGCCGTACTCACCGCCCAGCGCCAGCCCCTGCAGCATGCGCAGGATCACCAGGATGATCGGGGCGGCGATGCCGATGCTGGCGTAGGTGGGCAACAAGCCCACCGCGAAGGTGGACAGGCCCATCAGCACGATGGTGACCAGAAAGGTGTACTTGCGCCCGATCATGTCGCCCAGCCGGCCAAATACCAGCGCGCCGAACGGCCGCACCAGGAAGCCGGCGGCAAAAGCCATGAGGGCGAAGATGAAGGCCGTGGTGTCGTTCACACCCGCAAAGAACTGCTTGCTGATGACCGCTGCCAGCGCGCCATAGAGAAAAAAGTCATACCACTCGAAAACCGTCCCGAGGGATGACGCGAAAATGATCTTGCGTTCTTCACGGCGGCTGGGGCTGCTGGCCGCCGCACCCTGTTCCTGGATGTAATCCGACATCGTTGCTGTCCTCGGCCCGCAGGCCACAGTGATTATTCTTTTTGTTCCACTGCCGACAGCTCTCGACCGCAAGCTGCCGCTACTGCACGCACCCGGGTCAGGGGGTCGGTAACGCGTCTTCGTTCAAGTAGGTTTGGGTAGCCGCTCCTTTGAGGATCAGTTGCGCCGCCTTCTCGGCGATCATCAGGGTGGGGGAACAGGTATTGCCGGAGGTGATCTGCGGCATGATCGAAGCGTCAGCCACGCGTAGGCCAGGGATGCCATGCACGCGCAGCTGGTTATCCACAACGTCCATGGCGCCATTGCCCATGCGGCAGGTACCGACCGGGTGGAAAATGGTGGTGCCGATCTTGCCGGCGGCTTCGAACAGATCCTGCTCGGTTTGCAGGGTGGGGCCTGGCAGGTATTCCTGGGGCTCGAACGCAGCGAGGGCAGGGGCCTGGACAATGCGCCGGGTGAGGCGGATGGCATCGGCGGCGACGCGCAGGTCCTGGGGGTCGCTGAGGTAGTTGGGGTCGATCAGCGGCGTGCTGTTCATGTCGGTGCTGCGAATATCGATACGCCCGCGGCTGGCCGGGCGCAGGTTGCACACCGAAGCGGTGAAGGCCGGGAACTGATGCAACGGTTCGCCGAAGCGCTCGAGTGACAGTGGCTGTACGTGGTACTGCAAGTTGGCAGTGGCCTGGTCCGGGCTGGAACGTACAAACGCGCCTAGCTGGCTCGGCGCCATGGCCAGCGGGCCGCTGCGATCGTAGAGGTAGCGCAGGCCCATGCCCATCTTGCCCCACAGGCTGTTGGCCATCTGGTTCAAGGTACGGGTGTTGCGGATCTGGTAGATCAGCCGCAGTTGCAGGTGGTCCTGCAGGTTGCCACCGACGCCAGGCATGTCATGACGCACGCCGATGCCCAAACCTTCCAGCAGCTGGCGAGGGCCAATGCCGGAGCGCTGCAGGATACCGGGCGAGCCGATAGCGCCAGCGCAGAGAATGATTTCACGGCGCGCGGCAAACTCGTGCCAGGCACCTTGCCAGAACGCTTTCACCGCGCGGGCACGGGTGTTGTTGAGCAGCACCTGGTCAACCTGCACGCCGGTCAGCACGGTGAGGTTGGCGCGGTCTTTGATCGGCCGCAAGAACGCCTTCGAGGCATTCCAGCGCACACCACTGCGCTGGTTGACCTGAAAATATCCACAGCCCTGATTGTCGCCGGTGTTGAAGTCGTCGACCTTGCCGATGCCGCTTTGCTCGGCAGCATCGCGGAAGGCATCGAGGATTGGCCAACTGTAGCGCTGGCGCTCGACGCGCCATTCGCCATCACCGCCATGGTGTTCGCTGGCGCCGGCAAAGTGGTTTTCGCTGGCCTTGAACAGTGGCAGCACGTCCTTCCAGGCCCAGCCGTCGTTGCCTTGCTCGGCCCAGCGGTCATAGTCGGCAGCTTGGCCGCGCATGTAGATCATGCCGTTGATCGAGGAACAGCCACCGAGCACCTTGCCCCGTGGATAACCCAGTGCGCGACCACCCAGGCCGGGCTGGGCCTCGGTCTTGAAGCACCAGTCGGTGCGAGGATTGCCGATGCAGTAGAGGTAGCCGACGGGGATATGAATCCAGGGATAGTTGTCGCGGCCGCCCGCTTCCAGCAGCAACACGCGGCAGGCCGGGTCGGCGGACAAACGATTGGCCAGCAGGCACCCGGCGGGGCCGGCCCCTACGACCACGTAATCGAAGACAGAATCGGCTGATGGCATGTGCAACCTCGGGCCTGATTATTATTCTTGTCCCGATCCATCTTAGTGAGTAATTTCGTGGGGGAAACACGAGATTTCGCGCAGCCGTTGTGCGTTTTAGCACAGCGGTATGCCTTTGCTGGCCTCTTCGCGGGTGAACCCGCTCCCACAGGATTAGTGCAATCCCTGTGGGAGCGGGTTTATCGAATCGTCGCACCGCCGCGAAAGGGTCGGACGAACAGCCACAAGGATCAGCATGTTCGACTGGAACGATCTGCGGTTTTTCCTCGAGTTGCAGCGCAGCGGCCGCCTGCTTACCGCCGCCAAGCGCCTCAATACCACCCACAGCACCGTGGCCCGGCACATCGAAAGCATCGAGCAGAGCCTGGGCACTGCGCTGTTCGTGCAGCATGCCCAGGGCTACGAGCTGACCCCCTCGGGTCAGGCCTTGCTCAAGCACGCCGAGGCCATGGAAAACGTCGCCCTGCTGGCGCAAGAAGAAATCACCCAGGCCATCACCCCGCTGGGCAAGATTCGCCTGGGGGTGACCGAAGGCATCGGCATCATGTTCTTCACCCCGCGCATGAACGCGCTGTTCGAGCGCTACCCGGGGCTGGAGGTGGAATTGGTAGCAGTGCCGCGCTTCGTCAGCATCCTCAACCGCGAAGCGGAAATCAGCATCCACCTGGAGCGGCCCAACGCCGATTTGCTGATCACGCGCAAACTCACCGACTACCGCCTGGCGCTGTACGCCAGCCAGGCTTACCTGGACCGTGCGCCGCCACTGCACAACCGCGAAGACCTGGCCCGGCACAACTGGATCGGCTACGTTGATGACCTGTTGTTCAGCCAGGAACTGCTGTTTCTCAACAGCTTCTGCCGGGCACCCAACGTGGTGTTCCGCAGCACCAGCGTGATCGCCCAGCAAACCGCCGCCCGCGCCGGGCTGGGCATCGCCGTGCTACCCAACTACATGGCCCGCCATGATCCCACCCTGGTGCGCGTGCTGCCTGGCGAAACCATCCAACGCAGTTACTGGATCTGCACGCGCCGCGAGCTGCACAAGTCAGTGCGCCTGCGGGTAGTGTGGGACTACCTGCTGGGCCTGTGTGCAGAAGAGCAGAACGAGCTGCTAGCTCAGTAGCGCCTTGCCGGCCAGCAGCAGGGCCGCGGCCCAGCCTGCTACAGCAAACATCTGCTGCAGGCGCGGCCCGGCCAGCCTGGCCGCCAGCGGCCGGGCCAATAGCAAGCCGAGCACTGCACCAACGGCAAACGGGGCACCCACCTGCCAATGCATGACACCCGCAAGGCTGGCGCTGACCACACTGCCGGCAGAGACCAGGGCGATCACCGCCAACGAGGTGGAAACGATGCTGGCCATGCGCAGGTTGGTATAGCGGTTAAGGGCCGGGATAATGACGAACCCGCCGCCCACACCGAGTAGCCCGGACAGCAACCCCGACAACGCCCCAGTGAAGGCCAGGGCGCGTGCGCAGGGCAGGGTCCAGCGCAAGCGCCCCTGAAGCGGGTTCAACACACAAGGCTCGATAAAGCGGTGAGCATCATTGGCCTCGCCGCGCAGCTCTTTGGCCGCCTTGCGCCAGATGCGCAGGCAGGCGTAAACCAGCACCCCGGCAAACACCAACTGCAAGGGTGTATTCGGCAAACGGTGCGCCAGCATCAACCCGAACGGCGCTGCCGCCACACCAATCAGGGCAATGAACAATGCCGCCCTGTAGCGCACCAAACCTTGGCGCAAGCCCAGCACCGCACCCACCGCCGCAGCCAGACCTACCGCCAACAGGCCGACCGGCGCCGCCTCGACCATCGACAGCCCGAGGCCGAACACCAGCAGGGGAACGGCAAGAATCCCACCGCCTGCGCCGGTCAACGCCAGCACTGCGCCGATAATTGCGCCCAGGCCTGCGCCCAACAATTGATGTTCGATCACTGCCCACCCTCGGCTGCCAGCGGCTGTGGCCGCGCCAGCCACTCGCGGCCCTTGAGCATGCCTCGCCAGTAAAGCGGCGGCAGCGCCTGGGCCTTGAGTAACCAGGCAAGGCGCGTCGGCTTGCGGCCATCCAGCAGCCAGTTGGGGAAGCTCGGGGCCAGCTTGCCGCCATAGGTGAACTCGGCCAGCACGATCTTGCCGCGCTCGACGGTGAGCGGGCAGGAGCCATAGCCGTCGTACTGGGCCAGGGTCGGCAACCTGCCCAGCGCCACCAGCACGTTATTAGCCACGACCGGTGCCTGCTTGCGAGCAGCCGCAGCGGTCTTGGCATTGCTGGTATTGGCTACATCACCCAAGGCATGAACGTTGCTGTACTTGCGATGGCGTAGGGTGTGCGGGTCGACATCGACCCAGCCAGCGCTGTCGGCCAGCGGGCTTTCGCGGATGAAGTCCGGCGCTACCTGTGGCGGCACCACATGCAGCATGTCAAAGGCCTCTGTGCAGGTTTCGCTGCTGCCATCGGGCAGGCTGCGCACGAAGGTGGCGCGCTTGTTCGGGCCGTCCACGGCTACCAGGCGGTGGGAAAAATTCAGGTCCACGGCGTACTTTTCAATGTACTTCATCAGTGCAGGCACGTAGTCCGCCACGCCGAACAATACTGCGCCGGCATTGAAGAAGCTGGCCTTCACCGCCCCCAGATGGCCGTTGCGCAGCCAGTGGTCGCACGACAGGTACAGTGCCTTTTGCGGCGCACCGGCGCACTTGATCGGCATGGGCGGTTGGCTGAACAGGGCACGGCCTTGCTTGAGCTTTTGCACCAGTTCCCAGGTATAGGGCGCCAGGTCGTAGCGGTAGTTTGAGGTGACACCGTTGCGGCCCAGGGTCTCGCCAAGCCCCTCGATCGCGGCCCAGTCCAGCTTGAGGCCGGGGCAGACCACCAGCTGTTCATAGCTGATGGCGCGGCCATCTTCGAGCATGACCAACTGGCCCAACGGGTCGAAGCCCTGAACGCGCGCCTTGACCCAGCGCACACCGCGCGGAATGGTCGAGGCCATTGTACGGGCAGTGCTCGGCGCCTTGAACACACCAGCGCCAACCATGGTCCAGCCGGGCTGGTAGTAGTGCACCTCGGCGGGATCGATCAAGGTGATATCCAAAGACGGATCGCGGCTGATCAGGCTGGCAGCAGTGGCGATACCAGCGGCACCGGCACCGACGATGACCACCTTGTGGTGGTCGGTAGTGGCAGGGGACAACAAGGCAGGCATGGCGGTAAATCCTGGAAATCTGGTTATGGGGGCAGGGCGCTTACAGCTTGTTCAGCGGGATCTTCAGGTAGCTCACGCCGTTGGCTTCCGGCGGGGGGAGCTGGCCGCTGCGCATGTTCACCTGCACCGAAGGCAGGATCAGCACCGGCATGTCGAGGGTCTTGTCACGGGCTTCACGCATGGCGACGAAGCTGTCCTCATCGACACCCTGATGGATGTGGATATTACCGGCGCGCTGCTCGGCCACGGTGGTGACGTACTGCATGTCGCGGCCGCCTGGCAGGTAGTCGTGGCACATGAACAGGCGGGTCTGGTCGGGGAAGGCCAGCAGGCGACGGATTGAGCGATACAAGGTGCGGGCGTCAGCGCCCGGGAAGTCACAGCGGGCGGTGCCGTAGTCGGGCATGAACAGGGTGTCACCGACGAACACTGCGATCTCGCCAGCATCCTCGATCATGTAGCTCATGCAAGCGGGCGTATGCCCCGGGGTGTGCAATGCGCGGGCACGCAGGTTGCCAATGCGGAACCCTTCCTCGTCTTCGAACAGCACGTCGAACTGGCTGCCATCGCGGGCAAAACCAGGCTCGGCATTGAACAGGGCCCCGAACACTTTCTGCACCTGGGTAATGTGCGCGCCGATGGCGGTATGGCCGCCTAGCTTTTCCTTCAAGTAGGCCGCTGCTGAAAGGTGGTCGGCGTGCACATGGGTTTCCAGCACCCAACGCACGCTGGCATTCAGTTCAGTCACGCGCTCGATCAGGCGATCGGCCGACGCGCTGCAGGTGCGCCCGGACTTGGGGTCGTAATCCAGCACGCTATCGATCAACGCGCATTGCCGGGTTTCACGGTCCATGACCAGGTAGCTGATGGTCGAGGTCGCCTTGTCGTAAAAGGCGTCCACGTGAAGGTTGTTGCCGATGATCATCACGTTCTCCAATTTATCCGCCGCGCCTTTTAAGGCGTAGGCAGTGACAGGAGGTTTATCAAGATGCATGCCAGGCTTTTTCCCGCGCATGGCTCAATGAAACCGGCCGGGCGCTGACAGCTGTGGGCCGTACTGGCAGCGCGAATGGCAGTCGACTGTCAGCCAATGGCAGTGTTTGGCAGTCCTTGTTACCCTGCGCCGGTCATCCAAACGGTGCCGTCATGCCTGAAGCCCATCCCCTCATCCTAGCGCTGGTTTCCTACCTTGAGCACGATGCCCTGCCGACCATCGTGCTGGACACCGACTACAACATCCTCGCTGCCAACGCAGCCTATCGCCGCCAGTTCGGTAGCCATGACCAGGCGCCGCTGGGCGAAAAGTGCCACAAGGTCTCGCACCACTACGCCGTACCGTGCGACCAGGCCGGCGAACATTGCCCGATGCGCAAGGCGTGGGACAGCAAGGTACCGGAGCGGGTGTTGCACATCCATCACACGCCACGCGGGCCGGAGCATGTGGATGTCGAGCTGCGGCCTATCCTGGACGAACAGGGCAGGGTGGTGGCCTTTGTCGAACGCCTGACTACCATCACCCTTGCTTCGGCGCAGCCTCAGGAGCAGGGCTTGGTCGGCCGGGCTCCGGCCTTCAAAGCGGCCCTGGCCAGCCTGCAACGTGCGGCGCCAGCACAGATTCCGGTATTGCTGCAGGGTGAGTCGGGTACCGGAAAGGAATTGTTCGCCCGCGCGCTGCATATGGGCAGCCCCAGGGCAAACGGCCCGTTGGTGGTGGTCGACTGCACCGGCTTGACTGAATCACTGTTCGAGAGCGAATTGTTCGGCTACGAGAAGGGTGCATTCACCGGCGCCAACCAGCGCAAGATCGGCCTGGCTGAGGCAGCCCATGGCGGTACCTTGTTCCTCGATGAAATTGGCGAAGTGCCGCTGGCCATGCAAGTGAAGCTGCTGCGCCTGATCGAGTCTGGCAGCTTCCGCCCGGTGGGCAGCCTGCGTACGGTGCACTCCGATTTTCGCCTGGTATCGGCGACGCACAAACCGCTCAGGCAAATGGTTGCCGAGGGTAGCTTCCGCGAAGACCTCTACTACCGCATCAGCGGTTTCCCGATTCGTCTGCCGGCGCTGCGCGAGCGGGTCGAGGATCTGCCCTTGCTGGCGCTGAGCCTGCTGCAACGCATGGCCGGCAAGTCGACGCCCAGCTTGAGCGACGGTGCCTTGCAGCAGCTTGGGTTGCACCCGTTCCCGGGCAACATTCGCGAGCTGCGCAATATTCTGGAGCGGGCGCGATTGTTTGCTGATGACGGGGTGATTCGGCCGGAGCATTTGCCGGAAGACATTGAGCCAATGCCGGTCATGAAGTCAGGCGGACGGCGTAATGACCTAGGGGAGCTGGCGCAGGCCCTTGAGCAGTTCAAGGGGTCGCGCAGTGAGCTTGCCCTTCACCTGGGATTGAGCGAACGCACGCTGTACCGCCGCTTGAAGGCGCTCGGTCTGAATTAACCCGTTGCCTGTGCTGGCCCTATCGCTGACAGCTCCCAAAGGTACAGCGCAGATCCCAAATACAGCGCAACACCTGTGGGAGCGGGTTTACCCGCGAAGAATGTGACGCGGTGCATGGCACCGGCCTCGCCGGTGTTCGCGGGTGAACCCGCTCCCACAGGTATGGCGAAAGCCTAGAGACCCTCGTATACCTTTACCCGACCTTTACCTCTGTCCTGACATTAAGTACCCAAATCCATGGTCTGATGAGTTAACCGCACAGAGGACCGCAACAAATGAAGAAAACCCTAACCGTGATCTGCGCCGCGCTCATGCTCAGCGCACCTCTGGCCAGCTTCGCCCAGCCAGGCCCGCCTGACCGGCATGATGGCGGCCCATCGCATCAGGGCAACCCGCCACATGGCCAACCACAGCAACAAGGTCGCCATGACAATGGCCGTGGCCCGGCGTACCGCGACCCGAACTTCCGCCCACAATAAGGCATGCCGGTACCCCATCAACAGTGGCAGCGTGGGCATGCGGTCGACCCGCATTACCGTGGCGACCGTTACTGGGTGACCGACTGGAAAGCACGCCACCTGTATGCACCGCCGCGCGATCACCGCTGGTTGTATGTGAACGGAGACTATGTGCTGGTAGCGATTGCCAGTGGCGTAATCGTCAACATTCTTACTGGCTACTGAAGGCCTGTTCCACGTGGAACGTTGAATAGTTTCTAAGCGATTTCGCCAAACCTTGCATGTAGTCCCACCTTGGGACTACACTGCAAACCATGAAGATTATCGCCATCAGCCAGTTGAAATCGTTTTGGGAAATGTACCCAAAAGCTGAACAGCCATTACGCGCATGGGTAGACGAAACCAGGAACGCTAAATGGGTCAGCCCTGATGCCATCAAGAGCCAATACCGTAACGCAAGCATCCTGAAAGGCAGGCGCGTGGTCTTCAATATCAAAGGTAACGATTACAGGCTGGTGGTAGCCGTTGCCTACCGCTTTGGAGCGGTCTACATAAAATTTGTTGGCACGCACGAGGATTACGACAAAATCGACGCAAACACTGTGGAGATGGAGTGACCATTTATGAACATCCGCCCAATCCGCAACGATGACGATTACCGGGCTGCACTCAAGGAGATTTCTCCGCTGTTTGAGAGTGAGCCAGAACCTGGCACGCCAGAGGGAGATGCTTTTGAGGTCATGATCACCTTGATCGAGGCTTACGAGAGCAAGCATTTTCCAGTGGAGTTGCCAGACCCGATCGAGGCCATCAAGTTCCGCATGGAACAGTCCGGCCTCACCGCTGCCGATCTGGCTCCTGCCATCGGTAAGACAAACCGGGTCTATGAAGTGCTGAACCGTAAGCGCTCTTTGACGCTGCCCATGATATGGAAGCTGCACGATCTGTTTGGCATTCCGGCAGAAAGCCTGATCAAGCCCGTGAAGATGGCTTAGGGCCCGCCCGGAATATATTTCATTCCTGGGGATCAAAAAGCAGAACGCCAGTAATACTGGGGTTCGTTTAATTTGCCTTCGAGTGTAGATACAGGAGCTTTGCGATCGCCCGCTAGAGCAGTTTCTTAGTGGCCAGGCTGTCGACCATCCTGTACCCCATCGTCTTATAGCCCATCTTGCGCTTTTCCCAAATTCGCATTAATGCGACGTTGCCCTCATCCACAAAATCGATTACTTGTACGCGAGAGGTGCACGTCGTCAAGCTCGCGCTGGGAACCGGAGCCCAACAACACCATTTTGTTGGCTTCAACAAAATGGTCGTGAAGTGCTGGGGTATGACTCACCCTCATGGGTTACAAATCAGTTCACCTACCTAGGTCGCTGGCCAATGGGGTCCTCGATCATCGGCTTCAAAATATAAAGCCCCGGCACTAGGCCGGGGCTTTAATTTTATGGACTTTCTGATACTGATTCTTTCGAAAGGCGATTGAATCAGAAGTCCAGGTTCGAAACCGACAGCGCATTACTTTCAATGAAGTCACGGCGAGGTTCGACCGCATCACCCATCAGGGTGTTGAAGATCTGGTCGGCTGCGATCGCATCTTCGATGGTGACCTTGAGCATACGGCGCACGGTTGGGTCCATGGTTGTTTCCCACAGCTGGTCAGGGTTCATCTCACCCAGCCCTTTGTATCGCTGAATGGTATGACGCTTGGTGGTCTCGTTCATCAGCCAGTCCAGGCCTTCCTTGAATTCGACAATCGCCTTGCGGCGCTCCCCACGTTGAACGTAGGCACCTTCACCCAGCAAGCTGGACAGCTTGGAACCGATGTTGACCACTGTACGGTAGTCGTTGCTGCCGAAGAAGTCGCGGTTGAAGGTGACGTAGCTGGCCAGACCGTGGGAAGTCACTTCCACTTCCGGCAGCCAGACGTTGCGCTCCTTGTCTTCGCGCAGGCTTGCCTTGTACACCAGGCCAGACTTCTGGCTGTTGTTCAAACGCTCCTGGAACTTGCTCAGCCACGACTGCATCACAGCATGGTCGCCCAACTGATCCAGCGTAACTTCAGGCAGGTAGATGAAGTGCTCGGTCAGCTCTTCCGGATACAGGCGAGACAGACGCTTGAGCGTCTTCATCACACTGCGGAACTCATTGACCAGCGCCTCGAGCTGCACACCGGAAACTGCTGGCGCCGATTCGTCCAGGTGCAGGCTGGCATCTTCCAGGGCCGACTGGGTCATGTACTCTTCCATGGCCTCGTCGTCCTTGATGTACTGCTCCTGCTTGCCTTTCTTCACCTTGTACAGCGGTGGCTGGGCAATGTAGATGTAGCCGCGCTCGACCAGCTCCGGCAACTGACGGAAGAAGAAGGTCAGCAGCAGGGTACGGATGTGCGAACCGTCAACGTCAGCATCGGTCATGATGATGATGTTGTGATAACGCAGCTTGTCGATGTTGTACTCTTCGCGACCGATACCGCAGCCCAGCGCCGTGATCAGCGTGCCCACTTCCTGGGACGAAATCATCTTGTCGAAGCGCGCTTTCTCGACGTTGAGGATTTTACCCTTCAGCGGCAAGATCGCCTGGGTACGACGGTTACGGCCTTGCTTGGCCGAGCCACCTGCGGAGTCACCCTCCACCAGGTACAGTTCGGAAAGGGCAGGGTCCTTCTCCTGGCAGTCCGCCAGTTTGCCTGGCAGGCCGGCGATATCCAGCGCACCTTTGCGACGAGTCATCTCACGGGCTTTACGGGCCGCTTCACGAGCACGGGCAGCGTCGATCATCTTGCCAACGACGGCCTTGGCTTCGTTCGGGTTTTCCAGCAGGAAGTCGGCGAAGTATTTGTTCATCTCCTGTTCCACGGCGGTTTTCACCTCCGAGGAGACCAGCTTGTCTTTGGTCTGCGAGCTGAACTTCGGGTCCGGCACCTTTACCGAGATGATTGCGGTCAGGCCTTCACGGGCGTCGTCGCCAGTGGTTGCCACCTTGTTCTTCTTGGCCAGGCCTTCCTGCTCGATGTAGCTGTTCAGGCTACGAGTTAGCGAAGAGCGGAAGCCCACTAGGTGAGTACCGCCGTCACGCTGCGGAATGTTGTTGGTGAAGCACAGCAGGTTTTCGTTGAAGCTGTCGTTCCATTGCAGGGCGACTTCAACACCCACGCCATCGTCACGCTGAACGTTGAAGTGGAAGACCTGGGAGTTGACCGGGGTCTTGTTGGTGTTCAGGTACTCAACAAACGCACGCAGGCCGCCTTCGTACTTGAAGAACTCTTCCTTACCGCTGCGCTCATCCTTCAGCAGAATGCCAACGCCCGAGTTGAGGAACGACAACTCACGGATACGCTTGGCCAGGATGTCCCAGCTGAAGTGAATGTTCTTGAAGGTTTCAGCCGACGGTTTGAAGTGGATGTGGGTACCGGTGGTTTCGCTTTCACCGACAACCGCCATCGGCGCTTGTGGAACACCGTGAACGTAGGTCTGTTCCCAGATCTTGCCGCTGCGGCGAACGGTGAGTACCAACTTCTCGGACAGGGCGTTAACAACCGATACACCTACGCCGTGCAGACCGCCGGATACTTTGTAGGAGTTGTCGTCGAACTTACCGCCGGCGTGCAGTACGGTCATGATGACCTCAGCTGCGGAAACGCCTTCTTCTTTATGCACGTCGACCGGAATGCCGCGACCGTTGTCGCGCACACTGATGGATTCGTCCGGGTGGATGATGACGGTGATGTCATCGCAGTGACCGGCGAGGGCTTCGTCGATCGAGTTGTCGACCACTTCGAAGACCATGTGGTGCAGGCCGCTACCATCATCGGTGTCGCCAATGTACATGCCGGGACGCTTGCGTACGGCATCCAAACCTTTCAGCACCTTGATGCTGGAGGAGTCGTACGTTTGATTTTCGCTCATGCCTTCACTCCCGATGGTCGTGGGTCTGGGTGATACGGCCTTGTTCCACGTGGAACAAAGCAACTGGCGTTTCCGTCTGCCAGCCTTCCCTCAGTAATTCGTGATCTACACAGGTGATGAACACCTGGCAGCGTAATTCTTCAAGCAAGCGGCACAGTGCGCGGCGATGCTGGTCGTCCAGTTCGGACGGCAAGTCATCCACGAGATAAATACAGTGACCGCGGCGAGCCTGGCTAACGAGGTGGCCTTGGGCAATGCGCAATGCGCATACCACCAGCTTTTGCTGACCACGCGACAGAATGTCGGCTGCATTGTTGGCAGCCAGACGAAGACGCAGATCAGCACGCTGCGGACCGGCCTGGGTATGGCCCATCTGCTGATCGCGAAGGAGAGAGGAGGCGAGTACTTCTTGCAGTTCCCGATCCTTGTCCCAGCCTCGGTAGTAGCTCAGGGTCAACCCGTCCAGCTCGACCAGTTCGCTCAGGGTTCGCTCGAAGACGGGCTTCAAGGCCTTGATGTAGTTGCGACGGTATTCATCTATTTCCGCGCTGGCCAGGCACAATTCCCGGTCCCAAGCGGCTTGCGAAGCTGGGTCAAGTGTACCATGCCGCAACCATGAGTTCCGCTGCCGCAGCGCCTTCTGCAGCCGTTGCCAGGCAGGCAGAAAACGAGGTTCCACGTGGAACACCCCCCAATCCAGGAACTGGCGGCGTATTTTCGGCGCCCCCTCCAGAAGACGGAAACTGTCTGGGTTGATGAGCTGAAGCGGTAACAACTCTGCCAACTGGGCAGCGCTGCGCGCATTCTGCCCGTCGATGCGAATAGTAAATTCCCCCTGGCGCTCCCGAGAAACACCCAGGTTGCTGGTGCCACCCTCGGTCAACTCCACCTCACCAAACACGGTACAAGCAGGCTGTTCGTATTGAATGACCGGGTTCAAGCGGGTGCTACGGAAAGACCGCGCCAGCCCAAGCAAATGTACGGCTTCGAGCACGCTGGTCTTGCCGCTGCCATTATCGCCGTAAAGGATGTTGATGCGGGGGGAAGGTAAGAGAGTCACCGGGTGCAGGTTGCGCACCGCGGTGACCATGATACGTCGAAGGGACATGTCGCCTGCTACGGTTACAGGCGCATCGGCATGACAACGTAGGAAGAATCGTCGTTGCCAGCTTCCTGCAGCAGGGCACTGCTGTTGGAATCAGACAAAATCAGACGAACTTGCTCTGTAGTCATCACCCCCAGCACGTCCAGCAGGTAGCTGACGTTGAAGCCGATTTCCAGCGAACTACCTTCGTAGTCCACGCTGATTTCTTCTTCCGCTTCTTCCTGCTCGGGGTTGTTCGCCTGGATCTTCAACTGGCCAGCAGCCAGTTGCAGGCGAATACCACGGTACTTCTCGTTGGAGAGGATCGCGGTACGGCTGAAGGCTTCACGCAGGGCCTGACGGTCACCGACCACCAGTTTGTCGCCACCTTTAGGCAGTACGCGCTCGTAATCAGGGAACTTGCCGTCCACCAACTTGGAGGTAAAGGTGAACTCGCCGGTGGTCGCACGGATGTGATGCTGGCCCAGGACGATGCTAACCATGCCTTCCGGGTCGGTTAGCAGGCGCGCCAGTTCCAGGATACCTTTACGTGGCACGATGACCTGGTGGCGATCATCCTGCTCGATCGGCGCAGTCATGGAGCACAGCGCCAAGCGGTGGCCATCAGTCGACACTGCACGCAGGGTGTTGCGGGAAACCTCAAGCAGCATGCCGTTGAGGTAGTAACGCACATCCTGCTGAGCCATGGCGAAGCTGGTACGCTCGATCAAGCGGCGCAGCTTGCTCTGCTCCAGGTTGCAGGTCAGCGAGCCCGGGCCTTCTTCCACAGTCGGGAAGTCGTTCGCTGGCAGGGTCGACAAGGTGAAGCGGCTGCGGCCGGCCTTGACCAACAACTTCTGCTCATCGACCTTGATATCGATCAGGGCGTCGTTCGGCAGGCTTTTGCAGATGTCCATCAGCTTGCGCGCCGGGACAGTGATCTCGCCAGGCTCAGCCGGCTCTTCCAGTTGCACGCGGCCTACCAGTTCGACTTCCAGGTCGGTACCGGTCAACGACAGTTGCTGGCCTTGCACGACCAGCAATACGTTGGACAGGACCGGCAAGGTCTGACGGCGCTCGACGACACCGGCGACCAGTTGCAGGGGTTTCAACAGGGCTTCGCGTTGAATGGTGAAATGCATGGTCTAGTCCCTTGCCTTCAATTAGCTGCGCAAACGGCCATCAGGTCGTCAGCGTCCGCAGCAGGTTCTTGTAGTCCTCGCGGATGTCCGCGTCGGATTCCTTCAGTTCGTTGATCTTGCGGCAGGCGTGCAGCACGGTCGTATGGTCGCGACCACCGAACATGTCGCCGATTTCCGGCAGACTGTGGTTGGTCAGCTCCTTGGACAGGGCCATGGCCACCTGGCGCGGGCGCGCAACAGAGCGCGAACGGCGCTTGGACAACAGATCGGAGATCTTGATCTTGTAGTACTCGGCGACGGTACGCTGAATGTTATCCACACTGACCAGTTTGTCTTGCAGCGCCAGCAGGTCTTTCAGCGATTCGCGGATCAGCTCGATGGTGATGTCACGGCCCATGAAGTGCGAGTGGGCGATCACCCGCTTCAGTGCACCTTCCAGCTCACGGACGTTGGAGCGAATACGCTGGGCAATGAAGAAGGCTGCGTCATGCGGCAGCTCGACCTTGGCCTGGTCGGCTTTCTTCATCAGGATCGCCACGCGGGTTTCCAGCTCTGGCGGCTCGACAGCCACCGTCAGGCCCCAGCCGAAGCGCGATTTCAGGCGCTCTTCCAGGCCTTCGATCTCCTTGGGATAGCGGTCAGAGGTCAGGATTACCTGCTGGCCACCCTCAAGCAGGGCGTTGAAGGTGTGGAAAAACTCTTCCTGCGAGCGCTCTTTACGGGCAAAGAACTGGATATCGTCGATCAGCAGCGCGTCTACCGAGCGGTAGAAGCGCTTGAATTCGTTGATGGCGTTGAGCTGCAACGCCTTGACCATGTCGGCGACGAAGCGCTCCGAATGCAGGTACACCACCTTGGCGTTCGGGTTCTTCTTCAGCAGATGGTTACCCACAGCATGCATGAGGTGGGTTTTGCCCAAACCTACGCCGCCATAAAGGAACAGCGGGTTGTAGCCATGCTTGGGGTTATCTGCCACCTGCCAGGCGGCTGCACGTGCCAGTTGGTTCGACTTACCCTCGACGAAAGTGTCGAAGGTAAAGGTCCGGTTCAGGTAGCTGGTGTGCTTGAGCGCGCCTTCAACCTGCACGGTGCGCTGCTCGGCCCGGCCACTGGCAGCGGGTGCTGCAGCAGGTTCGGCCATGGCATCGAAGCTATCACGTGAAGACGGCTCGGCCAGTTGATCGACCAGCACAGGTTCGGCTGGGGCCAGGGCAACCGGTTCGGCCGCAGCTGCCAGCGGAGCGGCCTTGGGGGCCTGGCTCTGCGCCAGCGAAGCGGCCACGGCGGCACTGACCGGCGCGTTGGGCGCAGCCCGTGGCGCCGAACTGCGGCGGCTACCTATTAATAAGGAAAGGGCAGGTGCTATGCCGCTGCCGTTCTCGCCCAACAGCTCGAGCAAGCGGCCCAGGTACTTTTCATTGACCCAATCGAGAACGAAACGGTTAGGCGCATAGACGCGCAACTCGTCGCCTTCGGCTTCGACCTGTAGCGGACGGATCCAGGTGTTGAATTGCTGGGCAGGCAGTTCATCGCGCAGAAGCTCCACGCACTGCTGCCAAAGTTCCACTGACACGGATATCCCCTGAGTTTGAAAGCCGGATGAGGCAAAAACAAACCGCCATTGTACCGGTCGAGCGTTCAGTTATCCACATGTGGACACGTTAGGAACCATGACAAAACAGCCATTTATCGACCAAATCGGCTTGGCGGCCATGTGAATAAGGCCTGTGGATAACCGCCCACGAGGGCTATGCACAACCCTGAGGTCAGTCCTGTTGATAACTCATCTGTGGATAATCGACATTTTAATCCACAGGTTTCGACCACGTAGAAAACAAGCGCAGCACCGGTTCAGAACAACCTTATGAAACTCTGTACAGTGCATGAATACTGGCCTAGAGCTTGTTATCCACAGAAACTTATCCACTTAAGATTTATAGATTTTTCAGAAAAGCTTTTTATATGTCTCTTCTTTTTTTTCATGTTGTCCCCGATTCGTGTGTCCGATCAAGCACCCTCTGGTGATGTACCAACCAGCACCGTCCATCACGTGCTCTATAGGGAAAGACTGGTTGGAAATTGACCTACGGGCTTGCTTTCTCTAGAATCGCCGGTCTCTTAAAAAGGGGGCCATCCCGGCCCGTCGTCGACAAACCAGGTAACACGCCATGAAACGTACTTTCCAACCAAGCACCATCAAGCGCGCGCGCACTCACGGTTTCCGTGCCCGTATGGCTACCAAGAACGGCCGCGCTGTCCTGTCGCGTCGTCGTGCCAAAGGCCGTAAGCGTCTGGCCATTTGATTTTTCGGCACAGGTGGTGAGTCAGGACTTCAGTCGGGAAAAGCGACTGCTTACACCCCGACATTTCAAAGCGGTCTTCGACTCCCCAACCGGCAAGGTTCCAGGGAAAAACCTGCTGATCCTTGCTCGCGAGAACGGCCTTGATCACCCACGCCTCGGCCTGGTGATCGGCAAGAAGAGCGTCAAGCTCGCCGTTCAACGCAATCGCCTCAAGCGCTTGATGCGCGATTCCTTTCGTCTGAACCAGCAAATGCTTGCCGGGTTGGACATTGTGATCGTCGCGCGCAAGGGATTGGGTGAGGTAGAAAACCCGGAATTGCACCAACACTTTGGCAAACTCTGGAAACGCCTGGCGCGCAGCCGGCCAACACCAGCAGTCACCGCCAATTCGGCAGGGGTAGACAGCCAAGATGCGTAAACTGGCGCTCGTTCCGATCCAGTTTTACCGTTATGCCATTAGTCCTCTGATGGCCAGCCACTGTCGTTTCTTCCCCAGCTGCTCCTGTTATGCATATGAAGCCATCGAAAACCATGGCCTCTGGCGTGGTGGGTGGCTGGCCGTTCGTCGCCTGGGGCGTTGTCATCCGTGGAATGACGGCGGTTTCGACCCCGTTCCACCCGCTCCTTCCTCCCGAACTTCTTCGATAGCCGAGTAATCATGGATATTAAACGCACGATCCTGATCGCCGCGCTGGCAGTCGTGTCCTACGTCATGGTCCTGAAGTGGAACGATGACTACGGCCAGGCTGCCCTGCCGACTCAGAATACTGCTGCCAGCACTGTTGCTCCGGGCTTGCCCGATGGCGTGCCGGCCGGTAACAACGGTGCCAGCGCCGATGTACCGAGCGCCAACGCCGAATCGAGCCCTGCCGAACTGGCACCGGCCGCACTCAGCAAGGACCTGATCCGCGTCAAGACCGACGTCCTGGAACTGGCTATCGATCCGGTCGGTGGTGACATCGTCCAACTGAACCTGCCGCAGTACCCACGCCGTCAGGACCACCCGGACATTCCGTTCCAGTTGTTCGACAACGGTGGTGAGCGTGTCTACCTGGCACAAAGCGGTCTGACCGGCGCCAACGGCCCGGACGCTCGCGCCAGCGGTCGCCCGCTGTATGCTGCCGAACAGAAGAGCTACCAGCTGGCTGATGGCCAGCAACAACTGGTGGTCGACCTGAAGTTCAGCGACAACGGCGTCAACTACATCAAGCGCTTCAGCTTCAAGCGCGGTGAGTACGACCTGAATGTCAGCTACCTGATCGACAACCAGAGCAGTCAGGCGTGGAGCGGCAACATGTTTGCCCAGCTCAAGCGTGACGCCAGCGGTGACCCGTCTTCGAGCACTGCCACCGGCACCGCGACCTATCTGGGTGCAGCCCTGTGGACAGCTTCCGAGCCTTACAAAAAGGTCTCGATGAAGGACATCGACAAAGGTAGTTTGAAAGAAAATGTGTCTGGCGGCTGGGTTGCCTGGCTGCAGCACTACTTCGTAACCGCCTGGATTCCGGCTAAATCGGACAACAACGTTGTCCAGACCCGCAAGGACAGTCAAGGCAACTACATCATCGGCTACACCGGCCCGGCTCTTAACGTACCCGCAGGTGGCAAGGTTGAAACCAGCGCCATGCTGTACGCCGGTCCGAAGATCCAGTCCAAGCTGAAAGAGTTGTCCCCAGGCCTGGAACTGACTGTCGACTACGGCTTCCTGTGGTTCATCGCTCAGCCAATCTTCTGGCTGCTGCAACATATCCACAGCCTGTTGGGTAACTGGGGCTGGTCGATCATTGTCCTGACCATGCTCATCAAAGGCCTGTTCTTCCCGCTGTCGGCTGCCAGCTACCGCTCCATGGCGCGCATGCGTGCCGTTGCGCCGAAGCTCGCCGCACTGAAGGAACGCTTCGGTGACGATCGCCAGAAGATGTCCCAGGCGATGATGGAGCTGTACAAGAAAGAGAAGATCAACCCGTTGGGCGGATGCTTGCCGATCCTGGTGCAGATGCCGGTGTTCCTGGCCCTGTACTGGGTACTGCTGGAAAGCGTGGAAATGCGCCAGGCCCCATGGATGCTGTGGATTACCGACCTGTCGATCAAGGATCCGTTCTTCATCCTGCCGATCATCATGGGCGCTACCATGTTCATCCAGCAGCGCCTGAATCCGACGCCGCCGGATCCGATGCAGGCCAAGGTAATGAAAATGATGCCAATCATCTTCACCTTCTTCTTCCTGTGGTTCCCAGCTGGTCTGGTGCTGTACTGGGTTGTGAACAACTGCCTGTCGATTTCGCAGCAGTGGTACATCACCCGTCGCATCGAAGCAGCAACGAAAAAAGCTGCTGCCTGACGGGCTGATACGCTAGCCTGTGAATAAAAAACGCCCCCTAGTGGGGCGTTTTTGCTATCTGTCGTTTTTGTCGTAGAGGCTTTCGAGCATGAACACTGTGCGTGAAACCATCGCCGCCATCGCTACTGCCCAGGGCCGCGGTGGTGTGGGTATTGTCAGGTTGTCCGGCCCTCTGGCGGCCAAGGCTGGCCAGTTGATAACCGGTCGTACACTTACCCCGCGGCACGCCCACTATGGCCCGTTCCGCGATGAGGAAGGGCTGGTGCTGGACGAGGGGATCGCGTTGTTCTTCCCCGGGCCGAATTCGTTCACCGGTGAAGATGTGCTGGAACTGCAGGGGCACGGTGGCCCGGTGGTCCTGGACATGCTGCTGCAGCGCTGTGTACAAGTGGGCTGCCGCCTGGCCCGCCCGGGCGAGTTCAGCGAGCGCGCATTTCTCAACGACAAGCTCGACCTGGCCCAGGCAGAAGCCATCGCCGACCTGATCGAGGCCAGCTCCAGTCAGGCCGCGCGCAACGCGCTGCGCTCATTGCAGGGGGAGTTCTCCAAGCGTGTGCACAGCCTGACTGAGGCGTTGATTGCCCTGCGTATCTACGTCGAGGCAGCAATCGACTTCCCCGAAGAGGAAATCGACTTCCTTGCCGATGGCCATGTGCTGTCGATGTTAGATGCGGTGCGTGGCGAGTTATCCACCGTGCAGCGTGAAGCCGGGCAGGGTGCCTTGCTGCGTGACGGCATGACCGTGGTCATCGCTGGCCGGCCGAATGCTGGCAAATCCAGCCTGCTGAACCAGCTCGCCGGACGCGAAGCGGCTATCGTTACCGATATCGCCGGCACCACCCGGGATATCCTGCGTGAACATATCCACATCGACGGCATGCCGCTGCATGTGGTTGATACAGCCGGTTTGCGCGATACCGATGACCATGTGGAAAAGATCGGCGTGGAACGCGCGTTGAAGGCCATTGGCGAGGCTGACCGGGTGTTGCTGGTGGTCGACTCCACCGCGCCCGAGGCCAGCGACCCGTTCGCGTTGTGGCCCGAGTTTCTCGACCAGCGGCCAGACCCGGCCAAGGTTACGCTGATTCGCAACAAGGCCGACCTGAGTGGCGAGCAGGTGGGGCTGGAACTTTGCGATGACGGGCATGTGACCATTACCCTCAGTGCCAAGGGCAATGATGCAGGCCTGCAGCTGCTACGCGACCACCTGAAGGCCTGCATGGGTTATGAACAGACTGCCGAGAGCGGTTTCAGCGCCCGCCGGCGCCATCTGGATGCGTTGCGCCAGGCCAGTGAGCACCTGGAGCACGGTCGTGCACAACTGACATTGGCGGGCGCAGGAGAGCTGTTGGCGGAAGACCTGCGCCAGGCGCAGCACGCGTTGGGCGAGATCACCGGGGCATTCAGTTCGGATGATTTGCTGGGGCGAATCTTCTCCAGCTTCTGTATTGGCAAATAATCCACAGTCAGGCAATGCCATAGGCCGCTTCTTCGGGAGCGGCTTTTTTTTGCCAGAAATTCGTTGCGGAAGATGACCGTAGTCAGGTTAAGCGTTTACCTGTGGGAGCGGGCGTGCCCGCGAAGGCGCCGGTCCAGCCAAAAATTTTCAGCGATTGCACCGGCCTCTTCGCGGGCACGCCCGCTCCCACCTTGTCCGTACCTGGCCGCAAATCTGAATCTTCTTTCATCCACAGGCATAAATCTGGCTTCAGGAGCCCTGTGGAAAACCCGCCTTCAGCTCCGTTGATAAGCATGCTTTTTTTCTGAGGACAAAACCGCCTGTGGGTAAACAGGCGTTTAATCCACAGGCTAAATCGCGTTATCCATACCCCTTATGGCACTCCAACCACAGGGTTTAATTTCTCTGTACATGGCGTAATTCATGGTCTACAAAGGTTTATCCACAGATAAGGCTGTGCATAAGAATAAACATAAAAACAAAGCTTTTATAAATTTCTCTTCTTTGATTTCTGTTGTTTGCCACTCATCCACAGACTGGTCAAAATTTGCTCAGACGGTTTCTTTAAGGGGGGTGAAGTCCCTATACTTGTCCGCTTACCTTCTCTATTCGCAAAAACAGGCACGAGGTGCGTGGTGGATTTCCCTTCCCGTTTTGAAGTGATCGTCATCGGCGGCGGCCATGCCGGTACCGAGGCTGCGCTTGCGTCTGCACGCATGGGTGTAAAAACCCTGCTGCTGACCCATAACGTGGAAACCCTCGGTCACATGAGCTGCAACCCCGCCATCGGCGGTATTGGCAAAAGCCATCTGGTGAAAGAGATCGATGCGCTCGGCGGCGCCATGGCGCTGGCCACCGACAAGAGCGGCATCCAGTTCCGCGTTCTGAACAACCGCAAGGGCCCGGCCGTACGCGCCACCCGTGCACAGGCGGACCGCGCCATCTACAAGGCAGTGGTGCGTGAAATCCTGGAAAACCAGCCAAACCTGTGGATATTCCAGCAGTCCTGCGACGACCTGATCGTCGAGCAGGACCAGGTCAAGGGCGTGGTTACCCAGATGGGCCTGCGTTTCTTCGCCGAATCGGTGGTACTGACCACCGGTACTTTCCTCGGCGGCCTTATCCACATTGGCTTGCAAAACCATTCCGGCGGTCGTGCCGGCGACCCGCCTTCGATTGCACTGGCCCACCGTATGCGTGAATTGCCGCTGCGCGTCGGCCGCCTGAAAACCGGTACCCCGCCACGCATCGATGGCCGCTCGGTAGACTTCTCGGTCATGACCGAGCAGCCGGGTGATACGCCGATCCCGGTGATGTCGTTCATGGGCAATGCCGACATGCACCCGCGCCAGGTGAGCTGCTGGATCACCCACACCAACGCGCGTACCCACGAAATCATTGCCTCGAACCTTGATCGTTCGCCGATGTACTCGGGTGTGATCGAAGGGGTTGGCCCGCGCTACTGCCCGTCGATCGAAGACAAGATCCACCGCTTCGCCGACAAGGACAGCCACCAGGTGTTCATCGAGCCGGAAGGCCTGACCACTCATGAGCTGTACCCCAACGGCATTTCCACTTCGCTGCCGTTCGACGTGCAGCTGGAGCTGGTGCGGTCGATCCGCGGCATGGAAAACGCCCACATCGTGCGCCCGGGCTACGCGATCGAGTACGACTACTTCGACCCGCGCGACCTGAAGTACAGCCTCGAGACCAAAGTCATCGGCGGCCTGTTCTTCGCCGGGCAGATCAATGGCACTACCGGTTACGAAGAAGCCGGTGCCCAAGGTCTGCTGGCCGGGACCAACGCCGCACTGCGGGCGCAGGGCCGTGAAAGCTGGTGCCCGCGCCGCGACGAGGCATACATCGGCGTACTGGTCGATGACCTGATTACCCTGGGTACCCAGGAGCCGTACCGCATGTTCACCTCGCGTGCCGAGTACCGCCTGATCCTGCGCGAAGACAACGCCGACCTGCGCCTGACCGAAAAGGGCCGTGAACTGGGCCTGATCGATGACCAGCGCTGGGCCGCGTTCTGCGCCAAGCGCGATGGCATCGAGCGCGAAGAACAGCGCCTGAAGTCGACCTGGGTACGGCCGAACACCGAGCAAGGCCAGGCCATTGTGGATAAGTTCGGCACCCCACTCAGCCACGAGTACAGCCTGCTGAACCTGCTGGCGCGCCCGGAAATCGACTATGCCGGCCTGATTGAGGCGACCGGCGGTGCAGCCATCGACCCACAGGTCGCCGAGCAGGTTGAAATCCGCACCAAGTACGCTGGCTACATCGACCGCCAGCAGGATGAAATCGCCCGGCTGCGCGCCAGCGAAGATACCCGCCTGCCTGTGGATATCGACTACACGACGATTTCCGGCCTGTCCAAGGAGATCCAGGGCAAGCTGGGCCAGACCCGCCCGGAAACCTTGGGCCAGGCTTCGCGCATCCCGGGCGTGACCCCGGCGGCGATTTCCCTGTTGCTGATTCACTTGAAAAAACGCGGCGCTGGCCGCGAATTGGAGCAAAGCGCTTGAGTTCCCTGGTCACCCCGCAACACGCTGAAGAGTTGTCCACAGGTGCGCGCCAGCTAGGTGTCGAGCTGAGTGCCGAACAGCACGAGAGGCTGCTTGGTTATCTGGCCCTGTTGATCAAATGGAACAAAGCCTACAACCTGACTGCTGTGCGTGACCCGGACGAGATGGTTTCGCGCCACTTGCTCGACAGCCTCAGCGTCATGTCGTTTATCCACAGTGAGCGTGACAACTGGCTGGATGTTGGCAGCGGTGGTGGCATGCCAGGCATCCCGTTGGCTATCCTGCATCCGCACAAACGCGTTACCGTGCTGGACGCCAATGGCAAGAAAACCCGCTTCCTGACCCAGGTGAAAATGGAGCTGAAGCTGGACAACCTGACGGTTATCCACAGCCGGGTCGAAGCCTTCCAGCCAGCGCAACCGTTCGACGGAATCATCTCGCGTGCTTTCAGCAGCATGGAGAACTTCACCAATTGGACCCGCCACCTGGGCGACACCGGGACGCAATGGCTTGCAATGAAGGGGCTGCATCCTGCCGATGAACTGGTAGCATTGCCCGCAGACTTCACAGTGGAAAGCGAACAGGCCCTGACCGTTCCGGGTTGCCAGGGCCAGCGCCATCTGCTGATACTGCGCCGCAAGGCATGACTGGGAACACGCGCATCAATGGCTAAGGTATTCGCAATCGCGAACCAGAAAGGTGGTGTAGGCAAGACCACCACCTGTATCAATCTCGCCGCCTCGCTGGCCGCGACCAAGCGTCGTGTGCTGCTGATCGACCTCGATCCGCAGGGCAACGCCACCATGGGCAGCGGTGTGGACAAACACGAGCTCGAGCACTCGGTCTACGACCTGCTGATCGGGGAATGCGACCTGGCCCAGGCCATGCATTACTCCGAGCACGGTGGTTTCCAGCTGCTGCCGGCCAACCGCGACCTGACCGCCGCCGAGGTGGTGCTGCTGGAAATGCAGGTCAAGGAAAGCCGCCTGCGCAATGCGCTGGCGCCCATCCGCGAGAACTACGACTACATCCTCATCGACTGCCCGCCTTCGTTGTCCATGCTGACACTGAACGCCCTGGTCGCTTCCGATGGCGTGATTATCCCCATGCAGTGCGAGTACTACGCGCTGGAAGGTCTCAGTGACCTTGTGGATAACATCAAGCGCATCGCCGCCCGGTTGAACCCGGAACTGAAGATCGAAGGCCTGCTGCGGACCATGTACGACCCGCGCCTGAGCCTGAACAATGATGTTTCGGCGCAGCTGAAGGAGCACTTCGGCCCGCAGCTGTACGACACGGTCATTCCGCGCAACATTCGCCTGGCCGAGGCCCCCAGCTTCGGCATGCCGGCCTTGGCCTACGACAAGCAATCGCGTGGCGCGCTGGCTTATCTGGCCCTGGCTGGGGAACTGGTTCGCCGTCAACGCCGTCAATCACGCACTGCACAAACAACTTAAGGAATCCGTATGGCCGTCAAGAAACGGGGTCTCGGACGTGGGTTGGATGCACTGCTCAGTGGTCCTTCCGTCAGCGCGCTCGAAGAGCAGGCTGTGAAGATCGACCAGAAAGAACTGCAACACCTGCCGGTCGAGCTGATCCAGCGTGGCAAGTACCAGCCTCGCCGGGACATGGACCCGCAGGCGCTGGAAGAGCTCGCGCACTCGATTCGCACGCATGGCGTGATGCAACCGATCGTGGTGCGCCCGATCGGCGACAACCGCTACGAGATCATCGCCGGTGAGCGCCGCTGGCGCGCCACCCAGCAGGCTGGCCTGGATACCATCCCGGCCATGGTCCGCGAAGTGGCCGACGAAGCCGCCATTGCCATGGCGCTGATCGAGAACATCCAGCGCGAAGACCTCAACCCGCTGGAAGAAGCCCTGGCCCTGCAGCGCCTGCAGCAAGAGTTCGAGCTCACCCAGCAACAGGTGGCTGACGCTGTGGGCAAGTCGCGGGTGACCGTGGCTAACTTGCTGCGCCTGATTACCCTGCCCGAGGCGATCAAGACCATGCTCGCCCATGGCGATCTGGAAATGGGCCACGCCCGTGCATTGCTCGGCCTGGACGAAGATCGTCAGGAAGAGGGGGCGCGTCATGTTGTCGCACGTGGCCTCACTGTGCGCCAAACCGAGGCACTGGTTCGCCAGTGGCTCAGCGACAAGCCTGATCCGGTCGAACCGAGCAAACCTGATCCGGATATCGCACGCCTTGAACAGCGGCTCGCAGAGCGCCTGGGCTCTGCCGTGCAGATCCGCCATGGCAACAAGGGCAAGGGCCAGTTGGTTATTCGCTACAACTCGCTTGACGAGTTGCAAGGCGTGCTCGCTCACATCCGCTGAAACAATTCCTGTTGTAGCGCGCAGTCGGAAATCACTACCGAAGAGTTGAATAGGGGTTAATCCACCCCTATACTCTGCGCGCATTTTGTCGGCACAAATTATGCCAAGTCATAGCTGACTTGTTGGTCGACTTCCGAGGAGCAGTTGTGATGGAAATACGCACGCCAAACCGCCTGCCTTTCCATCGCTGGGCGGTTTTTCCGGTACTGCTGACTCAGTTTGTTGTAGCGCTGCTGGCAACGTTGGTGTTGTGGCAGTGGAAAGGGGCGGTCAGTGGATATTCAGGCCTTTGCGGAGGTTTGATTGCCTGGCTACCCAATCTGTACTTCGCCTGGAAGGCATTTCGCTTTAGCGGAGCCCGGGCAGCGCAGGCCATCGTCAAGTCGTTCTACGCTGGCGAGGCAGGCAAAATGATTTTGACGGCAGTGTTGTTTGCACTGACCTTCGCAGGAGTGAAGCCATTGGCGCCGTTAGCAGTATTCGGCGTCTTCCTGCTGACCCTCATGGTCAGCTGGTTCGCGCCACTGCTAATGAATAAAAGACTTTCGAGACCTTAGGGCGTTTGAGGCAACCATGGCAGCAGAAACCGCTTCGGGCTATATCCAGCACCACTTGCAGAACCTGACCTACGGTCAACTACCAGACGGCAGCTGGGGCTTCGCCCATTCGGCTGCAGAAGCCAAGGCAATGGGCTTCTGGGCGTTCCACCTGGACACCCTGGGCTGGTCCGTTGCGCTGGGTCTGATCTTCCTGTTCATCTTCCGCATGGCGGCCAAGAAGGCGACTTCCGGTCAGCCTGGCGGTCTGCAGAACTTCGTGGAAGTGATGGTCGACTTCGTCAACGGCAGCGTGAAGGACTCCTTCCACGGCCGTAGCCCGGTCATTGCACCGCTGGCGCTGACCATTTTCGTCTGGGTATTCCTGATGAACGCCGTCGACCTGGTACCGGTCGACTGGATTCCTCAGCTGGCCATCCTGATTTCCGGTGATCCGCACATTCCGTTCCGCGCCGTGTCGACCACCGACCCGAACGCGACCCTGGCCATGGCCTTCTGCGTGTTCGCCCTGATCATCTTCTACAGCATCAAGGTCAAGGGCCTGGGCGGCTTCATCGGCGAGCTGACACTGCACCCGTTCGGCAGCAAGAACATCTTCGTGCAGATCCTGCTGATTCCGGTCAACTTCCTGCTGGAATTCGTCACCCTGATCGCCAAACCGATCTCGCTGGCACTGCGTCTGTTCGGCAACATGTACGCCGGCGAGCTGGTGTTCATCCTGATCGCTGTAATGTTCGGCTCCGGCCTGCTCTGGCTGAGTGGCCTGGGTGTGGTGCTGCAATGGGCGTGGGCTGTGTTCCACATCCTGATCATCACCCTGCAAGCTTTCATCTTCATGATGCTGACCATCGTCTACCTGTCGATGGCGCACGAAGATAACCATTAAGACCGCCTGGCGTGTCTGATAGCCTTCCCCGCCTGTTTGGGGGGAGGGCTTAAAAAGTCCGCAAGGGCATGCTGTACCAAACGATTTGTTTTACCGCTTCAACTTAAAAACCTAACCAATACGACGTAAAAGTCGGGAGGAAAGATGGAAACTGTAGTTGGTCTGACCGCTATCGCTGTTGCTCTGCTGATCGGCCTGGGTGCTCTGGGTACCGCCATTGGTTTCGGCCTGCTGGGCGGCAAATTCCTGGAAGGCGCTGCTCGCCAGCCAGAAATGGTTCCAATGCTGCAGGTTAAAATGTTCATCGTTGCCGGTCTGCTCGACGCCGTAACCATGATCGGTGTTGGTATCGCTCTGTTCTTCACCTTCGCGAATCCGTTCGTTGGTCAAATCGCCGGCTAATCACTCGTTAACCACGAGTTGATAGCTGTGATGAACCAAAGACCGAGCGAGGTGTTGGCGTGAACATTAATGCAACCCTGATTGGCCAATCCGTTGCCTTCCTGATTTTTGTACTCTTCTGCATGAAGTACGTATGGCCTCCGGTCATTACTGCCCTGCAAGAGCGTCAAAAGAAGATTGCCGACGGCTTGGACGCTGCCAACCGCGCAGCTCGCGACCTGGAGCTGGCCCAAGAGAAAGCGGGTCAGCAACTGCGTGAAGCTAAAGCACAGGCAGCCGAAATCATTGAGCAAAGCAAGAAGCGCGCTGCTCAGCTTGTCGAGGAAGCCCGTGAACAGGCCCGCGTCGAAGCTGACCGTGTGAAGGCTCAGGCTCTGGCCGAGATCGAACAGGAACTGAACAGCGCTAAAGACGCCCTGCGTGCCCAAGTGGGTGCCCTGGCTGTTGGCGGTGCTGAAAAGATCCTTGGCGCCACAATCGATCAAAACGCGCATGCGGAGCTGGTTAACAAACTGGCCGCTGAAATTTAAGCGAGGGCGATCATGGCAGAACTGACCACGTTGGCCCGACCTTACGCTAAGGCTGCCTTTGAGCATGCCCAGGCCCATCAGCAACTGGCCAATTGGTCAGCCATGCTCGGCCTGGCTGCTGCGGTGTCGCAAGACGACACCATGCAGCGCCTGCTCAAGGCCCCGCGACTGACGAGCGCAGAAAAGGCCGCCACGTTCATTGACGTGTGCGGTGACAAGTTCAATGCACAGGCACAGAATTTCATTCATGTTGCCGCGGAAAATGACCGTCTCCTGCTTCTGCCGGAGATTGCCAACCTGTTCGACCTGTACAAGGCCGAGCAAGAAAAATCCGTGGACGTGGAAGTCACCAGTGCCTTCGCGTTGAACCAAGAACAGCAAGACAAACTCGCCAAGGTTCTCAGTGCACGGCTAGGCCAGGAAGTTCGCCTGCACGCGTCGGAGGATGCCAGCCTGATTGGCGGCGTCGTCATCCGCGCTGGTGACCTGGTAATCGATGGCTCTGTTCGCGGCAAAATCGCGAAACTGGCCGAAGCATTGAAATCTTGAGTTTGAAGGGGCAGCAGAGCAATGCAGCAACTCAATCCTTCCGAAATTAGTGAAATCATCAAGGGCCGCATCGACAACCTCGATGTGAGCTCCCAAGCCCGTAACGAAGGTACCGTTGTTTCGGTATCCGACGGTATCGTGCGGATCCACGGTCTGGCCGACGTCATGTACGGCGAAATGATCGAGTTCCCTGGCGGCGTCTACGGCATGGCCCTGAACCTGGAGCAGGACTCCGTAGGTGCAGTGATCCTGGGGGCCTATGACACCCTCGCCGAAGGCATGAGCGCCAAGTGCACCGGCCGCATCCTGGAAGTTCCGGTTGGTAAGGAACTGCTGGGCCGCGTCGTTGACGCACTGGGCAACCCGATCGACGGCAAAGGTCCGCTGGGCAACACCGAGACCGACGCGGTCGAGAAAGTAGCCCCAGGCGTGATCTGGCGTAAGTCGGTAGACCAGCCTGTACAGACTGGCTACAAGTCCGTCGACGCCATGATCCCTGTCGGCCGTGGCCAGCGCGAGCTGATCATCGGTGACCGTCAGATCGGCAAGACCGCCATGGCCATCGACGCCATCATCAACCAGAAAGACTCCGGTATTTTCTGTGTTTATGTTGCTGTCGGCCAGAAGCGTTCCACCGTTGCCAACATCGTTCGCAAGCTGGAAGAAAACGGCGCCCTGGCCAACACCATCGTGGTTGTTGCCAGTGCTTCGGAATCCGCCGCACTGCAGTTCCTGGCGCCATACGCCGGCTGCACCATGGGCGAGTTCTTCCGTGACCGCGGCGAAGACGCCCTGATCGTTTACGATGACCTGTCCAAGCAGGCCGTTGCCTACCGTCAGATCTCCCTGCTGCTGCGCCGTCCACCAGGACGTGAAGCGTACCCAGGCGACGTGTTCTATCTCCACTCCCGTCTGCTGGAGCGTGCATCGCGCGTTTCGGAAGAGTACGTCGAGAAGTTCACCAACGGCGCAGTCACTGGCAAGACCGGTTCCCTGACCGCCCTGCCGATCATCGAAACCCAGGCTGGCGACGTTTCCGCGTTCGTTCCGACCAACGTGATTTCCATCACCGACGGTCAGATCTTCCTGGAATCGGCCATGTTCAACTCGGGCATCCGCCCTGCAGTGAACGCCGGTGTTTCGGTATCCCGCGTAGGTGGTGCCGCTCAGACCAAGATCATCAAGAAGCTGTCCGGTGGTATTCGTACCGCGCTGGCTCAGTACCGTGAACTGGCTGCATTCGCCCAGTTCGCTTCCGATCTGGACGAAGCGACCCGCAAGCAGCTGGAGCATGGTCAGCGCGTAACCGAGCTGATGAAGCAGAAGCAGTACGCGCCAATGTCCATCGCGGACATGGCCCTGTCGCTGTACGCCGCTGAGCGTGGTTTCCTGACTGACGTGGAAGTCTCCAAGGTCGGCAGCTTCGAGCAAGCGCTGATTGCCTACTTCAACCGTGATCACGCCGAATTGCTGGCGAAGATCAACGTGAAGGGTGACTTCAACGACGAAATCGACGCTGGCCTGAAAGCCGGTATCGAGAAGTTCAAGGCCACCCAGACCTGGTAAGCCGCAGCGGGGGCCCTGGCCCCCGCTTGCTAACCTGATAGGTGATACATGGCAGGCGCAAAAGAGATTCGCAGTAAGATTGCGAGCATCAAAAGCACGCAAAAAATTACCAGCGCCATGGAGAAAGTGGCGGTCAGCAAAATGCGCAAGGCACAAATGCGCATGGCTGCTAGCCGTCCTTACGCGGAGCGTATCCGCCAGGTGATCGGTCATCTGGCCAACGCCAACCCGGAATACCGCCACCCGTTCATGATCGACCGCCCTGTAAAGCGCGCCGGTTATATCGTGGTGAGCAGTGACCGTGGTCTGTGCGGTGGCTTGAACACCAACCTGTTCAAGGCCCTGGTCAAGGACATGAACGCAAACCGCGAACAGGGCGTGGAAATCGACCTGTGCGTGATCGGCAGCAAGGGTGCGACTTTCTTCCGCATCTTTGGCGGCAACGTCGTAGCCGCGATCAGCCACTTGGGCGAAGAGCCATCGATCAACGATCTGATCGGCTCCGTCAAAGTGATGCTGGACGCCTACCTGGACGGCCGTATCGATCGCCTTTCGGTGGTTTCGAACAAGTTCATCAACACCATGACCCAACAACCGACGGTCGAGCAATTGGTACCGTTGGTGGCAACCCCGGATCAGGAACTCAAGCACCACTGGGACTACCTGTACGAACCCGACGCAAAAGAGCTGCTGGACGGCTTGATGGTGCGTTACGTGGAGTCGCAGGTGTACCAGGCGGTGGTCGAGAACAACGCTGCTGAACAAGCGGCCCGGATGATCGCCATGAAGAACGCCACAGACAACGCCGGTGATTTGATCAAAGAGCTGCAATTGATCTACAACAAGGCGCGTCAGGCTGCGATCACCCAGGAGATCTCGGAAATCGTCGGCGGCGCTGCCGCGGTTTAACGGTTCAAAAATTCAGAGGATCCAGCTATGAGTAGCGGACGTATCGTTCAAATCATCGGCGCCGTCATCGACGTGGAATTCCCACGTGACGTCGTGCCGAGTGTTTACAACGCGCTGAAAGTACAAGGCGCGGAAACCACCCTGGAAGTTCAGCAGCAGCTGGGCGACGGCGTGGTTCGTACCATTGCGATGGGCTCGACCGAAGGCCTGAAGCGCGGTCTGGATGTCGTCGACACTGGCGCTGCCATTTCCGTTCCAGTTGGTAAGGCCACTCTGGGCCGTATCATGGACGTATTGGGCAACCCAATCGACGAAGCCGGCCCGATCGGCGAAGAAGAGCGTCGCGGTATCCACCAGCCAGCGCCTTCGTTCGCTGACCAGGCAGGCGGCAACGACCTGCTGGAAACCGGCATCAAGGTTATCGACCTGGTTTGCCCGTTCGCCAAGGGTGGTAAAGTTGGTCTGTTCGGTGGTGCCGGTGTCGGCAAGACCGTAAACATGATGGAACTGATCCGTAACATCGCCATGGAACACAGCGGTTACTCCGTGTTCGCTGGTGTGGGTGAGCGTACTCGTGAGGGTAACGACTTCTACCACGAGATGAAGGACTCCAACGTTCTCGACAAGGTAGCGCTGGTCTACGGTCAGATGAACGAGCCACCAGGAAACCGTCTGCGCGTAGCGCTGACCGGCCTGACCATGGCTGAGAAGTTCCGTGACGAAGGTAACGACGTTCTGCTGTTCGTCGACAACATCTATCGTTACACCCTGGCCGGTACTGAAGTATCCGCTCTGCTGGGCCGTATGCCTTCGGCAGTAGGTTACCAGCCGACCCTGGCTGAAGAGATGGGCGTTCTGCAAGAGCGCATCACCTCCACCAAGGAAGGTTCGATCACCTCCGTCCAGGCCGTATACGTACCTGCGGACGACCTGACCGACCCGTCGCCAGCGACCACCTTCGCCCACTTGGACGCCACCGTCGTTCTGTCCCGTGACATCGCCTCCCTGGGTATCTACCCGGCGGTCGACCCACTGGACTCGACTTCGCGCCAGCTGGACCCGAACGTGATCGGCAACGAGCACTACGAGACCGCTCGTGGCGTTCAGTATGTTCTGCAGCGCTACAAAGAGCTGAAAGACATCATCGCGATCCTGGGTATGGACGAACTGTCCGAAAGCGACAAGCAACTGGTAGCCCGCGCTCGTAAGATCCAGCGCTTCCTGTCGCAGCCGTTCTTCGTGGCCGAAGTCTTCACCGGCTCGCCAGGCAAGTACGTTTCCCTGAAGGACACCATCGCTGGCTTCAGCGGCATCCTCAAAGGTGACTACGACCACCTGCCAGAACAAGCGTTCTACATGGTCGGCAGCATCGACGAAGCGATCGAGAAAGCCAAGAAACTGTAATCCCGGCGCCCCGCAAGGGGCGCTAATCAGGTTGAGGCAAGCAGATGGCTATGACAGTCCATTGCGACATCGTCAGTGCGGAAGGGGAAATCTTCTCCGGCCTGGTCGAGATGGTAGTAGCGCACGGCAACCTGGGCGATCTGGGTATCGCTCCAGGCCACGCGCCGCTGATCACCAATCTCAAGCCAGGTCCGATTACGCTGACCAAGCAGGGTGGCACTCAAGAGGTGTTCTACATCTCCGGTGGCTTCCTCGAAGTGCAGCCGAACATGGTGAAGGTCCTTGCCGACACCGTGCAACGTGCTGCCGACCTGGACGAAGCTCAGGCTCAGGAAGCCCTCAAGGCTGCCGAGAACGCGCTGAACACTAAAGGCTCGGACTTCGACTACGGCGCAGCTGCCGCACGTCTGGCCGAGGCTGCAGCTCAGCTGCGTACTGTCCAGCAATTGCGCAGAGGCAAGTAATCCGGCTTAGGCCAGGTACTTCCGTTGCGATTGAGTTAAAGGGTAGCCTCGGCTACCCTTTTTCTTTTTCTGCATTTCTATTTTGGTCACGTAGCTGACCGCCCAGGATTGGTAGCCAGTAATGTCACTCGATATCGTAATTCTTGCCGCCGGCCAAGGTACCCGCATGCGCTCGGCGCTGCCCAAAGTACTGCACCCGGTCGCCGGCAACTCCATGCTCGGCCATGTTATCCACAGCGCGCGCCAGCTCCAGCCGCAAGGTATCCATGTGGTTATCGGCCATGGCGCCGAGCTGGTCCGCGAGCGCCTGGCCGCTGACGACCTGAACTTCGTCATGCAGGACAAGCAACTGGGGACTGGCCATGCGGTTGCCCAGGCACTGCCGGCGCTGACCGCCGACACCGTGCTGGTGCTTTACGGCGACGTGCCACTGATCGAAGTGGAAACCCTGCAGCGCTTGCTGGCCAACGTCAACGACAAGCAGCTGGGCCTGCTCACCGTTACCCTCGACGACCCGACCGGCTATGGCCGCATCGTCCGCGACGCACAGGGCAAGGTCACTGCCATCGTTGAGCACAAGGACGCCAATGACGCGCAGAAAGCCATCAAGGAAGGCAACACCGGTATTCTGGCGCTGCCGGCTGCACGCTTGGCTGACTGGATGGGCCGCCTGTCGAACAACAACGCCCAGGGCGAGTATTACCTGACCGATGTCATCGCCATGGCAGTGTCTGATGGCCTGGTGGTGGCTACCGAGCAGCCACACGACCCGATGGAAGTGCAGGGCGCCAACGACCGTCGCCAGTTGTCCGAGCTGGAGCGTCACTACCAGCTGCGTGAAGGCCGTCGCCTGATGGCCCAGGGTGTGACCTTGCGTGACCCGGCGCGCTTCGATGTTCGCGGCGAGGTCACCGTTGGCCGTGATGTGCTGATCGACATCAACGTGATTCTCGAAGGCAAGGTGGTCATCGAGGACGATGTACAGATTGGCCCCAACTGCGTGATCAAGAACACCACCCTGCGCAAGGGCGCGGTGGTCAAGGCCAACAGCCATCTGGAAGGTGCCGTGATGGGCGAGGGCAGCGATGCCGGCCCGTTCGCCCGCCTGCGTCCGGGCAGCGTGCTGGAGGCCAAGGCCCATGTGGGTAACTTCGTGGAACTGAAGAACGCCCACCTGGGTGAAGGCGCCAAGGCCGGCCACCTGACCTACCTGGGCGATGCGGAGATTGGGGCGCGCACCAACATCGGTGCCGGCACCATCACCTGCAACTACGATGGCGCCAACAAGTTCAAGACCGTGATGGGCGAGGACGTGTTCATCGGCTCGAACAACTCGCTGGTGGCGCCTGTGGAAATCCAGGCCGGTGCGACCACGGCTGCCGGTTCGACCATTACCCAGACCGTCGAGGCGGGTGACCTGGCCGTGGCGCGTGCGCGCCAGCGCAACATCCCCGGCTGGAAGCGGCCGGAGAAGATCAAGAAGAGCTGAGTTATTCACAGCTGTTTCAATCGAAAGCCGACTTATGTGAATAAGTCGGCTTTTTTATTGGTTGACCACCTACCCCCAGGGATTAACTGCCTTGCTCAATTTCCAGACTCCGACGCTATCCCCTGTGGGAGCGGGTTCACCCGCGAACACCGGCGAAGCCGGTGCCATCACCGTGCCGCATTCTTCGCGGGTAAACCCGCTCCCACAAAGGACAAGGTTGTCGCGAATATTTATCCACAGCTTGACGAATCGCCCATCTTAGGTTTTGATTGCAACCATTATCTTTCGAATCGAAACTTAACTGCTCATGTCGAAACGAAATACCCCCCAACGTCGGCACAACATCCTGGCCTTGCTCAGTGAGCAGGGCGAGGTGAGCGTGGATGCCTTGGCCAAGCGTTTCGCAACCTCGGAAGTGACCATTCGCAAAGACCTGGCCGCCCTGGAAACCAACGGCCTGTTGCTGCGCCGCTACGGCGGTGCAGTGCCAGTGCCGCAGGAGTTGCTCGGTGAACCCGCCCAGCCGGTGTCTTCCTACAAGAAGGCTATCGCCCGCGCGGCCGTGGGGCGTATCCGTGAGCATGCGCGCATCATCATCGACAGTGGCAGCACCACGGCAGCGATGATCCCGGAACTGGGGCGCCAGCCTGGCCTGGTGGTGATGACCAACTCGCTGAATGTGGCCCGGGCCATCTGCGACCTTGAACACGAGCCGGTACTGCTGATGACCGGTGGTACCTGGGACCCGCATTCGGAATCGTTCCAGGGCCAGGTCGCCGAGCAGGTACTACGCTCCTACGATTTCGACCAGCTGTTCATCGGTGCCGACGGCATCGACCTCGGCCGGGGTACTACCACCTTCAACGAGCTGCTCGGGCTGAGCCGGGTCATGGCTGAAGTCGCCCGCGAAGTGATCGTGATGGTCGAGTCGGACAAGGTCGGGCGCAAGATCCCCAACCTTGAGCTGCCGTGGGGCAGCGTACACACCCTTATCACAGATGAACGCCTGCCCGCAGCGGCACGCGAACACATTCAAGCCCGCGGCATAAACCTGATCTGCGCCGCGATCAGCCAGGAGCAATAATTATGTGTGGAATCGTTGGCGCCGTCGCCGAGCGTAATATCACCGCCATCCTGATCGAAGGCCTCAAGCGTCTTGAATACCGCGGCTACGACAGCGCCGGCCTGGCCGTGCTCACCCAGAACGGTGAGCTGCAGCGCCGCCGCCGCATCGGCAAGGTCAGCGAACTGCAAGCTGCAGTTGCTGCTGACCCCCTGGCCGGCCAGCTGGGCATCGCCCACACCCGCTGGGCTACCCATGGTGCACCGACCGAAGGCAACGCCCACCCGCATTTCTCGGGCAATGAAGTGGCTGTGGTGCATAACGGCATCATCGAGAACCACGAAGAGTTGCGCGAAGAGCTGAAGGGCCTGGGTTATGTCTTCACGTCGCAGACCGACACTGAAGTCATTGTCCACCTGATCCACCACACCCTGAAGAGCATTCCGGACCTTGCCGATGCCCTGAAGGCCGCGGTAAAGCGCCTGCATGGCGCCTATGGTCTGGCACTTATCAGCGCCAAGCAGCCTGACCGCCTGGTAGCCGCACGCAGCGGCAGCCCGCTGGTGATCGGCCTGGGCCTGGGCGAGAACTTCCTGGCCTCCGACCAGTTGGCATTGCGCCAGGTCACCGACCGCTTCATGTACCTGGAAGAGGGCGACATCGCTGAAATCCGCCGTGACCAGGTCACCATCTGGGATCAGGCCGGCCACCAGGTACAGCGCGAAACCGTGCAGTACCACGAAGGTGCCGAGGCGGCAGACAAGGGTAACTACCGCCACTTCATGCTCAAGGAAATTCACGAGCAGCCAACCGTGGTTCAGCGCACCCTGGAAGGCCGCCTGGGTAAGGACCATGTCCTGGTCCAGGCTTTCGGTCCACAGGCTGCAGAGCTGTTCGCCAAAGTGCGTAACGTGCAGATCGTTGCCTGTGGCACTAGCTACCATGCCGGCATGGTCGCCCGTTACTGGCTGGAAAGCCTGGCTGGCATCCCGTGCCAAGTCGAAGTGGCCAGCGAGTTCCGTTACCGCAAGGTAGTGGTCCAGCCGGACACCCTGTTTGTTTCCATCTCGCAATCTGGCGAAACCGCGGACACCCTCGCCGCACTGCGCAACGCCAAGGAGCTGGGCTTCCTCGGCAGCCTGGCGATCTGCAACGTGGGCATCAGTTCGCTGGTGCGTGAATCGGACCTGACCCTGCTGACTTTGGCTGGCCCGGAAATTGGCGTGGCCTCGACCAAGGCCTTCACCACCCAGCTGGTTTCGCTGATGCTGCTGACCCTGGCCTTGGGCCAGGTGCGCGGCACGCTGGAAGCGGGTGTCGAAGCCGAGCTGGTTGAAGAGCTGCGTCGCCTGCCGACCCGCCTGGGCGAAGCCCTGGCCATGGACGCCACGGTCGAGAAAATCGCCGAGCTGTTCGCCGACAAGCACCACACCCTGTTCCTTGGCCGTGGTGCGCAGTACCCGGTAGCGATGGAAGGTGCACTCAAGCTGAAGGAAATCTCCTATATCCACGCCGAAGCCTACCCGGCGGGCGAGCTGAAGCACGGCCCGTTGGCACTGGTGGACAACGACATGCCGGTGGTTACCGTTGCGCCGAACAACGAACTGCTGGAAAAGCTGAAGTCCAACCTGCAGGAAGTCCGTGCGCGCGGTGGCGAGCTGGTGGTGTTCGCCGACGAGCAGGCTGGCATGAGCAATGGCGAAGGCACCCACGTGATCAAGGTGCCGCACATTGCCGATGCACTGGCGCCGATTTTGTACACCATTCCGCTGCAGCTGCTGTCGTACTACGTGGCCGTGCTCAAGGGCACTGACGTGGACCAGCCGCGTAACCTGGCAAAGTCGGTGACAGTCGAATAAGCGATTCGCACCTATCAAGAGCGGCTGCCGGCAGTGATGCCAGCAGCCGCTTTTTTGTTTCAGCGCATTATTGATCGCACCCGCGCATCAATTGATGAGAATTCAACGATTATCCCCAGCGCGACTTTGCCCGATCATTCCAGCAACAAGCACTTACAAATTTCAAGAAACGCTGGAGATCCACCAATGAGTCTGCCGTCACATTCGCTGCCTGCGGTTAAGTCCAGGGCCGGGATGGTCTTTCGGGTAACATCCGGAAACTTCCTCGAACAGTTCGATTTCTTCCTGTTCGGCTTCTATGCCACCCATATCGCCGCCGCATTCTTCCCGGCATCCAACGAGTTCGCCTCGCTGATGATGACCTTCGCAGCCTTTGGCGCAGGCTTCCTCATGCGTCCGCTGGGGGCGGTGATCCTGGGTGCCTACATCGATGATGTCGGCCGCCGTAAAGGGCTGATCGTGACCTTGGCGATCATGGCCAGCGGGACACTGCTGATCGTGCTGGTGCCCGGCTACGCCAGCATTGGGCTATGGGCGCCGGCACTGGTGCTGCTAGGGCGTTTGCTGCAGGGCTTTTCCGCCGGTGCCGAACTTGGCGGTGTGTCGGTTTACCTGGCAGAAATGGCAACCCCTGGGCATAAAGGCTTCTATGCCAGTTGGCAGTCCGCCAGTCAGCAGGTGGCGATTGTCGTCGCCGCAGCGCTCGGGTTTGCCCTCAACCAGTGGCTGAGTGCCGCCGAGATCGCCCAGTGGGGCTGGCGCGTACCGTTCGCCCTGGGCTGCCTGATCATCCCGATGATCTTCCTGTTGCGCCGCAATCTTCAGGAAACCGAAGAATTCACCGCCCGCAAGCATCGACCGAGCATGAAGCAGGTGTTGGCCACCCTGTTCGACAACGCCAGCGTGGTGTTGCTCGGCATGCTGATGGTGGCGATGACCACCACTGCCTTCTACATGATCACCGTGTATGCCCCGACCTTCGGCAAGACCGTGCTGCAACTGAGTACCAGCGATGCGCTGATCGTGACCTTGCTGGTGGGGGTGTCGAATTTCGTCTGGCTGCCCATCGGTGGCATGCTCAGCGACCGCTTCGGGCGCAAGCCGCTGCTCGCCGCGATGTCGCTGCTGACCGTGCTCACGGCGTATCCTGCACTGTCGTTTCTGGCGCAGACACCAAGCTTTGGGCACATGCTCGAAGTGCTGCTGTGGTTCTCGTTCCTTTATGGCCTGTACAACGGTGCGATGATCCCGGCGCTGACCGAAATCATGCCCGTGGAAGTGCGGGTAGCCGGCTTCTCGCTGGCGTACAGCTTGGCAACTGCCATCTTCGGCGGCTTTACCCCTGCCATCTCGACCTGGATGATCCACGCAACCGGTGACAAGGCTGCCCCTGCGTACTGGCTCATGTTTGCCGCGTTCTGTGCGTTCGTCGCTACCTGGGTGCTGTACCGTCGATTGGCCTGCCGTGCAGCGGTGGCCGCATGAAGCGTTCGATCGGTGCTTTGCTGTGTGCTGCCTTGCTGGCCGGCGCTGGCCTTGCCCAGGCGGCCGAACTTACGGTGATGACCTCGGGTGGCTTCACGGCCGCCTACAAGCAGCTTGGGCCGCAGTATGCAGCCCGCAGCGGTGATACGTTGGTCACGGTCCTGGGCCCGTCCATGGGCAAGGCCGCCGAGGCCATTCCCAATCGCTTGGCACGGGGTGAGCACGCTGATGTGGTCATCATGGTTGGCTACGCGCTGGATGAGCTGATTCGCCAGGGCAAGGTCGATCCGGCATCGCGGGTAGAACTGGCCGATTCGCGCATTGGCCTGGTGGTCCGGGAAGGGCAGGCCAAACCGGCAATCGGCACCGCCGCCGAGTTGAAGCAGACGTTGCTCGCAGCCACATCGGTGGCCTACTCGGACAGCGCAAGCGGTGTGTACATCGAGAACCAGCTGTACAAAAAGTTGGGTATCCACGACCAGCTGGCGGGCAAGAGCACCATGGTTGAGCGGGTACCGGTGGCGGCGCAGGTCGCTAAGGGCAACTACCAGCTGGGCTTCCAGCAGGTTGCCGAACTGCTGCCGGTGCCGGGCGTCACTTACGTTGGCAAGATTCCAGAAAGCTTGCAGTCGGTCACCCGCTTCGCTGCCGGCATACCGAAAAACGCCCGGCACCCTGCCGAGGCCAGGCAGTTGCTGAACTACCTGGCTTCCCCCGACGTGCAACCCGCCGTGCGGGCTACCGGTCTGGACTCAGTCGCCCGGTAGTACCCCGGGCAGCTCACGAATCAGCCTTATCATTTCAAGTGCTGCGGGCGTCAGTGTGCGGCCGCGGCGCTTGAGCAAGCCCATTTTGCGGGTGACCTCCGGCTCGACCAGTGCAACGCTGGCGAGTATGGGGTGCGGCGTCATCGGCAAGGCAATCGACGGAACCGCGGCGATACCCAGGCCGGCTTCGATAAGCCCCAGCAGGGTCGTCACGTGCCTGGCCTCGCACACGCTGTTCTTGCTGACGGGCATCCCGGCCAGCGCCCGGTCCAGCACCAGGCGGTTACCTGATGATTTGCCCAATGTGATGTAGTCATGCGCGTAGGCTTGTGCCCAGGTCACCTGCGTTTGCCCGGCCAGCGGGTGGTCCTGCCGGCAGGCGATGACATAGCGCTCTTCGAGCAAGACACTGAATTCGATTTCCGGGGCGAGGTTGCCGGTGAAGCTCAGGCCGAAGTCGGCTTCGCCTGAGGCCACGGCGGCGCTGACTTCATTGGCAGAGGCGTCGTGCAGGTTGATGCGCACCTTCGGGTACTGCGAGTGAAAGGCGCGGATCGCGTGGGGCATGAAATAATAAGCAGCTGAAGGTACGCAGGCGATAGTCAGGGAACCGGTGCGCAGCGCACCCCCGTCGCCGACGCTGAGCAAGGCCAGGTCCAGGTCGTCGAGCAGGCGTTCGACCTGGGGCAGGAAGGCGCGCCCAAGGTTGGTGAGCGACACCTTGCGCGTGGTGCGTTCAAGCAGCTTCACGCCAAGCGCTGATTCCAGCTTTTCAATGCGCCGGCTCAAGGCCGACTGGGTGATGCGGATGGTATCCGCAGCGCGGCGGAAGCTGCCTTGTTCGACCACGGCGCGGAAGGCCTGCAAGTCGTTCAGGTCGAAATTGATGCTCACCCAAGGCTCCGCTGGTTTGATCGAAAGCGTGCATCAATGGTATTTCGAAAAAACCGGCGGAGCTAGCAGCATCAGATCTGCATGGCCATGCCATCCACATTCATTGCTGCCTGGCGCAAGGCTTCGGAGCGGGTAGGGTGGGGGTGGCAGGTGAGAGCGATATCTTCTGCCGAGGCCGAGAACTCCATGGCCACGCAGAACTCACCGATCATCTCGCTGACGCTTGGGCCCACCAGATGCACGCCGAGCACTTCATCGGTTTCGGCATCGGCGATGACCTTGGCGAAGCCTTCGGTCTCATGGTTGATCTTGGCACGGCTGTTGGCGGTGAAAGGGAACTTGCCAACCTTGTAGGCACGGCCTTCGGCCTTGAGCTGCTCTTCGGTCTTGCCTACCGTGGCCAGTTCCGGGCGGGTATAGATCACGCCAGGGATGAGGTTGTAGTTGACCTCGTGCGGCTTGCCGGCGATGCGCTCGATGCAGGCCACCGCTTCGTCTTCGGCCTTGTGCGCCAGCATCGGCCCGGAAGTGACGTCCCCAATTACCCAAACCCCTGGCACGGAAGTGCGGTGGTGCTCGTTAACGAGCATGCCGCGCTTGTCGGTTTCCAGGCCCACGCTTTCAAGGTTGAGCCCTTTGGTATAAGGGCGGCGGCCGATTGCTACCAGCACGTAATCGGCTTGCAGTGATTCAGCCGTGTCGCCGGCGGCAGGCTCCAGCGTCAGGTTCACGCCGTCGGCACTGGCGGTGGCCTGCGTCACTTTGCTACCCAGCTTGAATACCATGCCTTGCTTGGCCAGAGCTTTCTGCAAGGTCTTGGCGGTTTCCGTGTCGGTGCCCGGGCAAATGCGGTCGAGGTATTCGATGACCGTAACCTGGCTACCCAGGCGACGCCATACCGAACCCAGCTCGAGGCCGATCACGCCGGCACCGATGACGACCAGGTGCTTGGGCACTTGCGGCAGCGACAGCGCGCCGGTCGAATCGATGATGCGCTGATTATCGATGGTAACGCCCGGCAGCGGGGTGGGCTCGGAGCCGGTGGCAATGACGATGTCCTTGCCCTGCAGCGTGGTTTCGCTACCGTCCTCGGCCTTGACCACGACCTTGCCGACGCCGTCCAGGCGGCCCCAGCCCTTGATCCAGTCGACCTTGTTCTTGCGGAACAGGTACTCGATGCCCTTGGTCAGGCCGGTCACGCTCTCGTCCTTCTGTTTCATCATCTGGGCGAGGTTGAGGGTAGGTTTCACTTCGATGCCGAGGTGGGCGAACTCTTCACCGCTGGCTGCTTCGTACAGTTCGGAAGCATGCAACAGTGCCTTGGACGGCATGCAGCCCACGTTGAGACAGGTGCCGCCCAAGGTCGAGCGGCCCTCCACGCAAGCGACGCTCAGGCCCAACTGGCCAGCGCGGATGGCTGCGTTGTAGCCGCCAGGGCCACCGCCGATGATCACCACGTCATAGGATTTCATGGGTTCAACTCCAGGATGTAGAAGCGCGAGAGGGGCACAAGGTTAAGCTGAGATGCGGAAATTGTATACAATCGACTGTGTGGATAAGATCAGTTGGTTCTAGACCATGGTCTTGTTTAGAGGAAACATCCCACGAATGAACTACTCTGATCCGGCGACGTTCGAAATATCAGGCGTCGTGGCCATATACGGATAGGAGGGTCGTTCATGCTTGCGCAACTTCCACCGGCACTGCAGAGCTTGCATCTGCCGCTGCGGCTGAAACTTTGGGACGGTAACCACTTCGATCTCGGGCCTAGCCCACAGGTCACCATACTGGTGAAAGAGCCCCAGTTGATCAGCCAGTTGACCCACCCGAGCATGGATCAGCTGGGTACTGCATTCGTTGAAGGCAAGCTGGAGCTGGAAGGCGACATCGGTGAGGCCATTCGCGTTTGCGATGAGCTGAGTGAAGCCTTACTGGCGGGCGAAGTAGAAACGCCGCCGCAGCGGTTGTCCCATGACAAGAGCACCGATGCCCAGGCCATCTCTTATCACTACGATGTGTCCAATGAGTTCTATCAGCTGTGGCTGGATCAGGACATGGCCTACTCCTGCGCATACTTCCGCGAGCCCGACAACACGCTTGATCAGGCGCAGCAGGACAAGTTCGATCACCTGTGCCGCAAGCTGCGGTTGGACGCGGGCGAGTACCTGCTCGATGTGGGTTGTGGCTGGGGTGGTTTGGCGCGTTTTGCTGCGCGTGAGTATGGCGCCAAGGTGTTCGGTATCACCCTGAGCAAAGAGCAGCTCAAGCTCGGCCGCGCACGCGTCAAGGCGGAGGGCCTGGGCGACAAGGTCGATCTGCAGATTCTGGATTACCGCGACCTGCCTCAAGACGGCCGCTTCGACAAGGTGGTCAGCGTGGGTATGTTCGAGCATGTCGGGCATGCCAATCTGGCGCTCTATTGCCAGAAGCTTTTTGGTGCGGTGAGGGCAGGGGGCGTGGTGATGAACCACGGCATCACCGCCAAGCATATCGACGGTCGACCCGTTGGGCGCGGCGCGGGCGAATTCATCGATCGTTACGTGTTCCCCCATGGCGAGTTGCCGCACCTGTCGATGATCAGTGCCAGTATCTGTGAAGCGGGCTTGGAAGTGGTAGACGTGGAAAGCCTGCGCCTGCACTACGCCAAGACACTGCACCACTGGAGCGAGAACCTGGAAAACCAGCTGCACAAGGCGGCGGCGCTGGTGCCCGAGAAGACCCTGCGAATCTGGCGCTTGTACCTCGCTGGGTGTGCCTATGCCTTCCAGAAGGGCTGGATCAACCTGCACCAGATTCTGGCGGTTAAGCCGTATGCCGATGGGCACCATGATCTGCCCTGGACGCGGGAAGATCTCTACCGCTGAAACCCGCAGGTTAACCCATACCCTGTGGGATCAACTGTCTTGTTCAAAATCTGAAAGCTGGCGCAATCTCTGTGGGAGCGGCTTCAGCCGCGAACACCGGCACAGCCGGTGCCATGTACCGAGTTGGATTCTTTGCGGGTGAACCCGCTCCCACAGGTACTGTGCAGGCCTTAGGCAGATGCGCTCCTACATGGGCCTGAGTGAAAGTGGGTTGTTACAGAATCGGGGAAATAAGCCGCGCAATGCGCATCCCCAACTGCTGCAGCCGGTGGGTATCGCGGCTGTCCTCAGCCGTAATTTCCCGTGCCTGTTCAAAGTCATCATTCAGCATCTGCTCGACTTGGTCGGCGAAGCCACGGTCGACGGTCAGCAGGGTGATCTCGAAGTTCAGGCGGAACGAACGGTTGTCCAGGTTGGCACTGCCAATCGCGCTGACATCGTCATCCACCAGCACCACCTTCTGGTGCAGGAAGCCCGGCTGGTAACGGAACATGCGCACGCCTGCACGTACCGCTTCGAAGGCGAACAAGCTGGAGGCAGCATAGACAATGCGGTGGTCAGGCCGTGACGGAATCAGCACCCGCACATCCACCCCACGCAATACCGCCAGGCGCAGGGCGGCGAACACTGCCTCGTCCGGGATGAAGTACGGGCTGGTGATCCATACCCTGCGGGTGGCCGAGTGGATGGCTTCAAGGAAGAAAAGCGAGCAGGTTTCCTGCGGGTCGGCCGGGCCACTGGCCAAGGCTTGGCACAACACGCCGTTGTCCGGATAGGTATCGGGCAGGATCAGCGGTGGCAGCTGGCGCGTAGCCCAGTACCAGTCTTCGGCGAACGACTCCTGCAGGCAAGCCAGCACCGGCCCGTTGATCTGTACATGGGTGTCGCGCCAGGGTGACAGCTGCGGGTGTTCACCCAGGTATTCATCCCCCACGTTGTGGCCGCCTATGAAGCCGAGCAGGCCATCCACCACCACAATCTTGCGATGGTTGCGGAAATTCACCTGGAAGCGGTTGAACCAGCCCCGACGGGTAGCGAAGGCATGGATCTGCACGCCGCCATCGCGCAACTGTTGGCTGTAGCTGGCAGGCAAGGCGTGGCTGCCGACGCGGTCGTACAGCACGAACACCTGCACCCCTTCGGCGGCTTTGCGCAATAACAATTGCTGCAGTGCCTTGCCCAGGTTGTCGTCATGGATGATGAAGAATTGCACCAGCACCACATCGCGGGCTTTTTCGATAGCAGCGAAGATGGCATCGAAGGTGGCCTTGCCATTGATCAGCAGCTTCACCTGGTTGTTCGCCAGGCATGGCATACGCCCCAGTTTGGGCATGGCGCGCAAGGCTGCGTAGCTTTCCGACTCGCGGGCGGTGAGCGCTTCTTCTACCCAGGGACGCCAGTTGAGGTTGGCCATGGCCACGTGCATTTCCTGGTTGGCCTGGCGCCGTGCCTTGATGTAGGCATAGAACGAGCGGGCGCCAAAGATCAGGTAGGGGATCAAGGTAAGGTAGGGGATGAAGAACAAGGGCATGGCCCAGGCAATGGCACCTTGGGCAGTCCGCACGGTGAACAGCGCGTGCAGTGCGGCGACGATACCCAGCAGATGTACCAGACCGAGTAGGTAACCAAAGAAGTAGGGGCTGTGGTAATCCATATGCATCCTGCTTGCCATATACACTTGAGCTAACAGAACACTTCCCGGTCCGCCTTGCAACCAGTAGGTGGATTTGGCGTCTAAGGCTCAGCCCGGCCCCCTTGGCCGGTTTTTCCAGGAGCGTTCACCCATGAAGATTCGTCTGCCACTGTTGGCGCTGGCCCTGGCTTTGAGCAGCCCGCTGGTGCATGCCCAGATGCTCCAGCCCGGTTTGTGGGAGCTGACCACCAGCAACATGCAGGTCGATGGCAAGCCGCTGCCCGACATGGCGTTCATGCTCAGCCAGCTGAAGAACCTGCCGCCGGAACAGCGCGCAATGATGGAAGGGGCGTTGGCCAAACAAGGGGTGACGGTTGGCGGCAACGGCGTGCGCTCGTGCCTGACACCCGAGCAGGTTGCAACCAATGACATCCCGCTGCAGGACCCGAAGTCAGGTTGTACTCAGAAAATTACCGACCGGACCGGGAACGTATGGAAGTTCCAGTTCAGCTGCCCGAAGGCGCAGGGTAGTGGTCAGGCGACCTTTCTTAGCGATCGGGAGTTCACCACCCAGGTCAGTGGTACGTTCAATGCCTCGGGTGTACAGCAGCAAGGCAGCATGAACACCCGGGCAGTGTGGGTGGGTAGCGACTGCGGCACGGTCAAACCGCGCAGTTGAAATCCCATTGCCACTGGCTGGTGGCAACAGCGTCGTGGGCATGCAGGCTTTCTGCATGTTCCACACGCAGCTTGAAAGCTGTACTCCATTCTATTTGTCGCAGCGTCTTGTGCAGGCGTCGAGCGGCATCTTCACAGAACATCAGGTTCTGCCCATTGGCCAAGGCAAAGGCCTGTTCGTCTGCGCGTTTCACTGCAGTCTGCACCGCCGTTCCGAGGCTGGCCTCAATGCAGTCGATCAGTTCGGTAATGGGCAATACGTGCTGGTTGTTGCGTAACCGTACCTGGATTTGCGCGTTACTGCGTTGGCTATGCGGGGTGGCGACAATGCCTTCGGCCGTGCCAAGCCAATCCAGGACTGCAGTTTTTTCGACCTGCTGTTCGGTGAAATGCGCCTGAAATTGCTGTTGAATCAACTGCCGAGCAAGTGCCGCCGAGCATGGGCAGGTCGACGAGTAAGGTACGGAAACGGATAGTTCCACGTGGAACATTTCATTTTCGATTCTTGCATCGACTCTTACGGCATAGCTTTTCCACCCCGCCAAGGGGCTGATCAAGGCAGGCCTTTTTAATAAATGCTCAAAGCTGAGGCTCAGATAGGCCGCAGACGAAAGCCCTTCGTGGCTGCTGAGAAAACCGGATAAAAGCTGCCGGATCGCTAGCGGTGTGAGGGGCTGGTTTTCCAGTGATTCCAAGGCTAGGTAAAGCCGCGACATGTGGATGCCGCGTGAGCTGCCATCGACCAGGCTGACTCCAGCATCGACTTTTGCAGCGGCGGTGCGCCCTTCAAATTGCACAGGCAGGGCAATGCCGCACATCCCCACCCAGTTCAACGGCAAGGTGTATTCCTGGGTTTGTGCAGCGATGTCGGGGAGCTGGAGCTGGGTCATTTGTCTTTCCACACAAAAAGGGGCCTCAGCGGCAACCACCGATCAAGCTGCAATGCAGGTTGAAGCGCTGCCCGCTGGAACTGGATACGCGGTTCAAAGTGGTCCAGCCAACGCGGCGGCTGTAACCCACCCAGGCCTCGCCATCACTGGCCAGGCCGGTAAAAAAGGTCAACGAGCCATAACGGCTGTTGGTTTGTGCCCACAGGCGCCGGCTGTTGAAGTCGTAGCCGCGCAGGTAGAACGTGCTGCCCTCGGTGCGCACGCTGTAGTAATTGCCCTTGCCATCCTGGCAAGCGAGCAGCGTTGCGCTGCGGGTACACAGCGCCAATGCACTGCCTTGTGGCATGGCGAACAGCGTGGTGGGCATGGCGAGTAGCAGCACCGCCATGGCACGAAAAAGCTTCATGATTCATCCCCAGTGAGCACGCGTCCGTCGAGAACGGCTTGGCGAAATTGTATTGTTACTTTATAACATTGTGCAATGCATCGTTTCGAATGCGTCTGCCTGAAGAGGTTCGCCATGCTCAATCGTCTCCCTGTCACCGTGCTGTCCGGCTTCCTGGGCGCCGGCAAAAGCACCTTGCTCAACCATGTGCTGCGTAATCGCGACAACCTGCGAGTTGCGGTAATCGTCAACGACATGAGTGAAATCAACATCGACGCCAGTGAGGTGCAGCGCAATGTCAGCCTTAACCGCGCTGAAGAGAAACTGGTCGAGATGAGCAACGGCTGCATCTGCTGCACGCTGCGTGAAGACCTGCTCGAAGAAGTGGCGCGGCTGGCCGAGGAGGGACGATTCGATTATCTGCTCATCGAGTCCACGGGTATCTCGGAGCCCCTGCCGGTAGCCGAGACCTTCACCTTTCGTGATGAGCAAGGCCGCAGCCTGTCCGACATGGCGCGGCTTGACACCATGGTCACCGTGGTTGATGGCCTTAACTTCCTGCGCGATTACCAGGCCGCAGACAGCCTGGCCAGCCGCGGTGAAACCTTGGGCGAGGAAGACGAACGCTCGATCAGCGACCTGCTGATCGAGCAGGTCGAATTCGCCGATGTGCTGCTGCTGAGCAAGATCGACCTTATCAGCCAGCATGAGCGTGAAGAACTCACCGCCATTTTGCGCAGCCTCAATGCACGGGCGCAGATCGTGCCCATGGTGATGGGTCAGGTGCCGCTGGCGCGCATTCTCGATACCGGCTTGTTCGACTTCGACCAGGCAGCCCAAGCGCCGGGCTGGCTGCAGGAGCTGCGCGGTGAACATGTACCGGAAACCGAAGAGTACGGCATCGCGGCCACCACCTGGTTGGCACGACGACCGCTTCATCCACAGCGCTTTTTCGACTTTATCCACAGCCACTGGAGTAATGGACGCTTGCTGCGTTCCAAAGGCTTTTTCTGGCTGGCGAGCAAATATCAGGAAGCCGGCAGCTGGTCGCAAGCAGGTGGCATGATGCGTCATGGCCTGGCTGGTCGCTGGTGGCGCTTCGTGCCGCGTGATCAGTGGCCACAGGATGTGGATAACACCAGTGCGATCTTGAAACACTGGACCGCGGAGACCGGCGACTGCCGGCAAGAGCTGGTGTTCATTGGTCAGAATATCGACTTCGAAAAACTATCCACAGCCTTGGATGCCTGCCTGTTGACGGATGAAGAAATGGACCTGGGGCACATGGGTTGGCTGCGCCTGCCCGATCCGTTCGGCCCGTGGCACGAGGAAGTGGCAGTATGAACTTGGCCCATCGCCCTGTGGATATCTTTCAGGTATTCGGCGAGAACCCACAAGTACTGACCGAAGTGCTGCAGGATGGCGTGAATCTGGCGGTATGGCGTCGGCGCTTGCCGGCACAGTTGGAAGACTTTGCCGCACTGGTGATCAGCCTTGGCCAGCCGTTGGCTGATCAGCGAGTTATCGAGGTGGATGAGCAGCGCCCGCCAATATTGCCTGATCTGCTGCGCGAAGCAGCGGACCTGCAGGGTTACGAGTCTTTTGTTGCCGATGTGACATGGCTGGTGGCGGCCTACACCTGCCTGGTGGGCGCGCGCCGGGTCGGCTTGCGGCTACGGGTACTGGGTGGCCCCATGTGCCCGCGCTTCCATGTGGATAACGTGCCATTGCGGCTGCTCACCACCTATGTTGGCCCAGGAAGCGAGTGGTTGCAGGAGCAGGCTAGCCCACAAGGGGAGTTACCCACAGCAGAATCCTCTGTGGATAACGTCCAGCATCTGCAAGCCGGCGATGTTGCCGTGCTCAAGGGTGAGAAGTGGCAGGGTAACGAAGGTGCAGGGCTGGTTCACCGTTCGCCTTCGGGCCAGCAGGGGCGGTTGTTGCTCAGCCTTGACTGGCTTGCCTGACGGCGCATAGTGAGCCATCACCCTCGTCGAAGCCCCGCCCATGCTGCAGAACATCCCCACCCATGTAATTGCCGGCCCATTGGGTGCCGGCAAAACCACCCTTATCCGCCATTTGCTGGCCCAGCGCCCGGCCAATGAACGTTGGGCGGTACTGATCAACGAATTTGGCCTGGTAGGTCTGGATGCGGCTTTGCTCAGCCGCGATGAAGACGGCATCGCCATTGGCGAGGTTGCTGGCGGCTGCCTGTGCTGCGTCAACGGTATGCCGTTCCAGGTGGGGCTAGGCCGTTTGCTGCGCAAATTCCGGCCTGACCGGTTGTTCATCGAGCCCTCCGGGTTGGGCCACCCCTTGCAGCTATTGGCGCAACTGCAACAAGCCCCGTGGGCTGGAGTGCTGACAATTCAGCCTTTACTGATGGTTTTGGATGCTCAAGCCATGGTTCGAAACCAGCCACTTCCGGACGCTCAACAGCAGGCATTCGATGCTTGCGAAAGGGTGGTTTTCAACAAGTCTGAAGCTGTGGATGAATCAACTAAGTTGTTGATAACTAATAAATTTAAAAACAAGGTTATCACCTGGACTGTGCAGGGAGAGCTAGCCTTTTCAGGCCTGCCGACGGCGGCTCGGCAGATTGTTGACAGCCCATTTCGCGATGTCAGGATTGTCGACAATCCTGCGAGCGCCCCGGCTTTGCTATGGACAGACCCCAGTCAGCCGATTTGCCTTGCCCAACAGGGTGAGGGAGGTTGGAGTATTGGGTGGCGCTGGCACCCCGGCGAGCGGTTTTATCCACAGCGGCTCCAGGCGTTTTTGCACGCATGGCCCTGGCGTCGCGCCAAGGGAGTTATCCACAGTGTGGAGGGATGGCAGTCATTTAACGGGCTTGATGGGGAAATGCCCGCTTGGCAGCCCAGCGACTGGCGCAGGGACACCCGTATCGAGCTGATTTTCGATCAGCCGCAGCCTCAACCCGCACTGCAAGCCGGGTTGAGCGAGTGCCGCGTCAGCTGATCAGTTGCGCCAGCGGTTATGTTCCTGGCGCCACTGCTGCATTTCGATAACGTTATCGGCGCGCGGCGGGGTCTTGATTTCGAACGGGTAGGGTGCCAGTTCGATTTGCACGCTGTGCGCGCCGAACTGGGTAACAGTGCCGGGGTGGCGTTGTTCGCCAGTGACGGTGAACTCGAAGGCATAAATGCGAGCCAGGCGCTTGCGGCCGTTGGCATCCCGCACGAAGGCGATGCGCTTGAGCGCCACAGCGTCGTCGAGCAACTCGAGGTCGAGTTTGGCGCAATGCTGTTTGACCCGTTCCAGGGCTTTTTCGCGCAAGCCATGGTTGTGCCACAACCAGGCGCCTGCCGTGGCTACCAGCATCAGGACGAAGAGGTTCTCCAGGGTCAACATTTGCATATGCTCCAAACAGGTAGATCCAGCTTAACTGCGTCCCTGGCCTGTCGTACAGGTGGCAATCGAGTTCATACTGCGTTGCGCACAATCCTTTGAAACCGCTTTGGAAACCTCCCGCATGAAACGTACCCCGCACCTGCTCGCCATTCAGTCCCATGTGGTGTTCGGCCACGCCGGCAACAGCGCCGCGGTGTTTCCCATGCAGCGTATCGGGGTCAATGTCTGGCCGCTCAATACCGTGCAGTTCTCCAATCACACACAGTATGGCCAGTGGGCAGGTGAAGTGCTTGCCCCAGCGCAAATTCCTGCGTTGGTGGAAGGTATTTCCAACATCGGCGAACTGGGCCACTGCGATGCGGTGCTTTCCGGCTACCTGGGCAGTGCTGAACAAGGCCGGGCAATCCTGGCCGGCGTCGAGCGGATCAAGGCGGTAAACCCAAAGGCGCTATACCTGTGCGATCCGGTCATGGGGCACCCTGAAAAAGGTTGTATCGTGCCACCGGAAGTCAGCGAGTTTTTGCTCGACGAGGCCGCCACCCAGGCGGATATCCTGTGCCCCAACCAGCTGGAGCTGGACAGTTTCTGCGGCCGCCACGCGCAGTCATTGGAGGATTGCGTGGGCATGGCACGCAGCCTGTTGCAACGTGGGCCTCAGGTGGTGCTGGTCAAGCACCTGGCCTACCCCGGGCGTGACGAGGACCAATTCGAAATGCTGCTGGTAACTGCCGAGCACAGCTGGCACCTGCGCCGCCCGCTGCTGGCGTTCCCGCGCCAGCCAGTGGGGGTGGGTGACCTGACTTCCGGGCTGTTCCTGGCCCGCGTGCTGCTCGGCGACAATTGGGTGCAGGCCTTCGAGTTCACTGCCGCAGCGGTACACGAAGTGCTGCTGGAAACCCAGGCCTGCGCCAGCTACGAGCTGCAGTTGGTACGGGCCCAGGATCGCATCGCCCACCCACGGGTGCGCTTCGAAGCGCAGTTGCTGGCGTTTTAAATGGCGTCGGTTTTCAGGTCCTGGTAGCGCTTTTCCAGTTCCTGACGGATCTGGCGGCGCTGCTGGCCCTGCAGGAAGCGGCGTTTTTCCTCGCTGCTGTGCGGCTGGCGTGGCGGCACCGGCACCGGGCGGCGGTTGTCGTCGACCGCGACCATGGTGAAGAAACAGCTGTTGGAATGGCGCACCGAGCGCTCGCGGATGTTTTCTGTCACCACCTTGATGCCGACTTCCATCGACGTGTTGCCGGTGTAGTTGACTGACGCCAGAAAGGTCACCAGCTCTCCCACATGTACCGGTTCGCGGAAGATCACCTGGTCGACAGACAACGTCACCACATAGCTGCCGGCATAGCGGCTGGCGCACGCGTAAGCCACTTCGTCGAGGTACTTGAGCAGGGTGCCGCCATGTACGTTGCCAGAAAAGTTGGCCATGTCCGGGGTCATCAGGACGGTCATGCTCAGCTGGGCGTTTCCAGGTTCCATAGTGTGCTCACGGTTAGGTTGCGCTGAATCGGGCGAATGGAGGGCGTTATCTGCTGACACTTCTGTTCCCCTCTTTGATTTTGCCTTGCTGATACGGGACGTTGGCTGAGGCGCTATCGTCACGCTGATCATGCCATCAGCGGCGCTTTTCCAGCCGATCTGTTTCTGCATATTGCACCGGCTTTTTGCGGCTGAGCGCGATGTTAACCTGAGTACGCCCATGCAACATGGGCCATCGTGCATTCAATACAGTATGTACTTGCTGCTCGCTCAGGTTTGCCCCGGCAGAGGAGCGGTCTGTCCAGGCATTCATAAAAAGACGAGAAAAGGAGTATCACGCCATGCATGCCATCAGCTTCATCCAGGACCTGGCAGTCATCATGCTGGTCGCTGGCGTGGTCACCATTCTTTTTCACCGTCTGAAACAGCCGGTGGTACTGGGCTACATTGTCGCTGGCTTCATTATCGGCCCACACACCCCGCCGTTCGGCCTGATCCACGACGAAGACACCATCAAGACCCTCGCCGAACTGGGGGTGATCTTCCTGATGTTCTGCCTGGGGCTCGAGTTCAGCCTGCGCAAGCTGTTCAAGGTGGGGGCCACGGCCTTCATCGCGGCGTTCCTCGAAATCGTGCTGATGATCTGGATCGGCTTCGAGATCGGCCGCTGGTTCGGCTGGAACACCATGGATTCGCTGTTCCTCGGTGCCATCCTGGCCATCTCCTCGACCACCATCATCGTCAAGGCGCTTAACGACCTGAAGATGAAGAACGAGCGTTTTGCCCAGCTGATCTTCGGCGTGCTCATTGTCGAGGACATCCTTGGCATCGGCATCATCGCCTTGCTCTCGGGCATCGCCGTCAGCGGCACGGTCAGTTCGGGCGAAGTGTTTTCCACTGTCGGCAAGCTGTCGCTGTTCATGATCGTCGCCCTGGTCATTGGCATTTTGCTGGTGCCGCGGTTGCTGGCCTATGTGGCCAAGTTCGAAAGCAACGAGATGCTGCTGATTACCGTGCTGGGCCTGTGCTTCGGCTTCTGCCTGCTGGTGGTGAAGCTGGAATACAGCATGGTGCTGGGGGCCTTCCTGATCGGCGCAATCATGGCCGAATCGCGCCAGTTGCTGAAGATCGAGCGCTTGATCGAGCCGGTACGCGACTTGTTCAGCGCCATCTTCTTCGTCGCCATCGGCCTGATGATCGACCCTCAGGTACTGGTCGATTACGCCTGGCCGATCGTGGTCATTACCTTGGCGGTGGTGCTGGGCAAGATGCTGTCCTGTGGCATGGGCGCGTTCATCGCCGGCAATGACGGGCGTACTTCGCTGCGGGTGGGCATGGGGCTTTCGCAGATTGGCGAGTTCTCGTTCATCATTGCCGCACTGGGCATGACCCTGCAGGTGACCAGCGACTTCCTCTACCCGGTGGCTGTCGCCGTATCGGCAATCACCACACTGCTCACACCCTACCTGATCCGCGCGGCTGACCCGTTGTCGCAGAAACTGGGCAACGTGGTGCCCGGGCGCCTGGCACGGGTGCTGTCGTTGTATGGCGAGTGGTTGCGCAACATTCAGCCACAGGGTGAGGGTGCCATGCTGGCTGCGATGATCCGGCGCATCCTGTTGCAGGTGGGGGTTAACCTGGCGTTGGTAATTGCCATCTTTTTCAGCGGTGGCTACTTTGCCGGGCGCATTGGCAACTGGCTTAGCGAATGGGTCAGTGATGCCAGCCAGCAGAAGGCGGTTATCTGGGGCGCGGCGTTGTTGCTGTCGTTGCCCTTCCTGATTGCCGCATACCGTAAGCTGAAGGCGCTGTCGATGCTGCTGGCAGAAATGGGCGTGAAGCCGGAAATGGCCGGGCGGCATACCCAGCGGGTGCGTCGGGTGATCGCCGAAGTGATCCCGCTGCTGTCGCTGTTGGTAATTTTCCTGCTGCTGTCGGCGTTGTCGGCGAGCATTCTGCCGACCAGCGAGTTACTGCTGGTGATTGCCGTGGTGGCTGCGGTGGTAGTGGCTTTGTTGTGGCGCTGGTTCATCCGCGTGCACACGCGCATGCAGATTGCCTTGCTGGAAACGCTGGAGAACAGCCGCGAGAATTCGCACTGAAGCTGAGGGGGTAACGCTCCCTGCGCAAGATTTCACCGTCGTCCGAGGGGATGGAGCGGTAGCGATGTCGCCAGGCGCAGAAAGCCTGGCGATTTTAGCCAGGTTAGTGGCACTAAGCCATAAATTTTCCTGTCGCAGACTATGCACGGCCTTTGTAGGAGCGGGGGGGGGGGGGGGGCGGGCCGCCCCGCCCGCCCCCCCAAAATTACACA
>NZ_JACVZC010000109.1 GCF_016658545.1 Pseudomonas sp. S37 | reverse complement strand
CGACCCCCGGCGTGACAGGCCGGTATTCTAACCGACTGAACTACCGCTGCGCTATACATCGAGTGGTGGGTGATGACGGGATCGAACCGCCGACCCTCTGCTTGTAAGGCAGATGCTCTCCCGGCTGAGCTAATCACCCATGTCTCTCGGTGTGGCGCGCATTCTACGGGCGACTTGGCGCTCTGGCAAGCACTTATCGAAGAATTTGCAAAATTAAATCAGCCCGCAAATTTCAGGCACAAAAAAAGCGACCCTAAGGTCGCTTTCTTTGTTACTTCCGGGTGTTCAGTAGGCCCTGGAAGTGGAATATGGCGCAGCGGACGGGACTCGAACCCGCGACCCCCGGCGTGACAGGCCGGTATTCTAACCGACTGAACTACCGCTGCGCTATACATCGAGTGGTGGGTGATGACGGGATCGAACCGCCGACCCTCTGCTTGTAAGGCAGATGCTCTCCCGGCTGAGCTAATCACCCTTCGTCTCGGTGTGGCGCGCATTCTACGGACGGCCCTACACCCTGGCAAGCACTTTTTAAACTTTTTTCAAAAAAAACCTCAGGCCTTTCAAAGACCTAGCGTTGCCGGGCACTTTCTTTACGCATAACCCACTGCTGGCCCTCTGACAGGGTTGGCCTGAGTGCACCGCTCGGAGAATAATGCCCGCCTTATGCATTAAGGAGAGATTGCCCCTCATGTGGTTCAAGAACCTGCTGACCTACCGCCTGACCCAGGATGTACCGTTCGAGCCAGAAGCGCTGGAAGCCGCCCTGGCCAGCAAGCCGGCCCGCCCTTGCGCCAGCCAGGAGCTGACCACCTACGGTTTCGTCGCGCCATTCGGCAAAGGCGAAGACGCTCCCCTGGTGCATGTCAGCGGCGAGTACCTGCTGATTGCCGCACGCAAGGAAGAACGCATCCTGCCCAGCAGCGTGGTCAACGATGCGGTCAAGGAAAAGGTCGAAGAGATCGAGACCGAGCAGATGCGCAAGGTCTATAAAAAGGAACGCGACCAGATCAAGGACGAGATCATCCAGGCCTTCCTGCCGCGCGCGTTCATCCGCCGCTCGATGATCTTCGCCGCCATCGCCCCGCGCCAGGGCGTGATCCTGGTCAACTCGGCCAGTGCCAAACGTGCCGAAGACCTGCTGTCGACCCTGCGTGAAGTGATGGGCTCGCTGCCGGTGCGCCCGGCCACGGTGAAAATTGCCCCGGTTGCCACCATGACCGACTGGGTCAAGTCGCAACAGGCTGCCGAAGGCTTCTATGTGCTGGACGAGTGCGAACTGCGTGACACCGCCGAAGACGGCGGCATCGTGCGTTGCAAGCGCCAGGACCTGACCAGCGAGGAAATCCAGTTGCACCTGAGCACTGGCAAGGTGGTCACCCAACTGGCCCTGGCCTGGCAGGACAAGCTGTCGTTCATCCTTGACGACAAGATGGTGATCAAGCGCCTGAAGTTCGAAGAGCTGCTGCAGGAGCAGGCCGAGCAGGATGGTGGTGATGAGGCTGCGCAGCAGTTCGATGCCAGCTTCCAACTGATGATGATGACCTTTGCCGAATTCCTGCCGGTGCTGTTCGAAGCGCTGGGTGGCGAGGAGATTCCGCAAGGGGTCTGAGTGGTATGAAATGCCGGTGCAGGCTTGAAAGTGATTTTTTGCCTGTACCGGCCTCTTCGCGGGTGAACCCGCTCCTACAGGTACCGCGCCACATTCAAAGTCTGCGCAGTTCCTGTAGGAGCGGGTTCACCCGCGAAGAGGCCCTTGAAATTCACAAAGCTATAAATAGAAAAGGAATTGCCCCCATGCGTGCCCTCGCCGCCCTCAGCCGCTTCGTCGGCAATACCTTCGCCCTGTGGGTACTGGTATTCGCCGTGCTGGCCTTCCTGCAACCGCAATGGTTCATCGCCCTCAAGGTGGCCATCGTGCCGCTGCTGGGGCTGGTGATGTTCGGCATGGGGCTCACCCTCAAGCTCGACGACTTCGCCGCCCTCGCCCGCCAGCCGTGGCGGGTGATGCTGGGGGTGGTTGCGCACTTTGTGATCATGCCGGGCATGGCCTGGCTGCTGTGCCAGCTGTTCCACCTGCCGCCGGAAATTGCCGTGGGCGTGATCCTGGTCGGTTGCTGCCCAAGCGGCACCGCGTCGAACGTGATGGTGTGGCTGTCGCGTGGCGACCTGGCGCTGGCAGTGGCCATCGCCGCAGTCACTACTCTGCTGGCACCGCTGCTGACGCCGGCGCTGATCTGGTTCCTGGCCTCGGCCTGGTTGCCGGTGTCCTTCATGGACATGTTCTGGTCGATCCTGCAGTTGGTCATGCTGCCGATCGTGCTCGGCGTGCTGGCCCAGCGCCTGCTCGGCGCCCGGGTGCAGGCGGCGGTGCAGGTGCTGCCGCTGGTGTCGGTGGTGAGCATCGTGATGATCGTGTGCGCGGTGGTGGCGGCCAGCCAGGCGAAGATCGCCGAGTCGGGGCTGCTGATCATGGCGGTGGTGATGCTGCACAACACCTTCGGCTATCTGCTGGGGTACCTGACCGGCAAGCTGTGCAAGCTGCCGCTGGCCCAGCGCAAGTCGCTGGCGCTGGAGGTGGGCATGCAAAACTCCGGGCTGGGGGCGGCGTTGGCGGCGGCGCATTTTTCGCCGTTGGCGGCGGTGCCGAGTGCGTTGTTCAGCGTTTGGCACAATATTTCCGGGGCACTGCTGTCGACCTGGTTCCGGCGGATGGGGGAGCCTGGGGGTGAGGCAGAACAGGTGGAGCCGGCCAGGCATTGAGGGTGGCTGAACCGGCCTCTTCGCGGGTGAACCCGCTCCTACAACGACCGCACAATGCCGAAACATATGCGGTCCTTGTAGGAGCGGGTTTACCCGCGAAGAGGCCAGTACAGGCTTGCCCTCAAACCTTCAGGTGTGCACCATGGTGCCCACTGTGAGGACGGCCTCACGACGCACCGCGTGACCATTCCGGGGACGGCCCCATCATTTACCACGATGGAGAAGCACCATGTCCTGGATTATCCTGTTCTTCGCCGGCCTGTTCGAAGTTGGCTGGGCCGTCGGCCTGAAATACACCGACGGCTTCAGCAAGCCACTGCCCACCGTACTCACCGTTGCCGCCATGGCCATCAGCCTGGGCCTGCTGGGCCTGGCCATGAAGGAACTGCCGCTGGGCACCGCCTATGCCATCTGGACCGGCGTCGGCGCCGTGGGTACGGTGATCGCCGGCATCATCCTGTTCGGCGAATCGATGGCCTTGGTACGCCTGGCCAGCGTGGCGCTGATCATCATCGGCCTGGTTGGCCTGAAGGTCAGCGCCAGCTAATCCCCTCCCCTAGCGCAGGTTGCCGCGCAAGCGGCTGACCTGCTCCCGCAAGGCCTCTGGCTGCGCCGCCTCCACCGGGATGGCGGCGCCCGCCACGATGGTCACCCGCGACCACAAACGCTTGAAGAAGCCTTTGCCCGGGTCGCGGCTGAAAAAGCTGCCCCACAAACCCTGCAAGGCCAGCGGTATCACCGGCACCGGGGTTTCTTCGAGGATGCGATTGACGCCGCCCTTGAACACATCGATTTCGCCATCCCCGGTCAGCTTGCCTTCCGGAAAGATGCACACCAGCTCGCCATCGGCCAGGTACTCGGCAATCCGTGCGAAAGCCCGCTCGTAGGTAGCCAGGTCTTCGTTGCGCCCGGCAATCGGGATGGCACCGGCGGTGCGGAACACAAAGTTGAGCACCGGCAGGTTGTAGATCTTGTAGTACATCACAAAGCGGATCGGCCGCCGGATGGCCCCACCCAGCAGCAGCGCGTCGACGAACGACACGTGGTTGCACACCAGCAACGCCGCGCCTTCGTCGGGTATGCGCTCCAGGTCGCGGTGCTGCACGCGGTACATCGAGTGGCTGAGCAGCCAGATCAGGAAGCGCATGGTGAACTCGGGCACGATCCTGAAGATGTAGGCGTTGACTGCGATGTTGAGCAGCGACACCACCAGGAACAGCTGCGGGATGCTCAGCTCGGCCAGGCCCAGCAGGACGATGGTGAGCACCGCCGACACCACCATGAACAAGGCATTGAGGATGTTGTTGGCGGCAATCACCCGGGCGCGCTGGTCTTCGGCGGTGCGCGCCTGGATCAAGGCATACAGCGGCACGATGTAGAAACCGCCGAAGACTCCCAGGCCGACGATCGACAGCAAAATCCACCAGGCCTGGCTCATGCCCAGCAGCGCCAGCCAGTCGTGCGGCACGGCGGCGGCCGGCACATCGCCGGAGTGCCACCACCACAGCAGGCCGAACAGGGTCAGGCCGAACGAGCCGAACGGCACCAGGCCGATTTCTACCTTGCGCCCGCTCAGGCGTTCGCACAGCAACGAGCCCAGCGCAATGCCCACCGAGAACAGCGTCAGCACCAGCGTGACCACGGTGCCGTCACCGTGCAGCCAGCCTTTGGCGTAAGCCGGGATCTGCGTGAGGTAGATGGCGCCGACGAACCAGAACCACGAGTTGCCGACAATCGAACGCGACACTGCCGCCGGCTGGCCCAGGCCCATGCGCAAGATCGCCCATGACTGCTTGAAGATATTCCAGTCCAGCGCCATGTTCGGCGCTGCGGCGGCTGCCCGCGGGATCCAGCGGCTGGCCAGGTAGCCGAGCACTGCGGTGCCGACCACGCCACCGGCCACCACCGTGGCGTAGCTGTCGGTCGACATCATCACCCCGGCGCCGATGGTGCCGGCGAGAATGGCCAGGAAGGTGCCGGTCTCCACCAGCCCGTTGCCGCCGACCAGCTCTTCCTCCCGCAAGGCCTGGGGCAGGATCGAGTACTTCACCGGGCCGAACAGCGCCGAGTGCGTGCCCATGCCGAACAGCGCCACCAGCATCAGCGCCAGGTGATTGGTGACAAAGCCCAATGCGCCGATCGCCATGATGGCGATTTCGGCCAGCTTGATCGCGCGGATCAGCGCGTCCTTGGCAAACTTCTCGCCAAACTGCCCACCCAGCGCCGAAAACAGAAAGAACGGCAGGATGAACAGCAAGGCGCACAGGTTGACCCAGATCGACCGGTCACCGTCGCCCAGGCTGAGTTTGAACAGGATCGCCAGGATCAGCGACTGCTTGAACAGGTTGTCGTTGAAGGCACCCAGCGACTGGGTGATGAAAAACGGCAGGAAACGCCGCTTGCCGAGCAAGGTGAATTGCGAGGAGTGACTCATCGTCCTTGGTCCTGAGGGCTTTTCAATTGGAGGCGCGCCGGGCACGCCAGGCCACAAATCTGCATGGGAAATACGTTGGCTGGCAAGCGCCGCGCAAAACATGGCCAAGTGACATTATTTTCATCGTCCGCACGGTCAAGGATTTGTAACTCCCGCCGATAATTCATATAGATGACTATATCTAACAGAAGGGACAGACCTCCGGTCTCCTCCAACGCACAAGAAAAGGAGCTCAGCAGTTTATGTTTACCTGGTTCGGCGACCTGAAAATCGCCAGCAAACTCTTCCTCGGTTTCGGCCTGGTGCTGTGCCTGACCCTGGCCCAGTCGCTGATCGGTTGGGACGGGCTGGGCAGTCTGGTGCGCCGTAGTGAAGTCGTCAGCGATGTGTCCGGCCTCAACGATGCGCTGGGGGACTTACGGGTAGCACGCTTGCGCCATGCCATGGCCAACGGTGACGAGAACGAAGGCAAGGCGCTGCAGGCGGCACTGGATGCCTTCCAGAAGCCGCTGGGCAAGTTGCGCACCGTGCTGGTAAAGCCACAAAGCCTGGCGCTGCTCGACCAGGCGGACCAGGCCCTGCAGGCATATGCCGGCAACCAGGCGCTGAGTTTCGCGTCCTATCAGAAAATGCGCGCCGCACAGAAAGACATGGGCGTGCTGGCTACGCAATCGTTCGCCAGCATTGAGCGCATCCGCGAGCAAGTACGCGCCCTGCCCGATGCCGAGCAGCGTTTTGTACGCAGCGAAGCGATCAACCAGGTTCGCGAAAACCTGATCCTGTTGCGCTACCACGTGCGTGGCTACACCGGAAACACCAACGCCGAGACTGAAAAACTGATGAACGCCCAGATCGCCACCACGGTGAACGACCTGCCGGGGTTGGTGGCCAGGTTCAACGGCCAGTTCGTGTCTGAGTTCGACCCGTTGAACCGGCAGGTACGTGCCTACGCCGAAGCCGTAGAGGCGTTCCGTGGCGAGGTAAGCAAACTGCTGGGCTACCGCACGGCCATGGGCAATGACGTGGAAACGCTCAACAGCCTGATCGGCCAGTTGCTCGATGCCCAAGCCGCGTCGGTGGTCGAGGACAGCCAGTTCGCCAAGACCCTGCAGATTGTCACCACCCTGCTCGCCCTGCTGATCGGCGGCCTGGCGGCTGTGCTGATCGCCCGCCAGGTCAGTGCGCCGCTGCGCCAGGTGCTGAAGGCCATGGAACAGGTGGCTGCGGGTGACCTTGGTCAACAGCCGAGCAGTACCCGTCGCGACGAGGTGGGCCAGTTGCAGGACGCCCTGCAGCGCATGACCGGCAACCTGCGGGCATTGATTACCCAGGTGCGCGACGGCATTTCGCAGATCGCCAGCGCCACCGAAGAGCTATCGGCCATCACCGAGCAGACCAGCGCGGGGGCCAACAACCAGAAGGTCGAGACTGACCAGGTGGCCACCGCCATGCAGGAAATGGCCGCCACCGTGCACGAGGTGGCGCGCAATGCCGGTGAAGCTTCGCAGGCTGCCAGCGCCACCGACGAAGAAGCCCGTGAAGGCGACAACGTGGTCAGCCGCGCCGTGGTGCAGATCGACCGCCTGGCCAGCCAGGTAGGTGCCACGGGTGAAGCGATGGATGCCCTGCGCAGCGAAAGCCAGCGTATCGGCAAGGTGATGGACGTGATCAAGGCGGTGGCCGAGCAGACCAACCTGCTGGCACTGAATGCGGCCATTGAAGCGGCGCGTGCGGGTGAAGCCGGGCGCGGCTTTGCCGTGGTGGCCGACGAGGTGCGCAGCCTGGCACAACGTACCCAGGCATCTACCGAAGAGATCGAGTCGGCGATCGGCAGCCTGGAGCAAGGTACCCGCTCGGTCAGTGAACTGATGGAACAGAGCCAGAGCCTGACGGCCAGCAGCGTGGCGCTGGTACGTGAAGCGGGGCTGGCGCTTGAGGGGATTACCCAGCGGGTTTCCGGGATTCAGTTGATGAACCAGCAGATTGCCGCCGCGTCGGAACAACAGAGTGCGGTGGCTGAGGAAATCAGCCGCAGTGTGGTGACGGTGCGGGATATTTCCGAGCAGACGGCTGAGGCGAGTCAGCAAACCTCGGCGTCCAGCGTCGAGCTGGCGCGGCTGGGTGGGCAATTGCAGCAGATGATCAGCCGGTTCAGGTTGTGATTGCTGGGTAAGCCGGTGCCGGCCTCTTCGCGGCTAAAGCCGCTCCTACAACGTAAGCGCACACCTGTTGTAGGAGCGGGTTTACCCGCGAAAGGGCCGGAACAGGCACAGCATCACTCGAAACCGAACAACGCCCGAGCGGTATCCACCAACAGCGCCTGGCGCAACTCCGCCGAGCAACCCAAGGCCTCGAACTGTTCGACAGCCGCGGCAAAACTGACCGCCGTCTCATGCTGGGTATGCGGCCAGTCACTGCCCCACATCAGCCGCTCCGCCCCGTAGTGTGCCTCCAGCGCACACAGCGCCGAACGGGCAAACGCCAGGTTTTCCTCGGGCGCACCTTCCAGCCGGTAGATCCCCGATACTTTCACCCACACCTTGCCCTGCCCGCCCAGGGTCAACAGCTCGGCAAACCCGGGCTGCCCCAGCCCACGGCGGGCATCGGGCCGGCCAAAGTGGTCAATGACGATGTCCAGGCCATAGGGTTGCAGCGCCCCCACCAGTGTCGGTATGTCCGCCACCTGCCGATGCAGTTCCAGGTGCCAGCCCTGCTCGCCAATACGCTCCAGCAGCGGCCGCCATTCGGCGCCGGCCAGGTCGGGCAGCGCCTGGCCCATCAGGTTCAGGCGAACACCCCTTACACCCAGCCGGGCCATTTCATCCAACGCCTCACGCTCGACGTCACGCTCCAGCATCACCACCCCGCGCAGTTGCCCCGGCACAGTCTGCAAGGCGCTGAGCAGGTAGCGGTTGTCGGTGCCGAGGAAGCTGGGCTGTACCAGCACGCCATGGCTGAAACCATGGGCCAGCAACTGGCCCAGGTAGTCACCCAGCGGCGCATCGTAGCTGGGCGCATAACGCCGTTCACTGGCCAGGTTCAGCCCACGGCTGAACACGTGGGCATGGCTGTCAATGGCGGTCAGGTGTAAAGCAGGAGCGTCAGGCATGGTTCTCATACAAACAAGGTCAGGTTACTTGGCGACCGCGCCGGCCATTTCCGGTGCAGGTGCAGGTTCAAGGTTGCGCCCGCGCGTTTCCGGCAGGCACAGGGCGGCGATCACGGCCACGCCATAGGCGATGCCGGCGTCGATGCCGATGGCGCTGCCCAACGACATCGACTCACTCATGTGGCCGACCAGGAACGGGAATACCGCCGACAGCACGCGGCCGAAGTTGTAGCAAAAGCCCACCCCGGCGCCGCGCACTTCAGCCGGGTACAGTTCATTGAAGAACGCCCCCAGGCTGGCCGGGATACCGGCGGCGAAAAAGCCCAGCGGGAAGCCGAGGAACAGCATCTGCGTGTTGCTCAGCGGGAAGAACACGTAAGCCTGCACGGTCAGCACGCAGCACAGGGCGAACAGCAGGATGTTCTTGCGCCGGCCGATGCGGTCGATCAGCAGGCCGCTGACCACACAACCGCACCAGAAGGCCAGGATGATCACCGCCAGATAACCGCCGGAGTTCAACACCGACAGGTTGCGCTCGGTCTTGAGGAAGGTCGGCAGCCAGGTCATCACTGCGTGGTAACCGCCGTGGGCACCCAGGCCAAGCAGGCCGCCGAGCAAGGTCACCCGCAGCAGTTCCGGGCGGAAAATGCCGGCCATGGACTGGAAGAAGCTGGTGGGGATGGCGTTTGCCTTCTGCAGGCGCTGGAAGCTGTCTGGCTCGGGCACGTTGCGGCGTACCCAGATGATCAGCAGCGACGGCAACAGGCCGACGAAGAACATAACCCGCCAGGCGAACTCCTGTGGCACCAGCGAGTAGATCAGCGTGAACAGCGCCACCGCCAGGCCCCAGCCCACGGCCCAGGCGCTCTGCACCGTGCCCATGACCTTGCCGCGGTATTTCGGGTTGATGGTTTCGGCCATCAGCACCGCACCTGCAGCCCATTCGCCACCAATGCCGAAGCCTTGCATGGCCTTTACGAACAGCAGCGGGTAGAAGCCGGTGACGAATGCCGAGAGGAAAGTGAAGCAGGAGAACCAGAGAATCATCCACTGCAAGGTACGCACGCGGCCATAGCGGTCGGACAGGGTGCCACCCAGCCAGCCGCCGATTGCCGAGGTCACCAGGGTCAGGCCACTGATCAGGCCCGCGTCACCCTTGCTCAGGGAGAACGCGGCGATCAGCGCGGGGATGGCCAGGCCGAACATCTGCACTTCCAGCGCATCGAGCGACCAGCCGCCGAAGCAGGCCCAGAACGTCTTGCGCTCCCGTGAGGTGATCTGGCGATACCAGCTGAACATGATTGTTATCCTTCTAATTGTGGGTGGTACAACCGGGCATGCTGAAGCGCTTGGCGCTGGCGACCGGGCAGGCGAAGCCACTGCGCCGTGGCAGTACGGCGCAGACGGGTAAACGGGTGCGGCGGGCCGGCTTAGCGGATGTCGATGCGGTAGCGGAAGTGCTGCGCATGGCCGCGCGAGCGGCGCCACTCCAACGGCTTGCCGGCGTAGTCACGGGCCAGGCGCTCGATCACCACCACCGGGCTGTCGGCCGGCAGTTGCAGCAGGCGGCCATGCACGGCGTCGACCGCTTCGGCGGTCAGGGTCTCTTCGGCGTAGGCGACGACCTGGCCGCACAGTTCTTCGTAGATCGGGTAGAGCAACGGGCCCTTGCTGTTCAGCTCCACGTCGAGCAGCGGCTGGAAGGTCTGGCGCGGCAGCCAGATTTCTTCGGCCAGCACCGGTTGGGCGCCGAGCAAACGGGTACGGATGATGCGGATCACGTCGGCTTCAACCGCCAGGCCCAGTGCCGCAGCCACCGCCGATGGCGCGGCGAGCGGCTCGATGGAAAGAATGCGGCTTTCTGGCACCACGCGCTCGCCGTTGGCGGCTTCGAAGCGGAAGAAGCGGAACAGCGAAGACTGGAACTGCGGGCGGCGGATGAAGGTGCCGCGGCCCTGCTGGCGCTCCAGCACGCCTTCGGCCACCAGCACATCGACAGCCTTGCGCACGGTGCCGACCGACATGTCGAACTCGGTGGCCAGGGCGGCTTCAGTCGGGATCGCCTCGCCCGGGCGCCAGCGGTTGTTGGCGATCTGCTCGACCATGTGGTCACGCAGTTGTTGGTAGCGGGGCAGTCGAGCATCACCGGTCAGTGGGTGCATGGGTCTCGCTCTCGTCTTGTTATATAAACATATATATGAATTTCGCCAGAGTATTCCCCGTGGCTGGCGGGCTGTCAATCCTCCGCCTGTCGCCGGGGCGGTGCGATCCCTTGTAGGAGCGGGTTTACCCGCGAACACGGGCGCAGCCCGTGCCAGGCACCGCGCCGCCTGCTTCGCGGGTAAACCCGCTCCCACAGGGGATCGCGCAGGCATTTGAATATTGCTTATGCTTGAGCCCGGCAAACCAGAACAACAAGGACGTGGCAATGCTCGCCGCCATCAAACGCTACCCGCACACCGTTCGCCTGCTGCTCACCACTACCTTTATCCTCACCGTCGCCCGTGCCCTCACGCTGCCCTATCTGGTGGTGTACCTGGCCGACAACTTCCAGCTGCCGATCAGCCAGATCGGCCTGCTGATCGGTGGCGCGCTGATCATCGCCTCGCTGCTTAGCCTGTATGGCGGCCACCTGGTCGATACCTTGCGCAACCACACGCTGGTCAGCGCCAGCACCCTGCTGTTCGCCCTTGCCTTCGTCGCAGCGGTCGCCAGCCAGTCAGCGCTGCTGTTCTTCCTTTGCCTGGTGCTGATCAACCTGGCCCTGGCGGTGGTCGATATCGCCGCCAAGGCGGGCTTCTGTGCGTTGCTGCCGGTGGAGGAGCGCGCCGAGGTGTTCGCCATCAAGTACACCCTGAGCAACGTCGGCTACGCCGCCGGCCCACTGTTGGGCGTGGCCATGCTGGAGCTGAACGACCACATGCCGTTCATCGCCTCTGCGCTGCTTGGCCTGGCCATGTGCGTGGCCTACTGGCGCTTTGGCGACCGCAGCCTGCAGGCCCGCGCGGACAAGCCTGCGGCCGGCTTCAGCCAGGTGGCGCTGGGGCTGGTGCGCGACCGGCGGCTGGTGTGCTTCACCCTGGGCGGGGTGCTGAGCGCGGTAGTGTTCGGCCAGTTCACCGCCTACCTGTCGCAGTACCTGGTGGTCACCAGCAGCCCGGCCGAGGCGGCGCGGCTGGTCGGCTACCTGGTGACCACCAACGCAGTGACGGTGATCGCCCTGCAGTACCTGATCGGCCGGCGCATCAGCCGCCAGCGCCTGATGCCCTGGCTGCTGGCCGGCATGGGCCTGTTCATTGCCGGGTTGCTGGGCTTTGCGGCGGCTGGCTCGGTGATGGCCTGGTGCCTGGCCATGCTGGTGTTCACCCTGGGCGAGATCATCGTGATCCCGGCCGAATACATGTTCATCGACCTGATCGCCCCGGAGCACCTGCGCGGGGTGTATTACGGTGCGCAGAACCTGTCCAACCTGGGGGCGGCATTGGGGCCGGTGATGGTGGGGTTTGCGCTGGTGCATGTGTGGCCGGGGGCGATCTTCTACATGCTGGTGTTGTCGGTGATACTGGCGGGGGTGTTTTATGGGTTGGGTACCCGCAGGGGGTGATGTTGCCTGTGCCGGCCTGTGCAATACCTGTGGGAGCGGGTTTACCCGCGAAGAGGCCGGTACAGCCAGATCGCGAGCAAGCTCGCTCCTACAACCATCGTCGGCGCTGACGAAGCGGCACCGGCGTGCCAGACTGATTGATCGGGACCGCGTTATCTTTTTGCTTCGGAGTCTTCATGTCGTTGTCCAGCGGGCTGATCGCCGTGGTCGCCCTGGCCTATATGGCCGTCATGTTCGCCATCGCCTTCTATGGCGACCGCCGCAGCACACCGTTGCCGCCGAAGCTGCGTGCCTGGGTGTACAGCCTGTCGCTGGCCGTGTACTGCACCAGCTGGACCTTCTTCGGTGCCGTCGGCCAGGCCGCCGAACAGCTGTGGGCGTTCCTGCCGATCTACCTGGGCCCGGTGCTGCTGATGGTCTTCGCGCCCTGGGTGCTGCAGAAGATGGTACTGATCAGCAAGCAGCAGAACATCACCTCGATCGCCGACTTCATCGCTGCACGCTACGGCAAATCGCAGAGCCTGGCGGTAGTGGTGGCGCTGATCTGCCTGGTCGGCGTGTTGCCGTACATCGCCCTGCAGCTCAAGGGTATCGTGCTGGGCGTGAACCTGCTGATCGGCGCCAACGCCGACGCCACCGGTACCCGCGTGCAGGACACCGCGCTGGTGGTATCGCTGGTGCTGGCATTGTTCGCCATCGTCTTTGGCACCCGCAGCCTCGACGTCACCGAACACCACCGCGGCATGGTCCTGGCCATTGCCTTCGAATCACTGATCAAGCTGCTGGCCTTCCTGGCCGTGGGCATCTTCATCGTGTTCAACCTGTACGACGGCTTCGACGACCTGTTCAGCCAGGCACGCCAGTCGATCCACTTGCAGGACTACTGGCAGGAGACCATCAACTGGCCGTCGATGGTGGTGCAGACCGCCGTGGCGATGATGGCGATCATCTGCCTGCCACGGCAGTTCCACGTCACCGTAGTGGAGAACATCGAACCCCAGGACATGCGCCTGGCGCGCTGGGTATTTCCGATGTACCTGGTGCTGGCCGCACTGTTCGTGGTGCCGATTGCCCTGGCCGGGCAGATGCTGCTGCCGGGCACGGTGATTTCCGACTCGTTCGTCATCAGCCTGCCACTGGCCGAGGCGCACCCGAGCCTGGCCCTGCTGGCGTTCATCGGCGGCGCGTCGGCGGCCACCGGCATGGTCATCGTCGAGGCCGTGGCGCTGTCGACCATGGTCTCCAACGACATGCTGCTGCCCTGGCTGCTGCGCCGCAACAACGCCGAGCGGCCGTTCGAAGCGTTCCGCCACTGGATGCTCTCGGTGCGCCGGGTAACCATCGTGGTGATCCTGCTGCTGGCCTATGTCAGCTACCGCCTGCTGGGCTCCACCGCCAGCCTGGCGACCATCGGCCAGATCGCCTTTGCCGCCGTGACCCAGCTGACCCCGGCCATGCTCGGCGCGCTGTACTGGAAGCAGGCCAACCGTCGCGGCGTGTTCGCCGGCCTGGCCGCCGGCATTTTCCTGTGGTTCTACACCTTGGTACTGCCGATTGCCGCACACAGCCTGGGCTGGTCGCTGCAGCTGTTTCCGGGGTTGGCGTGGCTGCACGGCAACCCGCTGGACCTGCCGATCAGCCCCTTGACCCAGGGCGTGGTGCTGTCGCTGGCGGGCAACTTCACCCTGTTTGCCTGGGTGTCGGTGCTGTCGCGCACGCGGGTTTCCGAGCACTGGCAGGCCGGCCGCTTCATCGGCCAGCAAACCAGTGCCCGGCCCAGCAGCAAGCCACTGCTGGCGGTGCAGATCGATGACCTGCTGACCCTGGCCTCGCGCTTTGTCGGCGAAGAGCGCGCACGGCAAAGCTTCATCCGCTTCGCCTACCGCCAGGGCAAGGGCTTCAACCCCAACCAGAACGCCGACGGCGACTGGATCGAGCACACCGAACGCCTGCTGGCCGGTGTGCTCGGCACCTCGTCGACCCGCGCCGTGGTCAAGGCCGCCATCGAAGGCCGCGACATGCAGCTGGAAGACGTGGTGCGCATTGCCGACGAGGCCAGCGAGGTACTGCAGTTCAACCGCGCGCTGCTGCAAGGCGCCATCGAGAACATCAACCAGGGCATCAGCGTGGTTGACCAGAACCTGCACCTGGTGGCCTGGAACCGCCGCTACCTGGAGCTGTTCAACTACCCCGACGGGCTGATCAGCGTCGGCCGGCCGATTGCCGACATTATCCGCTACAACGCCGAACGCGGGCTGTGCGGCCCGGGCGAGGCACAGGTGCACGTGGCGCGGCGCCTGCACTGGATGCGCCAGGGCCGCGCGCACTCTTCCGAGCGGCTGTTCCCCAATGGCCGGGTGATCGAACTGATCGGCAACCCGATGCCGGGTGGCGGCTTCGTCATGAGCTTTACCGATATCACCCCGTTCCGCGAAGCCGAACAGGCCCTGCGTGATTCCAACGAAGGCCTGGAGCAACGGGTGGCCGAGCGTACCCATGAGCTGTCGCAGCTGAACCAGGCACTGTCCGAAGCCAAGAGCCAGGCCGAAGCGGTCAGCAAGTCCAAGACCCGCTTCCTGGCCGCAGTCAGCCATGACCTGATGCAACCGCTGAACGCCGCACGGCTGTTCTCTGCCGCCTTGTCGCAGCAGGCCGAAGGCATGAACGAAGAAGCCCAGCAATTGGTACAGCACATGGACAGCTCGCTACGCTCGGCCGAAGAGCTGATCAGTGACCTGCTGGACATCTCGCGCCTGGAGAACGGCAAGATCACCCCGGATGCCAAGCCGTTCGCCCTCAACGAACTGTTCGACACCCTGGGCGCCGAGTTCAAGCTACTGGCCGCCGAGAAGGGCCTGGAGTTCCGCCTGCGCGGTAGCCGCCTGCGCGTGGACAGCGATATGAAACTGCTGCGCCGGGTGCTGCAGAACTTCCTGACCAATGCCCTGCGCTACGGCAAGAGCCCGATCCTGCTGGGCGCACGCCGCCAGGGTGAACGCCTGTGGCTGGAAGTATGGGACCGTGGCCCGGGCATCGCCGATGACAAGCTGCAAGTGATCTTCCAGGAGTTCAAGCGCCTGGACAGCCACCAGACCCGCGCCGAGAAAGGCCTGGGCCTGGGCCTGGCGATCGCCGACGGCCTGTGCCGGGTACTTGGCCACCCACTGGAGGTACGTTCATGGCCGGGCAAGGGCACGGTGTTTCGCGTCAGCGTGCCGATTGCCCGCCAGGCCGCGCCGGCAGCCGCCGCGCCGGTGGAGCAGGCTGGCCAGCCGCTGGCCGGTTTGCAGGTACTGTGCGTAGATAACGAAGACAGCATCCTGATCGGCATGAACAGCCTGCTCAGCCGCTGGGGCTGCCAGGTGTGGACCGCGCGCAACCAGGCCGAATGCGAAGCCTTGCTGGGCAAAGGCATGCGCCCGCACCTGGCGCTGGTGGACTATCACCTGGATGACGGCGAGACCGGCACCGGGCTGATGGGCTGGCTACGCGCGCGGCTGGGCGAACCGGTACCGGGCGTGGTGATCAGTGCCGACGGCAGTAAGGAAACCATCGCCCTGGTGCATGCATCCGGCCTGGATTACCTGGCCAAGCCGGTCAAGCCAGCGGCCCTGCGCGCCATGCTCAATCGCCATCTGAGCCTGGTTCAGTAACCGCTTCGTCAGGCAGCGCCTCGTCGGACAGCGCCCGCTCCAGCAGGTCGGCGGGCAGGCTCTTGCTGGCCCGGGCACCCAGCAGTTTCAGTTGTTCGCTGCGGCTGACCAGGTTGCCGCGCCCTTCGCACAGCTTGTTGCGTGCCGCCGCGTAGGCTTTGTCCACCTGCTGCAGGCGGCTGCCCAACTCGTCCAGGTCCTGGATGAACAGCACGAACTTGTCGTACAGCCAGCCGGCGCGTTCGGCGATTTCGCGGGCGTTCTGGCCCTGGCGTTCCTGCTTCCACAGGCTGTCGATCACCCGCAAGGTGGCCAGCAAGGTGGTGGGGCTGACAATCACGATCTGCCGGTCGAAGGCTTCCTGGAACAGATTCGGTTCGGCCTGCAGGGCTGCGGAGAAGGCCGCCTCGATGGGCACGAACAGCAGCACGAAATCCAGGCTGTGCAAGCCTTCGAGGCGGTTGTAGTCCTTGCTCGACAGGCCTTTGATGTGGCTGCGCAGCGACTGCACGTGCTGCTTGAGCGCAGCCTCGTCATTGCCCGAGACAAACTGCTGGTAGGCGGTGAGGCTGACCTTGGCGTCTACCACCACCTGCTTGTCGCCGGGCAGCATGATCAGTACATCGGGCTGGAAGCGCTCGCCGTCGGCGCTCTTCAGGCTGACCTGGGTCTGGTACTCGCGGCCCTTTTCCAGGCCGGCATGCTCCAGCACCCGCTCGAGAATCAGCTCGCCCCAGTTGCCCTGGGTTTTCTGGCCTTTCAGGGCCTGGGTGAGGTTGGTGGCTTCGTCGGACAGGCGCAGGTTCAGCTGTTGCAGGCGCTCCAGTTCCTTGCCCAGCGAGAAGCGTTCACGGGCTTCCTGCTGGTAGCTCTGCTCGACGCGTTTCTCGAAGGACTGGATACGTTCCTTGAGCGGGTCGAGCAACTGGCCCAGGTGCTGCTGGCTGGTCTGGGCAAAGCGCTGCTCGCGCTCGTCAAAGATCTTGGTGGCCATGTCGGCGAACTGAGCGCGCAGGGTGTCACGGGCTTCCTGCAGGTCTTCCAGGCGCTGTTGGTGGCTTTCCTGCTGCTCACGCAGTTCGGCGTCCAGGCGTGCGGTTTGCGCTTCCAGGCGGCGCAGTTCGGCTTCGCGGTTGGCGCGTTCGAGGCTCCAGGCGTGGGCGGCGTCGCGGGCGTTGTCGCGGTCGATCTGCAGCAGCTCCAGTTCGCGGCCCTGGGCGGCCAACTGGGTCTGCTTGATGGTGTTGGCTTCGCTGAGGTCGCTGACCTCGTCGCGGCTGGCGTCCAGCTGCGCCTGCAGGCCGGCCTGGGCCAGCTGGGCGGCATTGAGGCGCTCTTCGAGCAACGCCTGCTCGCCCTGCCGTGCGCCCTGGCGGCGCTGCACCTGCATCACCCACCCCAGGCAGGGTAATGCACCTGCCACCAAGCCCAGCAGAATGCTGGCCAGATCCACTGTCATGCTTACCCCGAAAGATCCTGGATGATTTGCTGCGCAGCTTATCAGCCTGAGCGCTGTGTTGCCTGTGTGGGCCTATTCGCGGGTAAACCCGCTCCTACATTGATTGCGCAACCCTTGTAGGACAGGTTTACCCGCGAAAAAGCCGCCCAGGCAACACACCTCAACCAGAAAACCACTGCCGCAACAGCCGCCCCGCTTCCTGCGACCCCTGCCCCGCCGCCAGCTCCAGCCAATAGCGTGCCTGCTCCGGCTCGCTCTGCCGGCACAGCCGCGCATACTCCAGCTGCGCGCGCCTGTCTCCGGCACGGGCTGCCTGGCGCAGCAGATCGTGGCCAATGCGCCGGTCGCGGGCATTGCCGCAATCACGGCACAGCATCTGCCCGAGGCGGCTTTGCGCGACCACTACGCCCTGGCGCGCCGGCTGTTTCAACAGCCGCCCGGCCAAGTGCTTGACCTGGGGCTTGTCACCCAGGCGCGGGCTATCGAGCAGCCACAAGGCCACTTTGAGGGAAAACCGTTTGCCGGGGGGTGCGGGTGTCGAGACAGCGGAGCTGGCGAGGTGTTTACTGCGGAACTTCATGAGCAACAGGTTTGGCAACTCGAAAGGCGCGCCACTCTACTCTTTTTTTTTAGCCCTGGCCCGTCGATTTATGGAGGATTGAAAAAAATTTCAATGATCTTTTCTTGACGTTTTCAGGTGGATGACCAACCGGTCTATCGGCGCATGTAGATTGTCGGACAGTTCACCCCATTGCTGGCACACCCGTGCTAGAGCAAGCGCCCGGGACAATCCACAGTTCCTGTGGATAACTCGGTGGACAACCCCTTCGCACACCCCGCAAAGCCCCGTAAATTGGGGGCTTCGGTCAAACTGACGATTTTTTCACCAGCTAAAAAAAGTGTTTTTTTTCATTGACTTAACCGTGCAGTCAAGTCATTGGCGAGGCGGCTATGGGGTGTTGCCAAGCTGTTACAGGCGTTGCCCCGAATGTGAACAAGTGCCCCATCAACCCTCATTTGAGTGCACGAAAAGCGCACATCTGCGCGGGTACGGGCCATTTGCCCCCTCTTCCCAGCGGCGCAAATACGCGCCATACTGCGCGGCTCACCTGATCAAACGTAGCGCTTGCCAAGCACCTGCGCTTTTGTTAAGGTGCGCCTCGTTAGTACCAAGCTGAAAGTCAATTCGGGCCAAAACGTCCTTGCAGACCCCGCTCCTCCCAAGAGTCGCGCTGCTGAAACCAGGACCGGCCAATTCGATGATTCACTCGCCAGCCTTGCGCTGTTCAAGCACGAATCACGTGACAGATTGATCAGGATTCCACTCGACGGCCTAGAACCTTGGCCCCGCCGTGCTGCCTGCCCTCTGAAGTACCTACCAGTCAGCCCAAGCGCCTACCTTTGATTGCGCCCCCTCTGGCTGCCCTGTTCCAGTCAGGTTCGTTCGTCCCTTAATAAAGGCGTCACTGGAACGTTTCTATCATGCACGGATCATAACCCCCGTGTTTAAAGCAGGAACCTCCAACAATATGCAAACTCATCATAAAATTCAGGCTGCCATTGGCACCCTCTCCCAGGCCTTCTCGCCGTTGAAGTGCCTTATCGTCGCCCCACGCAAGGGCAGCTTCAGCTTTACCCTGGTGGACGAACACGGCGTCGCCCGCCACACCGAGCGCCTGTACCCCGAACAGTACAGCCGCAATGAACCGCTGCAGGCGGTGATCGCCCGGACACGCCAGTCGCTCACTGCGTGAGCGGCGAATACCGCGGCATTCAAGCGCTGAATCATCCCGTCGCAAGCCTGCCTGAACGTTCTTGGCATAATTGCCTTAGGGCATATAGCCCGGCACGTCAGGCAGCAATCGATTTAAAAACAGCTCTTTACACCACGATTATCACACTACACTTCAACTCGAGCGGTGCTTGCCGCTTCCGGCGGGCCTGATCATTCACCAGCTGCCAAGCTCCAGCGCCCGTCCGGCCCTTTACTGCTCGAGGGCATCATGGGTATCGCGGCGAATGAATTGTGTCAGTATGTGATCCGACCCACCCTGGTCTATCTGAACCGTCACTGCGCCAGCGCCGAAGCCTTGTTGCTGGGCATCGCCGCCAGCCAGTCGGCACTCGGCTCAGCCCTGCACGACCGACGCGGGCACGGCCTGTACCGTATCGGCGAGCATCGCCACCAGGCGCTATGGGACGACTACCTCGCCCGTGACCCCGACCTGGCCAGCATGATTCGCGGCCTTGCCAGCCAGCACGCGTTCCTGGGCGGCCCCCACCTGGAGCTGACGGTCAACCTGCGCTACTCCACTGCCATTGCCTGGATGCTCATCGAAGAGCAGGCAACGCCGTTACCTGCCGCTGACGATTTGTTGGCACAGGCACGGATCTGGCGACAGATTTTCAACCCCCAAGGTCGCTTGCGCGACTTCACCCATGCCTGGCATGCCTGCATAGATCAGAAATTGCCACAGGCATCTTAAGACACGTCCTACAGCTTTGCCGGATAAAAGGGAATTTTGGTCGGATTGTCCTACAAAACCGCTCTATCTTCTGCGATTGAGGCTATAGCGCGGCGCGTGATTTGTTGGTAGCTTTTCGCCCCGGAGATCCCAAGGAGTTTTCTAATAATGAAAAAAGTATTGCTCAAAACCTCCCTCGGCGTTGCCGTTGCTCTTGCTTCCAGCCAACTGCTCGCCAGCGGCTTTGCACTTAACGAACAGAGCATCAGCAGCATGGGGACAGGTTTCGCGGGACGTTCTTCTTCTGCCGATGATGCCAGCACCGTGTTTGGCAACCCGGCCGGCATGTCCCGCCTCAAGCGCGAACAGTTCACCGTGGGCGGCGCCGCCGTCATCGCCAAGTCCGACATCTCGGGCCCGGGCAGCAACCTCGGGGGGGAAACCGATGGTGACATGGTGCCGTTCGTTGGCGTACCGATGGGTTACTACGTCAAACCGATCGACGACCACTGGAGCGTCGGCTTCGGTGTCTACGTTCCGTTCGGTCTGGTAACCGACTACGGCAGCGATGACGCTGCACGTTACTGGGGTAAAAAGAGCCACGTTCAGGTTGTCACGTTCCAGCCAACTGTCAGCTATGCGTTCAACGACAAGGTGTCGATCGGTTTCGGCCCCACCATCAACCGCATCGAAGGGGAACTGGGCTCGAGCCTGATCAACCCGTTCACCCCTGGCCGCAACGACGGCGAAGTGAAGATCAAGGGCGACGATACCGCCGTTGGTTACAACATCGGCCTTCTGGTACAAGCCACCGACCGTACCCGCGTCGGCCTGACCTACCACTCGATGGTCGACTACAAACTCGAGGGCAAGACCCGTGTCAGCACCCCGCTGATCGGGCCGTTCAACGGCAACAAGTTCGACGCCACGCTGAAGATCAAGACGCCGGAATCGGTCGACCTTTCGGTTACCCACGAGCTCGATGACCAGTGGACCCTGTACGCAGGCAGCACCTGGACGCGCTGGAGCCGCCTGGAGAACATCACCGTGCAGAACGACGTGCCTGCGCCACTGGCAGGTTCGGCGTTCCAGACCATTACCGAAGAGCAGAACTGGCACGACACCTGGGCTCACGCCATTGGTGCGTCGTACAAGGTCAACAAGGAGTGGGTGCTGCGCACCGGCTTCACCGTCGACCAGTCGCCAACCAACAACCATGACCGCTCGCCACGTATTCCAACGGGTGACCGCAAGGTGTTCAGCCTGGGTGCCGGTTGGAGCCCGAACGACGACATGACCATTGACGTGGCTTATTCCTACCTGTGGGAAGAAGACACGAAGGTCAATCAGGTCAGCGCGACCAAGGGCAGCTACCAGGCCAAGTACGAGAACAGCGCCCACGGTATCGGTGCGTCCCTCACCTACCGCTTCTGATTCGTACGCGCCCTACCAAAAAACCGCCCTCGTGGCGGTTTTTTCATGCCTGCACCTGCCAGCTGCCCCCCAGGCTTTCGCGTAGATAGTCCATGAACACGCGGGCCTTGGTGGTCATGGCAAAGCGGTCGGCCAGGCACAGGTAGATGTCCATCGGTTCGGTCTGGGCGTAGGCCTGGCCGCTGTCGCTGTATTCGAACAGGGGCACCAGTGCGCCGGAAGCGAGGTGCGGCCGCACCATGAATTCAGCCAGGCGGGTGATGCCGCCGTCGTGCAGGGCCATCTGGGTCAGGGCATCGATGTCATCGCTGATGAGCACGCTGCCGAAAACCGGCTCAAACCGCAGCCCGTCACGCATGAACCCCCAACGCAGGAAGCGGCCATCCACCGGGTAGCGGAACACCAGGCAACGGTGATCGCGCAACGCCTCGGGCGTGGTCGGCACGCCGGCGCTTTGCAGGTAACCGGGCGAGGCACAGCAAATGAACGGGATCCGGGCTATGTGCCGGGCCAGCAGCTGCTCTTCCAGTTGCGGGGTGATGCGCAGGCTTACATCGACGTCTTCACGGGCATGGTTGACGCGCCGATCAGTCGTTACCAACTCTATCGAAAGCAGCGGATAGCGGGCGCTGAATGCCGGTATCAATGGCGCCAGGACGTGGCGACCGAAGGCTGAGGTCGAGGCAATGCACAGCCGGCCCTGGGGTTCAGTGTCGGGGGTGGTAACGGCCTGCTCGGCCTGGGCGAGGTCGCGCTCGATATGGCTGACGCGCTGGTAATACTGGGTACCGGCTGGGGTGAGGGCCATGCTGCGGGTGGTACGGCTGAGCAAGCGTACTTGCAGGTGGCTTTCCAGGCGGGCCAGGTTTTGGCTGACTGCAGCCGGGCTAAGGCCGAGGTTACGGGCGCCGGCGACGATGCTGCCGGCTTCGACCACCTTGATGAAACAGCGGATGGCGTTGAGCAGGTCCATGGGGAGGCTCTTGGATTCGTAAGGATTTCTTTATAAAGAACTCAATCCTGCTGGTCTACTGCTGCCGTTGTGCGCGTTGTTAACCTGCACCTCCACTCACCTTTCAGGAGTTTGCATGAGCAACCTGTCCCAAACGCGCAGCCGCCGTAAATTGCACCCAGGTGCCACGCCTTACGTTTTCGCTTTCTACATGTCGTCGATCATGGCGCTGTTGATGTGCTTCGTGATTACAGCGGCAAATGCCGGGGTGACCCCGGAGTATCTGAGCAATGTGTTGAAGGCTTATCAGTTGGCGATGCCGGTGGCGTTTGTTTGTGTGTTGATGGTGAGGCCGGTGGTGGTGAGGTTGGTGGCGTTTACCGTGCATGCGAAGTAATGCAGCGCTCGGCTCTTGATCTTGATCTTGATCTTGATCTTGATCTTGATCTTCGCGACTTCAGGAGGCCGA
>NZ_JACVZC010000108.1 GCF_016658545.1 Pseudomonas sp. S37 | reverse complement strand
AGCGGCTTTAGCCGCGAAGCGCCGCGCGGGCGGCGCTCGATCTCATAGGCACTGAATGTATCGAGGCGAACGCTTCGGCGCTCGATCTCACAGGCGCTGAAATTGTTGTGTCGAACACCTTGCGGCCTTCATGCAATAAAAAGCCAACCCCTCACTGCTTCATCCCCAACTCCGCATCATCCATCAGCGCCTTGGCCATCGCCCCCAGATAATGGGCAGCCCAGATCATCATCGGCTTCTCATCCATCAACCCGGTAATGGTCAGCTCGCGCACATACCCCATCAACTCCGAAGACTGCTCGCGGGCATCCCGGCACGGGATCCCGGGCTCGATGCGGAACAACGGGTGGGGGCGATTCTCGCCTTGATAGAACGTGGTCTTGCCGACGGTGAATTGGGTGTCTTCTGTTGTCATTGTTCAATCCCCTCAGATTTCTCTATTGCCTGGGCCGGCCTCTTCGCGGGTAAACCCGCTCCTACAACGACCACCGCTGGCCCAGGCATGTGATGCCCCTCGTAGGAGCGGGTTCACCCGCGAAAGGGCCCGCCCAGGCGACATATCATCAAAGCCTTACAGCAGGCATCTGCCCCTGCATCGGGCTGTCTTCAGAAAAAGGGGATCGTGGGGTGGATCGGGGACATTCTTCAGCATTGGTATTTTTCTCGGTATGGGCCACCACCCTTTGCTGTCAAACAAAAGGGTGGCAGCTGTGCATGGGTTGACAGACCGGTAGAAAAATCCAAAAAGCCCGGCGCACGCGAGGTGCCCCACACACAGCCGCCATAAAGGCGAGAGCCATGAGAATTTTCTGGTCGGCCTGTCAAAGCCGGTCACTGATTCGCCAGCGACCATCCGAGACTAGAGCCCTACCCAGAGCACCGCAATGGCTAGAAGTGGGTTCGGAGTATGTTTGGGAAATGGACTACATGGAATAGGCAAATACTTAAAAAAAATGTAGGAAATCCGACTGGAAATCCTTGGCCTCGTAAATGTGCGCCTCATATATCACAAGGTGCAGTAGACCAAGCCATGAATGACTCCCCCCATAAACCATATCCAACACAATATCTGCCCTACGTTTCCCTGCCTCAAGTAGGAAACTTCCCATAGACATTCAGCGACAATATTGAACACTAAGCTCATTGACCTCTAGCCTCGCGCATATTTTCATATGCCACTCTCAAAAGGTGGTCTTCATGCGCTGGCAGAATTTAATCATCGACGGCAGGGAACGCTGTATGGCGCATCTAAGGCCTGCCACCCATACGTTCGAAATCAGCTCGCGCGTCATCAGCGTAGACTTCACATTTGGATTCCACTGTTTCACAGATAACAAGAACGAAGGTCCGCTTATCACCAACCCTCGTTCGAACGAACAGCGAAACTTCAGCCAGCGCCGCTACGACTGCTCAAAGCTACTTCCAGAATTCGTTGCTCACAGGTTCGTCGACGCCAAGGTTCGCGCCCACTTCGCGGGCAGAAACAATCGCCGATACTTTTGCCTGGACACTTTTGATTACGCGATATTTTTCGAAGCACGCAAATTGGCGAGCAAAGAAAACCTCCTGCGGGTGAATGTAATATCCGCCTATCAAGTAGATCCTTGGGGGCGGACAAGCATGCCCAAGGGACAGCTTTTTAATGTTCGCTACATACTGGAAAAGCGAAATGAAGGCTTGATCATCTAAGCAGCTGCGAACTATTCGAACCCCACAAACAAAAAGCCCCAAAACATTCGTCTTGGGGCTTTCTGCTAAATCTGAATATCGGCCTGGCCTTTCGAATCCCGCTCACTGGCTGGGAGAAATCAGCATCAGCTGGTTCCCGGCATTGCTACCCCCTGATCCAGGGTTCCGGTCTGTAGCAACACCGCAATGCTATCCAAGCGAAGCAACGACGTCAAAGGGATGAACACTCAAAAATGTTTCCGTCTGTTCCGCAACATCAACCGAATCAATCATGGTATCCACCTGTAACTGGCAAAACCTACACTCGCAGCATCCCGCCTCAGGACCGCCCCCATGCCCGAGACCCTGCTCAGCCCCCGCAACCTCGCCTTCGAGCTCTACGAAGTCCTCGACGCCGAAGCCCTCACCCAGCGCCCGCGCTTCGCCGAGCACAGCCGCGAAACCTTCGACGCCGCGCTGACCACCGCGCGCACCATCGCCGAAAAGTTCTTCGCCCCGCACAACCGCAAGGCCGATGAAAACGAGCCGCGCTACGTCGACGGCCGCGCCGAACTGATCCCCGAGGTAAAACCCGCCGTCGACGCCTTCCTCGAAGCCGGTTTCCTCAACGCCAACCGCGACTTCGAAGTGGGTGGCATGCAGTTGCCCAGCCTGGTCTCGCAGGCCTGCTTCGCCCACTTTCAGGCCGCCAACGCCGGCACCACGGCCTACCCGTTCCTGACCATGGGTGCAGCCAATTTGATCGAAAGCTTCGGCAGCGACGAACAGAAGCGCCTGTTCCTGCAGCCGATGATCGAGGGCCGCTACTTCGGCACCATGGCCCTGACCGAACCCCACGCCGGTTCGTCGCTGGCCGACATCCGCACCCGCGCGGAACCGGCAGCCGATGGCAGCTACCGGCTCAAGGGCAACAAGATCTTCATCTCCGGCGGCGACCACGAGCTGTCGGAAAACATCGTACACATGGTGCTGGCCAAACTGCCGGACGCACCACCCGGGGTGAAGGGCATTTCGCTGTTCATCGTGCCCAAGTACCACGTCAACCCGGACGGCAGCCGTGGCCCGCGCAATGATGTGCTGCTGGCCGGGCTGTTCCACAAGATGGGCTGGCGCGGCACCACCTCCACGGCGCTTAACTTCGGCGACAACGGGCAGTGCGTCGGCTACCTGATCGGCCAACCGCACCAAGGCCTGGCCTGCATGTTTCAGATGATGAACGAGGCGCGTATCGGCGTCGGCATGGGCGCGGTGATGCTCGGTTATGCCGGCTACCTGTATTCGCTGGAATACGCCCGCCAACGCCCACAGGGTCGGCTGCCGGACAACAAGGACCCGCACAGTCCGGCAGTGCCGATCATCGAACACACCGATGTGAAGCGCATGCTGCTGGCCCAGAAAGCCTACGTCGAAGGCGCCTTCGACCTTGGCCTGTATGCCGCGCGCCTCTTCGACGACACCCATACCGCCAACGACGAAAACGCCCGCAAACAGGCGCAGGAACTGCTCGACTTGCTGACCCCGATCGTCAAGTCCTGGCCCTCGGCGTTCTGCCTCAAGGCCAACGAACTGGCCATCCAGATTCTCGGCGGCCACGGCTACACCCGCGAATACCCGGTAGAACAGTACTACCGCGACAACCGGCTGAACCCGATCCATGAAGGTACCGAGGGCATCCAGTCACTTGACCTGCTCGGCCGCAAGCTGGCGCAGAACAATGGTGCCGGCCTCAAGCAAATGATCCGCCTGATCGCCGCCACCGGCGAGCGCGCCAGCCACCACCCTAACCTCGACCCGCTGCGCCAGCCGCTGGAGCAACTGGTCAACCGCCTGCAAGGGGTTACCCTGGCCCTGCTCGGCGACCTGGCCCAAGGGAAAGTTGCTGGCGCGCTGGCCAACTCGGCGCTATACCTCAAGGCCTTCGGCCACTGCGTGATCGGCTGGCGCTGGCTGGAACAGGCGATTCACGCCGAACTCGGCCTGCTCAAGGGCAGCCCTGCCGACCGCGACTTCTACCTCGGTAAACTGCAGGCCGCACGTTATTTCCTGACCTGGGAAGTACCGGGCTGCCATAATGAGCTGGCATTGCTCGAGGCGCGCGACGATACCTGCCTCGGCATGCAAGACGGGTGGTTCTAGGGGGAGCCACCGCGTACACGGAGGCTTCCACATGTTCGATTCCAGCGCCCTGCTGCGCCAGCGCTTTGCCGCGCTGCGCAGTACGGCCGAGTTGTTTTCCCTGCGCCATGTGAAACAGTCGCACCAGGCGCTGTCGGTTCGCCGCAATGTTGCCGAGCCGCCCTTCTTCAGCCAGGACGAAGGCGCCATGCTCACCGTGCGGGTCAACGGCGTTGAGGCCTACGCGGCCACCGCCGACCTGTCCCAGGCTGGCCTGCAGCGCGCCGTGGAACAAGCCGAGGCACTGGCCCGGCAGATCGCCCGACACAGCCTGCTGGACCTGCGCGAGCAAGCGGTAACCAGCGCTCGCCACGACCATGTCTCGCCCAACTTCGACCAGCCCGTGCCCAGCCTTGCCGACTGCCTCGGCCTGCTCGCTGCCGAATCTGCCAGCGTGCCCAAGGACAGCCGGCTGGTGGACTGGCAGGCCAGCCTGGGCTTGACCTTGGTCGAGCAAACCTACCTCAACTCGGCCGGCGCCGAACTGCGCCATGCCCAGCGCTTTCTGTTCCCGGGCCTGGGTGTGACTGCCAGCGATGGCCAGGACAGCCAGAGCCGCAGCCTGGGCCGCGACAACTTCGGCCAGCAGGGCGGTTTCGAGATCATCGAGCGTTGTGGCCTGGTCGGCGCGGCCAGCCGAGTTGCCGATGAAGCGCTGCAGTTGCTGCTGGCACCGAATACCCCCAGCGGCCCGCGCGATTTGCTGCTGATGCCCGACCAGATGATGCTGCAGATCCACGAATCCATCGGCCACCCGCTGGAGATGGACCGCATTCTCGGCGACGAGCGCAACTACGCCGGCACCAGCTTTGTCAAAGCCAGCGACTTCGGCCACCTGCAATACGGCTCCAGCCTGCTCAACGTGACGTTCGACCCGACCATCGGCGAAGAACTGGCCAGCTACAGCTTTGACGACGACGGCACCGCCGCCAGCAAGCAGTTCCTGATCCGCGACGGCCTGCTGCTGTGCCCGCTGGGTGGTGCGCTGTCGCAGTTCCGCTCCGGCCTGGACGGCGTGGCCAATAGCCGCGCCTGCGGCTGGAACCGCGCGCCGATCGACCGCATGGCCAACCTCAACATCGAGCCGGGCGACCAATCCCTCGACCAGCTGATCCAGGGGATTGAGCACGGCATCCTGATGCGCACCAACCGTTCCTGGTCCATCGACGATGCGCGCAACAAGTTCCAGTTCGGCTGCGAATGGGGCCAACTGATCGAGAACGGCCAGCTCAAGGGCATCGTCAAGAACCCCAACTACCGTGGCATCTCCGCGCAGTTCTGGCGCAACCTGGTGGCGGTCGGCGACCGCAGCACGTTTCAGGTACTGGGGACGCCCAACTGCGGCAAGGGCGAACCCAACCAGGTGGTGCGGGTCGGTCATGCCTCACCGGCCTGCGTGTTCCGCCAGATCGACGTATTCGGAGGAGACGCCTGATGCTACACGCATTCGAAACCCTGGTCGGGGATGTGCGCGCCGCCCTGCAAGCCGGCGAACAGTTCACCCTCAGTTACAGCGCCGAGCAGTCACAGTTCGTGCGCTTCAACCACGCCAAGGTGCGCCAGGCCGGTGAAGTCAGCCAGGCCAGCGCGCAACTGCGGCTGATCCGCGATGGCCGCCAGGCCGAACAGCAAGTGACCTTGAGTGGCGATGCTCAACTCGACCGCCAACGCCTGACCGATGCGCTGGAACAACTGCGCCAGACCCTGCCGCTGCTGGCCGTCGACCCTTACTTGCGCCTGGACGAAAGTGCTTGGCATAGCCACAGCCAGCAACAGCAACAGCAACCGCTGCCCGAGCTGAGCGAAGTGCTGGCCCTGCTCGACCGCGAAGCCGGTGACCTGGACCTGGTCGGCATCTACGCCGCCGGCCCGATCTGCCGGGGCTTCGCCAGCTCGTTCGGGGCCTTCGGCTGGCACCAGGCCAACAGCTTCAATTTCGACTGGAGCCTGTTCCACGAAAACGGCGAGGCAGTGAAAGCCAACTATGCCGGCCAACTGTGGAGCGCCGACGACTTCACTGCACGCTTGCGCCAGGCACGCGAACAGCTGGGCTTCCTTGGCCTGCCTGCTGTTACCCTCAAGCCCGGCAGCTACCGCGCCTACCTGGCGCCAGCGGCGGTGGACGAAATCGCCGGCATGCTGTGCTGGGGCGGGTTTTCCGCACAGGCCCTGGCCACCGGCAACAGCGCCTTGCAGCGCCTGTATAACGGTGATGCGCGGCTGAGCCCGCTAGTGAGTTTCACCGAGCAGGTCAGCGGGTCGCTGAGCCCTGCGTTTTCCGATGAAGGCTCACCGCGCCTGGATGTGCCGTTGATTCAGCACGGCGCAGCGCTGCAGCGGCTGATCAGTGCGCGCAGCGCGGCCGAGTTCGAGCTGCTGGCCAATGGTGCCGACAGCTACGAATCGCCGTGTGCGCTCAGCCTGGCGCCGGGTGGCCTGGCCAGCGGGCAGATCCTGGAACGGCTGGGCACCGGGCTGTACATCAGCAACCTGTGGTACCTGAATTACTCTGACCTGCCGGCGGCGCGCATGACCGGGCTGACCCGGTTTGCCACCTTCTGGGTGGAGAACGGGCAGATTCAGGGGCCGGTGAGCACCATGCGTTTCGATGACAGCCTGTACAGCTTGCTGGGTAGCCAGTTGGAAGACCTGACCGAGGAACGCGAGATGATCCTGTCGACCAGCACCTATGGACAACGCAGCACCGGGTCGAGTCATTTACCGGGGGCGCTGGTCAAAGGCCTGACCCTGACATTGTAATTGGCAGTACCGGCCCCTTCGCGGCTAAAGCCGCTCCCACAAGGGGGTATGCGATCCCTGTGGGAGCGGCTATAGCCGCGAAAGGGCCGGCCCAGGCAGAAGAGGAAGTCATGCCCGAACGCACCCCGCTGGACCCCGTCACCGCCCGCTGGATCCCCTGGGTGGTGGCCATCGCTTTCTTCATGCAGTCCCTGGACGGCACCATCCTCAACACCGCGCTGCCGGCCATGGCCCGCTCGCTGGCCGAAGACCCGCTGCGCATGCAGGGGGTGATCATCGCCTACATGCTCACCGTGGCCCTGCTGATCCCCGCCTCGGGCTGGATCGCCGACCGCTTCGGCACCAAGCGCATCTTCTTCAGCGCCATCCTGCTGTTCAGCTTCGGCTCGCTGCTGTGCGCCGCCGCCAACAGCCTCGGCTTCCTGATTTTCGCCCGCGTGGTGCAGGGCCTGGGCGGGGCGCTGATGCTGCCGGTCGGGCGGCTGGTGGTGTTGCGCGCCTACCCGCGCAGCGAGCTGGTGCGGATCATGAGTTTCATCACCATACCCGGCCTGCTCGGGCCGCTGCTGGGGCCAACGGTGGGTGGCTGGCTGGTGGAAATCCTCAGTTGGCACTGGATCTTCCTGCTCAACCTGCCGGTCGGCCTGATCGGCTGCTACGCCGTCTGGAAGTTCATCCCTGACCTGCGCGGCACCGAACGTACCCGCTTCGATACCCCCGGTTTCCTGCTGTTCGGCGCGGCAATGGTGCTGATCACCATTGCCATGGAGGGCCTCGGAGAGCTGCACCTGCCGCACCTGCGGGTGATGTTGCTGCTGTTCGCCGGCATGGCGTGCCTGGCCGCCTACTGGCTGCGCGCCGGGCGCGACCCCGAGCCGCTGTTCTCGCCCGGCCTGTTCCGTGTGCGCACCTTTGCCATCGGCATCCTCGGCAACCTGTTCTCGCGCCTGGGCAGTGGCGCCCTGCCGTTTCTGGTGCCGCTGCTGCTGCAGGTGGCGCTGGGCTACTCGCCGGCCCAGGCCGGCATGAGCATGATCCCGCTGGCGGCAGCAGCCATGCTGGCCAAGTCCATTGCCAGGCCGCTGATCGAGCGCTTCGGCTACCGCATCATCCTCACCAGCAACACCTTGCTGCTGGGCATCCTGCTGGCCAGCCTCGGGCTGGTCGACGAGCAGACGCCCTACGCCGTGCTGCTGGTCCAGCTGGGCCTGCTGGGTGCGGTCAACTCGATGCAGTTCACCGCGATGAACACGGTCACCCTGATCGACCTCGACGACGCCAGCGCCAGCAGCGGCAACAGCCTGCTGTCGGTGGTCGCACAACTGGCATTGAGCCTGGGCGTGGCCTGTGCCGGCGCCCTGCTCGGCGGCTTCACCGCAGCGGGTAGCGCCGAGGACGTGGAAACCACGTTGGGCGCGTTCCAGCTGACCTTCGTCACCATCGGCATCATGTCCATGCTGGCCGCGGCGATCTTCCTGCAACTGGCGCCGACGGACGGAAGGCGTGCCCGTCGTCCGGAAGAGCACGTAGAGTCTTAGGGCGAATGGCCATGAGGCTGGTAGACTGTGCGGCATTTTTAGCTTCGCACCGCAGGCCCGCCTCGTGACCACCGAATCCACCGCCTTTGCCACCTTGCCGCTGTCCACTGCCATGCTGGCCAACCTGGACGCTCTCGGCTATGCCTCGATGACGCCGATCCAGGCCCAGAGCCTGCCGGTCATCCTCAAGGGCCAGGACCTGATCGCCCAGGCCAAGACCGGCAGCGGCAAGACCGCCGCCTTCGGTATCGGCCTGCTCAACCCGATCAACCCGCGCTACTTCGGCTGCCAGGCGCTGGTACTGTGCCCCACCCGCGAGCTGGCCGATCAGGTTGCCAAGGAGCTGCGCCGCCTGGCCCGGGCCGAGGACAACATCAAGATCCTGACCCTGTGCGGCGGCGTTTCGCTGGGCCCGCAAATCGCTTCGCTGGAGCACGGTGCGCACATCATCGTCGGCACCCCGGGGCGCATCCAGCAGCACCTGGACAAGGGAACGCTGGTGCTCGACGGCCTGAACACCTTGATCCTCGACGAAGCCGACCGCATGCTCGACATGGGCTTCTTCGACGCCATTGCCAGCATCATCGGCAAGACCCCGTCGCGCCGCCAGACCCTGCTGTTCTCGGCCACCTACCCGGCCGGCATCAAGCAACTGGCCGCCGACTTCATGCGCAACCCGCAGCAGGTCAAGGTCGAGAGCCTGCACACCGACAACCAGATCGAGCAGCGTTTCATCGAGATCGACCCGCAGCAGCGCCTGGAAGCCGTCACCCGCGTACTTGGCCACTATCGCCCGCAGTCGTGCGTGGCGTTCTGCTTCACCAAGCAGCAGTGCGAGGACGTGGTTGCCCACCTGACCGCCAAGGGCATCGTCGCCCAGGCGCTGCATGGTGACCTGGAGCAGCGCGACCGTGACCAGGTGCTGACCATGTTCGCCAACCGCAGCAGCTCGGTGCTGGTGGCGACCGACGTAGCCGCACGCGGCCTGGATATCGATGGCCTGGACATGGTCATCAACGTCGAACTGGCGCGTGATGCGGAAATCCACGTACACCGCGTGGGCCGTACTGGCCGAGCTGGCGAGAAAGGCGTTGCAGTCAGCCTGGTGGCCCCGGCCGAAGGGCACCGCGCTCAGGCTATCGAAGCGTTGCAGAAGAGCCCACTGCGCTGGGACCAGCTGGACAGCCTGAAGAACAAGGGCGGCGAGCCGCTGCTGCCGGTGATGAGCACCCTGTGCATCGCCGCCGGTCGCAAGGACAAGCTGCGCCCGGGCGATATTCTGGGCGCGCTGACCGGTGATGCCGGTATTCCGGGCAAGCAGGTGGGCAAGATTGCGATCTTTGACTTCCAGGCGTTTGTGGCCGTAGAGCGGGCGCTGGCCAAGCAGGCCATGCAACGGCTGAACAGCGGCAAGATCAAGGGCCGCTCCCTGAAAGTCCGCATTCTCTAAAGTTCAGCAAGGTCCCTGTGGGAGCGGGTTTACCCGCGAATGCGGCAGTGAATGCACCATCGCATTCGCGGGTGAACCCGCTCCCACAGGGTTCAGCATTTCAAATCTGAAGGTTCATACCGTGCACTCCACCGACGTGATCATCCTCGGCGCCGGCGCCGCCGGCCTGATGTGCGCCCAGCTCAGCGCCCGCCGTGGCCGCCGGGTACTGTTGCTCGACCACGCCAACAAGCCAGGCAAGAAGATCCTCATGTCCGGCGGCGGGCGCTGCAACTTCACCAACATGTACACCGAGCCGGCCAACTTCCTCTCGCACAACGCACACTTCTGCAAGTCGGCGCTGGCCCGCTACACCCAGTGGGATTTCATCGAACTGGTGTGCAAGCACGGCGTGGCCTACCACGAGAAGAAGCTCGGCCAGCTGTTCTGCGACAACAAGGCCAGCGACATCCTCGACATGCTGCTGGCCGAATGTGACGAGGCCGGCGCCGAAATCCGCATGCACACCAGCATCGAACAGATCGAGAAGACCGAAAATGGCTACCTGCTGCAGACCAGCGGTGGCCAGTTCGCCTGCCAGTCGCTGGTGATCGCCACCGGCGGCCTTTCGATCCCGACGTTGGGCGCCACCGGTTTCGGCTACCAGGTGGCCCGCCAGTTCGGCCATACCCTGCTGCCAACCCGCGCCGGGCTGGTGCCGTTCACCATCACCGAGCCCCAACTCAAGGCACTGTGCACCGAGTTGTCGGGCACCTCGCTGGACTGCACCGCCAGCTGCAATGGCACCAGCTTCCGCGAAAACCTGCTGTTTACCCACCGCGGCCTGAGCGGCCCGGCGATCCTGCAGATTTCCTCCTTCTGGGAAGCCGGCGACACGGTCGAGATCAACTTGCTGCCCGATCGCGACGCATTGACCTGGCTGCAACAGATGCAGGCCGAGCGCGCCAACGCCGAACTGAAGACCGTGCTGGGCGAGGTGTTCACCCGCAAGCTGGCCAACCTGCTGGCCGAGCAGTGGTTCGAGTCCAGGCCGATGAAGCAGTACACCCCGGCGGAACTGGCACAAATCGCCGAGAAGCTGGCGGGCTGGCAGGTAGTGCCGGCCGGCACTGAAGGCTACCGCACTGCCGAAGTGACCCTGGGTGGTGTGGATACCCGCGAAGTGTCATCCAAGACCATGGAATCGCTGAAAAGCCCCGGTCTGTACTTTATCGGCGAAGTGCTGGATGTGACCGGCCACCTGGGCGGTTTCAACTTCCAGTGGGCCTGGGCATCGGCCAACGCCGCAGCGCAGTTCGTGTAGAGTAGCATCCATTCAGCAGCACGGAACGCTTCTTGCTGGCCCGTGCTCAGCGCCGCAATCCGGGCCGCTTTGCGGCCCCGATAACCGGTTCTGAAAGGTATTCCTCTGATCACTGCCTAGCAGGCCATCATGTCATCGAGCTCGTTCCGTCAGTCACTGCGTCGCCTGTGGGGCCAAGACAAGTTCAGCTACAGCATCCGGGTCACCATCGCCCTTACCGGCAGCCTGGCCCTGTGCTGGTACCAGAACGAGATGGCCCTGCTGATCCCGCTGTTCCTGGGCATCATCGCCAGCGCCCTGGCCGAAACCGACGACAGCTGGCAGGGTCGCCTCAGCGCCCTGGCCGTTACCCTGGTGTGTTTCGCCATCGCCGCGCTGGCGGTGGAGTTGCTGTTCCCCTACCCCTGGATTTTCGCCGTCGCGCTGGCCCTGGCGGCGTTCGGCCTGACCATGCTCGGCGCCCTGGGCGAGCGCTACGGCGCCATCGCTTCGGCAACCCTGATCACGGCGGTGTACACCATGATCGGCGTGGACCAGCGCGGCGGCCAGGTGACCGACTTCTGGCACGAGCCGATGCTACTGGTGGCAGGCGCCGCCTGGTACGGGCTGTTGTCGGTGCTGTGGCAGGCACTGTTCTCCAACCAGCCCGTGCAGCAGAGCCTGGCCAAGCTGTTCTTCGAACTGGGCAGCTACCTCAAGCTCAAGGCCAGCCTGTTCGAGCCGGTGCGCACCCTCGACGTCGAGGCGCGGCGCCTGGAGCTGGCCCAGCAAAATGGCAAGGTAGTGGCCGCACTGAACGCGGCCAAGGAAATCATCCTGCACCGGGTCGGCAACAGCCAGCCAAACTCCAAGGTCAGCCGCTACCTGAAGCTGTACTTCCTGGCCCAGGACATTCACGAGCGGGTCAGTGCTTCGCACTACCCTTATAACGCCCTGACCGAGGCGTTTTTCCACAGTGACGTGATGTTCCGCTGCCAGCGCCTGCTGCGTAAACAGGGTTCGTCCTGCCAGGAGCTGGCCCGCTCGATTCGCCTGCGCCAGCCGTTCGTGCTGGCCAGCGGCTATCCCGAAGCCCTTGAAGACCTCAACGCTTCGCTGGAGCACCTGCGCCTGCAGAGCAACCCGGCCTGGCGCGGCCTGCTGCGCTCGCTGCGGGCTCTGGCCGCCAACCTCGCCACGCTGGACCGCCTGCTCAGCGCCGCCAGCAACCCGGACAGCCTGGCCGACGCCAGCGACAGCAGCCTGCTCGACCGCTCGCCGCGCTCGCTGAAAGACGTGTGGACACGCCTGCGCACCCAGCTCACACCTACGTCGCTGCTGTTTCGGCATGCCTTGCGCCTGCCGCTGGCACTGTCGATCGGCTACGGCATGGTGCACCTGATCCACCCCACCCAGGGCTACTGGATCATCCTCACCACGCTGTTCGTCTGCCAGCCCAACTACGGTGCAACCCGGCGCAAGCTGGTGCAGCGCATCTTCGGCACCGCCGTCGGCCTGACGGTTGGCTGGGCCTTGTTCGACCTGTTCCCCAACCCGGTCATCCAGTCGTTGTTCGCCGTGGTCGCCGGGGTGGTGTTCTTCGTCAACCGCACCACCCGCTACACCCTGGCCACGGCCGCGATCACGCTGATGGTGCTGTTCTGCTTCAACCAGATCGGCGACGGCTACGGCCTGTTCCTGCCACGCCTGTTCGATACCCTGGTGGGCAGCCTGATTGCCATCCTGGCGGTGTTCCTGTTCCTGCCTGACTGGCAGGGCCGGCGGTTGAACAAGGCGCTGGCCAATACCCTGGCCTGCGCCAGCGTGTACCTGCGCCAGATCATGCAACAGTATGCCCATGGCAAGCGTGACGACCTGGCCTACCGCCTGGCCCGGCGCAACGCCCACAACGCCGATGCGGCGCTGTCCACTACCCTGGCCAACATGCTGATGGAGCCGGGGCATTTCCGTAAGGAGGCCGACGTCGGCTTCCGCTTCCTGGTGCTGTCGCACACCTTGCTCAGCTACCTTTCGGGGTTGGGCGCGCACCGCGACACGGCGCTGCCGGCCGAGGTGCAGGAGCAGTTGATTGAAGGTGCCGGGCAAAGCCTGGCCAGCAGCCTGGACGAGATTGCCAACGGCCTGGCGGCGCGGCTACCGGTGGCGATTCATAGCGATGCCGAAGAGGCGCTGGCCAATGCCCTGGAGCAGATGCCGGAAGAGCTGGATGAGCATCAGCGGCTGGTGCAGACACAGTTGGCGTTGATCTGCCGGCAGTTGGGGCCGTTGCGGACCTTGGCGGCGCATTTGATCAAGGAAGGTGCGCCGGCCTGAGGCTTGTGTTGCCTGTGCGGGCCTATTCGCGGGTGAACCCGCTCCCACAGAGACCGCACAGATCTAAAACTCTGTATAAATCCTGTGGGAGCGGGTTCACCCGCGAATAGGCCCGCACAGGCAATACAAATCAAAAGCCATGCTGACGCAGTAGCCGCGCATAGCTGCCATCGGCCTTCATCGCCGCAATCGCCTGCTCGAACCGCGCGACGATCCGCGCATGCTCCGGGTGCTTCAGGCTGACCAGAATGTGCAAGGTGTTCTCCCCCAGCGGCGGTTCCACCAGCACTACCCCATCACGCACCTCCTGCGGCTCGCGCTGCAGGTTGTGGCGAGCCACATATTCGTCTTCCACCGCCAGGTTCACCCGCCCTGCCGCCAGCATGCGCACCGCCGAGGAAAAGTTGCGCACCGGCACCTTGTGCAAACGGGTATCGCCGTCGAATTCGGGTGAATAGGCGTAATCACGCACCACGGCGATGCTGTAAGGGTACAGGTCGGTTTGCCGCTGGTAGCGGAGCGTATCGCCCTTGCGTTGCAGCAGGCGAACACGGTTGGTCAGGTACGCTTTGGAAAATTGCCCGATGCTGGCACGCGCATCGTTGTACCAGGCATTGATCAGCACGTCGTAGCGCCCTTCTCCTACGCCTAGTAGCGCCCTGGCCCAGGGCACCTCCTCATAGGCACTGCTGTAGCCGGCGCGTGCCAGGGCTGTGGTGACCAGGCTGGTGGCCAGGCCGCCGCCCGGCATGCTGGCATCGTTGAACGGCGGCCAGTTGTCAGCCACCAGGCGCAACTTGTCGTGACCCGGGGCGGGTGTCGCCAGCATCATTGCCAGCATTCCCAGCACACAAAGCAGTGGCCGCATGCTCAGGTCCTTTCGCAACAGAGGGCACACACTGCCGATGAGATTACACAAAGCCGCTGCCGAGGGCAGCGGCCAATAGTGTCATTTAGCCTCTATTTTGGCCGATGCCTGTGCAGCATGCGATGATCGAGGCCCATTCAAGGAGTTCGCGCCAATGTCCATCGACTGGCTCTGCAAGCACCACACCGACCTTGGCAAAGAGCAGCTCTACGCCATCCTGCAATTGCGCACCGAAGTGTTCGTGGTCGAGCAGCGCTGCGCCTACCAGGAAGTCGACGGCCAGGACCTGAGCGGCGATACCCTGCACCTGATGGCCTGGCAGGAAGACAAACTGGTGGCCTACCTACGCCTGCTCGACCCACAGTCCCAAGGCGGGGACGTGGTGATCGGGCGGGTGGTGACCTCGCCTGAAGCGCGTGGGCTGAAACTGGGGCACACGCTGCTGCTGAAGGGGCTGGAGGCGGCGGAACATTGTTGGCCGGGGGTGCCGGTGTACCTGTCGGCGCAGGCGCATCTGCAGGCGTTTTATGCCGGGCATGGGTTTGTGGTGGTGGGTGAGGAATACCTGGAGGACGACATTCCGCATATCGGCATGCGCAAGGGCTGAGATTGCCGGGGGTGCTTTGCACCCCTATCGCGACGCAAGGCCGCTCCTACAGGAGACCGCGTTCCTTTGTAGGAGCGGCCTTGTGTCGCGAAAGGGCCGCGAAGCGGCCCCGGGTTTTCAAGGGTAACCCAGCACTTCGCGGATCTGCCGCAGGTGCTGGATGATCCATTGCTTGTCGATCGCCCCCCAGTCATGAATGCGGTAATGCCCGGCGTGGTTGCGTGCGCCTTCCTGCTGTTCGAACTCGCAGACGATATCCAGGTCGGCCAGCGCAGCGATGGTGTCCTGGGCGGTGCGCCGTGGCATTCCGGTGGCCTCCATCAGGGCGGGCACGCTGGTCGCGGTCTGGCTGTCGATCAGCCAGGCCACGTACAGGCGGCGGTAGAAGCTGCTCTTGGTCTTGCTCACTTCCATGCTGCATGTTCCTTAGAGGTTGCCCGGCAGCTCCCGATAGGTCAGGTAGACGCGCAGGTCGAATTCCAGTTGGTGATAGTCCGGCTCCATGTGCTGGCAGAGCTGGTAGAACGCCTTGTTATGGTCGCGCTCGCGCAGGTGCGCCAGCTCATGCACCACGATCATGCGCAGGAACTGGGGTGCGGCCTCCTTGAACAACGAGGCAATGCGGATTTCCTTCTTGGCCTTGAGCTTGCCGCCCTGCACCCGCGACACCGCAGTATTCAGGCCCAGGGCCCGGTGGGTCAGGTCGAGGCGGCTATCGAACAACACCTTGTCCAGGCCCGGCGCGCTGCGCAGGTACTGCTGGCGTAAATCCTGGGCATAGCCGTACAGCGCCTTGTCGCTTTGCACGTCATGGCGGTCGGGGTAGCGGCGCTGCAGGTACTCGCCCAGGCGGTCGCTGTCGATCATCTGCCGCACCTGCTCCTGCAGGTGCGGCGGGTAAGCTTGCAAGTAGCGTAATACGGTCATGGCACTGCATTCAGCGTAACGAATGCCGATTCTAGCCAATCAGGGCCCTGGCCAGGAGAAAATCACCGGAAAGCCGCTGGCATCGGCTGCAGTCATTGGCCTGGCGACCAGAAACCCCTGCACGTATTCACAACCATTGGCCCGTAACCAGGCCGCCTGGGCCGGGGTTTCCACGCCCTCGGCGATAACCGTGATGCGGTAGTCGGCGCACAGGCCAATGACGCTGCGCACCAACGCGGCATCCACCGCCGAGTCGGGCAGCCGCGCCACCAGGTGGCGATCGAGCTTGAGGGTATCGATCGGCAGGTCACGCAGCATGCGCAATGAACAATCGCCGGCGCCAAAATCATCCAGCGCCACCCTTACCCCCAGCTCGCGCAGGCGGTGTATCTGCTTCACCGCCGCATCGATGTTGTACATCAGCGAGGTTTCCGCAACTTCCACCTCTATCTGTGCCGGCTGCAACTGGTAGAGCTGAATCACCCGCTGCAGCTCTTCAACCAGGCTAGGCATGGCGAACTGTGCCCGGCTCAGGCTGATGCCCAGCACCAGGCCTGCCGGAAAGCGCTGGTACCAGGCTTGACGCTGGGCCGCACCCTGGCGGTAGATCCAGCTGGCCAGGCGGTTGATCAGGCGCGCTTCCTCAAGCAAGGGGATGAACAGGCCCGGAGGCACATCGCCAACGCTTGGGTGCTGCCAGCGCAGCAAGGCCTCGAACCCACGCAGGTGGCCATCGACAAAGCTGACCTGTGGCTGGTACACCAGGCTGAAATCCTGCTGTTCGATGGCCGCGCGCACACTGTCTTCAAGCATCAACCGCGAGCGCGCCCGGCCGTTGAGTTCCTGGTCATAAAAGCGGTACTGCTGGCGCCCGGCCTGCTTGGCGGCATACATCGCCGCATCTGCCGCCCGCAGCAGGCCTTCGACATTGGCCCCGCATTCCGGGTAGGTGGCGATGCCGATACTGACCCCAAGACACACATCAAGCCCGTCTACCTCATGGCTGATGGATACCCGTTCCAGCAGGCGTTCGGCATAACGCCCGGCCTGCTCCGGGTAAGGCAGGCTGTCGAACAGCGCGGTGAACTCATCGCCCCCCATGCGCGCCAGCAAGGCCTCGCTGCCCAGGCAGTCCTTGAGCTGCTCGGCAACCCAGCGCAGCACCCGGTCACCGGCGTCGTGGCCAAGCGAGTCGTTGATGCGCTTGAAGCCATCCAGGTCCATGTACATCAGTGCTTGCGCCTTGTCCGAGCGCTCGTTGCGCAGCAACGCCCCTTCGGCCGCCTGGTAGAACCCGCGGCGGTTGAGCAGGCCGGTGAGCGGGTCGGTGACGGCCTGGTACTCCAATTGCTGATGCAGGTTACGCACCACCGACATGTCCAGCACGGTCACCACCATGGCCTGCTGCTCGGCCGGCAGTGGTGCACAGGACAACGCCACGGGCACCAGTTCGCCGCCCAAGGTACGCAGATGCGCATCGTGCACACGGTAAATCTGCCGCCCCAGGTAAGCCTGGTAGAAATCCGACTCAAGCCACAGGCTGGCGCTGGCCAATTGCACCAGGTCGAGCAGGTGCGCACCTTGCAGTTGCTGCACGGGGGCCGCCAGCAAGCGGGAAATGGCCGGGTTGGCAAAGCTGATGATGCCCTGGGCATCGACCACCAGGATGCCTTCGGCGGCGTTTTCCAGGATTGACGCATTGAATGCCCTGGCCGCTTCCAGCTCACGGGTCAGCCGCTGTAGCATGCGCCGGTTGCGCTGCTGGTCGAGCAAGGCCTGGACCTTGGGCTTGAGGATTTGCGGGTCGAACGGTTTGAACATGTAGTCCACGGCGCCGCTGGCGTAGCCTTTGAGCACGGCCGCTTCGGACTGTTCGTTGGCGGTGAGGAAAATGATCGGTGTCAGCCGCGTGCGCTGGCTGCCGCGCATCAGCCGGGCGACTTCAAAGCCGTCCATTTCCGGCATTTGCACGTCGAGCAAAACCAGGTCGACATCGTGCTCAAGCAACGCGCTCAAGGCTTCCATCCCCGAGCTTGCCGTCAACACTAGCCAATCCTGACGGGCCAGCAAGGCCCGCATGCTGATGAGGTTCTCGGGGTAATCGTCTACCACCAGTAGAACCGAACTGCCATCCACTGCCTGTGGTTGAGGGTGAGCGCCATCCATGCTGCTTCTCTGTTATGTGACCGACTTCAACATGCGGTTGGATCCATTAATACTCTAGACCTGAGCGGATAACACGCAATGCAATCAGAACGCTATCAGTGACTGAACTGTACGGTAGCCGACCAACGGTTGTTCTGCCGAAAATATATGCTGGCGTTTCTAACACCCCACAATGAAAAAACCCGCATTTCTGCGGGTTTCTTGTGTAGCCGGGTGGCTTAGTTGACCTTGGCGGCCAGCTCACCTTTGGCATAGCGCTGGAACATGCCTTCCAGGGAGATCGGCTTGATCTTCGAGGCATTGCCGGCGGTGCCGAAGGCTTCGTAACGGGCGATGCACACGTCACGCATGGCTTTCACGGTTTCGGCGAAGAACTTGCGCGGGTCGAACTCGCTCGGGTTCAGGGCCATGTGGCGGCGCATGGCACCGGTGGACGCCAGGCGCAGGTCAGTGTCGATGTTCACCTTGCGCACGCCGTACTTGATGCCTTCGACGATTTCTTCAACCGGTACGCCGTAGGTCTCTTTCATCTCGCCGCCGTACTGGTTGATGATCGCCAGCCACTCTTGCGGTACCGAGGAAGAACCGTGCATCACCAGGTGGGTATTGGGGATGCGCTTGTGGATTTCCTTGATGCGCTCAATGGCCAGGATGTCACCGGTTGGCGGCTTGGTGAACTTGTAGGCACCGTGGCTGGTACCGATGGCGATGGCCAGGGCGTCGACCTGGGTCTTCTTGACGAAGTCGGCGGCTTCTTCCGGGTCGGTCAGCATCTGGCTGTGGTCCAGAACGCCTTCGGCGCCGATGCCGTCTTCTTCGCCGGCCATGCCGGTTTCCAGCGAGCCCAGGCAACCCAGCTCACCCTCTACCGAAACGCCACAGGCGTGCGCCATGGCAACGGTCTGCTGGGTAACACGGACGTTGTACTCGTAGTCGGTCGGGGTCTTGCCGTCTTCGCCCAGCGAGCCGTCCATCATCACCGAGCTGAAGCCCAGCTGGATCGAGCGCTGGCAGACGTCAGGGCTGGTGCCGTGGTCCTGGTGCATGCACACCGGGATGTGCGGGAATTCTTCGATGGCAGCCAGGATCAGGTGGCGCAGGAACGGTGCGCCAGCATACTTGCGGGCACCGGCCGAAGCCTGGACGATCACCGGGGAGTCGGTCTTGTCGGCCGCTTCCATGATGGCGCGCATCTGCTCGAGGTTGTTGACGTTGAAAGCTGGTACGCCGTAACCGAACTCGGCGGCGTGGTCCAGCATCTGGCGCATGCTAATGAGTGCCATTGTGTATCTCTCTCCCGACAAGCGTCGTTTGTTTCGTGCAAGCCTGCCGCAGGGGCGGTTGCTGTTCAAGTAGTGTGGGCCACCGTTGCGGCCCGGCCAGTCACGGTGCCTTGCAGCCCCGCCCAATCAGGTCGTTGGTTGCCACCCAGTACACCAGGCCTTCTTCGCCCTTGGTGTGGAAGGCCAGCATGCCATCGCTGTACAGCGCACCCGAGGCACCCGGTTCAGCCTTGAGCCGGTAGACCTGGTCACCGCCGCCAAGGCGTAAGTCGACCTGGTCGCGTTGCGTATCGGCGAAGCGCCACAGCACTTCGGCCTGGGTGTCGCAGACCCAACGGGTCCAGTTGTCTGCCGGGGCGGGTTGCGCCGGCTGCAGCAGTGAGCATCCTGCCAGTGTCGCCAGGGCCGTTACGGCCAAGAGCGCTTTCATTACATATCCTCTAGATGACCACACAGCGGTCGCTTGGTTGCCTGGCCCGACGAAACGCCGGAATCAAGGGCAACCCGGCGCCTTGCGCTGGTGGTCTTCATCGTACTTTTCCAGGCCTTCCGGGCCCACGCGCTTGCTGATGACCGGCACGGTCTCGGCCTGCCACTCGGACTGGTAGCAACCGCCCTTGGGCGGCTGCGCCGGGTCGTCGGCACTCGAGGACGGGCTGCCGGAACACGCGCTCAGCAAACCCGCCAGCATCATCACAGGCAATTGCTTGACCATCAGGCCACTCCCTTTGCCAAGCGCCGACGTCATCAGGCCTTGGCCCGCTCTTCCAGGATTGCCACGGCTGGCAGGACCTTGCCCTCGACGAACTCGAGGAAGGCGCCACCACCGGTAGAAATGTAGGAGATTTCCTTGCTGACGCCATATTTGTCGATGGCTGCCAGGGTGTCACCGCCACCGGCGATGGAGAACGCGGCGCTGTCAGCGATGGCCTTGGCCAGCACCTTGGTGCCGTTACCGAACTGGTCGAACTCGAACACGCCGACCGGGCCGTTCCACAGGATGGTTTTCGACGACTTCAGCAGCTCGGCGAAGTTGGCAGCGGTTTGCGGGCCGATGTCCAGAATCATGTCGTCGGCGGCAACGTCGGCGATGGCCTTGACGGTGGCTTCGGCAGTTTCGGCGAATTCCTTGGCAACCACCACGTCAACCGGCAGCGGCACGCTGACCTTGGCAGCAATGGCCTTGGCGGTATCGACCAGGTCAGGCTCGTACAGCGACTTGCCCACCGGGTGGCCGGCAGCAGCCAGGAAGGTGTTGGCAATGCCGCCGCCGACGATCAGCTGGTCACAAACGCTGCTCAGGCTGTTCAGCACGTCCAGCTTGGTGGAAACCTTGGAACCGGCAACGATGGCCGCCATCGGCTTGGCCGGGGCCTTCAGGGCCTTGCCCAGGGCATCCAGCTCGGCAGCCAGCAGCGGGCCGGCAGCAGCGACCTTGGCGAACTTGGCTACACCATGTGTCGAACCTTCGGCGCGGTGAGCAGTGCCGAACGCGTCCATGACGAACACATCGCACAGGGCGGCGTACTTCTGCGCCAGCTCGTCGGCGTTCTTTTTCTCGCCCTTGTTGAAGCGCACGTTCTCGAACAGCACCAGCTCACCGGCCTGTACTTCGACGCCGTCGAGGTAGTCGGCCACCAGCGGCACGTCACGGCCCAGCGCCTTGCTCAGGTACTCGGCAACCGGCTTGAGGCTGTTCTCGGCCGAGAATTCGCCTTCGGTCGGGCGACCCAGGTGCGAGCAGACCATTACCGCCGCGCCCTTCTCCAGGGCCAGCTTGATGGTCGGCAGCGCTGCCAGGATACGCGCGTCGCTGGTTACCACACCGTCCTTCACAGGCACGTTGAGGTCTTCGCGGATCAGTACGCGCTTACCTTGCAGGTCGAGGTCGGTCATCTTCAACACGGTCATGAATGCAGTCCTTCAGGGCTGTTTGTTGCGGATTGGTTGAACGACGTGCAGAAAGTGTTCGGCAACGTCGAGCATACGGTTGGCGAACCCCCATTCGTTGTCGAACCAGGCCAGCAGGTTCACCAGGCGGGGGCCGGAAACGCGGGTCTGGCTGGCATCGACGATTGCCGAATGCGGGTCATGGTTGAAATCACAGCTGGCGTGCGGCAGCTCGGTGTAGGCCAGCAGGCCTTTCAGCGGGCCTTCCAGCGCCGCCTCGCGCAACACCTGGTTGACCTCGGCCGCGCTGGTGTCGCGGGCGGTCTGCAGGGTGATGTCCAGGCACGAGACGTTGACGGTCGGCACGCGTACCGCTTTGGCCTGGATTCGCCCGGCAAGTTCCGGAAGCAGGCGCTCGATACCGCGCGCCAGGCCGGTGGACACCGGTATCACCGACTGGAAGGCCGAACGCGTACGGCGCAGGTCTTCGTGGTGGTAGGCGTCGATTACCGGCTGGTCGTTCATCGCCGAGTGGATGGTGGTGATCTGCACGTATTCGATGCCGAACGCCTGGTCCAGCACACGCAGCAGTGGCACGCCGCAGTTGGTGGTGCAGGAGGCGTTGGACACCAGGCGTTCGTTGCCGGTCAGGCAGGCCTGGTTGATACCGTAGACCACGGTGGCATCGACGTCGGCCTCACTGGCCATCGGCTGCGAGAACAGCACCCGCGGCGCGCCGGCATCGAGGAAGCGCTGGCCATCGGCACGGGTGTTATAGGCACCGGAGCACTCCAGCACCAGGTCGATGCCCAGCGCGGCCCAGTCGATGCCTTCGGGGGTGGCGCTGCGCATCACTTTCACGCAGTCGCCATTGATATGCAGACAGTCGCCATCGACCTTCACCTCGCCGGGGAAACGCCCGTGGGTGGAGTCGAAGCGGGTCAGGTATTCCAGGCTGGCCTGGTCGGCCAGGTCGTTCAGCGCGACGATCTCGAAACCGGCCTTTGCCCCCCGCTCGAACAGCGCGCGCAGGACACAGCGGCCGATACGGCCATAACCGTTGAGTGCAACTTTGTAGGGACGCAGGTGGGGCATTCGTTGGCTCGCTAACGCATGATGGCTGTTGGGGCCGCGTTGCGGCCCATCGCGACGCAAGGCCGCTCCCACAGGTACCGCGCCGTCATCGGGCTACGCGGTACCTGTGGGAGCGGCCTTGCGTCGCGATGGAGGGCAGAGCCCTCCCCTTGCACGACCTGGAGGGCGTCACTGCCCTCCATTGTTACATCAGTCTTCCAGCAGCTCTTCGGCAGTACCGAGGATGTTCTCCAGGGTGAAACCGAATTCTTCGAACAGTGCCGAAGCCGGCGCCGACTCACCGTAGGTGGTCATGCCG
>NZ_JACVZC010000107.1 GCF_016658545.1 Pseudomonas sp. S37 | reverse complement strand
GGGGCATTTCAGGTTGTGATTATGGCCTGGTCTGGTTGTCGCCTGTGCTGGTCTCTTCGCGGGTAAACCCGCTCCCACAGGGATATCACAGGGCCTGAGGTCGGCGGAGTACCTGTGGGAGCGGGTTCACCCGCGAAGAGGCCAGAATAGACAATAGATTCCTTCATGCCTTGCGCGGGTTAAGAATCACCAGGGCCAAAACCCCCGCCACAATCCCCCAGAACGCCGACCCGATCGAGAACAGGGTCAGCCCCGAAGCCGTCACCATGAAGGTAATCACCGCCGCCTCACGCTCGCGCGCTTCGCTCATGGCAACAGTCAGCCCGTTCATGATCGAGCCAAACAGCGCCAACGCCGCAATCGACAGCACCAGCTCCTTCGGCAACGCGGCAAACAGCGCTGCCAGGGTTGCCCCGAACACCCCGGCGATGCCGTAGAAAATCCCGCACCACACCGCTGCGGTGTAGCGTTTGCTGGGGTCTTCATGGGCATGCGGGCCGGTGCAAATGGCCGCGCTGATCGCCGCCAGGTTGACCCCGTGCGAGCCAAACGGCGCCAGCAGTAGCGAAGCAAAGCCGGTGGCCGAGATCAGTGGCGAGGCCGGTACCTGGTAGCCGTCTGCCCGCAGCACGGCCACGCCGGGCATGTTCTGCGAGGTCATCGCCACCACGAACAGCGGAATGCCAATGCTGATGGTGGCCGCCAGCGAGAAGCTTGGCGTAGTCCACACCGGTTTGGCCACCTCAAGGTGGAAGCCGCTGAAGTCCAGCAGGCCCAGTGCGCCCGACAGCGCCGTGCCCACCAGCAGCGCGGCCAGCACGCAATAGCGCGGCGACAGGCGCTTGACCAGCAGGTAGCTGAAGAACATACCCAGCACCAGCACGGTGCGGTGCTGCGCGGCCACAAAAATTTCGCTGCCGATCTTGAACAGGATGCCCGCCAGCAAGGCCGAGGCCAGCGAAGCCGGAATACGCTTGACCAGGCGCTCGAAGCTGCCGGTCAGGCCGCACACCAGCACCAGCACGGCGCAGGTAATGTAGGCACCAATGGCCTCGCCATAGCTCACCCCGCCCAGGCTGGTGATCAGCAGTGCCGCGCCCGGGGTGGACCAGGCAATGGTGATGGGGGTGCGGTAGCGCAGCGACAGGCCGATGCTGCACACCGCCATGCCGATCGACAGTGCCCAGATCCACGACGAAATTTGCGCAGTGGTCAGCCCGGCGGCCTGGCCGGCCTGGAACATCAGCACCAGCGAACTGGTATAGCCGGTGAGCATGGCAATGAAGCCGGCGACCACCGCCGACGGGGAGGTATCTGCCAGGGGCCGCAGGCGTGCGGAAGTGGCATCGGTCATGAACAAAATCCTTGTAAAGGTGTAAGCAGTTTTTTCAGACTACAGCGGGCAAGGTTGATCCTTGCCATACAGCGGCCATTGCATTTAGCCGTACAGTCACCAACTATTGGGCGTAATTGCAGAACTGCTTGGCAGTGGAGGGGCGATGTACAAGGTCTATGGCGACTACCAGTCGGGCAACTGCTACAAGGTCAAGCTGATGCTCAGCCTGCTGGGCCGGCCGTATGAATGGCACCCGGTGGATATCCTCAAGGGCGAAACCGAAACGCCCGAGTTTCTGGCGATGAACCCCAACGGCAAGGTGCCGGTGCTGGAACTTGAGGACGGCAGCTACCTGTGGGAGTCCAATGCCATTCTCAACTTCCTGGCCGATGGCAGCGCGTTTTTGCCAAGCGAGCCGCGCCTGCGTACCCAGGTGTTGCAGTGGCAGTTCTTCGAGCAGTACAGCCATGAGCCGTACATTGCCGTGGCGCGTTTCATCCAGTTTTACCTGGGGCTGCCGGACGAGCGTGTGGAGGAATACCGCAAGCTGCACAAGGGCGGCTACAAGGCCTTGAAGGTGATGGAACGCCAGCTGCAGATGACCCCGTATCTGGTCGGTGAGCAGTATTCGATTGCTGATGTGGCGTTGTATGCCTACACCCATGTGGCGCAGCAGGGCGGGTTCGACTTGGCCGATTATCCGGCGGTAAGGGCCTGGCTGGAGCGGGTCAGCAGCCACCCGCGGCATGTGCCGATGGTGGGATAGTTTTTAGCCTGTAGCGGCCTCTTCGCGGGTAAACCCGCTCCCACAGGGATTACCACAGGACTGAATACCGTGATGTCCCCTGTGGGAGCGGGTTTACCCGCGAAAGGGCCGCTACAGGATGGCTACAAATCCTCAGACCGAAGCGAACCGCTCATCCAGGTAAGCAATAATGGCCTTGGACTCATACATCCAGGTCACCTTGCCACCCTCTTCAATGCGCAGGCACGGCACTTTCACCCGGCCGCCACCTTCCTGCAGGGCCTGGCGGTGCACCGGGTCGTTCTTGGCATCGCGCAGCGCCACCGGCACGTTCAGGCGGTGCAGGGTGCGGCGGGTCTTGACGCAGAACGGGCAGGCATGGAACTGGTACAGCGCCAGGCCCTTGGCCGCTTGCTCGACGCGGGCCTGGGCGGCGGCGTCACGCTTGCGCTTGGCCGGGCGGCTGATCCAGTCACCGAACACGATGAGCTGGCCGAGGCCAACCCGCAGGGCTTTGACGATCATGGGCAACTCCTGAAATGCAAAAAGCCGACCCGCTGGGGTCGGCTTGGGGTCAGCAGCCAATCACTTGATCAGGCTGAGGAACTCGCTGCGGGTAGCGGCGTTTTCGCGGAACTCACCCAGCATCACCGAGGTGATCATGGTCGAGTTCTGTTTTTCCACACCGCGCATCATCATGCACATGTGCTTGGCTTCGATCACCACGGCCACACCGGCGGCGCCGGTGACCTGCTGGATGGCCTCGGCCACCTGGCGGCTGAGGTTTTCCTGGATCTGCAGGCGGCGGGCGAACATGTCGACGATGCGCGCGACCTTGGACAGGCCCAGCACCTTGCCCTTGGGCAGGTAGGCCACGTGCGCCTTGCCGATGAACGGCAGCATGTGGTGTTCGCACATCGAATACAGCTCGATGTCCCGGACCAGCACCATTTCGCTGTTGTCAGAGCTGAACAACGCGTTGTTGGTCACTTCTTCCAGTGTTTGCTCATAACCGCGGCAAAGGTACTTCATCGCCTTTGCAGCCCGCTTGGGCGTGTCGAGCAGGCCCTCACGGGAGACGTCCTCGCCAAGCTGGCTGAGGATCTCGGTGTAGTTCTGTTCCAGGGACATGGATCTACCTTGGGAAAAAATCGCAAAAACGAAGGGTACGGCGGCGCGCGCGGCGCTGCAAGCGCGGCGTTACTCGTCGCGGCCTTCGAGCATGGTTCGCTTTAGCATTACATACACCGCGCCAGTGCCGCCGTGGCGGGCGCTGCACGAGGCAAAACCGAGCACTTGCGGGTGCTGGCGCAGCCAGGTGTTGACGTGGCTCTTGATCATGGGGCGCTTGCCGTCCAGGCGTGCGGCCTTGCCGTGGGTCACGCGTACGCAGCGCACTTCCAGCCTGGTGGCTTCGGCGATGAAGTCCCACAGGGTTTCGCGGGCCTTTTCCACGGTCATGCCGTGCAGGTCGAGGCTGCCTTCGAACGGGATCTGCCCCAGCTTGAGCTTGCGAAGCTGGGTTTCCTGCACGCCGTCGCGGCGCCACATCAACTCGTCTTCGGCGCCCACGTCGATGACGAACTGGTCGGACATGCCGTCGATGACCAGGGCCTTGTCACTGCGTACGGTCGCCGCCTGGCGCAGGCCGGCCAGCTGCTGGCGGTCGGCCTTGGGCTTGCCGACTTCGGCGCGGTCATGGCGGATCGGCTTGACGCCGCGCACTTCGGCCTTGAACAGGGAAAAATCGTCGTCTTGCATGATGCCTCCACGTGGGGCGGCGTAGTTTACGCGACTGTGGGGGGCATGTGCAGCCTGTGCCGGCCTCTTCGCGGGTGAACCCGCTCCCACAAGGTGCCCCGTTGCCTTCAGGCCCTGTGGTAACCCTGTGGGAGCGGGTTTACCCGCGAAGAGGCCAGCACAGGTTATAGCTAACCTTCAATCATGCTTCTTCATCAGGTGCGGCGACAGGTTCAGCTCGCGCCCGCGGCGCAAGCGAATGCGGCTGCGCCGCCAGAAGCGCACGCCCAGCCACAGCAGCAGCAAGCCTGCCACGGCCAGGATGGTGGACAACGGTTTGTTGGCATTGAGTTCCTGCAGGGCAGGGTAGTTGCCCAGCAGGCCGGCGACGCCGGCCATGGCCAGCAGCACGCCCAGGGTTGCCAGCAGGGCCGACAGGCCGGCCGCCAGGCGGGCACCCCAGTTACGCGGTTGGCGCGGGCGCAGGCGCTTGGCGTCGAAACTGCCTTTAAGCTTCATTCCGCTCTCCTCTGTGGATATCCGGAATTCGACCTGCTGCCGCCCATCGGGTTCCGCCCGGCTGCCGGGCGGTCATGCCCGCGCTTCAGATCAGGCTGGCGGTGGGTGCCACGCAAGCGAAGTTGTCGGCCATCACGGCCATTTCGCACTGGTGAATCTGTGCCGCCGGGATTACCCCGTCCTTGAACGCCAGGTCGCGGGTTGCCGAGGCGTCTTCCACCAGCGTGCACCGGTAACCATAGTCCTTGGCGCGGCGAACGGTAGTGCTGACGCTGGAGTGGCTCATGAAACCGCAGACGATCAGGTCCAGGTGGCCCAGCTCCTGCAACGTTTCGTGCAGTTTGGTGTTCTTGAATGCGTTGGGCATGCGCTTTTCGATGACGATTTCGCCTTCCAGTGGCTCCAGCCCTGGAATGAACTGGCCAGCCGGCCCCTGTGGGTCAAAACGGCCACCCACCGTGCCCAGGTGGCGAACATGGATGATCGGGCGGCCGCTCTTGCGCGCCGCGTCGAGCAACCTGGCGATGTTGGCCACGGCCTCGTCCATGCCCGACAGCTGCAAGGGACCACTGAGGTACTCCTTTTGCGCATCGATGATGATCAGGCTGGCGTGGCTCAGCTTGGCCGGCGGGTAATCGCGGCCAGTGAGGCGGAACATCGTGGTTGGAACGGACATCAATGGCTCCTTGAGCAGGGCTTTTGTACACCTATTCTCCCTTGCATTGGCGCCAATGGGAATGGTTGACAACGCAAGCGGCATGGTTACTGGCCTGTGGCTAGCTTTGGGACGATCGGATGGAACAAATGTGTGCCCCGGGCTGTTAGACTTTTGGTCGATCTGAATTAGGAGTACCCCGTGATCACATCCCGTCTGCGCACGCTGCGCGACTACATCCGCTGGGCGGTCAGCCGCTTCCACGAGCACGACCTGTTCTTCGGCCACGGTGCCGACAACGCCTGGGACGAGGCCCGCCTGCTGGTGCTGGGCGCGGTGCACCTGCCCTGGGAGGTGGCCGACAGCTACCTGGACTGCATGCTCGAAGACGACGAGCGGGTACGCCTGCAGCACTTGCTTAAGCGCCGTATCGAAGAGCGCGTGCCGGCCGCCTACCTGCTGGGCGAGGCCTGGTTCTGTGGTATGTCGTTCATTGTCGACGAGCGCGTGCTGGTGCCGCGTTCACCAATTGGCGAACTGATCGAAAAACGCTTCGAGCCGTGGCTGGCCAGCGAACCGGCGCGCATCCTCGACCTGTGCACCGGTTCGGGCTGCATCGGCATCGTGGCCGCTGATGTGTTCCCCGAGGCCGAAGTGGTGCTGGCCGACCTGTCGTTCCAGGCCCTTGAAGTGGCCAACCAGAACATCGAGCGCCATGGCCTGGACACCCGTGTGTACACCGTGCAGGGCGACGGTTTTGCCGGCCTGCCGGGGCAGCGTTTCGACCTGATCCTGTCCAACCCGCCGTATGTCGATGCCGAAGACTTCGACGACATGCCGGCCGAGTATCACCATGAGCCGGAGCTGGGCCTGGCCTGCGGCAACGACGGCCTGGACCTGGTGCGGCGCATGCTGGCCGAAGCGGCCGACCACCTGACCGACAAAGGCTTGCTGATTGTCGAGGTGGGCAACAGCCAGGTGCATGTCGAGGCGTTGTACCCTGAGGTGGATTTTGCCTGGCTGGAGTTCGAGCGGGGCGGGCATGGGGTGTTCATGCTGACCGCCGAGCAGTGCCGCCAGCATCAAGAATTGTTCAAGGCTCGCGTTTGAGCCATTTGGGGCTGCTTTGCAGCCCATTCGCGGGTGAACCCGCTCCCACAGGTATTCCACAGCATTCGGACCTTGTGGAGATCCTGTGGGAGCGGGTTTACCCGCGAAGCAGGCAACGCGGTCTCAACGGGTAGCAATCCAGATCAACAACCCCGCCTGAAACACCGCAAACGCCACCAGGCAGGTGATGGTAAAGCGCAAACCGCCATCCTCGCGCTGGTACTTGGCCACCCGCTCATCGCGCTCGCGCAGTTGCCCTTCCTTTTCCTGCAACTGCTGGTCCGCCTGCTGCAGCAGGTGCGCGGCATCCAGGATATCCACCCGCTGCAAGCGCTCGTTGCTCCAGGCCGCTTTCAGCTGGCCGACCGGCATTTCCACGGTACGGCCCTTCAGGTGCTGGCTGTCCTCGTACTGCACCTCTATCCCCACCCCCCGCAAGCAGTGGTCGCGGCGCAGGCGTGAGTCTTCGTTCAGCGCATCCTTGTTCGGCAGGGCCATGCCGTCTACCTGGTAATGCGACCACTTGCGCTGCAGCCATAGCGCGGCCTGGGCCAGCATGAAGCGGCCAATGCCGCGGTTGACCGGCTCCAGTTGCAGGCCGTGCTCGCTGCCAATGCGCACCCGGCGCTCGGCATGGTCGACACGGATGTCCAGGCGGTTCTGTTCCTTGTGCACCTTTTGCCCGGGCAGGGTGATTTCCATGCGCAGCAGGCTGTGCGCCTTGTCGTGGCGCTCGGCATAGCCGAACTGCACAAAACGCAGCGGCCGTGCGCCAGTGCTGCGGTCGGTGGGCAGGGCGGCCAGGCGCAGCAGCTGGAAGTGTTCTGCACTCAGGTCGGCCCAGGGCAGGGCAGGGTGTTCCTGGGGTTCTTCGGCTGGCTCTACGGCGGCGGGGGCGGTGGTCATCAGGGCTTGTCCTCGGCTATGCCTGCTGTATCGGCAGGCACGCCGCAGACCTGAGCCCGTTCCCCTTACGCCGAAGGCAAATGCTGGATGAACGTCACAATTCGCTCACCCAGCTCGCGGGCCAGCGGCAGTTCGGGGTTGAGGTAGCTGTCGCGCTGCTGGCTCATGCCCTTGGGGCTGATGCGCAGCATGTGGTTCATGCCGTCGATCAGCACCAGCTGCGCATCCGGTTTGGCGGCCTTCAACCGTTCGGCATCGGCCACGTCCACCTGCACGTCGTTGCGCCCCTGCACGATCAGCGCCGGCATGGGCAGGCGGGCGAAGGCGGCGGCGGGGTTTTGCTGGAACAGCGAAATCAGGTACGGCTGCACGCTGGGGCGGAACACCTGGCGTAATGGCGCCGGCACTTCCAGGCTGGTCTGCCCGGCCTGCAGGCGGTCGAGCAGGGCGCTGCCACCGGCCAGTTGCGCCGGTGGCAGGCGCTGGGCCAGTTGCTCGCGCAACACATCGGCCAGCGGCCGGCCGCTACCGGCCAGGGTGATCACGGCGCTGGCGCCGGCCTGTTCAGCGGCCAGGCTGGCGATCAATGCACCTTCGCTGTGGCCGATCAGGATCAACGGCCCGAAGCGCGGGTCGGCCTTGAGCTTGTGGCTCCAGGCGACTACGTCGGCCACGTAACGCTCCACGCTGAGGTCGCGTTCGTCGGGGGTGGCCGGTTGGCTGGCGGCGACGCCGCGCTTGTCGTAGCGCACGCTGGCGATGTGCTCGCTGGCCAGCAGCAGGGCCAGGCGCTTGAGGTTGTCGACCCTGCCGGACGCCGGGTTGTTGCCGTCGCGGTCGGTGGGGCCGGAGCCGGCAATGATCAGCACCACGGGTGGCGGAGTGGCCTGTTGCGGCAATAGCAGGCTGCCGTGCAGTACGCCCTGGCCGGTGTCGAGGTCGATCGGGCGTTGCAGTACGGTGGGAGCGGCGGCCTGGGCCAGGCCGGTGCACAGCAGGAAGAACAGGGCGACGAGGCGCGACATCATGCGGTACTACGTGGGGAGATGTGGGTTTGACCCAATGTTTTGGGGAAGGTTCTGTGCATGGCAGGCCAGCCCTCTTCGCGGGTAAACCCGCTCCCACAGGATCTCCACAAGATCCGAATGCTGTGGAGTACCTGTGGGAGCGGGTTTACCCGCGAAGAGGCCAGCACAGGCAACCCAACCATCTGTATACTGCCGCTTTCGTCCATTTCAGGCAGATCTCGCGGAGCGTCCATGTCCGGCAATACCTACGGCAAGCTGTTCACTGTCACCACCGCTGGCGAAAGCCATGGCCCGGCGTTGGTCGCCATTGTCGATGGATGCCCCCCAGGCCTGGAAATTTCCCTCGCCGACCTGCAGCACGACCTCGACCGGCGCAAGCCCGGCACCAGCCGGCACACCACCCAGCGCCAGGAAGCCGACGAGGTGGAAATCCTCTCCGGCGTGTTCGAAGGCCGCACCACCGGTTGCTCGATCGGCCTGCTGATCCGTAACACCGACCAGAAGTCCAAGGACTACTCGGCAATCAAGGACCTGTTCCGCCCGGCCCACGCCGACTACACCTACCACCACAAGTACGGCATCCGCGACTACCGCGGCGGTGGCCGCAGCTCGGCCCGCGAAACCGCCATGCGCGTGGCGGCCGGCGCCATTGCCAAGAAGTACCTGGCCAGCCAGGGCATCACCGTGCGCGGCTACATGAGCCAGCTTGGCCCCATCGAAATCCCGTTCAAGACCTGGGAATCGGTAGAGCAGAACGCCTTCTTCAGCCCCGACCCCAGCAAAGTGCCCGAGCTTGAGGCCTACATGGACCAGTTGCGCCGTGACCAGGATTCGGTAGGCGCCAAGATCACCGTGGTCGCCGAAGGCGTCATGCCTGGCCTGGGCGAGCCTATTTTCGACCGCCTGGACGCCGAACTGGCCCATGCGCTGATGAGCATCAACGCGGTCAAGGGCGTGGAAATCGGTGCCGGTTTCGCCAGCGTTGCCCAGCGCGGCACCGAGCACCGTGACGAACTGACCCCGGAAGGCTTCCTCAGCAACAACGCTGGCGGCATCCTGGGCGGTATTTCTTCCGGCCAGCCGATCGTTGCCCACCTGGCACTCAAGCCGACCTCCAGCATCACCACCCCGGGCCGTTCCATCGACGTCGATGGCAACCCGGTGGACGTCATCACCAAGGGCCGCCACGACCCGTGCGTGGGCATCCGCGCCACGCCGATTGCCGAGGCGATGATGGCCATTGCGTTGATGGACCACCTGCTGCGCCACCGGGCACAGAATGCCGATGTGAAAGTGAATACCCCGGTGCTGGGCCAGCTCTGATTCGCCTGCACTGGCCTCTTCGCGGGTAAACCCGCTCCCACAGGATCTCCACAAGGCCCGAATGCTGTGGCGTACCTGTGGGAGCGGGTTTACCCGCGAAGAGGCCGGCACAGGCTCCATAAGGCCACCCCCATGCAACCCATCCCCTACTGGCGCCTGTCCAGCTTCTACCTGTTCTACTTCGCCCTGCTCGGCTCCACAGCCCCCTTCCTGGCGCTGTACTTCGACCACCTGGGCTTCTCCCCGGCGCGCATCGGCGAGCTGGTGGCCATCCCCATGCTGATGCGCTGCATCGCCCCCAACCTGTGGGGCTGGCTGGGCGACCGCACCGGCCAGCGCCTGCTGATCGTAAGGCTTGGCGCGCTATGTACCCTGGCCACCTTCTCACTGATCTTCTTCGGCAAGAGCTACGCCTGGCTGGCGCTGGTCATGGCCCTGCACGCGTTCTTCTGGCATGCAGTACTGCCGCAATTCGAAGTCATCACCCTGGCCCACCTGCACGGGCAAACGGCGCGCTACAGCCAGGTACGGCTGTGGGGCTCGATCGGTTTCATCCTCACCGTGGTCGGCCTGGGCCGGTTGTTCGAATGGCTGAGCCTGGACATCTACCCGGTGGCGCTGGTGGCGATCATGGCCGGCATCGTCGCCGCCAGCCTGTGGGTGCCCAATGCCCAGCCGGTGGAGCAGGGCGAGCGCAGTGGCGCGGGCGGCTTCTTGCAGCAGTTGCGTGCCCCGGGGGTGATCGCCTTCTATGCCTGCGTGGCGCTGATGCAACTCAGCCACGGGCCGTACTACACCTTCCTGACCCTGCACCTGGAGCACCTGGGCTACAGCCGCGGTGCCATCGGTTTGCTGTGGGCGCTGGGGGTGGTGGCCGAGGTGCTGATGTTCATGCTCATGAGCCGGCTGTTCGCACGCTTCAGCGTGCAGCGGGTGCTGCTGGCCAGCTTCCTGCTGGCAGCGGTGCGCTGGCTGCTGCTGGGCAACCTGGCTGCCGAGCCGGGCGTACTGATTTTCGCCCAGTTGCTGCACGCCGCCACGTTCGGCTGCTTCCATGCCGCCAGCATCGCCTTTGTCCAGGCCAGTTTCGGCGCCCGTCAGCAAGGCCAGGGCCAGGCGCTGTACGCGGCGCTGTCGGGTACCGGTGGCGCGCTGGGGGCGTTGTATTCGGGTTACAGCTGGAAACTGCTGGGGCCCACCTTCACCTTTGGTATGGCCAGTGCCGCAGCCTTGGCTGCAGCCGTTATCATTGGCCTTTGTTCGCAACCGACCAGGACCCGCCCCTGATGAGCATTCTCAGCGTTTTCCACCCCGCCAGCCCGGCACTGCCGAACAAGGTGCTGACCCACCACGACGACATCGCCGCCACCCTGGCCGAGCAGGGCGTGCGCTTTGTACATGCCGAACATGGTCTGCGGGTGCGCCCGGGCACGGCCCAGGACGAAGTGCTGCAGGCTTGCCGCGGGTACCTGGACCCGTTGATGACCGCGCAGGGTAGCAAGGCCTTTGTGCTGCTCAACCGCGACGGTGAGGCGCCTGCAGAGGTCGATGTGCGTGATGAACATGTGCATGACGCCGACGAACTGTTTGCCGTGATCAGCGGGCGCGCGCAGGTTGGGCTGCGGGTGGGGGATTGGGTGTATTCGGTGTTGTGCGAGAAGGGTGACCAGTTGCTGGTGCCGGCCGGTACGCGGCGCTGGGTGGAGCTGGGCGATACGCCGTTTTGCCTGGCGTTGCGGTTGTATGGCAGCGAGCAAGGTGTGCAGGCGCGGTTTACCGGGGATGTGACTGCGCGGGCGTTTCTGGGGATCGACGAGTTGTGATGGCCTTGCTGGCCTCTTCGCGGGTAAACCCGCTCCTACAAAGGTTGCGCCGCCCTCAGGCATTGCGCATTCAATGTAGGAGCGGGTTTACCCGCGAAGAGGCCAGCTCAGGCAACACAAATCTCAACGATAGGTCGGCAGGGCAAACCGCTGCTGGCTCTGCAGCATGTTGATCACCGGCAACTCACTGGCCTGCTCGGCCAAATCCCGACGAATCGCACTGATCGCCCACGAAAGCTGCTCGGCACTGTGCAGTTGCCCATAGGTCAGCACCCGGCGGGTCACCTTGCCATCAGCCGCGCGCAGGGTCAGCAGCACGCCGCCATCGGGGCGGGCCTGGGTATTCACCTGGTAGGCCGAAAATACCGAAACGAACTTTTGCTGGATGAGGTCCATATCAACTCCTGGCTGTTATGTGGCAGACGTGAGTTGATGGTTGCAGCGACCGTGCCAAAAACCTCAGTTAGGAAAAAGCCAGCAATTACAGGGCTTTGCGGGGTATTTGCAGAAGCGGCATCGTGCAGGCTGCATGGTCGTGCATTTTGCACAGTGCATTTTGCACGGCGGTGGCTTTGCCTATCGGGCCCATAGAATCTGAACCTTTGACCGCAATGGCTTGCCTGACAAAAACTTGGGCAATCATTTATGCCAGGAGGTTCCCGATGTCCACCCAAACCGCGCCCGCCACCATGACCGACGACGAAACCGCTGCCTTTGCCGAGCAGGTGTTCGAACGCGCCCGCCAAGGCGACGCCGCCATGCTCGAGCGCTTGCTCGCCAGCGGCCTGCCGGCCGATTTGCGCAACCACAAGGGCGACACCTTGCTGATGCTGGCCAGCTACCACGGCCACCACGACGCGGTGCGCGTGCTGCTGGCGCAGGGGGCCGACCCGCTGATTGCCAACGACAACGGCCAGCTGCCGATTGCCGGTGCCGCGTTCAAGGGTGACCTGGCGATGATCCGCCTGCTGCTGGAGCACGGCGTGCCGGTGGACGCCGCCGCGCAGGACGGGCGCACTGCGCTGATGCTGGCGGCCATGTTCAACCGCAGCGAAATCCTCGACTACCTGCTGGCCCAGGGCGCCGATCCGGCACGCCAGGATGCCCGCGGCGCCACGGCGCTGATGGCGGCGCAAACCATGGGGGCAGTGGACGCTGCTGCGCGCCTGCGAGCGCTGGCCGGCTAACCGCCCGGGGGCATTTGCGGCTATCCTTGGCGACTTTTCACCCGTCGCAGGCCCCCTTTCATGAAAACTCAGTTGCTCGAATTCATCAGCCTCATTGGCGCTGGCTGCATGCGCGAGGCCGACATCGAGCGCATCGCCGACGAAGCCGCCCAGGCCTACGCCGACCCGGCCGCCTTCCTGGCTGCCAACCCCGACATCAACTATGACGACAGCTTCCCCATTCCGCTGGGCGAATGGGTGGTGCTGGGCAGCCTGCCGGACACCGTGGTGTTCCAGGCCGACAGCTACCAGGACCTGTTCCAGCAGATCAGCGACTCGTTCGACAACAGCGTGCCGTTCACCCTCAAGCCCAAGCAACTGGCGCGCACCGAGCCACTGACAGCGCTGAACCGCATCCAGGTGCAGATGGGGGCGTTGAACAAAGAGGCCGGCGGTTACGTGCTGCTCAACTTCAGCCAGTTGCTGGATGACGAGCTGCAGATGGTGATGGTGGGGCAGCATGACCTGGCGCGGGTGCTGGAGTTGGGGGCAGAGGTGGGGATCAAGGTTGAGCCTGCGCTGGAGGCCCTGAAGGTCGCTGTACATATCTGATTCCTGTGCCGGCCTCTTCGCGGGTAAACCCGCTCCCACAGGGAAATCACAGGGCCTGAGGTCGGCGGTTTTCCTGTGGGAGCGGGTTTACCCGCGAAGAGGCCGGCATAGGCAACCACAACCTTCACCCCAACGCGGTATCCAGAAACATCATCACCGCAAACCCACCCATCAACCCCAGGGTCGCCGCTGTCTGGTGCCCATTGCGGTGGGTTTCGGGTATCACCTCGTGGCTGACCACAAAGATCATCGCCCCGGCCGCCAGGCCCATGCTGACCGGGTAGGCGAGGGCAAAGCCGGTCGAGATCCCCAGGCCGATCACCGCCCCCAGCGGTTCCATCAGCCCTGAGCCAATTGCCACCAGCGCAGCCTTCAGGCTCGACAACCCGGTAGCGCGCAAGGCCAGTGCCACGGCCAGCCCTTCAGGAATGTCCTGGATGGCAATGGCGCTGGTCAGCGGCAGGCCAATGTTCATGTCGCCATTGGCGAAGCTCACGCCAATCGCCATGCCTTCGGGCAGGTTGTGCAGGGTAATCGCCAGCACAAACAGCCACACCCGGCTGATGCGCTCGGCTTCCGGGCCGCACGGGCCGGTGCTTTCGTGCTCGTGGGGGGTGAAGCGGTCCAGACCCAGCATCAGCAGCACCCCCAGTCCCATCCCCAGCACCACGGTAAACGCCGCTGCCGGGCCGTTGCCGGTGATTTCGCGGGCGGCATCCAGCCCCGGCAGAATCAACGAAAACGAACTGGCTGCCAGCATCATGCCGGCGGCAAAGCCCAGCATCACGTCCTGGGTACGCGCGCTGACATCGCGCAGCACCACCGCCAGCACCGCGCCCAACGCGGTGGCGCCAAAACCGGACAAGCCACCCAGCACGGCCAGGTGCAGGTTGTCGGCATGGTCGCCGTTTACCGCGTTCCAGAAGCTGGCCGCCAGCAGCACGATCACCGCCAGCAGGCTCAGGCCCAGGCCGGCGCTGAGCCAAGGGGTGTTCACGACTTGCTGGCGCCAGGCGTGCAGCATGGACTGTGGGGCGGCGCTTTGGCTGTGGGCGGGGGGCATGCGAACCTCGAATCTGTGAATACTGGCAGTCTACTCAGGGACCCGCGCCAACCGCCAAGGATTCCCTTCTATTGGCGCGATAGCTGGCTATGCTGTGCAGCAAAGCCTCTAAACGGGAGTTCAGGCATGGGGTCGACATTCAACAGCCTGGTCGGGCTGATCATTCTGGCGCTGGATATCTGGGCCATTCTCAATGTGATCAAGAGTGGCAGCGAGGTGGGCATCAAGGTGCTGTGGATATTGCTCATTGCACTGCTGCCGGTGGTGGGGCTGGTGATCTGGGCGATTGCCGGGCCGCGGGGGAATGTGCGGATTTGAATGCCTGTGCCGGCCTCTTCGCGGGTGAACCCGCTCCCACAGGTACTGCGCCGCCCTCAGGCTCTTGGCGGTCCCTGTGGGAGCGGGTTTACCCGCGAAGAGGCCGGCACAGACAAAACCGGCAACACCCCCGTGACAAAATTTTCACATTGGTTTAAACAGAATCCGCACCCGCACAATGCTGCGTTGGTCTAGCACCACCGCCCTCTCCGCAAACCGCAATCCTAGGACCTTCCCATTCATGGCTAACACGGACGCCTTGAAGCAACGGGGCGCGCGAACATCGTTCTCGCCGACCCTTAAATCCCACCTGGCCTACACGCTGCTCAGCGGCCTGGTGATCATGCTGATGCTCAGCCTCGTGCGCCTGGCGCTGCTGGTCTACAACAGCGATATGGTCGGCGATACCCCGTACTCGACGGTCGCCGAAGGCTTCCTCAACGGCTTGCGCTTCGACCTGCGGGTGGTGGTGTACATCAGCATTCCGCTGTTGCTGGCCATGCTCAGCCCCTGGGCCATGGCCCGTCGCGGGGTGTTCCGTTTCTGGCTGACCCTGGCCTCGAGCGTGGTGATGTTCCTCGGCCTGATGGAAATGGACTTCTACCGCGAGTTCCACCAGCGCCTCAACGGCCTGGTGTTCCAGTACATCAAGGAAGACCCGAAAACCGTCATGAGCATGCTCTGGTACGGTTTCCCGGTGGTGCGCTACCTGCTGGCCTGGGCCTTTGGCACCTGGTTGCTGAGCCTGCTGTTCAAGGGCATCGACCGCATCACCCGTGGCCAGGGCGAACAACGCGTGGCGCCGTGGTACAACCGCCTGGCGGTGTTCATGGTGATTTTGCTGGTGGCCGTGGTTGCCGCCCGTGGCACGCTGCGCCAGGGCCCGCCGATGCGTTGGGGCGACGCCTTCACCACCGATTCCAACTTCGTCAACCAGCTGGGCCTGAACGGTACCCTGACCCTGATCGACGCCGCCAAGAGCCGCTTCGGCGAGGACCGCGCCAACATCTGGAAGCCGGTGCTGGAGCAGGGCGTAGCGACCGAAAGCGTGCGCAAACAGTTACTCACCCCGAACGACACCCTGGTCGATGCCGACGAGGCTGCCATCCGCCGCGACTTCCTGCCGCCGGCCGAGCGCACCCTGCCGGTCAAGAACGTGGTGGTGATCCTGATGGAAAGCTTCGCCGGCCACTCGGTCGGCGCGCTGGGTAGCCCGAACAACATCACCCCGTACTTCGACAAGCTGGCCAAAGAAGGCCTGCTGTTCGACCGCTTCTTCTCCAACGGCACCCATACCCACCAGGGCATGTTCGCCACCATGGCCTGCTTCCCCAACCTGCCAGGGTTCGAATACCTGATGCAGACCCCGGAAGGCGGCCACAAGCTGTCGGGCCTGCCAGCCTTGCTCAGCGCCCGTGACTACGACGACGTGTACGTCTACAACGGCGACTTTGCCTGGGACAACCAGTCCGGGTTCTTCGGCAACCAGGGCATGACCACGTTCATTGGCCGTAACGACTTCGTCAACCCGGTGTTCTCCGACCCGACCTGGGGCGTATCCGACCAGGACATGTTCGACCGCGGCAACGAGGAACTGGCCAAGCACGATGGCAAGAAGCCGATCTACGCGCTGCTGCAGACGCTGTCCAACCACACCCCGTACGCCCTGCCCAAAGACCTGCCGGTCGAGAAGGTGACCGGCCAGGGCCGCCTGGACGAGCACCTCACCGCCATGCGTTATTCGGACTGGGCGCTGGGCCAGTTCTTCGAGAAGGCGCGTAAAGAGCCGTACTTCAAGGACACTCTGTTCGTCATCGTGGGCGACCACGGCTTTGGCAACCACCAGCAGGTCACCGAGCTGGACCTGGGCCGTTTCAACGTGCCGCTGCTGCTGATTGCCCCGGGCATCCAGGAGAAGTTTGGTGCGGTGAACCACACCGTGGGCACCCAGGTCGACATCGTGCCGACCATCATGGGCCGCCTGGGTGGCCAGGCCCGTCACCAGTGCTGGGGCCGCGACCTGCTCAACCTGCCTGAGGGCGACCAGGGCGTGGGCATGATCAAGCCGTCGGGCAGCGAGCAGATCGTCGGCCTGGTGCAGGGCGACCGCATCCTGATCGAGTCCAAGGACATGACCCCACGCATGTACCGTTACCAGCTGGGCAGCGAGTTCAAGGCTGAGTTGATCGAAAGCCCGGACCAGCCTGAAATGCTCAAGAAACTTGAAGCGTATATCCAGACGGCGACCAAGAGCCTGCTGGATAACACGGCCGGTGTGGTGCACGGTACGCCGAAGTAAAGTCGGGCCGCTTTGCGGCCTTTTTCGCGGGTAAACCCGCTCCCACAGGGAAATCACCGGCCTGAGCTTCTGTGATTTCCCTGTGGGAGCGGGTTTACCCGCGAAGAGGCCGGCACAGACTGAACATTCTCCCCACCCCAAGGTCAGTTATTCAGGCATCACACACCCTGTGTTCCTTGACTCAGAGGGTTCGTTCAATGAAAGAGTGGGAAGTCATCTTTGCCGACCAGAAAGGCGAGCCATCCACATTGCTGCTGCATGCCGAGCATTGCCCCAGTGAGGAAGACGCCGCGCGGGCCATCCGTTCGCACCTCTTTCCGGTGATGGACGAGCTGGACCTCAACGACTTCCAGGACCGCACCATTTCCCCCACCGCGCGCTGGCTCCGGGAGCACAGTGGCGTGACCATCACCGGCATCCACGAAGCGCCCTGAACCACACGTTTGCGTGGTGCCCTGGCAGGCACTACGCTGGTTGAAGGTGCCAGCCTATTCTGCGGGTTGGTACCGCATCAATTCGCGTCTTGCATCAGCTCGTACTGCCCGGCCGTTGCCGGCAGGTGCGTAGTGCACGGAAAGTCTATCCATAGCATTATTCAGGAGGACGTTTCATGAGCAGCCAGAACGACGATATCAGCAGCAACGTCCTGCGCCAGATGAAAGCAGGCGGTTTCGACTTCACCCAGATCCACCCCATCGAGTTCTATGCCGTATTCCCCGACGAAGCAGGGGCCCGCCGTGCGGCCGGGCAGTTTCGCGGCGAATCGCTGAATGCCCAGGTCAAGGAGATGGGCGACGGTGCCTGGCACCTGGAACTGAGCAAGGTCATGTACGCCACCTATTTCGGGATCGGCGACTTTGAAGAGGCCTTCGAGCAGTTGGTGACACCCTATGGGGGTGAGGTAGAGGGGTGGGGGGTCAAGCACGAGCGGCCTATAGCCTGACAGTTTTGTGTTGCCTTCTTCGCGGGTATATCACCGTCTTGCGGGCCTGTGAGATCCCTGTGGGAGCGGGTTCACCCGCGAAGAGGCCCTCAAGGCTTACGCTTGGCCATATGCCCCAGATAAGCCAACAAACTATCCAGCTCCCGCTCACTCAACACATTCTCCGCAAACCCCGGCATTTTCGCCTGCGGCCACCGCCGCAAACGCTGCGGGTCGCGAATCAACATGCGCAAATAACCCGGCTGAAAATACTCGGTCGGGTTATGCGGCACATTCAAATCCGGCCCCAGCTGCGCATCCCCGGCACCGTTCAACCGGTGGCAGGCCATGCAGTTCTGCTGGAACAGGGCAAACCCCTGGCGCACCGGGCTGTCGGCCGGCAACTTCGGGTCAGGCAGCAGCGCCGGATAGCGCCGCTCTACCGGGGCCAGTTGGCGAATCGTGGAAATCTGGAACGGCCACTGCTCGGGGCGAATGCCGCTGGCCTGCGGCGCAGTCCATACCAGGTAGAACGGCCCTGCACTCGGTTTGCCCTGGCCCAGCGGCGGCCACGGCTTGCCTGGGTCTTCCACGGCCAGCCAGGCCCGTGCCGGCCCTTGCTGCAGCAGGGGGGCTGCGGGCATTTCTGCGGCAAAACCATCCAGTGCCACGGCCTGCAGGTGGTCGCTGGCGCTCACGCCGTGCAACAGCGCAGCCAGCGGCACCGCCCGATAGTGCATGGGCCGCTTGTAGGAAACGTCCTGGTCGATGCTGATGTCCTGGGCCTGCGGGTGGTCGAGCAACTCGGCGCTGCTCCACTGGCGCCCGTTGGCGCCCAGTTCAAGGTGCAGTTGCGCCGCCGACAGCGGCAGGCTAAGGAGCAACGTTAACAGGGCAAGGCAGTGACGCATGGGCAACCTCCGACCATCAGGGCCAGCAGGTTACCTGTGCGCTGCCAGTTGGCGCCACCGCTGCAGTCAGCCGAACAAACGTGTCAGGTTCGGCAGGATCAGCAGCAACGTGGTGGCGAATAAAATAAGCCCGGCTTGGCGAATTTTCGATTGTCTGAACATGGCGGACCGCCTTCTTGTTGTTATTCCTGAATACCCGTTGGCTTCCTTGTCGCGCTTCGGGTCGATCGCAGTGGCGCTGCGTGGCGCCTGAACTGCCTGCCTCTTGTAAGTGGATATACAACCAACAGTAGGGTGTGCGTCATCCATGTTTGAGAACCCTTTGTTCTAATTGTCTGGTTCGGTGATTGCGATTTGCTATGAGGCCATGTGCCAGTTCGCTGACATGCTCTGGCTAGACACTGGCGTAACTGCCAGCGCCGACCCGACAAAATGTGACCGTTCGTCAGTGCAGCCTACTTGCTTGTACGTGCCTTTCGCGGCAGTCTCTACAGCAGATTCCCACCCATGTCGTTCAGGACTATCCCTATGTCGTTACGCATCTGCATCCTTGAAACCGATGTCCTGCGACCGGAGTTGACCGCGCAATACCAGGGCTACGGCAGGATGTTCGAGCAGCTCTTCTCGCGTCAGCCGATCGCCGCCGAATTTCGTGTGTACAACGTGATGAACGGCGATTACCCCGCCGACTCTGAAGTGTTCGATGCCTACCTTGTGACGGGCAGCAAGGCTGATTCGTTCGGTAGCGATCCGTGGATTCAAACGCTCAAGGCTTATTTGTTGAAGCTGTACGCGCGTGGCGAGAAGCTGCTGGGGGTGTGTTTTGGCCACCAGCTGCTGGCGTTGACCCTGGGTGGCAAGGCCGAGCGGGCCGACAAGGGCTGGGGCGTGGGTATTCATCGTTATTCGCTGGCGGCGCATGCGCCGTGGATGGACCCGGAAGTGTCAGAGCTGACCTTGCTGATCAGCCACCAGGACCAGGTGACCGAGCTGCCGGAAGGCGCCACGGTGATTGCTTCCAGCGATTTCTGCCCGAACGCGGCGTACCACATTCGCGACCAGGTGCTGTGCTTCCAGGGCCACCCGGAGTTTGTGCACGACTACTCCCGGGCACTGCTCGATGCGCGCCAGGAATATTTGGGGGATGAGGTGTACCACAAGGCTGTGGCCAGCCTGGCCAGTGAACACCAGGGCGACCTGGTGGGGGAATGGATGTTGCGGTTCATCCAGCAGTCGGCATAGAAATCAGGAAGCCGGGTGGATGGCACCGGCGTTGCCGGTGTTCGCGGGTGAACCCGCTCCCACAGGTAACCCGCAATGCTCGGCATTGCGGTGATGCTGTGAGAGTAGGTAACCCGCAATGTTCGGTATTGTGGTGACCCTGTGGGAGCGGGTTTACCCGCGAAGAGGCCCTTAAAGCCAACCCGACTTCTTGAAGCTGGCATACAACCCCGCACACCCCGCCGCAATCACCCCCAGCACCGCAAAATACCCGTAATGCCAGCTCAACTCCGGCATGTTCTGGAAGTTCATGCCGTACACCCCGGCAATCGCCGTGGGGAACGCCAGGATCGCCGCCCACGCCGCAAACTTGCGCTGCACGATACTCTGCCGTGACGACTCCAGCAGCATGCCGATCTCGATGGTCTGGCTGGCAATGTCGCGGATCCCGGCCAGGTCTTCCATTTGCCGCGTCACGTGAATCTGCACATCACGAAAATACGGCCGCATGTTCTTGTCGATGAACGGGAAGCTCAGGCGCTGCAGTTCTTCGCTCACTTCTACCATCGGCGCCACGTAGCGGCGCAGGCGCAGGATGTCACGGCGCAGGCTGTGCAGGCGGCGGATGTCATCCTCTTGTAGCGAACCACCCAGCACGCTCTGCTCCAGCTCTTCGATCTCGCCATGAATGGCTTCGCTGACCGGCTGGTAGTTCTCGGTAACGAAGTCGAGCAGGGCATACAGCACGAAGTCTTCGCCGTGCTCCAGCAGCAAGGGCCGCGCCTCGCAGCGCTGGCGCACCATGGCGTAGGACTTGGAGTGGCCGTTGCGGCAGGTGATGATGTAGCCGTTGCCGGCAAAAATGTGGGTTTCGATGAACTCCAGCTTGCCTTCGTGGCGTACCGGTGAATAGGTGACGATGAACAGCGCATCGCCGAAGGTTTCCAGCTTGGGCCGGCTGTGTTTTTCCAGGGCATCTTCAATGGCCAGTTCGTGCAGGTTGAACTGGCATTGCAGGTTGGCCAGCTCTTCGGCGTTGGGCTCTTCCAGGCCGATCCACACGAAGTGCCCCGGCTTGCGCGCCCATTCGCTGCCTTCGTCGATGCTGATGTTGGTGACCTTTCTGCCGGCGCTGTACACCGCTGACGCCACTACTCGACCCATGGTTGCCCGCTTATTCCGGTTGAACACGGGTTACAGCTTGGGCTGTAGCTGGCTGGAGAGCAACCTGTGCCGGCCTCTTCGCGGGTAAACCCGCTCCTACACAGGAATGTGCAAGCCGTTGTAGGAGCGGGTTCACCCGCGAAGAGGCCGGCACAAGCAACCTAACCCTGGGCCAATTCCCCTTCCATCCGGTCAATGCACTGCTGCATCTGCCCCCGGCACTGTTCGATCAGCGCCGGCAGGTCCTGCAGGCTCATGCCCGCCGTGGCAATCGGCGGCAGCGAACGCACGATCACGGTGCGCTGGCGCCAGCTGTTCAGGCCCATGCGCCCTGCGTAGCGGCTGACGCACACCGGCACGATCGGTACACCCGCCTCGATGGCCATGTGAAACGCGCCTTTCTTGAACGCCAGCAACTGCTCGCCGGCATTGCGCGTGCCTTCGGGGAAAATCCAGATCGAGGTGTCGTCCTGCAGCACCCGGGTGGTCTTCTGCAGGGCCTTGCGCGCCTGGTAGGCATTCTTGCGGTCGATCAGCACGTTGCCACCCAGCCAGAACAACTGGCCGAACAGCGGAATCCAGCCCAGGCTTTTCTTGCCGATGGCCACGGTGCGTCGCGGCACCACCTGGCCCAGCACGAACAGGTCGAAGTTGGATTGGTGGTTGGCCACGATCACGCAGCCGGGCGGCTGGTCCCACAACGGGCCGACCTCGGCCTTGACCTTGATGCGCATCAGCCAGGTGGCCGGGCGGCTGTAGAGGTGGGCGAATACGCGGCTGTTGTCGGGGTTGAAGGGGCGGCACAGGCCGATGAGCAGGCCAACGGCGCCGACGGCAAGAAAATGCAGCGCCAGCAGGAGCATGCGCAACGAATAAAGCATGGTACGACTCACACCAGACAGTCGCGGGGGAGTGTACGGGTGTGCACTGGTTGGGGCAAACCTTGGTGTAAGCCTGTTCCGGCCCTTTCGCGGGTAAACCCGCTCCTACACAGGTTATGCATACCCGTTGTAGGAGCGGGTTTACCCGCGAAGAGGCCGGCAAGGTCAGCCCATATGGTGCTGGTCCAGCTCGATCGCCTTGTCCAGCGCCTCCAGCAACCCTTTGCGCACCTTCAGCTTGGTGTTCTTGTGCGCCAGCATGTTCAGCTTCTTCAATTCCCGCGCCACTGTCAGCGCCGCTTCCTGCAACTGTTCAGCCGGCACCACCTTGTCGAGGAAGCCGGCATCCACCGCACCTTGCGGGTCGAACACCTCGGCGTTGATCACCGAGCGGTGGAAGGCCGAGCGGCGCAGGCGGTCGCGGGCCAGTTCGATGCCGGCGTGGTGCATGGTCATGCCGATCTGCACTTCGTTCAGGCACACCTTGTACGGCCCCTCGACACCAATGCGGTAGTCGGCCGACAGCAGCAGGAAGGCACCCTTGGCCACGGCATTGCCCGGGCAGGCGACCACCACCGGGAAGGGGTGCGACAGCAGGCGGCGGGCGAGGGTGGAGCCGGCGGTAACCAGGCTGATGGCTTCTTTCGGGCCGCTGGTCATTACCTTCAGGTCGTAACCGCCCGAGAGGATGCCCGGCTGCCCGGTGATGATCACCACCGCACGCTCTTCGACGGCGCGGTCCAGCGCGGCATTGAAGGCGGTGATGACGTCTGGCGAGATGGCGTTGACCTTGCCGTTGTTCAGGGTCAGGGTGGCGATGCCGTCTTCGGCGTGGTAGGTAATCAGCTCGCTCATGGCAGAGTCCTTTTGTTGGCGTGGCGACGACGTTACCCAGCGCAATGGGCAAGGTAAAGCAGCAAGGCTGACTGGTCGGTCAGCGTTCAGCCGGGCTCAAGTGCAAATACATGAAAAATTTGAAAAAAATGCTTGCCAAAGGGCAGCGCTTTCACTAAATTAGCGCACCTCGACAGGCTGCAAGGCTTGAAGAGAAACGGTGAAGTGTCCGAGTGGTCGAAGGAGCACGCCTGGAAAGTGTGTATACGAGAAATCGTATCAAGGGTTCAAATCCCTTCTTCACCGCCACATTCTACGAAAAGCCCCCGTGCTGAAAAGCGCGGGGGCTTTTTGTTTTTGGGTTCGTAGCCTGGGTATTGGGGCTGCTGCGCAGCCCATCGCGACGCAAGGCCGCTCCTATGTATGGACTCGCCCACACTGTCTAATTGCTTTTGAACATA
>NZ_JACVZC010000106.1 GCF_016658545.1 Pseudomonas sp. S37 | reverse complement strand
GATTACAACAATGACCACCCCCAGCCAATTCTCCCCCGACCACCCGGTCCCCACCCACCAGCGCATCTTCGGCGCCCGCGACCTGTTCTCGCTATGGTTTTCCCTAGGCATCGGCCTGATGGTGCTGCAAGTCGGCGCCATGCTCGCGCCAGGCCTGGGCCTGGCCGGCGCAGTGCTGGCCATTGCCCTGGGCACTGGCGTGGGCGTGCTGTTGCTGGGCGCCGCCGGGGTCATCGGCAGCGACACTGGCCTGTCTGCCATGGGCACCCTGAAACTCAGCCTGGGGGGCCATGGCGCGCGCTTGCCGGCGCTGCTCAACCTGCTGCAACTGGTGGGCTGGGGCGCGTTCGAGATCATTGTCATGCGCGATGCCGCCAGCCTGCTGGGCGCGCGCGCCTTTGGCGAGGACAGCGCCTGGAACAGCCCGATGCTGTGGACCCTGTGCTTTGGTGCCCTGGCGACCTTGCTGGCGGTGAGCGGGCCACTGGCGTTCGTGCGCAAGGTGCTGCGCGCCTGGGGTATCTGGTTGTTGCTGGGCGCCTGCGTCTGGCTGACCTGGAACTTGTTCGCCAAGGCCGACCTGGCTGATTTGTGGGGCCGCGCCGGGGATGGCTCGATGTCGCTGGCAGTAGGCTTCGACATCGTCATTGCCATGCCGTTGTCGTGGCTGCCGCTGATCGCCGACTACTCGCGCTTCGCCCGCAATGGCAAGCATGTGTTCGGCGGTACGGTACTGGGCTACTTCATCGGCAACACCTGGTTGATGAGCCTGGGCGTAGCCTACACCCTGGCCTTCGCCGCCAGCGGTGAAGTCAATGCGCTATTGCTGGCCCTGGCTGGCGCGGGCATGGGTATCCCGCTGCTGCTGATCCTGCTCGACGAGTCGGAAAAAGCCTTTGCCGACATCCACTCGGCGGCGGTTTCCACCGGTGTGCTGCTGCCATTGAAAGTCGAGCACCTGGCGCTGGCCATCGGCGTGCTGTGCACCTTGATCGCCTTGCTGGCGCCGCTGGCCCAGTACGAGAACTTCCTGCTGCTGATCGGTTCGGTGTTTGCGCCGCTGTTCGGCGTAGTGCTGATGGACCACTATGTGATCCGTCGCCGCCGCCTGCCGGCACAGGTCGATGGCTTGCATTGGCAGGCGCTACTGGCCTGGTTTGCCGGGGTGGCGGCCTATCACCTGATTGCCGCCAACGCACCGGAGCTGGGCGCCACCCTGCCGGCGTTGCTGCTGGCAGGTGTGCTGCATGCCTTGCTAAGCCTCAGCCGCGGCCGGGAAACAGCTCAGGCTTGAGTACGCCATTCAGGCGCGGGTAGGGGATCTTCAGTTCCACGTGGCCCATGGAGTAGGGGGCGATGGCATAGACCTCGTACTTGACCACTACTGCGCCGTACGTCAGGGCGACGTGCGGCGACTTCTTGAACGGCCAGGTCTTGACGAACTCGGCGTCCTTGTCCATACCCACACTCATCAGCCAGGCGCGGTGCGATTCTTCGACGGTTTTCCAGAAGGTCTCTTCCTGGCCAGGCACCAGCATGTCCTGCAGGGTCAGCACTTTGTCCAGCTTGCGTGAATAGTTGATGAAGCCACGCCCGGGCATGCCGTGGGCGCCACCGCTGTCCAGGTAGCTGGACAACTCGATGATCACCAGCCCGTCATGCTGCTCGCGTACCTTGGCTTGCAGGTAGCTGCTGTTACGTTTGTCGGCTGTGGCCAGGTATTGCTGTTCGTAGGCCTGCAGGGTGCTTGGCGCAGTGCCATGCTGATTATCTTCGGTCAGTTGCAGCAAGCGCTTTTCGACGATGCCGTCGAGCTTGGGCAGGTCGGGGAAGTGCACCATGTCGATGTTCACCAGCGGGCAGTCGCTTTCGCTGCAGCCGGGTTTGACGTGCTCCCAGGCGTCGCGCTTGACCTCGAGCGGGGCCCGGTAGTTGGGCGTGAACAGGCTCTGGCAGGCGCCCAGAGCGAGTGCCAGCACGGCCACGGAAATCAGTTTGACAAGTGTCATGATGATCCTTGCAGAACAGGGAAAGTCGGCCTTTGACCGTCTGCGCGGCCTTCAGTTCGCCACTAAGCTATCAGAGTGAAGAGTTGCTGTCCCGAGTGCGCGAACGGTTACTTTAAAGGGGTGAAACCGGCTAGCGTGCAGAGTAGGATGGCGCGATGCTGTGAGTGAGGTAACGAGGATTTCCATGTCAGACACGTTGAACTCAGTGCCCAGGGCGGTCGAGATCGTCAAGCGGGACAACTGCTTCCAGGGCTTCTACAAGCTCGACAAGGTGCACCTGCGCCACGAGTTGTTCGCGGGTGGCATGGGCCGCGAAATCAGCCGCGAGCTGTTCGTGCGTCACGATGCCGTGTGTGTGCTGCCCTACGACCCGCAGCGCGATGAAGTGGTGCTGATCGAGCAGTTCCGCGTAGGTGCCATGGACAAGACTGGCAACCCGTGGCTGATCGAAATGGTCGCCGGGCTGATCGACAAGGACGAGCAACCGGAAGAAGTCGCTCATCGCGAAGCCGAAGAAGAGGCCGGCCTGACCTTCAGCGCCCTGTGGCCGATGACCCGTTACTTCCCGTCGCCCGGTGGCAGTGACGAATACGTTCACCTGTTCCTTGGCCGCTGCATCAGCGAGGGGGCGGGCGGCCTGCACGGCCTGGAAGAAGAAGGCGAAGACATTCGTGTGCGCGTGTGGTCGTTCGAGGATGCCTTGCAGGCAGTACGCGACGGCCGCATCTGCAACGCGGCGACCATCATCGGCCTGCAATGGCTGGCGCTGAACCGTGATGAAGTACGAGGTATGTGGAAGTGAACCTGCTGCGCGAGCGCTATCGGGTCGACTTGGTCGGGCTGCAGGCTGCCTGCGAGGCCAACTACGCCCGGCTGATGCGCCTGTTGCCCGATATGCGCACCACCCAGAGCTCGCGCCGCATCGGCATGACCCAGGGCGACCAGATGCTCGGTGTGCTGGTGCTGGACGTGGTGCTGGCCTGCCCGTACACCACCACCTTGCATGTGCGCCAGGAGCACAGCCTGCCGTGGCTGCCGGTGCCGCACCTGGAAGTGCAGGTGTACCACGATGCGCGCATGGCCGAAGTGGTCAGCGCCGAACACACCCGGCGCCTGCGCAGCATCTACCCATACCCGAACGAGGCCATGCACCAGCCGGATGAAAAAGCCCAGCTCAACCTGTTCCTCGGTGAATGGCTGAGCCACTGCCTGGCCTGCGGCCACGAACTGGCCAGCGTTCGCTGAAAGGAGACGGCCGTTGCCACACTCGGAACCATCGCGCCCTGTGCATGTGGTGCAACTGACCGATGCCCACCTGTTCGCTGACCCGGCCGGCAGCATGCTCGGCCTTAATACCCGCAACAGCCTGCGCCATGTGGTGGCCCAGGTGCGGCGCGAGCAAACGCGGGTCGACCTGCTGTTGTGCACTGGCGACCTGTCCCAGGATGCCAGTGTTGCCTCTTATGAAGCGTTCCGTGAGCTGACTGCGCCGTTTGCCGTGCCGACCCGCTGGTTGCCCGGCAACCATGACGAGGCTCGAATCATGGCGCAAGTGGCGCCGGAGCTGGTGCAGGCGGTAACCGATATGGGTGCCTGGCGCATTGTCATGCTCAACACCGCGGTGCCCGGTGCGACCCATGGCTTTCTGGAGGATGACCAGCTGGCAGTGTTGGAAGCAGCCCTGAAAGGGGCGGGCGAGCGGCATTGCCTGGTGTGTTTCCACCATCAGCCGGTGGACATCGGCTGTGCCTGGATTGCGCCGATCGGCTTGCGTAATGCCCAGGCACTGTTCGACATCATTGAAGGTTATCCACAGGTGCGGGCGTTGCTGTGGGGGCATGTGCACCAGGCGTGGGATGAGCTGCGCGATGGCCGGCGTTTGCTGGCTACGCCATCGACCTGCATCCAGTTCGCGGCGCGCAGCGAAGACTTCCAGGTAAGCGAAGAGCAGCCGGGTTATCGCTGGCTGCGCCTGCATGCCGACGGGCGGCTGGAAACCGGGGTAGAGCGGGCGCTGGACTTTGAAGTGAAGCTCGACTTCGATAGCCCAGGGTATTGAGCCCCTGAGGCCAGCCTCCATCCCTGTGGGAGCGGGTTCACCCGCGAACACGGGCGAAGCCCGTGCCATGCACCGCGTCGCATGCTTCGCGGGTGAACCCGCTCCCACAGGGGCCATTCCACAGGGCACGTAGTGTTGCGGCCTTCGGTGAAGAAATTGTTGCGAAACCCGTGGCGCTGCGTCAAAACCCGGCGAACGCGCTACACTGCGCGTCCCTGCGCCCGCACCATCAGGCGCCAAGCCACAGATTCCGGGGGCAGCATGTCGGGTTCCATCCTCTATATCCATGGCTTCAACAGCTCGCCGCTTTCAACCAAGGCGCGCCAGCTCGAAGCCGTCATGCAGCAGCTCGGCCTGGCCGACCAGTTGCGCGTGCCCGCCTTGCACCACCACCCGCGCCAGGCCATCGCCCAGCTCGAGGCGGCCATCGCCGAGCTCGGTGCGCCATTACTGGTGGGCAGTTCGCTCGGCGGCTACTATGCCACCTATCTGGCCGAGCACCATGGCCTCAAGGCCTTGCTGGTCAACCCGGCGGTAACCCCGCACAAGCACTTTGACGGCTACCTGGGTACCCAGCGCAACCACTACACCGATGAAACCTGGGAGCTGACCCACGATCACGTGCAGGCCCTGGCCGAGCTGGAAGTGCCGGCACCGGTAGATGCCAGCCGCTATCAAGTGTGGCTGCAAACCGCCGATGAAACCCTGGACTATCGCCATGCCGAGCGCTATTACCGCGCGTGTGCCCTGCGTATCCAGGCCGGTGGCGACCACAGCTTCCAGGGCTTCGCCGAGCGCCTGCCGGCCCTGCTGGCCTTTGCCGGCATTGCCCGCGGGCAGTATGCGGCGCTCGATTTTTCTGTATTTTGACTTTTTTGCACTCACCAGACTGACGACGAGACCCTATGGCCAATCCCAGCGCTAGCGCCTATAACGCAGACGCCATCGAAGTCCTCTCGGGCCTTGACCCGGTCCGCAAGCGGCCGGGCATGTACACCGATACCAGCCGCCCCAACCACCTGGCCCAGGAAGTCATCGACAACAGTGTCGACGAAGCCCTGGCCGGCCATGCCCGTTCGGTGCAGGTCGTCCTGCATGCCGACCACTCGCTGGAAGTCAGCGACGACGGCCGCGGCATGCCGGTGGACATCCACCCTGAAGAGGGCGTGTCCGGGGTCGAGCTGATCCTTACCAAGCTGCACGCCGGTGGCAAGTTCTCCAACAAGAACTACCAGTTCTCCGGCGGCCTGCACGGCGTCGGCATTTCGGTGGTCAACGCCCTGTCGACCCAGGTGCGCGTGCGCGTCAAGCGTGACGGCAACGAATACCAGATGACTTTCGCCGATGGCTTCAAGGCCAGCGAGCTGGAAGTAGTCGGCTCGGTCGGCAAGCGCAACACCGGCACCAGCGTGTACTTCAGCCCCGACCCGAAATACTTCGACTCGGCCAAGTTCTCCATCAGCCGCCTCAAGCACGTGCTCAAGGCCAAGGCGGTACTGTGCCCGGGGCTGCTGGTCAGCTTCGAGGACAAGGCCAGCGGCGAGAAGGTCGAATGGCATTACGAAGATGGCCTGCGCTCCTACCTGGTCGATGCAGTCAGCGAGTTCCAGCGCCTGCCGGATGAGCCGTTCTGCGGTAGCCTGGCGGGTAACAAGGAAGCCGCAGACTGGGCATTGTTGTGGCTGCCTGAAGGTGGCGACAGCGTGCAGGAAAGCTACGTCAACCTGATCCCAACCGCACAGGGCGGTACGCATGTGAACGGCTTGCGCCAGGGCCTGCTGGATGCCATGCGCGAGTTTTGCGAGTTCCGCAACCTGCTGCCGCGCGGCGTGAAGCTGGCGCCGGAAGATATCTGGGAGCGTATTTCCTTCGTGCTCTCGATGAAAATGCAGGAGCCACAGTTCTCCGGGCAGACCAAAGAGCGCCTGTCCTCGCGGGAGGCGGCAGCGTTCGTCTCCGGCGTGGTCAAAGATGCGTTCAGCCTGTGGCTCAACGCCCACCCCGAGCTGGGCATGCAACTGGCCGAGCTGGCCATCAGCAACGCCGGTCGCCGCCTCAAGGCCAGCAAGAAGGTCGAGCGCAAGCGCATCACCCAAGGCCCGGCACTGCCCGGCAAGCTGGCCGACTGCGCCGGCCAGGACCCGATGCGTGCCGAACTGTTCCTGGTCGAGGGTGACTCGGCCGGTGGTTCGGCCAAGCAGGCGCGGGACAAGGAATTCCAGGCCATCCTGCCGTTGCGCGGCAAGATCCTCAACACCTGGGAAGTGGACGGCGGCGAAGTGCTGGCCAGCCAGGAAGTGCACAACATTGCCGTGGCCATCGGTGTCGACCCGGGTGCTACCGACCTGACGCAACTGCGTTACGGCAAGATCTGCATCCTCGCCGACGCCGACTCCGACGGCCTGCACATCGCCACGCTACTGTGCGCGCTGTTCGTCCAGCACTTCCGCGCGCTGGTCGAGGCCGGGCATGTGTACGTGGCCATGCCGCCGCTGTACCGCATCGACCTGGGCAAGGAAATCTACTACGCCCTCGACGAAGCCGAGCGTGATGGCATCCTCGACCGCCTGGTGGCCGAAAAGAAACGCGGCAAGCCGCAGGTGACCCGCTTCAAGGGCCTGGGCGAAATGAACCCGCCGCAGCTGCGCGAAACCACCATGGACCCGAACACCCGGCGCCTGGTGCAGTTGACCCTGGACGACGTCGAGGCTACGTGCGAACTCATGGATAAGCTGCTGGCCAAGAAACGTGCCGGTGACCGCAAGAGCTGGCTGGAAACCAAAGGCAACCTGGCCGAGGTCATGGTTTGATTCGTCAGCTCCTGGCGGCCTGCCTGGCGCTGGTTGCCCTGCCAAGCATGGCGGGCAACTGGCCGGAGCTGAAGATGAGTGCCGAACACCCGATCGACGGCATGCGTGGTGGCAACCTGTCTGGCCTGGCGCAGTGCCGGGGCGCGCTGTGGGGTGTGTCCGACCGCGACGACGACCGCATCTACCGCTTCGACCAGCAGAACGCCACCTGGCGCGCGCAGCCGCTTACCTTCAGCCCGCCACCGGTGCCGGAAAGCGGCCTGCCGTGGGGGCTGAAGTCGCGCAACTGGGCAGCGTCGTACATTCGCGGTGGCGAACTGGATTTCGAAGGCATCACCTGTGACCAGGCGGGCACCCTGTACCTGGTCAGCGAAGCCCATGCCGCGGTGCTGCAACTGCCGCCGGACGGCGAGCCGGACTGGCTGAAGATCGACCCGGCCATGGTGCGCCAGGCCCGTGCCAGCGGCATGCTGCTGAACTTCAATGCCCTGTTCGAAGGCCTGGCGATCAACCCGGCGGGTGACCGCCTGTGGCTGGCCGCCGAGCGCGAGCGCCGTGGCCTGGTGGCCATCGAACGCCAGCAATCGGTATGGACCTGCGGGCGCAGTTGCGTGCTGCTGAGCGAGGCCGGGGTCGAGATGCAGCCGGCGCAAATGCCCGAGGCCCGGGCCCTGTCGCGCGACTTCTCGGACCTTGCCTGGTTCGAAGGCAAGCTGTTCACCCTTGAACGCAATGCCTACCGGGTATGCAGGCGCGACGCCGACAGCGGCAAGGTCGAGCGTTGCTGGTCGTTTGCCGCCGAGGCGTTGCAGCCCATGCGCCGCTACGATCAGCCGTTTGGCCTGGCCGAAGCGCTGGTGATCGATGCCAAGGGCGCGTGGATCGGCCTGGACAACAACAACGGCGACCGTGCCGATGGCGAAAGCCGGCCGATCGTGTGGCGCTTCGACGCTCCGGAAGGTGGCTGGAGCGCCAAGCCATGAGCCAGGCGCCGGGCAAGCGCGCAGGGCGGGTGCTGATGGTGCTCGCCTGGGCGGCGGCCATGTTCCTCGCCACGCGCTTTTTCGGCCAGTGGGAAGACAGCCAGCGCAACCCCAACAGCCAGGTGCAATCCGAGCATGGCCAGGGCTTTATCGAGGTGCGCCTGCTGAGTAATGGCCAGGGCCATTTCGTCGTGGATGGGGCAATCAATGGTCAGGTGGTGCATTTCATGCTCGACACTGGCGCCACTGACGTGGCGATCCCCGAGGCGCTGGCCCGTGACTTGAACCTGGAGCGCGGCAGCCCGGTACTGCTGAGCACCGCCAACGGCCGCACAGAAGGTTACCGCACGCGCCTGGCCAGCCTGCAACTGGGCGACATCCGCCTGCAGAACGTACGCGCCACCGTTGTGCCGGGCCTGGATGGGCCCACCGTTTTACTGGGCATGAGTGCCCTGCAACAACTTGAATTTACCCAGCGCGGTGGCACCATGCTGCTGCGCCAGAACCTGAAATGACGAGGCCCGCATGAGCGACTCACTGGAACTCAGCCTGGACGGCGTAGAACGCCGCTCGCTGGCTGACTTCACCGAACAGGCCTACCTCAACTACTCCATGTACGTGATCATGGACCGCGCCCTGCCGCACATCGGCGATGGCCTGAAGCCGGTGCAGCGCCGCATCGTCTACGCCATGAGCGAGTTGGGGCTCGATGCCGATGCCAAGCACAAGAAGTCGGCGCGTACCGTCGGTGACGTGCTCGGCAAGTTCCACCCCCACGGCGACTCGGCCTGCTACGAGGCCATGGTGCTGATGGCGCAGCCGTTCAGCTACCGCTACACCCTGGTCGACGGCCAGGGCAACTGGGGTGCGCCGGACGATCCGAAGTCGTTCGCCGCCATGCGTTACACCGAGGCGCGGCTGTCGCGCTATGCCGAAGTGCTGCTCAGCGAGGTTGGCCAGGGCACCGTCGACTGGGTGCCGAACTTCGACGGCACCTTGCAGGAACCGGCCGTGTTGCCGGCACGCCTGCCCAACATCCTGCTCAACGGCACCACCGGTATCGCCGTGGGCATGGCCACCGACGTACCGCCGCACAACCTGCGTGAAGTGGCCAGCGCCTGCGTGCGCCTGCTCGACGAGCCCAAGGCCACCATCGAGCAGCTGTGCGAGCACATCCAGGGGCCGGATTACCCGACCGAGGCCGAGATCGTCACGCCGCGGGCCGAAATCCTCAAGATGTACGAAAGCGGGCGTGGTTCGATCCGCATGCGCGCCGTGTATCGCGTCGAGGATGGCGACATCGTGGTTACCGCGTTGCCGCACCAGGTCTCCGGGGCCAAGGTGCTGGAACAGATCGCGGCGCAAATGCAGGCCAAGAAGCTGCCGATGGTCGCTGACCTGCGCGACGAGTCGGACCACGAGAACCCCTGCCGCATCGTGATCATCCCGCGTTCCAACCGCGTGGATGCCGACGAACTGATGCAGCACCTGTTTGCCACCACCGACCTGGAAAGCAGCTACCGGGTCAACGTCAACATCATCGGCCTTGACGGCCGGCCACAGCTGAAGAACCTGCGCACGATCCTGGTGGAATGGCTGGAGTTCCGCACCCATACCGTTCGTCGCCGGCTGCAGCACCGCCTGGACAAGGTCGAGAAGCGCCTGCACCTGTTGGACGGCTTGCTCACCGCGTTCCTCAACCTGGATGAAGTGATCCACATCATTCGCACCGAGGAACACCCCAAGCAGGCGCTGATCGCGCGCTTCGACCTGACCGAAATCCAGGCCGACTACATCCTCGAGACCCGCCTGCGGCAGTTGGCGCGCCTGGAAGAGATGAAGATCCGCGGCGAGCAGGACGAACTGCTCAAGGAGCAGGCCAAGCTGCAGGCCCTGCTGGGCAGCGAGGCCAAACTGCGCAAGCTGGTGCGCAGCGAGCTGATCAAGGATGCCGAAACCTATGGCGACGACCGCCGCTCGCCTATCGTCGAGCGCGCCGAAGCCAAGGCCCTGTCGGAAAACGAGCTGATGCCGACCGAGCCAGTTACCGTGGTGCTGTCGGAAAAAGGCTGGATACGCTGCGCCAAGGGCCACGACATCGACGCGACCGGCTTGTCGTACAAGGCTGGCGACGGCTTCAAGGCCGCTGCTGCCGGGCGCTCCAACCAGTTTGCCGTGCTGATCGACTCGACCGGGCGCAGCTACTCGCTGGCCGCCCACAGCCTGCCTTCGGCGCGTGGCCAGGGCGAGCCGCTGACGGGGCGCCTGACGCCTCCGCCTGGGGCCACCTTCGATTGCGTGCTGCTGCCAGAGGACGATGCGCTGTACGTGGTGGCTTCGGACGCCGGCTACGGCTTTGTGGTCAAGGGTGAAGACCTGCAGGCCAAGAACAAGGCCGGCAAAGGCTTGCTTAGTCTGCCCAATGGCGCCAAGGTCATGACCCCGCGCCCGGTGGCCAACCGTGAGCAGGACTGGCTGGCGGCCGTCACCACCGAAGGCCGCCTGCTGGTGTTCAAGGTCAGCGACTTGCCACAGCTGGGTAAAGGCAAGGGCAACAAGATCATGGGTGTACCGGGCGACCGGGTGGCCAGCCGTGAAGAATATGTCACCGATCTGGCCGTCATTCCCGAAGGTGCGACCCTTGTATTGCAGGCCGGCAAGCGTACGCTGTCTTTGAAGGCGGACGACCTGGAGCATTACAAGGGCGAGCGCGGCCGGCGCGGCAGCAAGCTGCCACGCGGCTTCCAGCGTGTCGATAGCTTGCAGGTGGAAGTGCCGGCGTAACCGGTAGAAATGTCTGGAACGGCAATTTCAGCGCCGTTCCGGGCAGAAACACTGGAGTCGGACGGTTATTTCGCGGATGATATGGCCCTTGCGGTGCCGGCGTGGCCGTGTGCCCGTTTGAATTTATATGTATCACTGCGGTGTGCCTGTAGGCGACCGCCTGGATGGGATGATGAAATTTCTGCGCCTTCCATTTGCGCTGTTGATGACCGGCCTGCTGGGCCTTGGCGGGTGCACCATGCATCAGCCGGTCGCCTTGTACCAGCTCGACAGCGGTGATCCTGGCCAGCCTTCGCAGAGTGCGGGCATGGCCGTGGTGCTCGGCCCGGTATCGGTGGCCGATTACCTGCAGCGCGAGACGTTCCTGCAACGTCAGGCCGACGGCAGCCTGAGCGCGGCGACCGACGGTCGTTGGGCGGGTAGCCTTTCGTCGGACATCGACCAGTTGCTGGTACGTCAACTGGCCTGGCGCCTGGACAGCCAGCGTGTGGTGCTGGCCCCGGCCACCACCGGTTTCAGCCCTGACGTGCAAGTGCTGCTGTCGATTACCCGCCTGGACTCGGGCAAGGACCAGCCGGCCATTCTGGATGCCCAGTGGCGACTGCTGGACCGTCGTGGCCATGTGCGCGACAACCGCATCGTTCACCTCGAGCAGCCGCACGAGGGCAGCGAGTCGTCGCAGGTACAGGCTCAGGGTCAATTGCTGCAAAAACTGGCCGAACAGCTGAGCACCGCGGTGAAGCCGCTGGCCAACCAGCCGGCCATTGCCGAAGAATCGCCTAAAAAGCCTGCTGCGCCGGTACAGGTGAAGAAGGCACCGGAGAAATCCAAGATCCCGATGGCCTCGCCGATTCGTACCGATATGGAAGTCTATCGGTTCTGATCGAACAGCCAGCCACAAAAAAGCCCGCATTGTTGCGGGCTTTTTTGTATCTGCGATAAACCAGTCTGAAGCCTGGCACGGTCCCTGTAGGAGCGGCCTTGCGTCGCGATGGGCTGCGCAGCAGCCCCAAAGATGTGTGCCGTAGCAATGAACCTTGGGGGCTGCTGCGCAGCCCATCGCGACGCAAGGCCGCTCCTACAGGGGGCTAGTGCAGGGCTGTCAGGCCCGGCGCTCGTGCATGCGTGCCAGCTGCCGCTCCAGCATCGACGGGTAGGGCTCCATCAGCCGCTCAACACAGCAAGCACCCTCCGGGCTGGCAATCGGGCGAATGCGCGCGCGCTGGCGAATCAGCGCGTCATCGCTGATCTGCCGCTCCACCAGCAACAGGTTGCGACTGTGTTGCGACAGCGCCAGGGCATCCTGGGCCTTCTCGGCCATCAGCAGGTCAACCAGCTCCAGCCCATGCAGGTCGTTGCCCAGCACCAGGCCCAGTTGCAGCTGCAAGGTGATGCCGCTGTCGGCGACTTCGATTTGCAGGGCATGGCCCAGGGCGCGCAACAGCTCGCCGCAGCAAATGGCGTTGGTCAAGTAGTCTTCACCACACTCGCGGCTGTGGAACAGCACCAGGGTGCTGCCGTCGTTGAGCGTGTGGGTTTCACCGTCGTAAAGCGAGGCCGCGTGCTCCAGGCAGTCACGGTAACGCTCTGTCAGCTCGGCCAGGCGCGTGCGCGGCAGGCGGCGCAGCTGCTCCTGCGAGCCCAGCTGCACGGCAAGGATGGCGCTGTATTGCGGTTCGTCGGACTCGACCACGGCGGCGGCTTTCGGGGCGCTGTCGTCGTCCAGCAGGCCGGCGAAGGCTTCGTCGTCATCCTCGTCTTCCAGCGCGGCAACCTTGGCACGCGGCGCGGCCTTGGGGGCCGGGGCGTCGTCGTGCAGGTCGTCGAACGGCTCGTCGTCTTCCTCGGGCTCCGGTTCCGGTGGTGGCGGCGGCGCCAGGCGTGCATGCAGCTGGCGGGCGATGTCGCCGATCTCGTCCTGGCGGTCGGTGGCCGGGGTGTAGTACTGCGGGTCGCGCAGCCATACCCGCAACTGCAGCAGCGGCAGGGTGATATAGCGGCCCTGGCGCAAGCTGAGGGCCAAGGCCAGCGCCAGCAGGATGGCGGCGAGGATGCCCATGCTCTGCAGGCTGATCAGCATCGGCTGCTGGAACTGGCTCATGTCCAGGCTGATGCGCAGTTGCCCGGCGGTCACGTCCTGGAAGGTGATCTTGGTCTGGTACAGGCCTTCGGCCTCGCCCAGCAGGCTGTTGCGCGGCCGCTGGCCAGCCTCGGCGAGGATGCGGTTGTCGACGCTGTAGATCGCCGCATGGGCCACCAGCGGGTTTTTCACCAGGTTGCCCAGCAGCACGTTGAGGCTGAGGATGTCGTTGGACACCAGCAGCTCGGTCGCCGAGGTAGCGGTCTGGGTGGTCAGGCTCTGCCCCAGGGCATCGGCCTGCTCGTGCATGGCCTGCTTGAACTGCAGCCCCATCACGCAGGCGTAGATCACCAGCGCCAGTGCCACCAGGAAGATGTTGGTGCAGGCGATGCGCAGTGCCAGCGGCACGCGACGTTGACTCAGGGCACGATAGATCATCAGGAAGAAGTTGTCTGGTTTGACGGGCGTGGGCCGGTTCACTGAGCTCGGCTCTTAATGGCAAGAAAGTGGGGGGAGTATAGCGAGCCGGGTTTTGTCGGCAAAGTATCGTTGGCGCCCGATGGTCATGGAAAATCGGTAGAATGCGCATTTTTCATCGAAGTCGGAGCCAGGTTGTGCGCGAAATCGTCCTGATCAACATCACCGGTGAGGACCGTCCCGGTCTCACTGCGGCTATCACCGGCGTCCTGCTGCAGGGCGGTGTGAGTATCCTCGACATCGGCCTGGCGGTCATGCACGGCACCTTGTCGTTCGGCATCCTGGTCGATATCCCGGACAACGAAGTGGCCACCGCGCTGCTGCAAAGCGTGCAGGCCAAGGCCCACGAGCTGAACCTGCAGGCTCGCTACACGCCGATTTCCGAGGCGGACTACCAGCACTGGGCCGATGGCCATGGCGAGGCGCGCCACATCGTCACCCTGCTGAGCCGCAAGATTACCCCCGAGCAACTGCAGCGGGTGAGTGCGGTGATCAGCCAGTACGGCTTGACCATCGAGCGTATCGAGCGGCTGTCGGCGCGCGTGGCGCTGGACGCCGAAACCGACACGGGCAAGGCGGCAGTCGAAATTTCCGTACGTGGCGTGCCGAGCGATGCCCAGGCCCTGCGTGCCGACTTCTTCGCCTTGGCTGAAGCGCTGAGCATCGACATTGCCTTCCAGAAGGACGACCTGTTCCGCCGCAACCGCCGCCTGGCGGTGTTCGACATGGATTCGACGCTGATCGAGGCCGAAGTCATCGACGAACTGGCCAAGGCGGCTGGCGTGGGTGAGCAGGTGGCGGCGATCACCGAGCGTGCGATGCGTGGCGAGCTGGACTTCCGCGCCAGCTTCAAGGAGCGCATGGCGCTGCTCAAGGGCCTGGATGTAGGCGTGCTGGACGAGATCGGCGCCTCGCTGCGCCTGACCGAGGGCGCTGAAAACCTGTTTGCCGAACTCAAGCGCCTGGGTTACAAGACCGCGATCCTGTCCGGTGGCTTTACCTATTTTGCCCGCCAGGTGCAGGCGCGCCTGGGTATCGACTACGTGTTCGCCAACGAGCTGGAAGTGGTCGATGGCAAGGTGACTGGCGTGGCTGTAGAGCCGATCGTCGACGCCCAGCGCAAGGCCGAACTGTTGCAGAAGCTGGCCAGCGAAGAAGGTTTGCAGCTGGAGCAGACCATTGCCGTAGGTGATGGCGCCAACGACCTGCCGATGCTGTCGCTGGCCGGCCTGGGCGTGGCGTTCCGTGCCAAGCCACTGGTGCGCCAGTCGGCCAAGCAGGCGATTTCCACTTTGGGGCTGGATGGCGTGCTTTATCTGCTGGGCTTGCGCGACCGCGACGCGCGCGGTTGATCTGAAAAGCTGAGGGCCGCTTTGCGGCCCAATCGCGACACAAGGCCGCTCCCACAGGGGGATCACATTTCTCCTGTGGGAGCGGCCTTGTGTCGCGATTGGGCTGCAAAGCAGCCCCACGGATCGATCAGGCAATCAAGCCTGCACAGGCGCCGCCAGCTGCTGCCCCATGCGCACCGCAGACCCGGCACCCAGGCTCTCAGCCCACTTCACCTGCTCCGGCCCGAACAGCACGATAGCGGTCGAACCCAGCTTGAAGCGGCCCAGCTCGGCACCTTTCTCCAGGTGGATCGGCGCGCGGCTGGCTTCGTCGTAACGGAAGGTCTTCAGCTCACGCTTGGGCGGCGTCACCAGGCCGGCCCACACGGTCTCGATCGAAGCAACGATCATCGCACCCACCAGCACTACGGCCATCGGCCCGCGCTCGGTATCGAACAGGCAGACCACGCGCTCATTACGGGCGAACAGCTCGGGAACGTTCTCTGCAGTGGTCTGGTTGACCGAGAACAGCCGGCCCGGCACGTAGACCATTTCACGCAGGGTACCGGCCAGCGGCATGTGCACGCGGTGGTAGTCCTTGGGCGACAGGTAGATGGTGGCGAATTCGCCGCCCATGAACGGCGCAGCCATGGCCGGGTCACCACCCAGCAGTTCCTGCGCGCTGTAGCCGTGGCCCTTGGCCTGGAAGATGCGGCCGTGCTCGATCGGGCCGAGCTGGCTGACGGCACCGTCGGCCGGGCACAGGATGGCGCCCGGGGTTTCGTCCAGCGGGCGGGCACCTGGCTTAAGGGCGCGGGTGAAGAACGCGTTGAAGTGCTCATAGGCGCTCAGGTCTTCGCTCAGTGCTTCGCTCATGTTGACCTGGTAGCGCTTGGCGAACCAGGCGGTGAAGGCATTCTTGAACCAGCGCACACGGCACTCGGCGACGCAGCCGGCCAGCCGCGACAGCAAGTGGTGCGGCAGCAGGTACTGGCTGATGATGAACAGACGGGATTTCATGCAGGTTCCTTAAACTTCTACAGGCGTGTCCGGGTGGTTGCCCCATTCGCTCCACGAGCCGGCGTAGGCTTTGACGCGTGGGTAACCGAGGGCCTTGGCCACCAGATAAGTGAAACCGGAGCGGCGGTGGGTCTGGCAGTGGGTGATCACTTCCTTGTCGGGGGTGATGCCCAGTTTCTGCAGGACTTCGGCGATGTCCTGGCGGATGCGCAGGTGGTCGTTGAGGTCCATGCCGGCGGTCCACTCGAAGTTGACTGCGCCGGGGATGTGGCCGCCTTTGGCTGCCAGTACTTTCTCGCCGTTGAATTCCTGCGGGCCGCGCGCGTCCCAGATGACCAGGTCATCGGCGCCCAGGCGGCTTTGCAGGTACTCGCGGGTGGCCGTGGGGGCGCCGTCGATGTGCAGGTGCACCGGGGCGCTGCCGCTGGCAGGCACTTCGGTGGCCAGCTTGTCGGCCGGCCAGGCCTGGATGCCGCCATTGAGGTAGTGATAGTGCGGGTGGCCGATCACGTCGAGCAGCCAGATGAAGCGCCCGGCCCAGCCGCCGCCTTCATCGTCGTACACCACGTACACGGCATCATCGCGGTGGCCGAGTTCGCTGAACAGTTTTTCCAGCTCGCCCAGGGCCGGCAGCAGGCCGGGGGCGGGTGGCTGGCCAAGCTGGGTACGCTTGCCTTCGACAAAGCGCGCGCCGGGGATATGCCCGCTGACATAGCGGTTGGCGCTGCTCAGGTCGACCAGGATCAGCTGCGGTGATTCCAGGCGTGGCAGCAGGTCTGCGGCTTCGATCACCAGCGGCAGGCCGGAAAAGTCAGTCATCCACGGTCTCCAGTGTGGAAAGAGGGGCGATTGTAGCGCAAGGCTCAGCCCTTGCGGTTGGCAAACACCGACAGGGCCCGCTCGATGCACTGCGCGGTCTTGCCGAAGGCCTGCACGCTGATTTCGGCCAACGGCCGGCAGCCCTGGTCGGCCACCAGCACCATCAGTACCTGGTCGTTCACCGCCAGCGAGCGTAGCAGCACGTGTTCGCTGCGGAACAGCGCGCGCAGCGGGGCGGGCAGCAGGGCCGAGAACTGGCTGTGGTTTTCCGGGGTGATGCGCAGTTGCCCGGCCTGGCTCAGCAGTTTTTGCAGCAGTTTGTTCTGCGACACCTGCAGGGCCAGGGCTGCGGCTTCCTTGGGCAGGCCGGCGGTCTGCTGCACGCGCAGGTAGTCACTGGCCTTGTCCAGGCTCAGCAGCATGATGCGTTGCATGCCGCAGGCGAGCAGGGCCTCACGGGCTTGGGTTGCCAGGTGCACGGTGTTGGTGAACGGGCTGGGTTGCGCCAGCAGGTCCTGGCACAACGTGCGCCAGCGTGCCAGTTCATCGCTGCTGGGCGGTGGCGGGGCCAGCATATCCGGGTGCGGGCGGCGTTGGTGCCACGGCCAGATCAACGCCTCGGCCGGGTGGAACAGGGCATGTCGGGCATGGCGACGGGCGCTGGCCGCGGCCTGTTGGTGCATCTGTTGCTGCACGTCTTCCAGCGAAGTCTGCAGGTACAGTGCGGTCAGCAGTTGCCAGCGCAGCAGGTGCGGGTTGTCCCAGCCAACCTGCGCCGCCAGGGCCAGGTTGTTGGCCAGCAGCACGGTATTGGCCGGCTGGTTGAACCAGCGGCGCAGGCCGGGCTCGGCATCCAGGCGGTGTTGCTGGCTGAGCAGGTCTTCGTCACGGGCAATACTCAGCACCTGGGCCAGTTGCTCGCGCTCTTCCAGCAGCAGGCGGTAACCCTGGGTGACCCATTGCGGCAGGCGCCAGTACTCGGCCATGGTCTGGCACAGCGCCATGATGCGCACGCCAAACAGTTCTTCCTCGACCCCTGCTGCCTCTTCACCCTTGTGGATAACCCGCAGCTCCCAGGTATCGAGCAGCTTGGGGTAGGCGAGCGCCAGTGGCCAGAGTGGCGACAGGAACAGCAGGCTGCCCCAGTGAATTTCCTGCCACAGCCGCGCCAGGCGGCTGGCGAACAGGCCGCTGGCCTGCTGCGAGGCATGCTGGCTGATCAGCTGGAACTGGCTGAGCACCGGCGGGATTTCTTCGGCGGGCAACGCTGGCAAGCGCTTGAGCAGCTGTTCGCTGCGCTCCAGGCCCAGGCGGTTGAGCGCAACCTCCAGGCTTTCGGCCGGCTCGGCCAGGCTAGCATTGGTGGGGTGATTGGCTTCGCGCATCACCGACAGCACCAGGGCGGGGCTATCCTGCATCAGTTCGGCGATGTCACGCAGCGAGCGGCGGCTATCATGGATCGCAGCCATGACCCGGTCGTAGCTGTGCTTCGGTACGGGGATGCGAACACTCTCGAGCAGCTTGACCCAGGCCTCTAGCGTACGCGGAGCCTGAGCGGGCACCTTGGTTTCAATTGGCATTTTGACATCAGTCCGAACTGGCTTTTCGCATTATGTGGCTATAGTCTGGCGCAGTTCTGCCGATAAGTAGAAGAAGAGTTTTAAAGCTCTCGTCTCATCCCCTGACCACGACAGCAAGTGCTTTGAACCTATGGCTAAAATTATCGGCATCATCGTCGTATTCGCGAGCGTGCTCGGCGGCTACGTGCTCTCCCACGGCAAGATCGCAGCGCTGATCCAGCCGTTCGAAGTACTGATTATCGGCGGTGCGGCCTTCGGTGCATTCCTGCAGGCCAACCCCGGCTACATGACCATGCACGTCATCAAGAAGTCGATGAAGATGTTCGGCTCGCGTTTCAGCCATGCCTTCTACCTTGAGGTGCTGGGACTGGTGTACGAGATCCTCAACAAGAGCCGTCGCGAAGGCATGATGGCCATCGAGGCCGACATCGAAGACGCTGCAGCCAGCCCGATCTTCGCCAAGTACCCGACGGTGCTGGCCGATGAGCGCATGACCGCGTTCGTCTGCGACTACCTGCGCATCATGTCCACCGGCAACATGGCCCCGCACGAACTCGAGGGCCTGTTCGACATGGAGCTGCTGAGCATGAAGGAAGAGCTGGAGCACCCGTCCCATGCGGTGACCGGCATTGCCGACGGCATGCCCGGTTTTGGTATCGTCGCGGCGGTACTGGGTATCGTGGTGACCATGGCTTCGCTGGGCGAGGGCGACCAGGCGGCTATCGGCATGCACGTGGGTGCGGCACTGGTCGGTACCTTCTTCGGTATCCTGGCGGCCTACGGCTTCTTCGGCCCGCTGGCCAAGTGCCTGGAGCACGATGCCAAGGAAGAGCTGAACCTGTACGAATCGATCAAGGCTTCGCTGGTGGCCTCGGCCTCGGGCATGCCGCCTTCGCTGGCGGTCGAGTTCGGGCGCAAGGTGCTGTACCCCAAGCACCGCCCAAGCTTCGCCGAGCTGGAACAAGCGGTTCGCGGTCGCTGAGTCATGGAGAACAATCAGCCCATTATCGTCAAGCGCGTAAAGCGCTTTGGCGGCGGCCACCACGGCGGCGCCTGGAAAATCGCCTTCGCCGACTTCGCCACGGCGATGATGGCGTTCTTCCTGGTGCTGTGGCTGATGTCCACGGCCACGCCAGAGCAGAAGATCGCCATTGCCGGCTACTTCCAGGACCCGATCGGTTTCTCCGAGAGTGGCACGCCTTATGTTATCGACCTGGGCGGTTCGCCGGAGATGGCGCCGGATAAAACCATCAATCCGGAAGTGAAGACCGAGCCCACGCAGCAGTCTCCCACGCAGCTGAACAAGGACCAGGTCGAGACCATGGCCGAGCAGGTCGAGCGCGAGCGCCTGGAGTTGTTGTTGCAGGAACTGCAGAACAAGGTGGAAGAGAACCCGCAGCTGCAGAAGTTCAAGGACCAGATCCTGTTCGAGATCACCCAGGACGGCTTGCGTATCCAGATCATGGATGCCGAGAACCGGCCGATGTTCGACATTGGCAGTGCGCGCCTGCAGCCGTACTTCGAGGACATCCTGCTGGCCATGGCTGACACCATCAAGGCTGTGCCGAACAAGATCAGCGTCAGCGGCCACACCGATGCCAAGCCGTATGCCGGCACGGGCGAATTCGGCAACTGGGAACTGTCGGCCAACCGCGCCAACGCCGCGCGCCGTGCGCTGGTGGCCGGTGGTTACCCGGACGGCCAGGTGGCGCGGGTGGTGGGTTACGCCTCGTCGTCGCTGTTCGACCGCAAGAACCCGTTCAACCCGGTCAACCGCCGTATCGACATCATCGTGCTGACCAAGAAGGCCCAGCGGGATATCGAGGGTGAGCAGGGTACGCCGGAGTCTCAGCCTGCCGAGCCTGCTGCACCGCCGGCCAGTGGTGCAGCGCCGGGGGCTGCGGCACCCGCTGCGCCGGCGGCCCCGGCGGCCAGCGCCGACCAGGCACCGATGCAGCCGCGTGAACTGCGCCAGAAGCTGAACATCTTCGAGGACGGGACTTTGAAGATGGATGAAGCCAAGGATCAGTAAGCCTTACGCGGTCCCCTTGTAGGAGCGGCCTTGTGTCGCGATAGGGCCGCAACGCGGCCCCGGCAATATTTGCTGCGAAGCTGAAATCCTGGGGCCGCTTTGCGGCCCTATCGCGACACAAGGCCGCTCCTACATTGACCGCGTCTGCCTCAGAATCCCCGCCTGATCTTGGCCTTGAGGTCAGCATGAAAGAAGTCTGCGTTGTCCCTGTCCATACGTGAGCCACGCCCCGGTGGCAGCGTCATGGCCCGCGCAAATGTGCGTTCGTCATGATAAGCCCGCACAAACAGGTCGATATGCGCACGTTCATGCATGATCGGCCAGCGCCCTAAACCTTCTGGAAGTTCACCAGGCCCTTTGCAAAAGAAGCCCGTTCGCCGACAGGCCATGGTTGCCGCGCCCAGCAGCCAGGCCGTCCAGCCATCCTGGCCGATATCGGCCGACAACACGCCGATCCAGTGTGTGGCATCGCTCATCTGCTGGCAGAAGCTGCCATACAGGTCGTCATGGGTCTGCCCATCGCAATCGATCTGCACCAGTTGGGTGGGGATGTCTTCCAGCAAGAGGCGTTCGTTGAGGATGAAGGCGTCGAGCCGAGCTGTGTGGCGGTAGCTGATAAGAACCGGCATGGCGTTACCCTCCCTGATTGAAGTCCTGACCATCAGGGAAAGCAGCGGCGTGGGCAATAGATGACGGCAAAACCAGAAGCGCCCTACACCATTAGGTAAAAAATCCTACAGTCTAATCAGTAGCTGTCTTCCGTCAGGCTGGCGATGATCGAGCGGTAACTGTTCATGCGTTGTGGCTTGATCCGGCCATCGTCCAGCGCCTTGAGCAGTGCGCAGCCCGGTTCGCGGTCATGCTTGCAGTCGCGGAAGCGGCAGGTGCCGAACAGGTCGCGGAACTCGATGAAGCCATCTTCCACGTCATCGCGGCTGACGTGGCCCAGGCCGAACTCGCGAATGCCCGGCGAGTCGATCAGGTCGCCGCCGTTGGGGAAGTGGTACAGGCGCGCAGTGGTGGTGGTGTGCGTGCCCTGGCCCGACCACTCCGACAGGTCGCCGACGCGGGTGCCGGCGTCTGGCAGCAGGCTGTTGACCAGCGACGACTTGCCCACCCCCGACTGGCCGACGAACACGCTGATGTGGCCGTCCAGCTGTTGCTGCAGGCGTTGCATGCCGTCACCGTGGTGCGCCGAAACCTCCAGCAGCGGGTAGCCGAGCTCGCGGTAGACCTCCAGCAGCGCATGCAGGCCAGGGCCGTTCTCGTCGTTGATCAGGTCGGCCTTGTTCAGCAGCAGCAGGGGGCGCAGGCCGGCGTGCTCGGCGGCTACCAGGTAGCGGTCGATCAGGTTGGGGTGCGGTTCCGGGGCCGGGGCGAAGACGATCACGATCAGGTCGACGTTGGCGGCCACCGGCTTCAACTGGCCGTGGTTGTTTGGCCGGCACAGCTCGGTGCTGCGCGGCATCTGCGCGACGATCACGCCGATGCCCTGGTTGCCGGCACGCCACACGACCCGGTCGCCGGTAACCAGCGCTGGCAGGTTGGCGCGCAAGTGGCAACGGAACACCTGGCCCGCTGTTTCGCCGTCCTGGGCTTCAACTTCTACCTGCACGCCGAAGTGTGCAATGACCAGGCCCAGCTGCTCCGGCCCCAGGTCACCACCCTCCAGTTCCTGCAGCACATGCTGCTCGCGTTTGGCGGCGCGAGCGGCGCGCTCACCCTGGATTTTTTCGATCCGCCAGTTCTGGCGGCGATTGAGCTGGCGTTTGGCCATGAAAGTACCGTGTAGAGTGGCCCGGGCGGGGCATTGAAAACGGCAGGCAGTTTAGCACGCCGGGCTTTTCACGCAGAGCCTAGGCTAATATGACGGCCTATATGAGGAGCCCCTGCATGCAAAACCCACAGAACCTGATCTGGATCGACCTGGAAATGACCGGCCTGGATCCGGACAGCGACGTCATCATCGAGATGGCCACCATCGTCACCGACAGCGAGTTGAACACCCTGGCCGAAGGCCCGGTGATCGCCATTCACCACAGTGACGAGGTGCTGGCGCGCATGGACGAGTGGAACACCCGCACCCATGGTGCTTCGGGCCTGACCCAGCGCGTGCGCGAGAGCAAGGTCGGCATGGCCGAAGCCGAGGCACAGACCATTGCCTTCCTCGAGCAGTGGGTGCCAAAGGGCAAGTCGCCGATCTGCGGCAACAGCATCTGCCAGGACCGCCGCTTCCTGTACCGCCATATGCGCAACCTGGAAAACTACTTCCACTACCGCAACCTGGATGTCTCCACCCTGAAAGAGCTGGCTGCGCGCTGGGCACCGGACGTGCGTGACAGCTTCAAGAAGGGCAATACCCACCTGGCACTGGACGACATTCGCGAATCCATCGCCGAGCTGCGCCACTATCGCGAGCACTTCATCAAGGTGTGAGCCTAAACGGCGCAGATATTGTATCTGCGCCCCCTTTTGGTGCCTTGGGCAACTGGTTAGACTGCGCGCCTTTCTCGCACGGACCCGCACCATGTTGTTGATGCTCTACCTCATCGCAATCACTGCCGAAGCCATGACTGGCGCGCTGTCTGCCGGGCGCCGCGGCATGGACTGGTTCGGCGTGGTGCTTATCGCCTGCGTCACCGCCCTGGGCGGCGGCTCGGTGCGCGACGTGCTGCTCGGGCACTACCCGCTGACCTGGGTGAAGCACCCGGAGTACCTGGTGCTGACCAGTTTTGCCGCGCTGCTGACCATTTTCATCGCGCCGATGATGCGCCGCCTGCGCTCGCTGTTCCTGGTGCTGGACGCCCTGGGGCTGGTGGCGTTTACCCTGATTGGCTGCATGACCGCGCTGGAGATGGGGCAGGGCATGCTGGTGGCATCGATCAGTGGGGTGATTACCGGCGTGTTTGGCGGGATCTTGCGCGATATCTTCTGCAACGACATTCCACTGGTGTTCCGCCGCGAGCTGTACGCCAGCGTGTCGTTCGCGGCCGCGTGGTTCTACCTGGGTTGCGTGTATTTCAAGGTGCCGGCGGAGCAGGCGATGCTGCTGACCTTGTTTGGCGGGTTTTTGGTGCGCTTGCTGGCGATTCGTTTCCACTGGGAAATGCCCAAGTTTCACTATAACGACCAGCAGTGAATCTACGCGGTCAGTTGTAGGAGCGGGGGGGGGGGGGGGGGGGGGGGGGGGGGGGGGGGGGGGG
>NZ_JACVZC010000105.1 GCF_016658545.1 Pseudomonas sp. S37 | reverse complement strand
CGGGTAAACCCGCTCCTACATCGAACACGTTGACCTGCAGCCATGGGTAAGGGCCGACGCGGCGCATGGCCCCGGTTGCCTTCACGGTGTAGGAGCGGGTTCACCCGCGAATGCGTCGTCAAATCCACAGACGTATTCGCGGGTAAACCCGCTCCTACATCGAACACGTTGACCTGCAGCCATGGGTAAGCGGCCGACGCAGCGCATGGCCCCGGTTGCCTTCACGCGGTCAGTGTAGGAGCGGCCTTGTGTCGCGATAGGGGTGCGCAGCGCCCCCGGGATCTTTGCGCCACCGAAAAATTTCTGGGGCCGCTTTGCGGCCCTTTCGCGACACAAGGCCGCTCCCACAAAGATTGAACAAGCTTTCAGATTCTGAGCAAGACAATTGATCCCGCAACGGACCGCGTCAGACCAGTCAATCCTTGATCAGTGAGCGCAATACTGTGCGCGCCTCTTCGCTACGCAAGCACTCGATAAACAACCGGCTCTCGCGTGCTACCGTCGCCTCCAGCTCTGCCCGCTGGCTGTCCTTGAGCAAGCGCTTACTGATCCGCAACGCCGCCTGCGGATACCCTTGCAGCTGCCGCGCCAGCGTGCGTGCCGCTGCCAGGCACTGTTCGCCATCTTCGTGCAGCGCATTGGCAAGCCCCCAGGCCACCGCCTGCTCGCCATCCAGCAAGGTGTTGCCCAGTAGCAAGCTGGCAGCACGGGCCTGGCCCAGCAAGCGCGGCAGCAGCAGGCTGGAGCCGAACTCCGGGCACACCCCCAAGGGCGCAAACGGCATGCGCAACTTGGTCGAGCGGCTGACCAGCACCTGGTCGCAGTGCAACAGCAAGGTGGCCCCGATGCCGATCGCGGCACCACTGACTGCAGCAATCAATGGCTTGTCCAGGCCCATGACCACGCGCATCAGGCGGAACACCGGGCTGTCCAGGTCACTGGGCGGGTTGTCGAGGAAATCGCGCAGGTCGTTGCCCGCAGTAAAGCACTGCGGGTTGCCGGTGATGAGGATGACTTCGACGGCGGGGTCTTCACTTGCCGCCAGCAGCAGGTCACCCAACTGCTGGTACATGGCATTGTTCAGCGCATTGAGCTTGTCGGGGCGGTTGAAGGCCAGGGTCAGCAGGCCCTGGTCCAGGTCGCGTATGATCAGGTCGTTCATGGCAGCCGCTTTTGTTGTTGTGGTTGGCCCGGTCGGGCATGGGTGCTCAGGGTTTATCATGCGGTCCGGCTTGTTGTACAGTCGTTCAGTCCAGCCTGTTACCGCCAGCCCCAGACAAGAGACCCGCCGATGAATCAGGAAGCCCGCTACCACCGCATGCTGCCGGAACTGCGCAAAGCCAACCTGGTCGAGGCGACACTGGTGTGCCTCAAACGCCATGGCTTCCAGGGCGCGTCCATCCGCAAGATCTCGGCCGAGGCCGGGGTTTCGGTGGGGCTGATCAGCCATCACTACGCAGGTAAGGATGAACTGGTGGCCGACGCCTACATGGCCGTCACCGGCCGGGTGATGGGCCTGCTGCGCGAGGCCATGGCCCAGGCTGCACCCAATGCGCGCGAGCGCTTGTCGGCGTTCTTCCGTGCGTCGTTTTGCAGCGAGTTGCTCGACCCGCAATTGCTCGATGCCTGGCTGGCGTTCTGGGGCGCGGTGAAAACCGCCGAGGCAATCAACCAGGTGCACGACCACTCATACGGCGAGTATCGCAACGAACTCTGCCGCCTGCTGGCCAGCCTGGCTGAAGAGGAAGGCTGGCAGGGCTTCAATGCCGACCTGGCGGCCATCAGCCTCAGTGCCTTGCTCGATGGCCTGTGGCTGGAGTCGGGGCTCAACCCCGGCACCTTCACCCCTGAGCAGGGCGTGGTCATCTGCGAAGCCTGGGTCGACGGCCTGCAGGCTGGCGGCAGGCGGCGCTTCAGCCTGCCCGAGGGCTGTTGATCACCCGTTCAGTAACGAGTACGCTGCTGTCGCGAGTGTGTAGAACAACACCAATAAAAAAGAGACAACACGCAATGACGCCTCGGGTATTGATCGTCGATGACGATCCGCTTGTTCGTGACTTGCTGCAGGCCTATCTGTCCCAGGAAGGCTACGACGTACACTGCGCCGACACCGCAGAAAAGGCCGAAGCCCTGCTTGGCAGCCAGGACGTTGACCTGGTGCTGCTGGACATCCGCCTGCCCGGTAAGGATGGCCTCACCCTGACCCGCGAACTGCGCGTGCGTTCGGAGGTTGGCATCATCCTCATCACCGGGCGCAACGACGACATCGACCGCATTGTCGGCCTGGAATGCGGCGCCGATGACTACGTGATCAAACCGCTCAACCCCCGCGAGCTGGTGTCGCGCGCCAAGAACCTGATCCGCCGCGTGCGCCATGCCCGCGAAGTACACCCGGCACCGGCCTGCGCGCAATCGCTGAAGCAGTTCGCCGACTGGGCGCTGGACACCGACCGCCGGCGGCTGATCGATGCCCGTGGCGGGCAAACCCTGCTCACCCACGGCGAGTTCCAGTTGCTGAGCGTGTTCTTGCGCAACAGCGGCCACACCCTTAGCCGTGACCAGTTGATGGACCAGATCCGCAACCGCGAATGGGTGCCCAACGACCGCTCCATCGACGTGCTGGTCGGCCGCCTGCGGCGCAAGCTGCACGACGACCCGGCCGAGCCGCAACTGATCATCACCATCCACGGCACCGGCTACCTGTTCACCGCCAGCGTGGCGGCATGACCTGCCGCGCCTGGCTGCTGGCCTTGGCGTTGCTCGCAGCGCAAGCCAGTGCCACAGAGCCGGTGCGCTACTGCGACTACCCGGTGTACCCGCCGATTTCCTGGAGCGACGGCCACCAGGTACGTGGCGTGGCGCCAACCGTGGTGCGCGAGTTGTTCGCCCGTATGGGCTACCCGGTGCAAACCGTGGTGCTGGGCAACTGGAAGCGCTGCCTGATGGACGCCGCCGCCGGGCGGGTGGACGTGGTGCTGGCCTATAACAGCGACCAGCGCGACCAGCGCATGCGCTTTTCCACGGTGCCGGTGCTGCGCGAGGAAGTGGCGGTGTTCTACAACCGCCAGCGGCCGGTGCAGTTCCAGCAGCTCGAGGACCTGGCCGGCTACCGCGGCGGCCTGCTGTATGGCGAAAGCTACGGCGCCGAGTTCGACCGTTTTGTCGCCCGCCACCAGAACATCGAGCGGGTGTCGTCCAGCCAGCAGAACTTTGGCAAGTTGATCCGCGGGCGCATCGATTACGTGATCCAGGAGCGGCGCACCGGCCTGCTGTTCATCGAGCACCTGCCCGGCGCGCAGGACATACGCGCCTTGCCCACCGCGCTCAGCGTGGACTACCTGCGCGTGGCCGTGTCGCGGCAATCGCCGTTGAGCCAGCACATGGCTGAAATCGACGCACAGCTGCAGCGCATGAACCAGGCCGGCGAGATAGAGCGCTGGCTGGAACAGAGCGAAGTCACCTACCGTGACATGATCAACCTGCCGGCGGATGCCCGATGATCCGCCTGCGCACCGATGGCCTGTTGCGCCGGCTGTTGCTGTTCATTCTGCTGTTCAGCCTGTGTTTCACCGTGCTGGCCAGTTCGGTGCAGCTGTACTTCGAATACCGCCGCGAGATGCGTGATATCGAGGCGCGCATGGCGTTGATCCGCGCCGGCTACCTGGCCAGCCTGGAGCGCAGCCTGTGGGACCTGGACGAGGCGCAGCTGGACGTGCAACTGCGTGGCCTGGTGGACTTTTCCGACGTGGCGCGGGTGCGCCTGGTCAGCGATGATTTCCAGTTGTTGCGCGGCGAGGCCGAGCCCAAGGGGCCGTTGCGCATCGAGCGTTTTCCGCTGGATTACCAGCCTCCGTCAGGGCCGGCCAGGCACCTGGGCGAGCTGGAGGTCAGCATCGACCTCGGTGCGGTACACCGCCGGTTGTACGCCACCGGCCTCGCCAGCCTGCTGTGGATGGGGGTATTCCTGTGCGGTCTGGCGGTGGCATTGTCGGGGCTGTTCTACCGCCTGGTCACCCGCCACCTGCAGGTGATGGCCGAGTTCGCCCGCCGTATCGGCGCCGGCCACTGGCAGGAACCGCTACGCCTGGGCCGTCGCCCCTCGGCGCGCGCGGATGAAATCGACACGGTGGCCAACGCGCTGGATGAGATGCGCCGGGCCATCCTCAGTGATAGCGAACGGCGCGAGCGCGACCGCCTGGCGTTGCAGGACAAACGTGACGAACTGCAGGCCATGGTCGAGCGGCGTACCGCCAGCCTGGCCCGCGCCAAGGACGACGCCGAGGCTGCCAACCTGGCCAAGTCGCGCTTTCTGGCAACCATGAGCCATGAGTTGCGCACACCGCTCAATGGCATCCTCGGCATGGCCGAGTTGCTGCGTGGTGCCCGGCTGCAGGCAGCCGACCGCCAGCGCGTCGAAGCCTTGTACAAGGCCGGCGAGGGGTTGTTGGCGATCCTCAACGAAGTGCTGTATTTCGCCCGGCTTGAAGAGGGCGAGAGCCGCGCCGAACTGGTCGGGTTTTCGCTGCGCCAGTTGTGCCAGGAAGTGCTGGCGCTGCTTGAACCCATGGCCATGGACAATGACGATACCTTACAGCTGGTGATCGATGAGCAGTTGGCCGGCTACCAGCACGGTGCCGAGCAGTACCTGCGCCAGGTGCTGAGCAACTTGCTGGCCAATGCCATCAAGTTTACCGAGCACGGCCAGGTGCAGCTCAAGGTGCAGGTGCTGGCCAGCAGCGAGGCCTCGCAGCGCTTGCGGCTGTCGGTCAGTGATAATGGCATTGGCATCGAACCCGAGGTGCAGGCGCGGATCTTCGACCGTTTCGTCCAGGCCAGCGAGGCGGTCGCGCGGCGCTATGGCGGCACTGGGCTGGGCCTGGCGATCTGCAAGCACCTGGTGGAAAAGCTGGGTGGCAGCATCGGCCTGAACAGCGTGCAAGGGCAGGGCAGCTGCTTCTGGTTCGAACTCGACATGGTGTGTGGGCAACCCGCACCGACCCGTTCAGTGGCCCCGTTGCCGTTGCCCAGCCTGGATATCCTGGTGGTCGAAGACGTGGCGCTGAACCGCGAGGTGGCAGGCGGCCTGCTGCTGCGCGAGGGCCACCGGGTAAGCTTTGCCGAGGATGCCGGGCAGGCCCTGCAAGCCTGTGCCTTGCAGCGCTTCGACCTGATCCTGCTCGACGTGCACCTGCCAGGCATGAACGGGGTGGAATTGTGCCGGCAATTGCGCGCCACGCCGGGGCCGAACCGCCACAGCCGGGTTCTGGCGCTGACTGCCGGCGTGCAGCCGGGGCAAGTGCCGGGTTATCTCGACGCCGGCATGCAGGGGGTGCTGGCCAAACCCTTGCGGCTGGCCAACCTGCGCCAGGCGTTGGCCGAGGTCACCCCCCGTGCAGTGGCGGGCGCTGACGCACATATGGATTGGTCACTGCTGGACACCCACCGCTCGCTGCTGGGTGAGCAGAAGCTGCAGGGCCTGCTGACGGTGCTGCGCCAGTCGCTGGAGCAGCACGCCACGGCGCTGGCCGAGGCACTGCCGGCCCAGGACTTTACCGAAGTACAGCACCTGGCCCACCGCCTGGCCGGCAGTTGTGATTCGCTGGGCTTTTCCGGGCTGGCGGCGTTGTTACGTGGCCTCGAAGACGCCGCCCGGCAGCACGACGCCCAGGCGTTGCAAGCGCTCGGCGAGCCGCTGGCCGGCCAGCTGGCGCAGGCCCGTACCACCCTGGAACAGCTGATCCAGAGCTGACGTACAAAAAACTTACGACTTTTTACATCTTCGATCCGTTCGTACAACGGCACCTTACATCCGTTTCCAATAATCCATGGCAACCGCGTCGCACGCGGTCCATGAGGCTTATTGGAGACAACAATAATGACATGCCGTAGCACTCAGCCCCTCCTGCACACCACTCCGCGCGGCACCGTCGCGTGGCCTTGCACCCGCCGCAACGGCGAGGTGCGCCATGACTGACACTCACGAGAAAATCCAGCTGACCCGTGCGCTGAAAAGCCGGCACATTTTCATGCTGTCGTTGGGCGGGGTGATCGGCACTGGCCTGTTCATGGGCTCGGGCGTGACCATCAACCAGGGTGGGCCGGTGGGTGCGATCCTGGCGTACCTGGTGGCTGGCCTGCTGATGTACCTGGTAATGGTCTGCCTGGGCGAACTGTCGGTGCAGATGCCGGTGTCTGGCTCGTTCCAGGCCCATGCCACCAAGTTCATCGGCCCGGCTACCGGTTTCATGATCGGCTGGGTGTACTGGATGAGCTGGGCCACCACCGTGGGCCTGGAGTTCACCGCTGCCGGCATGCTGATGACACGCTGGTTCCCGGAGGTGCCGATCTGGTACTGGTCGGCGCTGTTCGTGGTGGTGCTGTTCGGCCTCAATGCCCTGGCCACCCGTGCTTTTGGCGAGGCCGAGTACTGGTTTTCGGGGATCAAGGTGGCGACCATCCTTGGCTTTATCGTCATCGGCCTGCTGGTGATTTTCGGCGCCATCCCGCTCAGCAGCGGCGCACCGGCACCGATGCTGAACAACCTGGTGGGCGAGTCGTTGTTCCCCCATGGGCTGTCGGCAGTGTTCGCGGTGATGATGACCGTGGTCTATGCCTTTCAGGGCTGCGAGATCATGGGCGTGGCGGCTGGCGAGACCGAGCACCCGGAAAAGAGCATTCCGCGGGCCGTGCGCAACGTGGTGTTCCGTGTGTTGATCTTCTACGTGCTGGCGATTGCCGTGCTGTCGGCCATCGTGCCGTACGAGCAGGCCGGGCTGATGGAAAGCCCTTTCGTGCAGGTGTTCGACATGGTCGGCATCCCTTACGCCGCTGACCTTATGAACTTCGTCATCCTTACCGCCATCCTTTCGGTGGGCAACTCCGGGCTGTATGCCTCCACGCGCATTCTCTGGGCCATGTCCAAGAGCGGCATGGCGCCGAAAAGCCTGTCGCCGCTGAGCAAACGTGGCGTACCGCTGCGCGCGCTGAGCATCACCCTGTGCTTTGCGTTGATCTCGCTGATGACCAGCTTTGTCGCCGCAGACACGCTGTTCATGGTGTTGATGGCGGTGAGCGGGATGTCGGGCACGGTGACCTGGATCGTCATCGCCCTGGCGCAGTACCGGTTCCGCAAGGCATATCTGCGTGACGGCGGGCAGCTGCACGACCTGAAGTACCGCGCGCCGCTGTATCCGCTGGTGCCGCTGCTGTGCATCACCCTGTGCAGTTCGCTGTTCGTGTTCCTGGCGCTGGATGAGACGCAGCGGCCGTCGCTGTACTGGGGCTTTGGCTTTATTGCGCTGTGCTATGCGGCGTATTACCTGGTCAACCGTCGTCGGCAGGGGGCGTTTGCGCCGAGTGCGCCTGGGGTTTGATTGCTGTGTCTGGCTGAATATTGCCGGGGGCCGCTTTGCGGCCCATCGCGACACAAGGCCGCTCCTACAAGGGACCGCATCAGCTTGAGACTCTATGCGTTCCCCCTGTAGGAGCGGCCTTGCGTCGCGAAAGGGGCGCAAAGCGCCCCCGACAATCTCACAGTTGTACAAAGTTGTAACAACCGCCGCGCAACCAACCCTGAACAAACTAAGTAAGCTATTTAAAAACAATGACTTAAATAGATTTCAAGGTCTGTTACAGGCCCATTTCCCACCAATTGCCGCCTTGTTGAACACTCGTTTAGTATCTCCCTCATCAAGCCCTCCCCATAACCATCACAACAACCCCGAGGCCCCCCATGACCACCCCGTCGTCGTCACTGTTGAGCAAGGTCGAAGCCGGCGTTGCCTGGATCACCCTCAACCGCCCCGAGCAACGCAACGCGCTGGATATCCCCACCTTGAAGCAACTGCACGCGCTGCTGGAAACCTGCAACACCAACCCGGCCGTGCGCGTGGTGGTGCTGACCGGCAGCGGCCGCAGTTTCTGCGCCGGTGCCGACCTGGCCGAATGGGCCGCGGCCGAAGCCCAGGGCACCCTGGAAAGCTACGGCTGGACCGAAACCGCCCACGCCCTGATGTTGCGCCTGCACAGCCTCGACAAGCCGACCATTGCCGCCATCAACGGCACCGCCGTGGGCGGTGGCATGGACCTCAGCCTGTGCTGCGACCTGCGCATCGCGGCGGCGTCGGCACGCTTCAAGGCCGGCTACACCAGCATGGGCTACAGCCCCGATGCCGGCGCCAGCTGGCACCTGCCACGGCTGATCGGCAGCGAGCAGGCCAAGCGGCTGCTGTTCCTTGACGAACTGTGGGGCGCCGAACGTGCCCTGGCCGCCGGGCTGGTCAGCGAAGTCTGCGCCGACGAGCAACTGCCCGCTGTTGCCGCCGAGCTGGCCGGGCGCCTGGCCAACGGCCCGACCTTTGCCTACGCGCAGACCAAGCAACTGATCCGCGACGGCGCCCGCCGCACCCTGGCCGAACAGCTGGAAGCCGAACGCCAGGCCGGCCTGCTGTGCGGCCGTAGTCAGGATGGCGCCGAAGCCTTGCAAGCGTCGATGGAACGCCGCGCACCCCGTTTCACCGGCCAGTAAGCCAATACCCGACCCTCACCAGGACCTTCGCAGATGAATTTCCAACTGACCCAAGAACAAGAAATGTTGGTGGAAGCGGTACGCAGCTTTGTCGCCAAGGAGCTGCTGCCCCACGAGGAAGCGGTGGACCGCGCCGATGCCGTGTCGCCAGAGCTGGCCGCGCAGATCCGCGGCAAGGCCATTGCTGCCGGGTTCTATGCCTTCAACATGCCCGAGGAAGTCGGCGGCGGTGGCCTGGACTACCTGTCCCAAGCGCTGATCGAGCGCGAGCTGTCCAAAGTGTCCTGGGCCTTGCACGTGTTCGTCGCGCGGCCGTCGAAAATCCTCATGGCCTGCAAGGACGAGCAGATCAACGATTACCTGCTGCCGTGCGTGCAGGGCGAGAAAACCGACTGCTTCGCCCTCACCGAACCCGGTGCCGGCTCGGATGCCAATGCCATCAAGACCCGTGCCGTGCGCCAGGGCGATGACTTTGTCATCAACGGCAGCAAGCACTTCATCAGCCACGCCGGCCATGCCGATTTCGCCATTGTCTTCGCCGTCACCGACACCTACGAGCACAACGGCCGCAAGCGCAATGCGGTCACCGCGTTGCTGGTTGACCGTGGCACCCCGGGCATGACCATCCGCCGTGGCCCCAAGTGCGTGAGCAACCGTGGCTACCACACCTACGAACTGTTCTTCGACGACTGCCGGGTACCGGCCAGCAAGGTGCTGGGCGAAGTCGGCAAGGGTTGGGAAGTGGCCAACGCCTGGCTCACGGCTGGCCGCGTGATGGTTGCGGCCAACTGTGTGGGCCAGGCCCAGCGTGCGCTCGACCTGTCGCTGCAGTGGGCCGCCGACCGCAAACAGTTCGGCCAGGCCATCGGCAGCTACCAGGGCGTGTCGTTCAAGCTGGCCGACATGGCCACGCAGATTCGTGCTGCAGAAATGCTCACCCTGCACACCGCCTGGAAGATGGACCAGGGCAGCATGACCGACGGCGAGGCCGGCATGGCCAAGCTGTTCGCCAGCGAGACACTGGGCAAGGTGGCCGATGAAGCCGTGCAGATCTTCGGCGGCATGGGCCTGATGGACGAGGGGCCGGTCGAACGCATCTGGCGTAACGCACGTATCGAACGCATCTGGGAAGGCACCTCGGAGATCCAGCGGCACATCATCGCCCGCGAACTGCTGCGCTGATTGCCAGGAGAACCCCCATGTCGCAATCAATACGTGACAACCTCAAGCGCCTGCTGGCGCCCCGGCACCTGGCCTTCGTGGGCGGGCGCAGCATGGCGCGGGCGCTCAAACGCTGCGCCGAAGGTGGCTTTGGCGGCGAGCTGTGGCTGGTCAACCCGCAGCACCAAAGCCTCGAAGGTATCCCCTGCGTGGCACGGGTGGCCGACTTGCCATACGCCCCCGACGCGGTGTTCATTGCCACCAACCGTGAGCTGACCTTGCAGTGCGTTGCCGAGTTGGCCGCACGCGGCGCCGGTGGCGCCATCTGCTATGCCTCGGGCTTTGCCGAGAGTGGCGAGGAGGGCCGCCAACTGCAACAGCGCCTGCTCGATGCCGCCGGCAACATGGCCTTGCTCGGCCCCAACTGTTACGGCCTGCTCGACTACCTGCATGGCGCTGCGCTATGGCCGGTAGCGCATGGCGGCCAGCAGGTGGAGAAGGGCGTGGCGATCCTCACCCAGAGCGGCAACTTCGCCTACAACCTGTCGATGAGCGACCGTTCGCTGCCGGTGGCTTACATGGCTTCGGTCGGCAACCAGGCGCAACTGGGCGTAGCCGAACTGATGGACGTGCTGCTCGACGACCCACGGGTGACGGCCATCGGCCTGCACCTGGAAGGCCTGAAGAACGTGCCGGGCTTCGCCCGTGCTGCCAGTAAGGCCTTGCAGCAGGGCACACCGATCATTGCGCTGAAGACCGGTGTGTCGCAGATCGGTGCCGAGCTGGCGCTCAGCCACACCAGTTCGCTGTCCGGCTCCGATGCCCTGTACGACAGCCTGTTCCAACGCCTGGGGGTGATCCGCGTCAGCGGCCCGGTGAGCTTCGTCGAAACCCTTAAAGCGGCCGCCTGTGGGCGCTTGCCGGCAGACGGCGAGCTGATCGCGCTGGCCTGTTCGGGCGGCGATGCCGGCCTGATCGCCGACTACGCCGAGCGTAACCGGTTGAGCCTGCCGAAGCTTGCCCAAACGCAGGTAGCGACGCTGGCCGAAGTGCTGCCGGCCTATGCCAACCTGGTCAACCCGCTGGACTTCACTACCGCCATCTGGGGGGATGAAGCGGCCCTGCAACGCATGCTCGACAGTACCCTGGGCGGTGCTGGCGACGCGGCCATGCTGGTGCTGGACTACCCGGCGGAGTTCACTGGCGAGCGCAAGGAGTGTGACCTGCTGCTGGCTCTGTACTGCGATGCGCTGGAGCGCCACGGCAAGATCGGCTTCGTCACTTCGGCCTTCCCGGAGTTGTTGCCCGCCAGCGCGCGCGAGCGCCTGCATGCACGCGGCATCGCTGCCCTGCAGGGTGTGGAAGACGGCATGGCGGCCTGGGGCCGCATTGTCGCCTACCAGCGCAACCGCTCGCAGCTACTGGCGCAGGGCGAGGCTACACGGGTACCGCTGTTCCCGCAGGCCCTTGCCGGTGAAACCCGCCTGCTGGACGAGTGGCAATCCAAGCAAGCCTTGCGCGCTTTCGGCCTGCCGGTGCCGGCAGGCGTACTGAGCACCCCTGAGCGCGCCGTTGCCGACGCTGCCCAGGTAGGCTACCCGCTGGTGCTCAAGGCCGTCAGCGCGCAACTGCCACACAAGACAGAAGCTGGCGCGGTGGCGCTGAACCTGCGCGATGCCGTCGCCCTTGAAGCCGCGCTGGTACAGATGCGCCAACGCATTGGCGCCTATGCCCCGCAGGTGCCGTTCGACCAGGTGCTGCTGGAGCCGATGGCCGAGCCACCGCTGGCCGAGCTGATCGTTGGCATCAAGCGCGAGCACGACTTCGCCCTGGCCCTGGTGATCGGCGCCGGCGGTGTGCTGGTCGAGCTGTTGAAAGACAGCGTCAGCCTGCTGCTGCCCACCACCGACAGCGCCATTCGCGCGGCGCTGCTGAACCTGCGCAGTGCCAGCCTGCTGCAAGGCTTCCGGGGCCGCCCGGCTGCCGACCTCGACGCCCTGGTCGCGGCCATCCGTGCGGTGGCCGACTACGCCTGCGAAAACGCCGGGCAGCTGCTGGAACTGGATGTGAACCCATTGATGGTCGGTGCCCATGGCACCACCGCGGTCGACGCGCTGATCCGCCTCGGCCAGGCGCAAGGAGAAACACATGAATGACCTGACCCTGACCGCTGGCCAGGCGCTGGTGCGCCTGCTGGGCAACTACGGCGTGGAAACCGTGTTCGGCATCCCGGGGGTGCACACTCTGGAACTGTACCGTGGGCTGCCGGGCAGCGGCATCCGTCACGTGCTGACCCGCCACGAGCAAGGCGCCGGTTTCATGGCTGATGGCTACGCCCGGGTCAGTGGCAAGCCGGGCGTGTGCTTCGTCATTACCGGCCCGGGCGTGACCAACGCCGCCACCGCCATCGGCCAGGCCTACGCCGACTCGGTGCCGATGCTGGTGATTTCCAGCGTCAACCACACCGCCAGCCTGGGCAAGGGCTGGGGCTGCCTGCATGAAACCCAGGACCAGCGCGCCATGACCGCGCCGATCACCGCGTTCTCCGCCGTGGCGCTGCGTGGCGAGGACCTGCCCGAGCTGATCGCCCGGGCCTGGGCGGTGTTCGACAGCGAGCGCCCACGCCCGGTGCATATCTCCGTGCCACTGGACGTGCTGGCTGCGCCGGTCAGCCGTGACTGGAGCCATGACGTGGTACGCCGCCCAGGGCGTGGCCAGCCGTGCCGGGAAACCCTCGATCAGGCGGCCCTGAAGCTGGCCGCTGCCAAGCGGCCGATGATCATTGCCGGTGGTGGTGCACTGCACGCGGCGGAACAGTTGCAGCAACTGAGCACCCGCCTGGCTGCGCCGTTGTTCACCAGCGTGGCCGGCAAAGGCCTGCTGCCACCGGACGCCCCCCTGAATGCCGGCTCCAGCCTGTGCGTGGAGCCCGGCTGGCAGTTGATCAGCCAGGCCGACGTGGTGCTGGCGGTGGGTACCGAAATGGCTGACACCGACTACTGGCGTGAGCGTTTGCCGCTCAATGGCGAGCTGCTGCGCGTGGATATCGACCCGCGCAAGTTCAACGACTTCTACCCCTGCGGTATTGCCCTGCACGGTGACGCCCGGCAAACCCTCGTCGGCCTGCTCGAACACCTGCCGGAGCTGAACCGCGACCCGGCCCAGGCCAGTGAGGCGGTGACCAACCTGCGCCAGGCCATCCGCAATGGCCATGCACCGTTGCAGGCCACGCACCAGGCGATTCTGGACCGCATTGCTGCCGTACTGCCCGACGACGCCTTCATCAGCAGCGACATGACCCAGCTGGCCTACACCGGCAACTACGCCTTCGCCAGCCGGGCGCCGCGCAGCTGGCTGCACCCGACCGGCTACGGCACCCTCGGCTACGGCCTGCCGGCCGGCATCGGCGGCATGCTCGCCACGGACCACCGCCCCGGCCTGGTGCTGGTCGGCGACGGCGGCTTCCTCTACACCGCCCAGGAACTGGCTACGGCAGTCGAGGAACTGGACCGGCCGCTGGTGGTGCTGTTGTGGAACAACGACGCCCTGGGCCAGATCCGCGACGACATGCTCGGCCTGGATATCGAGCCGGTCGGCGTACTGCCGCGCAATCCGGACTTCATCGGCCTGGCCCGCGCTTTCGGTTGCGCGGTGCGCCAGCCGCGTGACCTGGACGCGTTGCAGGCCGACCTGGCCAGCGGTTTTGCCACCCCCGGGGTGACTTTCATCGAACTCAAACACACCTGCGTCTGCTAAGCCGCGCACAACCACAATAACAAGAGAAACCACCATGCCATTTCGCCGTACCCTGCTGGCTGCATCCCTGGCGCTGCTGATCACCGGCCAGGCCCCCCTGTATGCTGCACCGCCGCTGTCGATGGACAACGGCACCAATGTCCTGACCGTGCAAAACAGCAACGCCTGGGTCGAAGTCAGCGCCAGTGCCCTGCAACACAACATCCGCACCCTGCAGGCCGAGCTGGGTGGCAAGTCCAAACTGTGCGCCGTACTCAAGGCCGACGCCTACGGCCATGGCATCGGCCTGGTGATGCCGTCGATCATTGCCCAGGGCGTGCCCTGTGTGGCGGTGGCCAGCAACGAAGAGGCCCGCGTGGTCCGCGCCAGCGGCTTTACCGGGCAACTGGTGCGGGTACGCCTGGCCAGCCTCAGCGAGCTGGAGGACGCCTTGCAGTACGACATGGAAGAGCTGGTCGGCAGCGCCGAGTTCGCCCGCCAGGTCGATGCCATTGCCGCCCGCCACGGCAAGACCCTGCGCATCCACATGGCGCTCAACTCCAGCGGCATGAGCCGTAACGGCGTAGAAATGGCCACCTGGTCCGGCCGTGGCGAAGCGCTGCAGATCACCGACCAGAAGCACCTCAAGCTGGTCGCGCTGATGACCCACTTCGCCGTGGAAGACAAAGACGATGTACGCAAGGGTCTGGCGGCGTTCAACGAACAGACCGACTGGCTGATCAAGCACGCCAAGCTGGACCGCAGCAAGCTCACCCTGCATGCGGCCAACTCGTTCGCCACCCTGGAGGTGCCGGAAGCGCGCCTGGACATGGTGCGTACCGGTGGCGCGCTGTTCGGTGACACCGTGCCGGAGCGCACCGAATACAAACGTGCCATGCAGTTCAAGTCGCACGTGGCGGCGGTGCACAGCTACCCGGCCGGCAACACCGTCGGCTACGACCGCACCTTCACCCTGGCCCGCGACTCGCGCCTGGCCAACATTACCGTCGGCTACTCCGACGGTTATCGCCGGGTCTTCACCAACAAGGGCCATGTGTTGATCAACGGCCATCGCGTGCCGGTGGTGGGCAAGGTCTCGATGAACACGCTGATGGTCGATGTCACCGATTTCCCGGATGTGAAAGGTGGCAACGAAGTGGTGCTGTTCGGCAAGCAGGCCGGGGCTGAGATAACCCAGGCTGAGATGGAAGAAATCAACGACGCGCTGCTCGCCGACCTGTACACCGTGTGGGGCAGCGCCAACCCGAAGATCCTCGTCGACTGAAACCGCCATTGAAGGGAGATAGCCATGCGCTACGCCAAGCTCACCCAACGCATCGCCGGCGACGGGGCTGCTGCCTGGGACATCCATTACCGTGCCCTGGCCATGCAGGCCGAGGGCAAGGACATCCTGCTGTTGTCGGTGGGTGACCCGGACTTCGACACCCCCGCGCCAATCGTCGAGGCGGCCATCGACAGCCTGCAGGCCGGCCATACCCATTACGCCGATGTGCGCGGCAAGCAGGCGCTGCGCCAGGCCATCGCCAACCGCCACCGGCTACGCAGCGGCCAGGCCGTGAGCGCCGACCAGGTGACGGTACTGGCAGGGGCGCAGTGTGCGCTGTTCTGCGTGGCCCAGTGCGTGCTCGACCCGGGTGACGAGGTGATCGTTGCCGAACCGATGTATGTAACCTACGAGGCGGTGTTCGGTGCCTGTGGTGCCAAGGTGGTGCCGGTGCCGGTCAAGCCGGAGAACGGTTTTCGTGTCTGCCCGCAAGACGTTGCCGAGCGCATCACCCCGCGCACCCGCGCGCTGGCCCTGAACAGCCCGCACAACCCTTCGGGGGCAAGCCTGCCACGTGCCACCTGGGAGGCGCTGGCCGAGCTGTGCATTGCCCATGACTTGTGGCTGATTTCTGACGAGGTGTACAGCGAGCTGTTGTATGAAGGCGAACATGTCAGCCCCGCCAGCCTGCCGGGCATGGCCGAGCGCACCGCCACGCTGAACAGCCTGTCGAAGTCGCATGCCATGACCGGTTGGCGGGTGGGCTGGGTGGTTGGCTCGGCCGAGCTGGCCGCGCACCTGGAAAACCTCGCCCTGTGCATGCTGTATGGCTTGCCGGACTTTATCCAGGACGCCGCCGTGGTAGCGCTGGAGCAGCAGTTGCCTGAGCTTGAGGCCATGCGCGAGGCCTATCGCCAGCGCCGTGACCGGGTGTGCGAGCAGTTGGCGGGCTGCCCGGGGCTGAAGGCCCTGAAGCCCGATGGCGGCATGTTCGTGATGGTCGATATCCGTGAGACCGGCCTTAGCGCCCAAGCCTTCGCCGACCGCCTGCTGGACAGCCAGGGTGTGTCGGTACTGGCCGGCGAGGCGTTCGGCCCCAGTGCCGCCGGGCACATCCGCCTGGGCCTGGTGCTGGGCACCGAGGCCTTGGCCGACGCCTGCCAGCGCATCGCCCGCTGTGCCGCCGAACTGATGCGGGAGCAGGCCGATGCGTGAGTATGCGCGGCTGTACATCGACGGCGCCTGGCAGGTGCCGAGCGGGCAGGGCATGGCCGAGGTGATCGACCCAGCCAGCGAGCTGGCCATCGGCCGCGTGCCGTTGGGTGATGAAGCCGATGTCGAGCGGGCGGTGATGGCGGCGCGTCGGGCCTTTGATGGTTGGTCGCGTACGCCGTCCAGCGTGCGTGCGGGGTACATTCGGGCACTGGCCACGCAACTGAAGCAGTGCGTGGCAGACATGGCCTCGGTGATCACCGATGAACTGGGCATGCCGGTGCAGTGGTGCCAGTCGGTGCAGGTCGAAGGCCCGATTGTGGGGCTTGCGCAATATGCCGAACTGGCCGGGCTGATGGACCAGGTACGCGAAGTCGGCAACTCGCTGGTGTACCGCGAGGCCGTTGGCGTGTGCGCGTTCATCAACCCGTGGAACTACCCGCTGCACCAGCTGATCGGCAAGCTGGCGCCGGCGCTGGCCGCCGGTTGCACGGTGGTGGTCAAGCCCAGCCAGGAAACACCGCTGCACGCGTTCTTGCTGGCCGAGATGATCGAGGCCATCGGCCTGCCTGCCGGGGTGTTCAACCTGGTCAGCGGCCCGGGGGCCAAGGTTGGCGAGGCGCTGGCCCGGCACCCGCAGGTGGACATGGTCTCGTTCACCGGCTCGACCGGCGCCGGGGTACGGGTGTCGCAGGCGGCAGCGCCAACGGTGAAGCGCGTGTGCCTGGAGCTGGGTGGCAAGTCGCCGCTGCTGATTACCGCCGACGCCGACCTGCATGCGGCCGTGCGCCATGGTGTGCAGGACGTGATGATCAACTCGGGGCAAACCTGCACGGCGCTGACCCGCATGCTGCTGCCGGCCAGCCGTTATGCCGAGGCGCTGGAAATTGCCGAAGCCGAGACTTGCGCCCTGGTCATGGGCGACCCGCGCGACCCAGGCAGCTTCCTTGGGCCGATGTGTTCCGCCGGGCAGCGGCGCACGGTGCTCGATTACATTCGTCTGGGCCAGGAGGAGGGTGCACGCTTATTGTGCGGGGGTGATGGCGGTGGCTTCGAGCGCGGCTTCTACGTGGCGCCGACGTTGTTTGCCGATGTCGACAACCGCATGCGCATTGCCCAGGAGGAAATATTCGGCCCGGTGCTGTGCCTGATTCCTTATACCGACGAAGCGCAGGCGCTGGCGCTGGCCAATGACTCGCCGTTTGGGCTGTCCAGCGCAGTGTGGGCCGGCAGCCGCGAGCAGGGCCTGGCCCTGGCGCGGCAGATACGCGCCGGGCAGTGCTTCATCAATGGGGCAGGCTTCAACTACCAGGCGCCGTTCGGCGGCTACAAGCAGTCGGGTAACGGCCGCGAGTGGGGCGAAGAGGGCCTGGCGGAGTTCGCCGAGATCAAGGCTGTGCAGTGCTGAGTGACAGCGACAAGACAACCTGTTTTGTGTGAGGAGAATGTTTGTGAATGTACTGATCGTCCACGCTCACCCCGAGCCGCAATCGTTCACCGCTGCCCTGCGTGACCAGGCGGTGGAAACCTTCCGCGCCCAAGGCCACCAGGTACAGGTCAGCGACCTGTACGCCATGGGCTGGAACCCGGTGGCCAGTGCCGCCGACTTCAGCCAGCGCGAAAACCCCGAGTACCTGGTGTATGCCCTGGAGCAGCGCCAGGGGGTCAAGCGCGGCGCCATTGCCGCAGATATCCAGCAGGAGCTGGACAAGCTGTTGTGGGCGGACTTGCTGGTGCTGAACTTCCCGGTCTTCTGGTTCTCGGCGCCGGCCATGCTCAAGGGCTGGATCGACCGGGTGCTGGTGTCGGGGGTGTGTTATGGCGGCAAGCGCTTCTACGACCAGGGTGGGTTGGCCGGCAAGAAGGCGCTGGTGACCGTGACCCTGGGCGGGCGCGAGCACATGTTTGGCGAGGGGGCCATTCACGGGCCGCTGGAGGACATGCTGCGGCCGATCCTGCGTGGCACGCTGGCCTATGTCGGCTTTGACGTGCTGGCGCCGTTTGTGGCCTGGCATGTGCCGTATATCAGCGATGAAGCGCGGCAGGGCTTCCTGAATCAGTACCGGCAGCGCCTGGAGCAGCTCTCCGATGACCAGCCACTGGTGTTCCCGCGACTGGCGCAGTTCGATGAGGCGCTTTACCCGCTCCCCTGAGCCGAACGCGGTCCGGCAGGCTCACCGCCGCCCTCGAGCTGCACGCGGTCCCTGTAGGAGCGGGTTTATCGAGGCGTCGAACCGCCGCGAACAATCCGGCGCGGTGGATGGCACCGGCTGTGCCGGTGTTCGCGGCTAAAGCCGCTCCTACACAGGGACCGCATCGGCCTTGAGAGCATGCACTGAAAACGACCACCCACACATTCGGGGTATGTCCGCCCTCCGCAATTCCCCCGATAGTGACCCCATCGGCTCGATCCGGAGCATTCACACGATGGAGTTGCCATGCGCAAGGTACTGAAGGTGATCGGTGGCCTGCTGCTGGTGTCAGGCGTCAGCCTGGCCCAGGCAGCAGAGGTGGACAGCAGTAACACGTTGCGGTTGTACAACTGGACCGACTACATCGGTGAAACCACCCTGGCCGACTTCGAGAAGGCCACCGGCATCAAAGTCATCTACGACACCTTCGACGGCTACGAAACGGTGCAGACCAAACTGCTCACCGGCCGCTCCGGCTACGACCTGGTCATGCTCAACGCATCCCTGGTGCCTCCGCTGATCAGCGCCGGGGTGTTCCAGCCGCTGGACAAGCAGCAACTGCCCAGCTGGCACAACCTCGACCAGCAGGTGGTGAACAACCTGCAAGGCTACGACCCCGGCCTGAAATACTCGGCGCCCTACACCTGGGGCAGCTCGGGGGTGACTTACAACGTCGACAAGATCAACGCGCGTATGCCCGATGCCCCGATCGGCTCGCTGGCCATGCTGTTCGACCCGAAAATCGTCTCGCGCTTCGCCGACTGCGGCGTCACGCTGATGGACGCACCCACCGAAGTCATCCCGCTGGCCCTGCAGTACCTGGGCAAGGACCCGCGCAGCGCCTCGCCAGCCGACCTCAAGGCCGCCGAACAACTGCTGCTGGGCATCCGCCCGTACATTCGCAAGTTCGACTCGGTCAACTACCTGACCAGCCTGCCCAACGGCGATGTCTGCCTGGCGCTGACCTGGTCCGGTGACTACGCCACTGCCCAGGCCCGCGCGGTGGAAGCGAAGAAGGACATCAAGCTGTCGTTCTTCATCCCCCAGGAAGGTTCGCTGATCTGGTTCGACAACCTGTACATCCCCAAGGATGCGCCGCACGCGGCCAACGCCCACCGCTTCATCGAATTCCTGCTGCAACCGCAGACCATGGCCAAGGTCACCGACTACATCCACTACGCCAACAGCAACGCGGCTGCCACGGCGCTGGTGCGTGACGAGATCCGCCAGGACCCGGCCATCTACCCCGACGCGTCCACCCGCGAACGCCTGTTCGCCCAGAAAACCCAGAGCCCGAAGGACATGCGTGCCATCACCCGGGTCTGGAGCACGGTCAAGACCGGTTTCTGAACACTGCCCAACGATTCCCGCCAAGGAGCTACCCATGGCCACCCCAAGCAAAGCATTCGCCATTGCCCACGACCCGCTGGTGGAAGCCGACAAGGCCCACTACATGCACGGCTACCATGTATTCGACGAGCACCGCGAACAAGGTGCGCTGAACATCGTCGCCGGTGAAGGCGCCTACATCCGCGATACCCACGGCAACCGCTTCCTCGATGCCGTTGGCGGCATGTGGTGCACCAACATTGGCCTGGGCCGTGAGGAAATGGCCCTGGCCATCGCCGATCAGGTGCGGCAGCTGGCCTATTCCAACCCGTTCTCGGACATGGCCAACGACGTTGCCATCGCGCTGTGCCAGAAGCTGGCGCAACTGGCCCCGGGCGACCTCGACCATGTGTTCCTTACCACCGGTGGCTCGACCGCAGTCGATACCGCCTACCGGCTGATCCAGTACTACCAGAACTGCCGCGGCAAACCGCACAAGAAGCACATCATCGCCCGCTACAACGCTTACCACGGCTCCACCACCCTGACCATGTCGATCGGCAACAAGGCCGCCGATCGGGTGCCGGAGTTCGATTATCACCACGACCTGATCCACCACGTCTCCAACCCCAACCCGTACCGCGCGCCGGATGACATGGACGAGGCCGAGTTCCTCGACTTCCTGGTGGCCGAGTTCGAGGACAAGATCCTCTCATTGGGCGCCGACAACGTGGCGGCGTTTTTCGCCGAGCCGATCATGGGCTCGGGCGGTGTGATCATTCCGCCCAAGGGCTACTTCCTGCGCATGTGGCAGCTGTGCCAGACCTACGACATCCTGTTTGTCGCCGACGAAGTGGTGACCTCGTTCGGGCGTTTGGGCACCTTCTTCGCCAGCGAGGAGCTGTTTGGCGTTACCCCGGACATCATCACCACCGCCAAGGGCCTGACCTCGGCCTACCTGCCGTTGGGGGCGTGCATTTTCTCCGAACGTATCTGGCAGGTGATTGCCGAGCCGGGCAAGGGCCGCTGCTTCACCCACGGCTTCACCTACAGCGGCCACCCGGTGTGCTGCACGGCGGCGCTGAAGAACATCGAAATCATCGAACGCGAACACTTGCTCGACCACGTCAAGGACGTTGGCAGCTACCTGGAGCAACGCTTGCAGAGCCTGCGCGAGCTGCCGCTGGTGGGGGATGTGCGGTGCATGAAGCTGATGGCCTGCGTCGAATTCGTTGCCGACAAGGCCAGCAAGGCGCTGTTTGCCGATGAGGTGAACATCGGCGAGCGGATCCACAGCAAGGCCCAGGCCAAGGGGCTGCTGGTGCGGCCGATCATGCACCTGAACGTGATGTCGCCGCCGCTGATCATCACCCATGCGCAGGTGGACGAGATCGTCGATACCTTGCGCCAGTGCATCATCGAAACCGCGCGGGAACTGACCGCGCTTGGCCTGTACCAGGGCCGATGAGCCTGGCGCAAAGGGCTGTGCGCGGGCGTGCCTGGCAGGCTAGACTGCCGGGCATGACCCAGGCCTCTCCCGACACCCCGCTTACCCTGACCGTGGGCGCGCTGCAGCAATGGCATGCGGCGCTGCAGCGCGCACTGGCGCATAGCGAAACACCCGAGGCGCTGGTGCATGTGGCTGCCGCCATTGGCCAGCTGGTGCAGGTTGAATCGATGATGATCAGCCTTGAGTGCCAGGGGCGGGCGCCGCAGTTGCTGTACCAGCAAGGCATCCCCGAGCTGCACCGCGCTGCCGTGCTGGAGCGCTACTTCAGCGCCGGCTACCTGCTCGACCCGTTCTGCCTGGCGGTGCAAAGCGGCCTGGCCGAGGGGTTCTACCACCTGCAGGAAATCGCCCCTGACAACTTCTTCGACAGTGACTATTACAAAGCCTATTACCTGGGCACCGGTTGCAGTGAAGACAGCTACTACATCGTCGACCTCAGCGCTGGCCGCAAGTTGTCGCTGAGCTTGTTCCAGGGCTGTAGTGGCACCCCGCTGAGCGCCGGGCAGGTGGACCTGCTGCGTGCGCTGGAACCGATGGTGCGCGAGCTGTTGGGGCGCTATGCCCGGCATAATCTGGAGCCCGGTACTGTTTCAGCCGAGCGCGGCAGCTTGCAGGCGGCTTTTGACAGCTTTGGTTGCCAGGTGCTGACCGACCGGGAGCGGGAAGTGGCGCATATGATTCTGCGTGGGCACTCGGTGAAGTCCACTGCGCTGGAGCTGGGCATTTCGCCGGAGACGGTGCGCATGCACCGGAAGAATCTGTACCTGAAGCTGGAGATCAATTCGCAGTCGGAGTTGTTTGCGCGGTTTATTGACTGGCTGCGTGGCGATCACCTGGAAAGCTAGGACCCTGTGGGAGCGGGTTTACCCGCGAACACGGGCGAAGCCCGTGCCATCCACCGCGGCGCCTGCTTCGCGGGTGAACCCGCTCCCACAGGGACCGCATCAGTTTTCAGAATTGGGGTATGTCACGAGGCCGCCAAGCGAGCCTCCAGCGCGGCGATATGCGCCTGCAGCCGCTCATGCTCCTGGCGCTCGGCGCTGATGTCTTCGAACACGCTGATCAAGTGTTCCGGCTCACCATTGTCGTGGCGTTGCAGCGAGGTGCGTGCGCGCACCCAGATGTACTCGCCATTCTTGTGCCGCACACGCTTTTCCACCTCGTAACGCTCGGTTTCACCGGCCAGCATGCGTTGCAGCAGCTGCAGGTTCAGCGGCAGGTCGTCGGGGTGGGTGATGTGCTGGAAGGTCGTGGCGTAGAGCTCTTCGGCTCGGTAGCCAAGCATGTCGCACAGGCTGCTGTTGACCCGTTGCCAGGTGCCGTTCGGGTCGATGTAGGCGAGGGCGCCCCAGGCCAGCTCGAAAATCGCCCGAAAGCGTTCTTCGCTTTGCCTCAGCGCCTGCTGCGCCACTTGCCGTTCGGTGTTGTCCATGCTGATGCCGACCATCTTCACCGAACGCCCGGCACTGTCGCGTACCACGGTGGCGCGGGAGGAAATCCAGCACAGCGTGCCGTCAGGGCGGGTAAGGCGGAAGTCACACTCGCAGCTGGTGCCGCTTTCCACCGTCTCGGCATACATCGCCTGCATCCGCGCCACATCTTCCGCCGGCAGGTGCTTCCAGAAGTCTTCGTTGTGGTGCACCGGCCAGCCATACACCTGCTCGACGTTGGGCGAGTAGGTGACTTCGTCGCTGATCAGGTTCCACTCCCAGGTGACGATGCGCGCGCCTTCCTGGGCCAGCTTCATGCGCGTTTCGCTTTCCATGATCTCGGCGGTCAGGCGCCGGCGCAGGTCGGTCATCGGCAGCTCGACCACTTGCGGTTGCTGGATGTTCTGCAGGGCCTCGTCGCCGTAGCGCAGCCAGATCCAGTTGACCTTGAGAAAGTCGGCCAGCTTGCGCAGGTTGTCGTAGTCGATCTCGCCGCCGCGGGTCCACTTGTGCACCGCGGTGCGCGAAATACCCAGCGCCGTGCCCACGGCTTGCAGGGTCAGCTTGTGGTGCTCGAGCAGTTCCTTGAGGCGGAAGGCGAAGTTGTTTTCCAACATCGGCAGGTGTCCTGATCTGGGCAAGAGCCTGCCAGTATACCCAAGCTGTCAACTTTTGGTTGACGACCCTGAGCGATTTGCAAGTCCCTGTAGGAGCGGCCTTGTGTCGCGATGGGCCGCGCAGCGGCCCCAAGATCTTTGCTCTGGCACATAATTGCCGGGGCCGCTGCGCGGCCCAACGCGCCACCACGCCGCGCCGGCAG
>NZ_JACVZC010000104.1 GCF_016658545.1 Pseudomonas sp. S37 | reverse complement strand
AAATTCTGAAACTTGCGTTATCCCTGTGGGATCGCAAACGCTGAAACCTGCACTATCCCTGTGGGAGCGGGTTCACCCGCGAAGAGGCCGGGCCTGTTCAACTCAATCGCCGATCAACGTTCAATGGCCAACGCCACGCCTTGCCCACCCCCAATGCACAAGGTCGCCAGGCCTTTGCGGGCATCGCGCTTGATCATCTCATGCAACAAGGTCACCAACACCCGGCAGCCGGACGCACCAATCGGGTGGCCCAGGGCAATTGCCCCACCGTTCACGTTCACCCGCGCCGCATCCCACTCCAGCGCCTTGCCCACGGCCAGTGCCTGTGCGGCAAAGGCTTCGTTGGCTTCGATCAGGTCCAGGTCACCCAACTGCCAACCGGCCTTGTCCAGGCAGCGCTGGGTCGCCGAAACCGGGCCAATGCCCATGATCGCCGGGTCTACCCCGGCACTGGCATAAGCGGTGATCTTCGCCAGCACCGGCAGGCCCAGGGCCTCGGCCTTGGTGGCGCTCATCAGCAGCACGGCGGCCGCGCCGTCGTTCAGGCTGGAGGCATTGCCAGCGGTGACGCTGCCGTCTTTCTTGAACGCCGGGCGCAGCTTGCCGAGTGATTCGGCGGTAGTGTCCGGACGCGGCTGCTCGTCACGGGTGAATACTTTCGGCTCGCCCTTCTTCTGCGGCAGCACGATCGGGGTAATTTCCGCGTCGAAGCGGCCGGCCTCGATCGCCGCCACTGCCTTGTGCTGCGATTCGGCGGCAAAGGCGTCCTGCTGTTCGCGGCTCAGGCCGTACTGGTTCACCAGGTTCTCGGCCGTGATGCCCATGTGGTAGTCGTTGAAGGCATCCCACAGGCCATCGGTGATCATGCTGTCGATCAGCTGGCCATGGCCCATGCGTTGGCCGGTACGGGCCGAGGGCATCACGTAGGGGGCCAGGCTCATGTTCTCCTGGCCACCGGCAATTACCACCTCGGCGTCACCGCAGCGGATGGCCTGTGCGGCCAGGTGCAGGGCCTTGAGGCCCGAGCCGCACACCTTGTTCAGGGTCAGTGCCGGTACGCTGAAGGGCAGGCCGGCCTTGATCGCGGCCTGGCGGGCGGGGTTCTGCCCGGCGCCGGCAGTGAGCACCTGGCCGAGGATGACTTCGTCGACCTGCGCCGGGTCCAGCCCGGTCTGTTCCAGCAGGCGCTTGATCACGGCTGCGCCGAGGTCGACCGCAGGCACAGTGGCCAGGGCGCCCTGGAAGCTGCCGATGGCGGTACGGGTTGCGGCGACGATGACCACGTCGTTCATGTTGTTGTTCTCCGTGCGATGGGCGTAATGCCTCAAGCATCGGCGGCTTTGGCTCATTTGTTAAGTTTGTTTTTCTTTGCGATTGATGTGGAAAGCAAATGAATGGGCGTAAGCCGGGTGCGGCATCTACGCTAATGGATGTGCTGTTTCACCCAACTGAATGGAGCCTATAGCCATGCGCATGCTTATTGCTCTGACCCTCCTGATCGGCAGCAGCACCGCATTCGCCGCCACCCAATGCACCACTGCAGACAAAAGCACCTGGCAAGACCAGGACAAGTTCCAGGCCCAGCTCAAGGAGCAGGGCTACAAGATCAACAAGTTCAAGGTCACCAAGGGCAATTGCTACGAGATTTATGGTTTCGACAAGGATGGCCGCAAGGTCGAGATCTACCATGACCCAGTGACAGGCAAGGCGGTCAAGAGCGAGTATCACGATTGAACCGGGAAGGCACGGTGCAGCTGTGGGACCCGCTGCTGCGCCTGTGTCACCTGTCGATCGCCGGGGTGTTCTTCGGCAACTACTTTTTTAATGAAGAGGGTGACGACTGGCACCAATGGCTTGGCTATTACGCGCTGGCCTGTGTCGTGGTGCGCCTGGTGTGGGGCTTTGTCGGGCCGCGCAGCGCGCGCTGGGCCGACTGCTGGCCAACCCCGGCGCGCCTGGCCGGGCATGCGCGCAAGCTGCTGCGCGGGGAGCCTTGCCATCGCCTGGGGCATTCGCCGATTGGCGCCCTGGTGATGTTGCTGATGCTGACGGGTATCGCGGGCCTGGGCCTGACCGGCTGGGCATCGCAGGAAGTGGACGCGCTGTGGGGGGCAGACTGGCCGAACGATCTGCACAGCTGGCTGGCCGACGCGGTGTTGGCGCTGGTTGGCCTGCATGTGCTGGCGGCCATCTACGAGAGCGTGCGCCTGCGCGAGAACCTGCCGTGGTCGATGATTACCGGGCGTCGGCGGCGTCGGGATTGAGGTTGCCTGTGCCGGCCTCTTCGCGGGTGAACCCGCTCCCACAGGTATTGCACAACACTTGAGCGCGGCGCGGTCCCTGTGGGAGCGGCTTTAGCCGCGAAGAGGCCGGCTCAGGCAACCTCATTCAACCCGCCGGACACTGATGGGTCACACAATGAATCCCCCCACCCCCTGCCGCAATGGCATCAATATCCAGCTGCACAACCTCGCGCCCCGGGTACAACGCCGCCAGCAGCGCCCGAGCTTTCTCATCCGCCGCCGCATCCCCGAACTGCGGTGCGATGACCGCGCCATTGATCACGAAGTAGTTGATGTACCCCGCCGCAAAATCATCATTCCCTTTGCTGAACCTGTTGCGCCGCCCGCGCGTCGGCGGCGACACCACATGGATCTGCAATTTACGCCCCTCGGCATCAGTTGACCGCTTGAGGATTTCTAGGTGCCTGCGCGTCACCGCGTGGTCGTACGAATCCGGGTCGTTGTCCAGGTTGGCAATCACCACCCCCGGCCGCACGAAGCGGGCATAGAAGTCCACATGGCCATCGGTGATGTCTTCACCGGCAATGCCCGGCAGCCAGATGACCTTGCTCAGGCCCAGGCGCGCCTTGAGTTCGGCCTCGACGTCGGCCTTGCTCCAGTCCGGGTTGCGGTTGGCATTGATCCAGCTGCTCTCGGTCATGATGCCGGTGCCATGCCCGTCCACCTCGATGGCACCCCCTTCGCCCACCAGTTCGCTGCGCTGGTAGCGGGCACCGGCCAGCGTGGCAACGCGTTTGGCCAGCTGCGCATCATTGCCATGGCGTTGCTTGTTGCCCCAGCCATTGAAGTTGAAGTCCACCGCCGCCAGTGCGCCGTCGTCGTCGACGACGAAGTTGGCGCCGATGTCGCGCATCCAGATGTCATCCAGTTCGCACTCGACAAACTGCGTGTTGTGCTGGCCGCAGTGCTGCGCGGCCAGCGCGCGCTCGCTGGCCCGGCAGAACACCGTGACGGGCTGGTAACGGGCAATGGCCTGGGCAATGCGGCCGAGCGCGGCTTGCACATCGGTGGTGAAGTCCTCCCAGATGGCAGCCTGGGCGCCAAAGGCGATGAACGCGCGTTGTTGCGGCTCGCCTTCGTCGGGCATGAACCAGCGCCCCGGTTCTTCGGCGCGGGCCAGGCCCAGCGGCAGGCCCAGGCCGGCGCCGAGGCCGGCGACCACCGACAGTTGCAGGAAGGTTCTACGGCTTGGCATGGCTCAGTCCTGTGCAGTCTTGAAGCGGGTTCCATTTCGGATAAGGCTTGTTCGCGGAAAGACCTCCAGAGAGTCCGCTGAAACCACTGCCCCCATAATTGGTAACAAAGCCTGTGTGGACATGCGCAGCACAGAAGCAGTATCTACTTCGCTCCATGTCGTTCTATGCATGAAATACTGCCTGTGCTGCAAATCCAGTCCTTCAAATTTCAACTGATACCTACCGGCCAACAGCTGCGCCTGATGCGTTGCTTCGCCGGTTCGTGCAGGTTCGTTTTCAACCAAGCGCTGGCCTTGCAGCAGGCCAATCGCGAGTTGGGTGGCGCGCACATCGGCTACTTAGCGATGGCAAAACGTCTGACTGTTTGGCGAAACAGCAGCGAAACGGCATGGCTAAAGGAGGCTCCCGTCCATCCGCTTCAGCAAGCCCTCAAGGATTTAGAAAAAGCCTACAAAAACTTCTTCGAGAAGCGAGCTGACTTACCTCGGTTTAAGCACAAGGCTCGCAACAACAGTTTCCGCTACCCCTCTCCCGAGCAGATCAAGCTTGACCAGGACAATAGCCGGGTGTTCCTACCCAAGCTTGGTTGGCTGCGTTATCGCAATAGTCGGGTGGTATTGGGCGAGCTGCGCAACGTAACAGTTAGCCTGAGCGGCGGTCGATGGTTTGTTTCCGTCCAGACCCGCCGCGCAGTGCAAGTTTCCGCAGTACAAGGCGGAGCAGTTGGTATCGATTTGGGCATCGCCCGCTTTGCTACATTGAGTGACGGAAGTCATATTGATCCCTTAAACAGCTTCAAGCGGCACGAAACGGCTCTAAGAAAGGCACAACAGGCTATGAGCCGTAAGAACAGGTTTAGCAGCAACTGGATGTGTGCAAAGGCTCGTGTCCAGCGCTTGCATGTACGTATTGGCAACGTGCGTCGTGACTATCTGCATAAAGCTTCGACAGCCATCAGCAAAAACCACGCGATGGTGTGTATAGAGGAGTTGCAGGTCCGCAATTTGAGCGCCTCGGCGGCAGGCTCATCGAAAGTGCCGGGCAGGAACGTTCGAGCGAAGTCTGGCTTGAACAAGGCCATCCTTGATCAGGGTTGGTTCGAGTTCCGTAGACAGTTGAACTACAAACTGGCTTGGAAGGGCGGTTCGCTGATAGCGGTTCCGGCTCACTACACCAGCCAGACGTGTCCATGCTGCGTTCATGTATCGAGCGATAACCGACAGAGTCAAGCCAAGTTCAGCTGCGTCATGTGTGGTTATAGTGAACATGCCGATCTGATCGGCGCGATGAACATCCTTGCTCGCGGGATGCAAAAATTGCGAGACGAAGGGCAGGGCACGGCAGACGCTTCTGTCGGGTGGGAAACTGCAGCCCGGATCGTCTGTGAAGTGAGTGGTGTTACAGAGCCGCCAGCAGCAGAAACCCGCCGAGGTGGATTGGCCCGCAAGGGCTGAACACGGTAGGAGTCTCCACCATTTCTGGGTGGTGAGGATGCCAAGAAACGATAGGCGTAGTCCTAGATGTTGATTTTGAATGATGGGTTACCTGCGTTTGTACTTGTTGGTATAGACAGACCAATTGTGGAGGGAGTCTGATCATCGAGTGCATTGCCAATACAGGCAGCTAAGAGCACGACAGTCATGCTAAGTCCTTGGTTGCTGTTGGGTGATGCAATGAATGCCGCCACCGCCGTAGGCAATATGGTCGATGCGCACCGGCACGATCTCCCGGCCCGGGAAGGCATGGGCCAGCTGCGCTGCAGCGTCCTGGTCGGCAGCGATGCCATAGGCCGGCATGATGATCGCGCCGTTGGCAATGTAGAAGTTGGTGTAGGACGCGCAGAACACTTCGGCGTCCTGGTCGACAGCGGCGCTGGCCTCGTAGAGGTCGAGCAGTTCGAAATGCCGGCCGTGGGCGTCGGTGGCCAGTTCCAGGGCGCGGCGGTTTTCCCGCACCACGTCGGCGTACACCGAGTGTGGGTCATGGGTGGCATCGACCAGCAGCACGCCCGGGCGGGCGAAGGCGCATACGCCATCGACATGGCCGTCGGTCATGTCGCCAGTGACGTATTGCGGGTCACCCGGCAGCCAGATGGTTTTACTGATACCCAGGTAGCGGGCAAAGCAGGCCTCGAACTCGGCCTTGCTGATGCCCGGGTTGCGGTTGGGGTTGAGCAGCACCGATTCGGTGGTGATCAGCGTGCCTTCGCCATCGACATGTATGGCGCCGCCTTCGTTGCACAGCGCTGTGCTGAAACCGTCCAGGCCCAACTGGTCGAGGATGCGCCGGCCGAGGCTGCGGTCCAGGCTGTGCTGCGACTTGCCGCCCCAGGCATTGAAGCGCCAGCTCAGCCCGGCCAGGCCGTGCTGCGGGTGGCAGATGAAGCTCGGGCCGCTGTCCCGGCACCAGCTGTCGTCGACCACCAGTTCGATCAGCTCGATATTGGCGCCACACAGGGCGCGGGCGCTGGCCATGGCAGAAGGGTCGACCACCATTTTCACCGGCTCGAAGCGAGCAATGGCCGCCGCGACACGGGCGTAGTCCTGCTGCACGTCGGCCAGGCGCACGTTGCCAGCCGCTTTCCCACAATGCCTGGTTGTGTGGCCAGACCATCCAGGTGGCCGCGTGGCGGGCCCATTCGGCAGGCATACGCCAGCCGCTGTCGAGGGACAGGTGCATAGTGAACTCCGATCTATTAAGGATTTTTATCAACGAAGCCCGCCGTCGCGGGTGTTGGTGTCCATGCTATGGCTAGGCCTGGCCGGCGACAAACGATAGATTTAGCGCATATCTGATCAGCAGGGCTTATCAATCATGCTTAAACACTGGCCACCCCTGAACGCCCTGCGCGGCTTCGAGGCTGCTGCGCGGCTGGGTAGTTTCCACAAGGCTGCCGAAGCGCTGAACCTGACCCAGTCGGCCATCAGCCAGCAGATCCGCAGCCTGGAAACCTACCTGGAGCAGCCACTGTTCCATCGCAGTGGCCGCAGCGTGAGCCTGACCGACGCCGGGCATGACCTGCTCAGCACCACGCAATCGCTGCTGCAGCACCTAGCCGTGGGTATTCGCCGGCTCGACCAGTACCGCAAGCCCAACCAGCTGGTGGTCAACACCAGCCCGGCGTTTGCCAGGCACTGGCTGCTGCCGCGGCTGGCCGACTTTCACCAGCGTTGCCCGGATGTCGACTTGTGGCTGTTCACCAGTTTCGAGGTGCCGGACATGGCCACTGAAACCATCGACCTGGCCATCCGCGATGACCTCAGTGCCCAGGCTGAATGCAGCTTCAGCGTGTTGCACCAGGACCAGCTGTATCCGGCGTGTCACCCTTCGTTGCTGGCGGTGAGTGCGCGCACCACTTTGCACGGAGAACGGGAAATGGACTGGAGCCATTGGCAACTGGAAGGGGGGGAGGATGTGGGGCAGCAGGGCAAGGGGCTGAATTTTTCCGACCCCGGGTTGTTGCTGGATGCGGCGAGCGAAGGGCTGGGGGTGGCGCTGGTCAGCCAGTTGCTGGCGCGGCGGGCGGTGGAGGAGGGGCGTTTGCAGGCGTTGTCGGCGCAGCGGGTGCGCGGGCCGGCGTGGGCTTGCCTGGTGCATCGGGATAGCCAGGATGATCCATTGGCGCGGCAGTTTCTGGGGTGGTTGAAAGACGCGCTCCTGGCAGATTGAAGTTGTCTGGGCCGGCCCTTTCGCGGGTGAACCCGCTCCTACACGGATTGCGCAGGCCTCAGGTTTGCGCGGTCGTTGTAGGAGCGGGTTCACCCGCGAAGAGGCCAGCACAGGCAAGCCCAGGTTTTGCATCCCCATGATCACCCCGTAATATGTGTCGGATAACCTGCGGGGGTAGTCTCACCCTCTGATCAATCGGAATCGCCCCAAGCGGCGCTTCCCCGGCATAAACCTGACGAGGTACAGACATTGGCCATCATTCATCCTAAGGTTCGCGGTTTCATCTGCACCACGACTCACCCGAAGGGCTGCGAGCTCAACGTCCGTGACCAGATCGAAGCCACCCGCAAGCTGGGCGTGCGCGAGGATGGCCCGAAGAAGGTCCTGGTCATCGGTGCTTCCAGCGGCTACGGCCTGGCAGCCCGCATCACCGCGGCGTTCGGCTTCAAGGCCGACACCCTGGGCGTGTTCTTCGAAAAGCCAGGCACCGAGACCAAGGCCGGTACGGCTGGCTGGTACAACGCTGCGGCCTTCGACAAGTTTGCCAAGGCCGAAGGCCTGTACAGCAAGTCGATCAACGGTGACGCTTTCTCCGACGAAGCCCGCGCCAAGGTCATCGAGCTGATCAAGAACGAGATGGGTGGCAAGGTTGACCTGGTCATCTACTCGCTGGCTTCGCCTGTGCGCAAGCTGCCGCAGACCGGTGAAGTAATCCGCTCGGCACTCAAGCCGATCGGCCAGCCGTACAAGTCGACCGCCATCGACACCAACAAGGACACCATCATCGAGGCCAGCATCGAGCCGGCCACCGAGCAGGAAATCGCCGACACCGTCACCGTCATGGGTGGCCAGGACTGGCAGCTGTGGATCGACGCCCTGGCCGGTGCCGACGTGCTGGCCGAAGGCGCCCGTACCGTGGCCTTCAGCTACATCGGCACCGAAATCACCTGGCCGATCTACTGGCACGGTGCACTGGGCCAGGCCAAGCAGGACCTGGACGAAACCGCCCTGCGCCTGGACCAGAAACTGGCCGCTGAAGTGAAAGGCGGCGCCAACGTGGCGGTGCTGAAGTCGGTGGTTACCCAGGCCAGCTCGGCCATTCCGGTGATGCCGCTGTACCTGTCGATGGTGTTCAAGATCATGCAGGAAAAGGGTGTGCACGAAGGCACCCAGGACCAGCTGGATCGCATGTTCCGCGGCCGCATGTACCGTGCCGATGGCGCCCCGGCCGAAGTGGACGAAAAAGCCCGCCTGCGCCTGGACGACTGGGAACTGCGCGACGACGTGCAGGACGCCTGCAAGGCCATGTGGCCACAGGTGACCACCGAGAACCTGTTCGAGCTGACCGACTACGCCGGTTACAAGAAGCAGTTCCTTAACCTGTTCGGCTTCGAGCGCGCTGACGTCAACTACGACGAAGACGTGGCGACTGATGTGAAGTTCGACTGCGTCGAGCTGTAATCCGCTTCAGCCTGTACTGGCCCATTCGCGGGTGAACCCGCTCCTACAGGGATCTCACCAAGCCTGTGGGAGCGGGTTTACCCGCGAAAGGGCCAGTACAGGCTCAAGATTTTTTGCTAGCTTTGGCGCACAACAACCGGGAATGTGCCATGAGCAGCCTCACCCAACCCGCCACTGCCTTTCGCCACCCCGCAGCCGACGGCTACAGCCTCGGTGGCTTCATCTGGCGCCACGCCCAGCCTGATCCCCAGCGCCCGCTGGTGATCATCAACGCAGCCACTTCGGTACGCTGCCGCTACTACTCCCGTTTTGCCGACTACCTGTTCGCCCAGGGCTGCGATGTGCTGACCTACGACTACCGTGGCATCGGCGAATCCCGCCCGGCTACGCTGCGCGGTTTCCAGGCTTCGTGGAGCGACTGGGGCCGGCTGGACTTTGAGGCCATGCTGGCACATGCGGTCGAACACTTCCCTGGCCAGCCGGTGGATGTAGTAGGGCACAGTTTTGGCGGCTGTGCGGTAGGCCTGGCGCCGTCGGCAGGCCAGGTGCGTCGGGTAGTGATGGTCGGTGCGCAGTTTGCCTACTGGCGCGACTATGCGGCCGATCAGCGCTGGCAGCTGTTTGGCAAATGGCATGTGGTGATGCCATTGCTGACCCGGGTATTCGGCTACTTCCCCGGCAAGCGCCTGGGTTGGCTGGAGGATACGCCATCGGGTGTGGTGCATGACTGGACCACCCGTACACCGCGCTATGAGCAGCGGCCAAGCGGGCGGGCATTGGCAGCGTTACCGTTTGCCCAGGTGCGGGCGGCGACATTGGCCATCAGCCTGACTGACGACCCCTTTGGCACGGTCGAGGCGACTGAGCGCTTGCTGGGTTATCTGCAGGGGGCCGAACGCCAGCACCTTCGAATTGCGCCTGTGGATATCTCGGTTGGGGAAATTGGCCATTTCGCGTTCTTCCATGACCGGTTTCGCGAGAGTTTGTGGCCGGTGGCGTTGCAGTGGTTGCAGCGGGGGGGATTGGTTGAGGGAGTGCCAGGGACCCTCTTGTATTGATGTCAGACTTGGTATTCTGGGGCTGCTTTGCAGCCCTTTCGCGACACAAGGCCGCTCCCACAAGGGACCGTGCTGATGCGAACTTTGTGGGAGCGGCCTTGTGTCGCGATAGGGCCGCAACGCGGCCCCGGCAATCTCAAGCCTTGCGCGAAAGCGGCTGCGCGGCGAACTTCACACCGGCCAGCCCGTGCTTGATCAGCGCGCGGATATTGCCATGGTCACTGCCCTCAGGCGTGGCCACCACATCACGGTAGTGCTCACCAAACGCCAGCAGCGCTTCCTGATCGCTCAGCCCCTCAAGCACTGCCAGGCCCAAGGTCTTGCACGAACCTTCGTTCTGCCCGGCAGCGTTCTCAACGCCACCATTGTTGAAAGCCTGCGGCTGGTAGTTGTAATGCTCGGCAATGAACGCCAGGGTGTCGGCAAACACGTGTTGGCCGCCGGCCAGGCTGGCGCGCAGGGAATTCAGATCAGTCACGAGGTTTTCCTTTTTCGAACGCCGCTTGTTGTTCGGCGCTGGCTTCTTTCTGGTATTGGGCTTTCCACTCGGCATAAGGCATGCCGTACACCGCTTCGCGGGCGTCGTCCAGGCTCAGGTCGAGCTGGCGCTCGTCAGCTGCAGCCTTGTACCACTTGGACAGGCAGTTGCGGCAGAAACCGGACAGGTTCATCAGGTCGATGTTCTGTACGTCGGTACGCTTTTGCAGGTGGTCGACCAGGCGCCGGAATGCGGCGGCCTCAAGTTCGAGTTGTTGCTGTGGGGTCATGGGCTTCTCTCAAGTCATGCGGTTCTTCAGGTGGCGGCCACCGTTGATGACCACCTGGCTGCCGGTGCTGTACTGGCTGGCGAGCAGGTACTTGACCGTTTCGATCAGTGGGCCGGCGCCGGGTTCGAACTCCAGCAGGGCCTTTTTCAGGGTTTGCTGGCGGTAGGCTTCGTCACCCCCTTCCTTGAGGATCAGCAGCCCGGGCAGGATACCGTTCACGTGCACCGTGGGCGCATATTTTTCGGCGAATGACAGCACCATGTTCTGCAGCGCGGCCTTGGTGGCGGCATAGCCGATGTGGCTCTTGCTGCCGCGCGAGGACGTTTCGTCGCAGATGTGGATGATGTCGGCCTTTTCCACCTTGGCCAGCAGGTCGCCCAAGGCCAGGTTGAGGTGGTAAGGCGCTTCGACGTGCAGGCGGAACATGGTCTCGAGGTTGTCCAGGCCATCGTCGAGCCACAGCGAGGCGTTGTGGATGATCGCGCGCAGGCCGTCATAATGCTGGTGCAGGTGGTCGATCAGCGCCTGGCGGTCGGCCGCCAGACACAGGTCGGCCTGGAACTGCACGATGTTCGGGTAGGCCGCCTGTGGCTGCATGCTACGGCTGGCACTGACCACCGTATGGCCGGCCTGTGCCAGTTCAAGGGCCAGGGCCAGCCCGACGCGCTGGCTGGCTCCGGTAACGAGAATGGGGCTGTTCATGTTCGGGGCGGTCAACTTGTCTGTCCTTTGGTTGCCGCCCAGCATACCCGGAACTGTTTCGCTGTTGTATGGCCTGGCCTCAGCGGCTGCGCAAGGCGCCTGTGGCGGCCGGGGAAGCATGCAGCCAACCGGCCAGCAGGCGGGTGGACAGCGGGATGAACAGGTAGACCATCAACGGTGTCAGGGCCAGGGTGCTGAGCAGTACCCTTGGCACCAGGTCGAGCGCTGCCAGCCAGTGGCCGAACACCACGTTGAACACCAGCGAGACCGGGAAGAACGCCAGCCAGATGGCCACGGCCTGCTTCCAACGCGGCGGTTTTTGCACCATATTGGTGCCAAACCAGTCATCGATGCCGCTGACGCGCGCCTCTTTGGGGCGCTCGAACAGGCCATTGCCGCGTTGCAACCACGCCCGGCGTGAGGCGGAATGCTCCCAGGCATGCAGGGTCGGCTCGTCGCTGAAGCGGAAGATGATCTGGAATTCGTCGCCATCCTGCGGCGGGGCGAGAATGCCCGAGCCAAGATAGCCGGGAAAGTCGGTGGCCAGCTGCTCGCCTTCGTGCAGCCAGGCCAGCAGGTCCTGGTAGCGGCCATGGGCGGCGCGGCGCGACACCATCAGGGTGACGGGTGGGGTAGACATCGTGTATCTCCTGGCAACGGGGCTGGCGGGTAGCTGGCCCCTCTGGCTGCGTGGCCCGGGGTGGTGGGCAACGCAGGCGTGCATGCAAGAATCGGGCGCGGATTATCGCGCAGTTGCGAACTTCGGCAAATGTCCGCCGGCTAACGGTTATACGCTACCAACGGTGGTGACGTAGTAGACTAGGTGTTCAACTTCCGCACACAGGGTACCCCGTGCAGATGAACGAACAGGGACGTAATCCGGTGATCGATGCGAGCTTCGAGCAGCAAGAGCTGTTTCCGATTCGCGAAGTATCCCGCCTGACCGGCGTCAACGCGGTGACCCTGCGTGCCTGGGAGCGCCGTTACGGGCTGATCCAGCCGATCCGTACCGACAGCGGCCACCGTCTGTATTCCCAGGCCGATATCGATGAAATTCGCCGTATCCTCGGCTGGCTGGAACGCGGTGTGGCGGTGAGCAAGGTGGGCAGCATTCTTGCCCGCAGCCATGCCTTGGCCGGGCAGGCCGACGGGGCGACAGGCAGCTGGTTGCGCTGGCAGCATCAGATTCGCCTGGCGGTGCAACGTTTTGACCTGGTAGGGCTGGACCGCCTTTTCGAGGAGGTGTTTGCCGCCAGCACCCTGGACCAGGTGTTCGCCGAGGTGTTCATGCCCGTGTGGCACGACATGGCTGTCAGGCAGGGCGGCTACGGGCAGGCCAGCGAATGGCTATTCTTCGACCAGTTCCTGCGCGGCCGGGTGTTCGCCCGTTTGCAGCTTGCCCATGTACCACGCAGCCGCACGGTGCTGTTGGCGCCATTGCCAGGGCAGTGCCATGAACTTGAGTTGCTGGTCACCAGCCTGGTCCTGGGAAGCGACGAAACCGGCGTGACCCCATTGGCCTGCGGGCAGCCGCTGCAAGAACTGGCGCTGGTCTGCGAACGCCTTAAACCGGACGCCCTGGTGCTGTTTTCCCATCAGCCACTCACGGCAGAACTGGCACGGCACCTGACGCGCCTGGCGGCGGTGCTGGACTGCCCGTTGTTATTGGCGGGTGAAGCCTCGGAAGTGGCGCATAACAGCCTGGCGGGTAGCCTTGTTGCCTGCCTGGGTGCGCAGGGTGCGGTGATGCGTCAGCGTTTACGGCAGTTTCTGGCCGGTCAGCTGGATACCTGAGTATGCAGTTCGGGGTGAGCCTGGCGATGGGCCTGAAGGATGTAGTCGCGCAGGCGTTCGATCTCTTCGGCCGGGCTTTGGCTGAGGTCGTAGGCTGCCAGGTCCGGGCCGATACGCCGGCCCAGCACGCCATGCAGTTCGATCGGGCTGATGCCGCCAGGGGCAAAGCGCAGCTCGAAGCGGGTGGGTGCCGTTGGCAGGTCACGCACCTCCAGCAGTAGCCCCTTGAACGAAATTTCGCGTACCCACAAGCCGCTTTGCTTGTCATGAGCATCGAGCAGTGCGCTCGGCTGCTCCATCGACAGGCGCCAAGGGCGCAGCATGGGCCCGTCTTCGTAGATTTCCGGTGAACCCAGCTGCAGGTGCAGGGCGTGGAACTCGTCTTCCACCAGTTGCAGCGGGAAACTGATCTGCTGGTTGTTGAACTGGGCTTGCAGGGTTACCTGCTCGTTGGCCACCAAGCGAGTGAGCAGGCTCTGGATGCGGCGGTCGCCATTGACCAGCAGGCTCGACATGGAGTCGGCCAGGTTCAATTGCGGCGAATGCTGCATGTTCTGGATGAAATCCAGCTCGGCCTGAGTCAGGAGCGCGTCGGCTTGCATGATCGAACTCGGTGGTGGCGATTTCTTCAACGTGATTGACCGTGCAAGGGGCGCTTGGTTCAGGCGCGTTCGTCGGCTTTCGGACGAACGCGAAGTTCGGCCAGTTCCCGTTCCAGTTCGACCTGGCGGCTGACATCTTTCTGGATGCCGATGAAGTAGGTGCGCTGGTCGGCGTCGCTTTTCACCGGGGTTATCGACAGCTCGTTCCAGAAGGCGCTGCCATCCTTGCGATAGTTGCGCAGCACTTCACGGCATGGGCGGCCTTCGGCCAGCGCCTTGCGGATGCGCGCGCGGCCGAGCTGGTCACGGTCGTGGGCCTGCAGGAAACGGCAATCCTGATAGAGGATTTCGTCACGGCTGTAGCCGGTGAGCCGTTCGAAGGCGGCGTTGACGTAGATGAGGATGGTGTCATCGCCTTCCTGTTCGGCGACCACGATCCCGTCATTCGACGCATCGACCATCGATTGCAGCAGTTGCGCGTTGATCATGTTCGGGCCATTGGGCAAGAAGGGGCGAAGCAGGGCTGAAGGCGGCGACTTTGGTAGAGGCGGCCTTTTGCCAGCGCTGAATGCTAGTATCCTACGTTTTCACTCAGTTTCGGAATCCTCTACCCGATGAAAGTCGCCATTATTTCCGGATCGGTCTATGGCACCGCCGAAGAAGTCGCCCGTCATGCTGAATCGTTGCTCAAGGCTGCAGGCCTGGAAGCCTGGCATGCCGCGCGTGCCACCTTGCAGGACCTTGAAGGTTTTGCCCCTGAGGCCCTGCTGGCCGTGACCTCGACCACCGGCATGGGTGAGCTGCCGGACAACCTCATGCCGTTGTACAGCAGCATTCGCGACATTCTGCCAGCGGCCTGGCGTGGCCTGCCGGGCGCGGTGATTGCGCTGGGCGATTCCAGCTATGGCGATACGTATTGCGGTGGTGGCGAGCAGATGCGCGAGCTGTTTGCCGAACTGGGCGTGCGCGAAGTGCAGCCGATGCTGCGCCTGGATGCCAGTGAGACGGTGACCCCGGAGACGGATGCTGAGCCTTGGTTGGCTGAGTTTGTTCAAGCGTTGAAAGCCTGACACATCTATATCGCTTCGCCGGCCTCTTCGCGGGTGAACCCGCTCCCACAGGTTCATCACAGTTTTCAGATGCTGTGGTGTCTCTGTGGGAGCGGGTTCACCCGCGAAGAGGCCAGCAAAGCCAATTCATCCCATGCGATCAGGCCCCGGCCATTCGCGCAATAATGCCAACCAAGCCTGCGCCCCCCGCGACAGGTACGCCCCGCGGCGCCAGATAAAGGCGATGTCCCAGCGCAGATCCCTTGGCCCATGACCTGGGTGGCGTGCCAGCGCTGATTGCAGTGTTCGTGATGTTCACCGGTGTGCTCGGCGCCATGTTCGGCGGTGTGCTGCTGCGCTGGTTGCCGCTGCGCACGCCGTTGGCACGGGGCGCACTGTTCGGCGTTGGCGCGCATGGCGCCGGGGTCAGCCGGGCGCAGGAAGTGGGCCGTGAAGAAGGTTCGGTGGCCGGCCTGGTCATGGTCCTGACCGGGCTGCTCAACCTGTTCGCGGCGCCGCTGCTGGCCATGCTGCTCTGACCGTTCGTGTCACTGACTCGCTCAGTCATCAAGCTGGCTGGCAACGCAAGTTTCAGCCCATGGGCTGCTGGCTAGACTCAGCCTCGACATAGAGAGCACAAGTAAGTGCCGAGGTAACATGCAATGACCGCAGCCTTGCCCTATTCCGCCAACACCTGTTCACCGGGACCGATCTGATGCCTATGGCCGAAATTCCATTGTGCGTCTGGCGTACCCGGGGACAGAGTTTCACATTCCGGGGCCAGAGCATCCGCTACTGGACCGCAGGGCAAGGAGAGCCCCTGCTTCTGTTACACGGCTTCCCCACCGCCAGTTGGGACTGGCATTACTTGTGGGGGCCTTTGGCCCAACGCTTCCGGGTAATCGCGTGCGACATGCTCGGCTTTGGCGATTCGGCCAAGCCGGTCGACCACGCCTACAGCCTGATGGAGCAAGCCGACCTGCAACAAGCCTTGCTGGCCTACCTGCAGGTCGACCAGCCGGTGCACCTGCTGGCCCATGACTATGGCGGCAGCGTGGCCCAGGAGCTGCTGGCGCGGCACCATGAGCAGCGCGTCGAAGTGGCCAGTTGCGTGTTCCTCAACAGCGGGTTGTTTGCCGAAAGCTGCCGCATGCTGCTGATCCAGAAGCTGCTGCTAAGCCGCTTCGGCTGGCTGGTGGGGCGCTCGTTCGGGCGCGATGACCTGGTGCGCAACGTGACCCAGGTTTACGGCCCTTGCACCCACCCCAGTGAAAGCGCACTGGATGATTTCTGGAGCCTGATCGCTGCCAACCGTGGCACGCGTATCCTGCACAAGCTGGTGGGCTACATGCCCGAGCGCAGGTTGCACCGCGATCGCTGGGTTGGGGCAATGCAGCGCCAAGGTGTACCGCTGCGCTTCATTAACGGCGTGGTCGACCCACTGTCCGGTGCGCACATGCTTGAGCGTTACCGGCAGCTGGTGCCCGAGCCCGACACCGTGCAGCTGCAGGGCATAGGCCATTACCCGCATACTGAAGCGCCGGTGCAGGTGCTGCGTCATTACCTGGCCTTTCGTGAACAGCCGCTGAGCGACTACCAGCCGAAAGTGGCGTGCTCCTGAGCGGGCCTCATCGCCCTGCGTTATTGCCAGGCATTCAGCCTGCGTGAGCTTGATTGTCCGCCTGCTGCTGGCGGCGGACACTCGGCTGACCTGAACACTGCCTGGAGCTTTGAGCATGAGCGAGCCTGTCCGTCTGCAAGATCGCGTGGTAATCGTTACCGGTGCCGGTGGTGGCCTAGGGCGTGCCCATGCGCTGCTGTTCGCTGCACGCGGTGCCCACGTGGTGGTCAATGACCTGGGTGGCTCTACCCACGGCGAAGGTGCCAGCGCTTCGGCTGCCGACCGGGTGGTAGCGCAGATCCGCGCCGCTGGCGGCAGCGCTGTTGCCAACCATGACTCGGTCAGCCAGGGCGCGCGTATCGTCGAGCAGGCGCTGGACAGTTTTGGCCGGGTCGACGTGCTGGTGAACAATGCCGGCATCCTGCGTGACAAAACCTTCCACAAGATGGACGACAGCGACTGGGAGCAGGTCTACCAGGTGCATGTCGAAGGCGCCTTCAAGGTCACCCGCGCTGCCTGGCCACACCTGCGTGAGCGGAACTGGGGGCGGGTGATCTTTACCGCCTCTACCTCCGGCATTTACGGCAACTTTGGTCAGGCCAACTACGGCATGGCCAAGTTGGGCCTGTACGGGCTTACCCGTACCCTGGCGATCGAAGGGCGCAAGCACAACATTCTGGTCAATGCCATTGCCCCCACAGGGGGGACGCGAATGACCGAAGGGCTGATCCCGCCGCAGGTGTTCGAGCGGCTCAAGCCCGAGTTGGTCAGCCCGCTGGTGGTGTACCTGGGCAGTGAACAGTGCCAGGGCACGGGTGAGTTGTTCGAGGTGGGCGGCGGTTGGGTGGGCAAGGTGCGTTGGGAGCGCAGCCTGGGGGTGGGCTTTGACCCTCGCGAAGGCTTTACCCCCGAGCAGGTGGCGCAGAACTGGGCGCGGATTGGTGACTTCGAGGGCGCGGTGCACCCGCAGGACAGTTTGCAGGCGCTGCAGCAGATGATGGCGAATCTGCAGAAGTATCCGCTGAGTTGAAATGTGTATTGCCAGTGCTGGCCCCTTCGCGGGTAAACCCGCTCCTACAGGTATTTGTGCCCCTTGTAGGAGCGGGTTTACCCGCGAAGAGGCCCGCACTGGCAGAAACTTTTTCCCAGGCAATAAAAAAGGCCGCTGCAAGCCGCAGCGGCCAATCGAGACGTTAGATCAAGGAGCTTCAAAATCTACGTCGGTGAACCTCGCAGGCCTGAAGAGCGGGGGGGAAGAGCCCTTCATGCCGTGCCAGTGAGGTAAGAATAAGCGCTTGATCCCGTAGGAAAAATAGCCGCTTATGACATTCACCTTTACGTTTCGGGCAACAGTGCCGCAGGCCCTCAGGCAGCAGGCGAATAGCCCATGCGCCAGCTGGTTTCCCGGGCGGCCGCCAGCAACCGTTGCGCCGCCGGGCCGTGTTCGTCGGCATGGAAGATCGACGTCGGCCCGACCACGGTCATCACGGCAGCGATCTGCCCCATGGCATTGAATACCGGCGCCGACAGCGCATCCACGCCCGGCATCAGCAGGCCGTGCACGTGGTGCAGGCCACGTTCGCGAATACCCGCCAGTAAGACGTGGTAGTCCTCGGCAGCGTGCCCCAGGGTAGCCAGCTCACGGTCACGCAGCTCCACGGTTTCGCGTTCGGGCAAGTAGGCAGCGAATACCAGTCCGGTAGACGAGCTGAGCAGTGGCAGTACCGAGCCGATCTGCGTCACCACGGTGATCGCACGTACTGCCGGTTCGATGCTGACCACGGTTGCGCCCTGGTTACCCCACACGGCAATGAAGCAGCTCTCGTTCAGCTCGTCGCGCAGCTGGGCCAGTGGTAGCGCGGCAATCTTCAACACATCGATGCTGCCCAGCGCCGCCAGCCCCACCCGCAATGCCTCGCGCCCCAGGCCGTAATGGTTGGTGGCGGCATCCTGTTCGGCAAAGCCGCTGGCGATCAGCGCCTGCAGGTAGCGGTGCACCTTGCTCGCCGGCATCTGCACATGCTCTGCCAGGCGCGACAGCGAGGTGGACGGGGCCAGTTCGGCAAGGGCCTTGAGGATGTCGGTGCCGACCTCCGCCGAACGGACTTTCTGCTTGCCGTTGTCGGCGGGGGAGTTGGCTTTGGTCATGGACATCGTCTTCTGCATTCTTCAAGTCGGGCCTTTATAGCTTGACGCCATGCGCGTAGCAAATTACGTTATTCGTAATCTGATTACGATAAAAACAATGCAGACGCGCTGCCACCCCACACCGGGCCAGCAGCCAGCTGCCCGCAATGGCTCGGCCAGAGCCCGGAGGCATCGATGAATCGCGACACCTCACCCGACCTTCACTACCTCAGCGGCTTCGGCAACGAGTTTGCCAGCGAAGCGCTGCCAGGTGCCCTGCCGGTCGGGCAGAACTCGCCGCAGAAGGCGCCCTATGGGTTGTATGCCGAACTGCTCTCGGGCACGGCGTTTACCATGACGCGCAGCGAACTGCGTCGCACCTGGCTGTACCGCATTCGCCCGTCTGCATTGCACCCGCGTTTCGAGCGCCTGGCGCGCCAGCCACTCAGTGGCCCGTTGGGCGGCATCAACCCCAACCGCCTGCGCTGGAGCCCCCAGCCGATTCCCGTCGAACCGACCGACTTCATCGAAGGCTGGCTGCCGATGGTGGCCAACGCGGCGGCGGAAAAACCGGCGGGCGTGAGCATCTACATCTACCGCGCCAACCGTTCCATGGAGCGGGTGTTCTTCAACGCCGACGGTGAACTGCTGCTGGTGCCGGAGCAGGGGCGCCTGCGTATCGCCACCGAACTGGGGGTGCTGGAGGTTGAGCCGCTGGAAATCGCGGTCATCCCACGCGGCATGAAGTTCCGTGTCGAACTGCTCGACAGCCAGGCCCGCGGCTATATCGCTGAAAACCACGGTGCGCCGTTGCGCCTCCCGGACCTGGGGCCGATCGGCAGCAATGGCCTGGCCAACCCGCGCGACTTCCTTACCCCGGTGGCGCACTACGAAGAGGCCACAGGGCCGGTGCAACTGGTGCAGAAGTTTCTGGGCGAGCACTGGGCCTGCGAACTGCAGCATTCGCCACTGGACGTGGTTGCCTGGCATGGCAGCAACGTGCCGTACAAATACGACCTGCGCCGCTTCAACACTATCGGTACGGTCAGCTTCGACCACCCGGACCCGTCGATTTTCACCGTGCTGACTTCGCCGACCAGCGTGCATGGCCTGGCCAACATGGACTTCGTGATCTTCCCGCCACGCTGGATGGTGGCCGAGAACACCTTCCGTCCACCGTGGTTCCACCGCAACCTGATGAACGAGTTCATGGGCCTGATCAATGGCGCCTACGATGCCAAGGCCGAAGGCTTCCTGCCGGGCGGTGCGTCGCTGCACGGGGTGATGAGTGCCCATGGTCCTGATGCCGAAACCTGCGAAAAGGCCATTGCCGCCGACCTGGCACCGCACAAGATCGACAACACCATGGCGTTCATGTTCGAGACCAGCCAGGTGCTGCGCCCGAGCCAGCAAGCCCTTGAATGCCCGCAACTGCAGGCCGACTACGATAGTTGCTGGGCGACCTTGCCGAGCACCTTCAACCCGAACCGGAGATAACCCATGAACCACACTGCCAATGCCCGTAGCTGGGTCGAGCACGCCAACGGGCACAGCGACTTCCCGCTGCAGAACCTGCCGATGGGCATTTTCAGCCGGCCGGGTGAGGCGAAGCGCTGTGGCGTGGCCATCGGCGACGCGATCCTCGACCTGGAAGCGGTGCTGGCCGCTGGCTTGTTCGACGGCGCAGCCAAGGCTGCTGTCGAAGCCACCCGTGGCGGGGCGCTGAACGCTTTCTTCGCTTTGGGCCGCAGCGCCCGTGTGGCCCTGCGCGAGCGTTTGCAGGTGTTGCTCGGCGAGCACAGCGAATACCAGGCCGCGCTGAAGCCGGCACTGTACGCCGCCAGCGAATGCCAGATGCATGTGCCAGCGCAGATAGGTGACTACACCGACTTCTACGTTGGCATCGAGCACGCCAAGAACGTCGGCAAGCTGTTCCGCCCCGACAACCCGCTGCTGCCCAACTACAAATACGTGCCGATCGGTTACCACGGCCGCGCCTCGACCATCCGCCCATCCGGCACCGACGTACGCCGGCCAAAAGGCCAGACCTTGCCTGCCGGGCACACCGAGCCGAGCTTCGGCCCGTGCGCGCGCCTGGACTATGAACTTGAACTGGGTATCTGGATCGGTCAGGGCAACGATATGGGTGAGGCGATCCCGGTAGGTGATGCCGCCGAGCACGTGGCCGGCCTGTGCCTGCTCAACGACTGGTCTGCGCGCGACATCCAGGCCTGGGAATACCAGCCACTGGGGCCGTTCCTGTCCAAGAGCTTCATCACCAGCGTTTCGCCGTGGGTGGTCACCGCCGAAGCCCTGGAACCATTCCGCTGTGCCCAGCCGGTGCGTCCGCAAGGCGACCCGCAGCCGCTGTCGTACCTGCTGGACAAGCGCGACCAGGCCGCCGGTGCCTACGATATCGAACTGGAAGTGCTGCTGCTGACCGAGCGCATGCGCGAGCAGGGCGTTGCCCCGCACCGCCTGACCCTGAGCAACACCCGCAGCATGTACTGGACCGTGGCGCAGCTGGTGGCGCATCACAGCGTCAATGGTTGCCAACTGCAGCCGGGTGACCTGTTCGGTTCGGGCACGCTGTCGGGGGCTACGCCAGGTTCGTTCGGCAGCCTGCTGGAGATCACCGAAGGCGGCAAGCTGCCGGTGGAGCTGGCCAGTGGCGAGGTGCGCAAGTTCCTTGAAGACGGTGACGAAATCATCCTGCGTGCACGTTGCACGCGTGACGGCGTGGCCAGCATCGGTTTCGGCGAATGCCGTGGCACGGTCATCGCTGCCAACTGAGGAGGCTCGGGCATGGAGCTGTACACCTATTACCGTTCCACCTCGTCCTACCGGGTGCGGATTGCCTTGGCACTGAAAGGGCTGGCTTACCAGTCCCTGCCGGTCAACCTGCTGCAAGGCGAGCAGCGTGGCGCGGGCTATGTCGCCGTCAACCCGCAGGGCCGCGTGCCGGCCTTGCGCACCGACGGCGGTGAATTGCTGGTGCAGTCACCGGCGATCATCGAGTACCTGGAAGAGGTTTATCCACAGCCTGCACTGCTGCCGGCCAGCGCAGAAGCGCGGGCCAAGGTGCGGGGCGTGGCCGCGATCATCGGCTGCGATATCCACCCGCTGCACAACGTCAGTGTGCTGAACCTGCTGCGCCAGGCCGGCCAGGACGAGGGTCAGGTCAACCAGTGGATCGGCCACTGGATCAGCCAAGGGCTGGCGGCAGTGGAACAACTGATTGGCGATCAGGGCTTCTGCTTTGGCGATAAGCCGGGGCTGGCGGATGTCTACCTGATCCCCCAGTTGTACGCGGCCGAACGCTTCAACATCGACCTTGCCGGCTTTGCGCGCATCCTGCGGGTCGCCGCACTGGCAGCCAGCCACCCGGCCTTCGCCAGCGCCCATCCAGCGCAGCAGCCGGACAGCCCGGCTCAGTGAAGTGAGCGGTTCGCCGCCGGAAGCTTGCCGATGCGTTCGCACAGCTTCAGGCGCTGGACCGGGTCTTCCGTCAACAGCAAGGCGTGCTCCAGGTCGAAGCGCTCGGCTTGCGGGCAGTCCAGGTGTTGGTAAAGCGAGGCGCGGGTCATGTAGTCGCCGACCTGCACCGGGCCCAGCTGCATGACCCGTTCGGCGTCGATCAACGCCGCCAGGTGGTCGTCGTTGCTGATGTGCAGCTGGCGCAGGTTGCGTGACAGGCGCTGCAGCATCTGCAGCGGGCTGGCACTGCGCATGTGCTCTGCCGTCAGCGCCACATGCGGGCCAAACTGGCGGGCCAGCAATTCACGGCAGTCGCTGGGGTACAGGCGCCGGCCACCGCAGGGGTCGAGCAAGTGATCGGCACCCGGCACGCGCAGCAGGAAATGGCCAGGAAAGCCCACACCCTCCAGCGGGATGGCCAGGCGCCGGGCCAGTTCCAGGGCGAGGATGGCCAAGGTCAGCGGTTGGCCACGGCGGCGCTGCAGCACCTTGTCCATCATTGCGGCATGCGGCCTTAACGGGTGGTACTCATCCTGCTGGAAGCCCAGTGCGTTGAGCTGGCGCAATAGCGGTTGGGCCAGTTCGTTCAATGGCAGCATGGGCAGGTTGGTGCTGATTTCACGCTGCAGGTCGTGCAAGGTGGCAAGGCTGGCGGCGGGCTCGACGCTACGGTCGTGCTCGGCGGCAACCCACAATGCAGCTTCCAGCAGGGCGACAGGCTCGCGTTCCAGGCAGGCCAGGCAGGCTTGACGTGGCTTCATCTGGCTTCTCCACACACGCTTGAGTATTAGCTGTGGTGTGCGCTTTCGTCCAGTGGTCTGGCGGCGTCGTCTGCTGCGGGGCCGCGCCTATACTGGAGGTAGCACCTTGTGGGGAGCCTGTCGATGTTCGCACTGATGCAAAGCACCCGTACCCAGTCACTGCACTTGTTCAATGACCCGGCCACGGGCCTGAAGGCGGTGGTGGCGATTCACAGTGAGCAGCTGGGCCCGGCCATGGGCGGTTGTCGGTACCTGCCTTACGCTGATGACGAGAGCGCCATGACCGACGCTATTCGCCTGGCTCAGGGCATGAGCTACAAGGCGGCGCTGGCCGGTTTACCGTTGGGGGGTGGCAAGGCAGTGGTCATGCGCAACCCGCATGTGGAAAACCGCGCCGCACTGTTCGAGGCCTTTGGCCGCTTCATCGATACCTTGCAAGGGCGCTTCATCATCGCCGTGGACAGCGGCACCTCCACCCTGGACATGGACTGCATTGCCCAGAGCACACCGCACGTGACCAGCACCACGGCTTCGGGCGACCCCTCGCCGCATGCCGCGATGGGGGTATTTGCCGGTATTCGTGCCACCACCTCGTTCCGACTGGGCAGCGACGACTTGCGAGGCTTACGGGTGGCGGTGCAAGGGTTGGGCAATGTCGGCTATGCGCTGGCGGAGCAACTGCATGCGGTGGGGGCGGAATTGCTGGTCAGCGACCTTGACCCGGGGCGTGTGCGGCTGGCGATGGAACAGTTCGATGCCAAGCCTGTGACCAACGATGCGATGATCAGCACCCCTTGCGACATCTTTGCCCCCTGCGGCGTGGGCCCGGTGCTGAACGGGCAGAGTGTGATGCAACTGCGTTGTGCGGCAGTGGCAGGGGCAGCGAATAACCAGCTCACCACCTTGCAGGTGGCCGACCAGCTGGAGTCGCGCGGGATACTGTATGCGCCTGACTACGTGATCAATGCCGGTGGGCTGATCTATGTGGCGCTGACCCACCGTGGCGAGGACCTGGGCACCATCACCGCGCACCTGGCGCGGATACCTTCGCGGCTGACCGAAGTGTTTGGCCATGCGCAGGCGGAGAAGCGCTCGCCGGCAAGGGTGGCGCAGTTGCTGGCGGAGCGGTTGTTGTACGGCTGAAGTTTCAAGTTGGCCTTGCTGGCCTCTTCGCGGCTAAAGCCGCTCCTACAGGGACCGCGCAGGCCCAGGGCTCACTGAGTTCCTGTGGGCGGCTTTAGCCGCGAAGCAGGCGGCGCCGATGTCACTCGGCTGCACCACCCTCGAGCAATTCGGCCAATGCATCCGGCTGGCTCTTGAACGCCCGGGCGAACACATCGCGGTTCTTGGCCATGTAGATACCGGCTTCTTCAACCTGCTGCTCGGTCAGCGATGGCACCGCCTTGTGCAGCACTTCGGCCAGGCGCTCGGCCAGTTCGAGCATCTTGTCGTGACGGTCTGCTTCGGCCTTATCCATGAACAAGCGCTCCGGGTCGCGGCTGCTGCGGTACACCACTTCGACGGCCATTCATCACCTCTATGCCTTTTTGCTGGTTGTGTTGCGGGTTACTGTATCTATATACAGTAATGGCATTGTTGGTTGGTTCGCAAGCAGAAATTGTAGCTGCGGGGGGCTGGAGGGTGTTCGGCGCAGTATTTTTGTTGCCTGTAAGATCGAGCGCCGAAGTGTTCGCCTCGACACATTCAGCGCCTATGAGATCGAGCGCCGCCCGCGCGGCGCTTCGCGGCTA
>NZ_JACVZC010000103.1 GCF_016658545.1 Pseudomonas sp. S37 | reverse complement strand
GAAATCCTGGGGCTGCTGCGCAGCCCATCGCGACGCAAGGCCGCTCCTACAACGACCGCGCAAGGGACTGGAGATACGCTTGGCCCTTAGCGCACAGCCTCGTACGTCAGGTCCAGGCACTTGCGGGCTTTTTCCACCAGCTCGTCGATCTCTTCAATACTGATCACCAGCGGCGGCGCGATGATCATGGTGTCGCCCACCGCGCGCATGATCAGCCCGTTGTCGAAGCAGTGCTGACGACAGATCATGCCCACACCCTTGCCTTCATGGCGGGCGCGGGTGGTCTTGTCTTTTACCAGTTCTATCGCACCGAGCATGCCCAGGCCACGCACTTCGCCTACCAGCGGGTGGTCGGCCAGCTCGCGCAGGCGCTGTTGCAGGTAAGGCGCGGTTTGCTCATGCACCTGCGTGATGATCTGCTCGTCCTTGAGGATACGCAGGTTCTCCAGCCCCACTGCCGCCGCCACCGGGTGGCCGGAATAGGTGAAGCCGTGGTTGAAGTCGCCGCCTTCGCTGATCACCTTGGCCACTTCATCGCGCACGATCACACCGCCCATGGGGATGTAACCAGAGGTCAGGCCCTTGGCGATGGTCATCAGGTCGGGCTTGAGGTCGTAGTAGTCGGTACCGAACCATTCACCGGTGCGGCCAAAACCGCAGATCACTTCGTCGGCCACGAACAGGATGTCGTACTTGGCAAGGATCTCCTTCACCTTCGGCCAGTAGGTCTGCGGCGGTATGATCACCCCGCCGGCACCCTGGATCGGCTCAGCGATAAAGGCCGCGACGTTGTCGACGCCAACTTCGAGGATCTTCTGCTCCAGCTGCTCGGCCGCCCACACACCGAAATCGGCCTCGGTCATGTCGCCGCCCTCACCGAACCAGTAGGGCTGCGGGATGTGCACGATGTCCGGGATCACCCCACCCTGCTGGTGCATGCCGCTCATGCCACCCAGGGCCGCGCCGGCCACGGTGGAGCCGTGGTAACCGTTGATGCGGCCGATGATCACCTTCTTGCTGCTCTGGCCTTTCAACGCCCAGTAATGGCGGACCATGCGCAGCACAGTGTCGTTGCCTTCGGAGCCGGACCCGGTGAAGAACACATGGTTCATGCCTTGCGGGGCAACATCGGCGATGGCCTTGGCCAGTTCCAGCGCAGGCGGGTGCGCCGTCTGGAAGAACAGGTTGTAGTAAGGCAATTGTTTCATCTGCTGGCTGGCCACCTCGGCCAGTTCATCGCGGCCATAGCCGACCGCCACGCACCACAGGCCGGCCATGCCGTCGAGGATCTTGTTGCCTTCGCTGTCCCACAGGTACACGCCCTTGGCCGAGGTGATGATGCGCGGGCCCTTCTCGGCCAGCTGTTTCACATCGCTGAACGGGGCCAGGTGATGGTCGCGGCTCAGTGCTTGCCAGGCCTGGGTTTGCGAATTCTGTTCACTCATTGTCTTCACTCCATCAAGTTGCGCAGCCGTGCTGCGCAGGTAATTTTTGTAATTGGAAAAAAGCCGGCGCTCAGGCGCTGAGCAACAGCTTCTGACGCAGCACCGAGCGCTGCCGGCAAGCCTTGCCAAACGACTGGAAGATGGTCAGGTAATGCGGGTTGTCCATAACCTGGAACTCGGGGTGCCATTGCACGGCCAGGGCAAAGCCCTTGCCGTTCTCGACCGATATCGCCTCCACCAGGCCATCGGGCGCCAGCGCTTCCACCCTCAGACCGGGGGCCAGTACATCGATGCCCTGGCCATGAATGGAATTGACGTCGAAGATCGCCGGCAAACCCATGCGGTCGAGCAGCCCGCCTGGCTCTACATGCATGGTGTGGCGCGGGCCGTACTGTTTCTCGATCGGCTCGCCCTTGCCTTCGCGGTGGTCCATGAATACGCCAGCCTCGTGCACCTTCTGGTAGAGGGTGCCGCCCAGTGCCACGTTCATTTCCTGAAAACCGCGACAAATGCCCAACACCGGTACCCCGGCGGCGATGGCTGCACGCATCAGCGGCAGCGTGGTGGCGTCACGAAGCGGGTCGTGCTGGGTGCCCTCGGCACTGGCCGGGCCGTTGTAGTGGAACGGCTCGATATTGGACGGCGAACCCGTGAAGATCAGCCCGTCCACCACGTCGAGAATATCGGCGCTGTGCATAAGCTCGCCGAGGCTGGGTATCACGATAGGCAGGCCACACACCGCCTTGGCTGCCGCGCGTGCGTACTTCTCGGCGATGGTCTGGGTGGCATGCTGCTCAATCATGCTGGTGCATGCGGTAATGCCAATAACGGGCACACGTGGCATATCTTCCTCCGGCAAATCGGTATTGCGCGTGGTGTTTGAACGTTGGAAAGGCGTTGTTTTTCGAACCGCAGCCGCTACAGGAACCAGCGGTATTCGCGGGCGTCGATGTGGCGCATGAAGTCCAGTTGCTCCTGGTACTTGTTCTCGCAATAGACCAACACGAACTCACTGCCCAGGCCTTCGTTGACCGCCGGGTGGTGGCGCATGGCGGCCAGGGCGCTGAGGGCATCCTTGGGGAAGTCGATGCCGCTCTGGCGGTTTTCATTCAGCGGGGCGATGGGTTCAACGCCGCGGTCCAGGCCGTGCTCCATACCGGTCAGGATGGCTGCCAGCACCAGGTAAGGGTTGGCATCGGCGCCCGCCAGGCGGTGCTCGATACGCAGGTTGCGCGGGTCGGACTCGGGGATGCGAATGCACGCATCGCGGTCTTCGAAACCCCAGCTGGCCTTGCTGGCCGCGTTGACCATGGCGCCGTAACGGCGGTAGGCGTTGTGGTTGGGGGCAAAGATCGGCATGCAGTGCGGCAACAGCTCCAGGCACCCCGCCACCGCATGGCGCAGCTTGCGCTGCTCTGCACCTGCAAGGATGTTGTTGCCATCGGCGTCGTACAGGCTGACATGCACATGCATGCCGCTGCCGGGCGCATCCAGGTACGGCTTGCTCATGAAACTGGCCCGGTAGCCGTGCTTCATCGCGATACCGCGGGTACTGCGGCAGAACAGCGCCGACCAGTCCGCTGCGGCGAGGGCATCGTCGCTGTGCGAGAAGTTGATTTCAAACTGGCCAGGGCCCAGCTCGGCAGTGATGACGTTGGCCGGCACGCCCTGCTCGTTGGCGCCGTCGACCATCTCGTGCAGCACCGATGAGAAGCGCGACAGGCGCTCGATGTGCATGTTCGGCTGATCGTCTTCGTCGCCGGTCGCCGTGTCGCGTGGGTACTGTGGCAGGCCATTGTCCAGCTTGCGGTCGAACAGGTAGAACTCCAGCTCGAACGCCACCACCGGGCGAATGCCGCGCCTGGCCAGGCGTTGCAGCACCCGCGCCAGCACCTCACGGGGCTCGAACTCGATCGGCGCGGCGGTACCGTCGGAGGTGATCAGCATCTGCGCGATCACTTCCTTTTCCCAGCGCACGGGCTTCAGGGTGCCCGGCACCAGGCGCCGTGCGGCATCCGGGTCGCCGTCGGCGAAGCAGTAGTCACCAATCGGGTAAAGACCGCCTTGGGTACCGAGCAGCACGCAGTTCTGTGGCAGCTTCAGAGGCGCGCCGGCGGCGACTTTCTCCAGCATGTCCATGGGGTAGCGCTTGCCATAGAAGTGCCCGGGGATATCCAGCGCAATCAGGTCTACGTAACGTATTGCCGGGTGTTCTGCGCGGAACGCGCGCACTTCAGCCAGCAGATCCGCAAAGATGACACTCATCTTCTTATCCTTGTGAGGTGAACGAATTCAATTGAAGACCCAGAGCACACGGGTGGGCTTTGCCGTCAGGTTGGCGTAGCGGAACTGCGCGTGGGGTTGCAGCTGGAAGCAGTCGTTGGCCTGCAGCGTCACGGCCTCGCCGTGGTCCAGCCATACCGTGAGTTCGCCTTCAAGCACGAAACAGCCCTGCTCGGAACGGTCGCTGAGGTACGCCTCGCCACTGCTGGCGCCCGGCTCGAGATGGCTGTCGAGCATCGAAAAGGCGCCGGCGATGGTGGGCGACGCCAGCACATCGGTAATGCCGGCCTCCAGGTACAGCGTGCGCCGTTCGTGGGGCCGCGTGACCCAGTCGATGCCGCGCGGCTTGCTCAGGTTGTAGAAGTACCCAGTGGAGACGCCGAGCGCTTCGCTGATGGCGGTAAGGTCGGCTACGGTCGGGCGCGACACACCCCGTTCGACCTGGGACAGGAAGCCGACCGAGCGGTTGATGCGCTCGGCCAGTTCACCCAGGGTCAGGTTCTTGAATTTGCGCAGGTCGTGAATAAGGATCGCGAGGGCTTCAACCTCTTCGTGCATCTTCATCGTTTCGGACTGCCGTGAAATTTTTAGAGTTATTTTTCATGAAAAATTACATGAAAAATTTCACGCGTCAAGTCTGATCTTTACTGACCACAGACCGCCTGCCCCCTTCAGCGCCACTGGCCGGTGCGGTAAGAGCAACCATCAGGCAATAGTTAATCTACTGCCATAGAGAAGTTTGGCTGCCTCCCTCGTCGCGCGTACTGCTGCTAACGTTAATGCACTTAAACAATCAGCAGTTCACGTTCCCGGAGGCAGCATGACAGTAGAGAAAGTTGCAATTATCACGGCCGGCGGCAGCGGCATGGGTGCCGCAGCAGCACGGCGCCTGGCAGCTGACGGTTTCAAGGTTGGCATCCTTTCCTCTTCGGGCAAGGGTGAGGCACTGGCGGCCGAACTCGGTGGCATCGGGGTAACCGGCAGCAACCAGTCGGTTGAAGACCTGCAACGCCTGGTCGACGCCGTGGTAGAGAAGTGGGGCCGTATCGACGTGCTGGTCAACAGCGCGGGCCATGGCCCGCGCGCGCCAATTCTGGAGATCAGCGACGAGGACTGGCACAAAGGCATGGACACTTACCTGCTCAATGTCATTCGCCCGACGCGCCTGGTAACGCCTTACATGCAGCGCCAGAAGGGTGGCGTGATCATCAACATTTCCACTGCCTGGGCCTTCGAGCCGAGCGAGCTGTTCCCCACGTCTGCGGTGTTCCGCTCGGGGCTGGCTGCATTCAGCAAGATCTTCGCCGACAATTTCGCTGCCGATAACGTGCGCATCAACAACGTGCTGCCCGGCTGGATCGACAGCCTGCCGGCCACGGAACAACGCCGCGACAGCGTGCCGCTCCAGCGTTATGGCACCAGCGAAGAAATTGCCGCCACCATCGCGTTTCTGGCCAGCGACGGTGCGGCCTACATCACCGGGCAGAATATCAAGGTCGATGGTGGCGTGACGCGTAGCGTGTGATTCACATTGATCTTGAGGGCGACGCCCCCCTTGCGGGAAATTCTGTCTTGCTCAAAATTTGAAAAGCCTGCGCGGTCCTTGTGGGAGCGGCTTCAGCCGCGAACACCGGCACAGCCGGTGCCATGCACCGCGTTGGGTGCTTCGCGGGTGAACCCGCTCCCACAGGGTACACGAAGCGCTTCCCACGGCCCTACTTGCTGGCAATCGACTGATTGGCCAGGCAGCTCTGGCCGTTCAGGTACCGCGACTTTTTCAGCCAGTCCTGCTGCGGATAATAGGCAAACACATAGCTGCCACGTTGCAGTGTCTGAATCAGCTTGCCGGCAATGGCCGGGCGTACGGCAGGGCAACCCTGGCTGCGCCCCAGGCGACCGAGGCCAGGCACCACCTTGGGGTCGGCATATGCAGCGGCGTGCATGACAATCGCTCGCGACATGCTGTTGTCATTGAAGCCCGGCTCCATGCCCTGCAGGCGCAGCGAACGGCCGTGCTTGCCGCTGTAGGTCTGGCCGGTTTCATACAGGCCGATGGAGGACTGGTAGCTGTTGGGGGCATTGGAGAACGCCGTCGGCACATCGGCACCGCTGTTCTTGCCATGGGCAACCCACTCTTCGAACAACAACTTCCTGGCGCGCAGGTCGAACACCCACAGGCGTTTGTCACGCGAGGCCTTGGAGTAATCGATTACCGTCAGCAGCTTGTCCCCGTCGCTATGGCTGGCACAGTCATAGGCGGTGAGCGCCAGGGCCAGAGTCGAAAGGCTGGCATTGGGCGCCAGCTGTTGCAGTTCGGCGGCGCTAGGCAGCGATTGTGCCTGGGCACTGTGCCAGGCACTGAGGAAGAACAGGCCAATAGTGGCCATCGAGAGCCGCACGGCTCCCTGTAATGGTTTGAACATCGACATGGGTTACCCTGTTGAAAACCTGGCTTTTCTAGCCTTGTTTGCAGCCAAAAGCGCCTACTTTGCTTGATTTCTAAAAAATTGCCGATCACTTCTTGACCAATGGCTTAGTTTCTTCGCTGCCTTCGGTACTGATCACCGTGAATTTCCCATCGCTGCGGGTATCGCGGGTAGACGCCCAGTCGGTGATCACCAGCATGGTGCCAACGTCCATCGCCGCACGCAGATGGCGGCGGAATTCGGGGTTGATGTTCAATTGGCCCAATTGCTCATACGGCGTGTCGCCGTACTCCGGGTTGCTCAGGCCCACCACCGACCAGCGCAAGGGCAGTGCCGCATCGAGCGCCAAGGCGGATGGCTTTTGCAACAGCGAATACACCGCCATACCACTGCGGTGCTTGCTGTTTTCCAGCGAGAGTGCCGGCGCCGAACCAATCAACTGGCCATTGCGAAACACGTAGGCGCGCAGGTCGGCGCGGCTGATCAGGATCGACAGCGGCCCTGCGCCCGGGTCCGGGTCGTTCCAGAACTGCTGGTTGTTCAGCACCAGCGGGCCCTGGGCTTTGCCATCGCTGACCGTCGGCGCCAGCACGCCAGGGTGGTAGACCTCCACCGGGGCGCTGTTGGTGTCGGAAACAATCACCGTGGTCGAACTGAAACCGGTGACTTCGTACAGCTTCTTGGCAAAGCCCATCGGCAAACGCACGCAACCATGCGAGGCGGGGTAACCCGGCAGGTGGCCAGCGTGCAGGGCAATGCCGTCCCACGTCAGCCGCTCCATGTATGGCATGGGTGCGCTGTTGTAGAGGCTGGATTTGTGCTCAACCTTTTTCTGCAGAATGCTGAACACCCCGGTCGGGGTTTCACGGCCGGCCTTGCCGCTGCTGACGGTACTGACGCCGATGGCGATGCCATTGCGGTAAACGTAGGCACGTTGCTCGGTGAGGCTGACCACCACGGTGACCGGCCCCACCGGCGATACCTGCGGGTACCAGAGAAACTGGCCAGGCTTGAGGCTTTCAAGCTGGCTTCTGAGTGCTGCCGGGGTGGGCACCTGCAGCGGTGCCGCGTCAGCCAGTGCGACAGCCAGTAACAAACCCAGCCCGAGCGTTACATGCAACATCGAATAGCCCCCTGATGCTCCTGCGGCCAGCTTAGCCGCAACGCGCCCCGCCAGCCAACTGCCCTACCCGCCATCGGCCACCTCACGAGCAGAACAGCGCACCGTTCTGACCCGGGTGGTAACAAACGCGCACACAACATGTGCACAAAATTCCCACCTCATGGCGCTGAACGCTACGCGGCAACTGGCCATCAAGCCCGCAAGCCGTGAATCCCCTGTGCGATACAGAGTGGTACGAATCTTGTTTGTATACAAATCCAAAAATAAAAGTACACAACCATCATGGAGTCCCGATGGCGTCGATTTCGCGTTCCGATGTTAGCCCGCTGGGTGCCCTCCCCACCGACACGACCGAGCCCGGTCCGGTGGCGTTGAGCCCACGTCTGTACAGTGCCGACCTTGCCCCCACCCGTGCGGCCAATCGCACCTGGGGGCGCTACAGCCTGTTCGCGCTGTGGACCAACGATGTGCACAACATGGCCAACTACTCCTTCGCCATCGGCCTGTTTGCTTTGGGCATGAGCGGCGCGCAGATCCTCGCCGCCTTCGCGCTGGGCGCGCTGGTGATCTATGGCCTGATGAACCTGTCCGGCTACATGGGCCAGAAGACCGGCCTGCCCTACCCGGTCATGTGCCGGATCAGCTTCGGCATCCATGGTGCGCAGATCCCGGCACTGATCCGCGCGGTGATCGCCATCGCCTGGTTCGGTATCCAGACCTACCTCGCTTCGGTCGTGCTGCGCGTGCTGCTCATCGCCATCGCGCCGGACCTCAAGGCCTACGACCAGAACTCGATTCTTGGCCTGTCGACCCTGGGCTGGGTTACCTTCCTCGGCATCTGGTGCGTGCAGGTGGCCATCTTTGCCTACGGTATGGAAATGGTGCGCCGTTTCGAATCGCTCGCCGGGCCGATCATTCTGGTGGCCTTCGCCAGCCTGGCGGGCTGGATGTACTGGCGCAGCGGCCTGTCGATCGCCTGGTCCAGCGGTAACGCGCCAAGCGGTTCGGCCATGTGGTTGAAAGTGCTCGGTGCTGCCGCCCTGTGGGTATCGCTGTACGGCACCATGATCCTCAACTTCTGCGACTTCACCCGCAACTGCCCGGACCGCCGCACCATCAGCGTCGGCAATTTCTGGGGCCTGCCGGTAAACATGCTCGGCTTCGCGCTGATTGCGGTGGTGCTGGCCGGTGCGCAGTTCAGCATCGACGGCAAGCTGGTACAGGGCCCGACCGAAATCGTCGCGGCCATCCCGAACACCGCCGGCCTGGTACTGGCCTGCCTGGCCTTCCTGATCGTGACCGTGGCGGTGAACATCATGGCCAACTTCGTCGCCCCGGCCTTTGTACTCACCAACCTGGCGCCGAACCTGCTGAACTTCCGCCGCGCCGGCCTGCTCAGCGCTGCCATCGCGGTAGTGATCCTGCCCTGGCACCTGTACAACAGCCCGTCGGTGATCGTGTACTTCCTCGGCGGCCTGGGCGCCCTGCTCGGCCCGCTGTACGGCATCATCGTCACCGACTACTACCTGGTACGCCGCAGCCGAGTGAACCTGCCGGAGCTGTACAGCGAGAGCAAACAGGCGGCCTATTACTACACCGGCGGGGTCAACCTGCGCGCCGTAGCGGCATTCATCCCGGCTGCATTGATCGCCATCGTGCTGGCGCTGGTGCCGGCGTTCGAGACGCTGTCGCAATTCTCCTGGTTCTTCGGCGCCGGCCTGGGCGCGCTGATCCATTACGCCATCGCCAACCGCAGCGCCCGCTACACCGAGGTTTGCGGTGAGCGAATTGCGGTGGAGAGTGCGCATCACTGACTGAGGGTGGGCAGCGGGCTCAACCAGATTGGGGGCGCTTTGCGCCCCTTCACAGTGAACACTGTTCTCATAAAACTGCACATAACTCATTGAATCAGCAGGGACCTGTGGGAGCGGCTTTAGCCGCGAACACCGGCGCAGCCGGTGCCATGCACCGCGTTGGATTCTTCGCGGCTAAAGCCGCTCCCACAGGGTACGCGGACCGCTTGCGAACACAGTTCTCTGCGCGACAGCGCAGCGCAAAGGGCTGGGCGATCTCCCACAGAAATTGCGCGCTCTCTGGGGTTGGCGCAATACCTGTGGGAGCGGGCGAGCCCGCGAAGGGCTGCAAAGCAGCCCCATCAAGGGCTGCGCTGTAACCCAGCGCGTGGCGTCAGAATGGCCAACGCAGCCGCCACGATGAAAAGCGCCGGCACATCACCCGCCAAGTGCCCCAACTGCCCGGGCTGAGTGACTGCCTGAATGGTCATGACGCCCCCATGCACCACGCTGGACCACACGGTAAACCAGATGAGGCTCAGATTGGCCAATGGATCACGTGCGGCCAGGATCAGGAACACACCTAGCGTGGCATAAATGCCAACGATCATCACCGGGTAGTCCGAGTGACCGACGTGCCACGCCCAGCCGGACGGCCAGAACACCATGAGTGGGTACAGCGCGAGGCACGCGAGGCCCGCCAGAACCAGAGCGAAGCGCAAATACCTGAGGCGATCGCCAGCTGTCATGGGAACTCCCCAACCAGTTGCAGCAGTCAACCAAGCGTAGCTACTGATTACGCCTGGCGCAGCTGCTGGTACGAAGGCCAGCTCTGGAAGTTGTGGCGGCGCTCTTGAAGCGGGTGATGATCCTGTGGGCTCACCCCACAGACCAAAAGAGAGAACACCGCAATACATCACCGTGTTGCACACGGCAATCTGGAAGATGAGGAAGCCAAGAGTTGCGCCCAGAAATGCAACGCTTGCAACAAGCCAAGGCAGGCTCGCTCTCACGTGGTACCTCAACAGCCAGGCAGACACGGTTGTGCCCAGCAACATGCCAGGCATGGAAAACAGGTGCCCAAGTACCAAAAGCCCATCGGTGCGTGCCACGCTGAACATGATGTTCATGTACGCCAATAGGCTCACCTGCGCAGCGGCTGTCGTTCCCGTGAGAAACAGAGCGGGGGCGCGCAAGATCAAACCTGGCAGAAGCGCCAGCACGGGAACGCTCCAGAGATACCAGCTACCGGTATACAAAGGATCGTTACCCATGCTTGCGTAAAGTAGGAACGGGATAGTCAATAAAACAGAACAGGCAAGGTCATCCCGACGGCCAATTGTCATGCTCCGGTCTCGCTCTGCGCCTCCTGCCTGTTGGAACAGCGTAGCTGATGCCAATGCCTTGGCTAAGCGGACGCCCAACTGCAATCTTTGTGAGAGCGGGTTTACCCGCGAACACCGGCGAAGCCGGTGCCATACACCGCGCCGACTTCTTCGTGGGTGAACCCCGATACCAAGGAAGAACATGAACATTCGAGCAACAACCGAAAAGGACTGGATGTTACTGAAGCACGTCAGGCTCGCCGCGCTGCTGGATGCGCCAACCGCCTTTGGCGTCAGTTACGCAACTGCCGCTGGCTACAGTGACGAGCAATGGAAGCAAAGAGCATCTTCGACAGGGACCGAATTCTGGCTGGCGTTCCAGGCAGGCAAACCCGTTGGCATGGTCGGCGCCGCAATCAGTGAATCAAAGCGCTTCAACTTGATCGGGATGTGGGTCGAACCCGCGGCCAGGGGATCTGGTATCGCAAAAAAACTGGTCGATAGCGTCAAGGCTCGATCGTCTGAAAGAGGTTTTGACGGCGTGTATCTGGATGTCGCGCCTGAAAACGCTATCGCCTCGCGCTTTTACTTGAGGCAGGGTTTTGTTTTTCTGGATGAATGGGAGCCATTGGAAAGCCACCCGCATGTCACTGTTCAAGCGATGCTATGGACGATGGGCTGAGCGTTGGGCCTCGCGACGGGCTGCTTTCGCCCCAGAGCTGCCGTTGAGCCCGACCACCATCCATTGTGGGAGCGGGTTTACCCGCGAACACCGGCACAGCCGGTGCCATCCACCGCGACGCCTGCTTCGCGGGTAAACCCGCTCCCACAGAGTGCGCGTCGTGCTCACGGACCCTATTTTTTTCAGTGTCTGCAAGAGGGCGACAGCGGTCACTCACAACCAACTGCTCTCGACACACGCGACCGATGCCTTACGCCCATATCGGGCCATTGCACACTCAGCCAAATGTGAGATCTACGCAGAAATGAGGTATGTTCCCGCCCCCGAAACCGGCTGGCATTCATGGAGGAGCAAATGCGGATCTACATTACAGGTGCATCCTGTGCGGGTGTGACCACGTTGGGGCAAAATCTTGCTGTGCAGCTTGGGCTGCGTCATACGGATGTAGATGATTATTTCTGGATGCCCACAGCTCCTCAGTTCACAACCAAAAGGCCGGTCAGCGAGCGCGTTGCGATGCTGCAGCAAGCACTTGGCCAGGACGATTGGATACTGACCGGCTCCTGTATGGTCTGGGGTGATGCGTTACTGGCGCACGTTGACCTGATCGTGTTCGTTGTAACGCCGACACCTGTACGCCTGGAACGTCTGGCAGCTCGCGAAAAAGCCCGCTTTGGGGATCGCATCGCCCCCGGTGGGGACATGCATGAAATACATGTGGGGTTCAGGGAATGGGCTTCGCAGTATGACAACCCGGACTTCTCTGGACGCAACCGGGCGTGGCACGAGCGGTGGTTATCAGCACAGCAGTCTCCAGTCCTGCAAATTGACGGGACGATCAGCGCTGAAAAAATGACGGCAGAAGTCACCCTGGCCTTGTCGCACCTATCACACTAACGCTCAACCGAGATCTCAGCGGCGCAATGTCCGCGTCGGGTCGGTCAGCGCTTGCGGGCCGAGCTGACCGGCCTTGCCTTCCCTCACATGCAGAGGCTGTTGTGGCCTGCCGAAGAACATTCGAGCGCTGCCAGCAGGCAAACTGACCTTGCGCAGCGCTCGATGAAACGCGACCCCGCCTCTAGTTCGCGGGCAAGAGGATCACGAAGTTCTTTTTCATGTCTTCCAGCACGGTCCATTTGCCCTTCGCGCCCGGTTCGATAATGAACGTGTCACCTGCGGCCAGCGTGGTGGGGGCGCAACCTTCAAGCTCGATGACGCAACGTCCACTCAGGACATGGCAGAACTCCCACACTTTGTAGTCGATGCGCCACGCGCCGGTGCTGGCTTCCCATTCGCCGGAAATGCGGCCTTGCTGTTCATCGTGGTAGTACTTGGACGTCAGCGTATGAGGGGCGCCTTCCACGACCTCTTCAAAAAAAGGAAGGTCGCGCACCGGCTGGATATCCAGTTCGCGGAATACGGTCAGTTTCTTGTTCATGGCGTTTGCTCGAGCACGTTGTGGATTGGGCGATACATCAAATAGGCTTCACCGGTTACGCCCAGCATGGGGTGCGGAACGATCTGGCAGGTTTTAACAATCTGAAAGCCGTGACGTTCGTAGAAGCGGCGTGCACCGTGGTTTTCTGCATAATCGATCAGGCATAACCCCGCCAGGCCAGCGTCCTCGGCGCGCTGCTGGGCGTGGCGAAGAAATTGGACGCCCAGCCCCTGGCTGCGCCAGGCTTCATCCAGGGCCAGGCTGGATATGTACAAGGTGCCGGGTATTTCCATGTCGGAATAAGGTGCGAGGACCGGGTCTGGCTCGACAGGCCTGTCAGGGGACGCGTGCAAGGTATAGCTGTGCATCATGCCAATGACGCGCCCTTCAGCAGTGGCCATCAGGCAGTTCTTGTAGGAGAAGTCGCCCTGCTCCCTGGCATAGCGAGATGCACCGACACTGAGCAATGTTTCGCCAGGTGCGGCAAGCTTGCTCCAGATGTAATCGGCCATGCCCTCCGATGTCAGTTGAAAGAAGCGCGCAATATCGTGCGCATCCGAGGCTTGGGCGGGCCTGAAGTCGATAGGCATGTACGGTGCTCCGATGGGATCGGCTGGTTGGTTTTCGAGGATTACGCCTTTGGCAAGGGTGGCAGGGTAAGCGGATTGAACGGCTCCCACCTTGCTCGGCGCGACTCCGTCAGTACGGGGTGCGACGTGGCCCCTTGCCCGCTGCTAGTTTTACCGGGCGGCTGCGATCATGAGTTTTACCCAGGAAGCGCATATGAACGGGTACGCGCCGTACAGTAGCCGGTGCCAGGCTCCGCGTTGGATTCTTCGCGGGCGCGCCCGCTCCCACAAAGATTGCTGTTCGGCTCAACTTCTGCTTTGGGTCGTTAGCGGTCTTCACGCATGGCGGCTTTCGACCCGTTGCAGCCGTTTAGACCAAGCAGTGGATGCCACGCCTACGCTGCTCACTGATCGGCCCAGCATAGATACTGATGCAACTGCTCTCCAAGCAGCTCGAACGCCTGAGCGATCCTGTTAATTTTGCGCAGGTCGTTGTGCATTGCGATCCACACGTCTACCTCAAAGCCGAAATCGTGTGGCAGCACGTGTATGAGGTCGTGCGATTTTGCTATTTGCGTCGGGCAAAGTCCGAAGCCTAAGCCCGCTTTCAGAGCGGCCAGCTGAGCAAGGTGATGATCAGAGGCGATGGCGAAATGCTGGTCGGCACCGCACAGACCGGCGTCGACAAAACGACGCAAATCCGCTGAGCGTCTGTCCGGCCCGATCAGGGGCCGCTGGCGCAGTGACTGCAGGGAGGCTGGATTGCCGTAGCGCTCCAGGCACCTGGCACTGGCATGGATGCCAATCCGCAAACTGCCGACACGCCGCACCGTGATATCAGCTTCGTTGGGCCGCATCAGCCGCACCGCAATATCCGATTGCAGCCTGGCGATGTCTTCAAGCGCATCGCTTATGCTCAACTCAAGTTTGAGCCCGGCGTGTTCGTAATGGAAAGGGCGCAGCAGGTCAGGCATTACCTCGACGCCAAGCAACTCGCCACAGGTCAGCCGGACTGTACCGTGATCCATCGACGCTTCAGAGCTGGCCATGCGGTTGAAGGTTTGCGCGGCCAGATCCATGGCCTCCACATGTTCGATCAGGCGCTGCGCTCCGGCAGTAGGCGTCAGCCCTTGGGGTGTGCGGGTGAACAGACTCACACCGAGCGCGTGTTCAAGATGGTCGAGGCGCCGGCGTGCAGTGGCCTGGGCGATACCCAGCAACTTCGCCGCGCCGCTCAGGCTGCCAGAGCGCAACACAGCGAGAAATACACGCTGGCTTTCCCATTCAATTCCGCTCATACATTCTTGGCCAACAGTTGCTCCTAAATTGATCTTCTGCCCGAACCCGTGAAAAGCGATCATTCGCCCACATTTTTCCGGGCGTCATTGTAAGGAACCAACGCATGAGAATCACCGGTCAGTGCCGATGTGGGCAAGTCACCCTCGAGATCGTGGCGCAGCAGTTGCCGCCGCTGTATGCCTGCCACTGTTTGAACTGCCAGCGCTGGAGCGGCAGTGCGTTTGGTCTGCACATGTTGAGCGCGGCTTCGGCTGTTCAGGTGGTGGGCGAAACGGCGGTCTTCGAGCATGAACATCAAGGTCAAACGTCCACCCAACATGCCTGCGGTACATGTCATACCCGGCTGTTCAACGAGACCACGGCAGCCCCCGGCATGCGTGTGGTACGCGCCGGCATCCTGGATGGCTCTGAACGTTTCGAGCCAGTTGCGCATATCTGGACACGACGCAAGCAGCCATGGCTGGTGCTGCCGGGGACTATCGCGCAATGGCAGGAGAGCCCGACGCCCGAAGCATTTGCCGCCGCACTAGGGTAAAAAGCTTGCTCCTTCATCAGTGAACGCGTGACTCGCCGCTTGGAAAACTCTCGGAGTTGGCTACTTCCGCTTTGGGTCGAAGCGGTCAGTCGTGAACGGCTGCAATCGACTCAATGGCCTCATCTGATTTGACACTGAATCTCTACGCCTGACTCAGCGTGAAGCAGGTACTCGCGTTTGTTGTTTTCAAAGTTTCATTGGCTGTTTACAATCGCGATCAATTCTTATCTGCATTAATGATCACGAGGAGTCAGGGATGTCGAACGGGCCGCAACCGCCTGCCTCGATTGGCGACGACATTCACAGCCTTTACCGTGATCACAGTCAATGGCTGACGGGATGGATACGCAGACGTCTGGGGGACAACGAGCGTGCAGCCGACCTCACTCACGACACCTTCGTACGTTTGATCAGCGGTGCGCTGACCCGCATTCCTCAAGAGCCCCGGAGTTATCTTGCGACCGTGGCCAAGCGGTTGATGATTGATCAACTCCGTCGCAGACAGTTGGAGCAAACGTATCTGGAGTACCTGGCCAACGAGCCGGCATCACAGGCCTGTTCGCCCGAACATCGTCTGATCGTCCTGGAAACATTGATGCAACTGGACGCAATGCTCGATGGCCTGGGCAGCAAAGTACGGCAAGCATTCTTCTTCGTTCAGCTGGATGGCCTCAGCTACAGAGAGGTCGCTGAGCGCTTGAATGTTTCGGTCAGTTCCGTCACCAAGTACATTGCCAAGGCGACTGAGCGCTGCCTCTTTTTCGAACTGGACTCGGAGGCATGAGTTTATCCGACCGGCACTTGGCCTTGCGCGCCGCCGCACAATGGCATGCCAGATTAGGTGAATCGCCAGAGTGCCCGTTCATACGTCGTCAGCAGGAAGACTGGCTTCGGCTTGACCCTCTGCATCAGTGGGCGTGGTCACGGGTGGAGCGTTTACATTGCCGCTTGCAAAGTGTCCCCGCAGCACTGGCTCGGCAAACGCTGAGCGAAGACGCGAGCACCATGGGGCGGCGCGCGTTGCTGAAAGGGCTCATGCTTGGCTTGGGGACGGCAACCGTCATTGGCGGCGGTTATCTGCACTCGCCGGAGTGGTTTGCAGACCTGCGCACCCGCGTAGGTGAGCGCCGTAGTCTCACCCTTGCCGACGGCACTCGGCTTCATCTCAACACGGCCTCTGCCGCAGACATTCGCTACGACGCCGACAAGCGGCTCATTGTGTTGCACGCGGGGGAAATCCTCGTGGAAACTGCAGCCGATTCCCGCCCTCTGCATGTGCGCAGTTCGCACGGTGACATGCGAGCCTTGGGTACCCGTTTCAATGTCCGCCTTTTCAGCGACCGCACTCGGCTCACTGTACTGGAGCATGCAGTGGCTGTGCGTAACGATCGCTTCAGCCAGGCAACCATCGTCCAGGCGGGTATGCGCCTGGACTTTGACAGCAGGCATCTGCCCTCGCCACAGTCCGCTGACTTGAGTGAAAGCGAATGGAGCAATGGCCTTCTGGTAGTGGACGGCTGGCGACTTGACCGCACTTTGCGTGAACTGGAGCGCTATCGGACAGGTTTCATACGCTGCAGCGATGCGGTGGCCGGAGTGCGCGTTTCCGGTGTATTCCCCCTGGCTGATATCGAGCGCACGTTGCTCGTCATCGGCCAGGCGCTGAAGCTGAAAATGGAAACACGCACCCGCTACTGGGTTCGCTTCTCGTAGAGCCTGAAAAAAGTTGCGATGCCATTGTCGATTTTTAAATCTCGTCCGTGCTTCCCCTTCAAACAGCCTGCCAATGGCACTTGAAGGAGCAGACATGCCACGCCTCACCCCAATCGCTAAAACCACACCACGCACATTGCCCAGGCTTTTATTGGGTGCAGCAGTCGTAATCCAGGCCGGCTTTATCCAGCCGCTCACCGACACGACCAGCCAGGCCTGGGCAGAACAAGCGCTTCAGGCTTACCGGATTGCTCCAGGCCCACTTGGCGCGGCATTGAACCAGTTTGCACGGGATGCAGGGGTCGTCCTGTCGTTCGAAACCGCATTGACCGAGGGTCGTCACACCTCCGGCCTGCAAGGCCGCTTCAGCGTGGACCAGGGCTTCGCAGTGCTGCTCCAAGGCACCGGGCTGGAAGCGCTCAGGACTGGAGACAACTACCTGTTGACGGAGAAAACCGCAGGCAGTACTGCGTTGCAACTGGGCGCCACCAACGTCAATGCCAACGGCCTGGGTGATGCCACGGAAGGCACCGGCTCCTACACCACGGGAGCTACCCGGACCGCAACCAAACTGCCGCTGTCGATCCGCGAAACACCACAGTCGGTCAGTGTGATGACCAGCCAGCGAATTCGTGATCAGGACCTGGTGAGCCTGGAGGATGTGCTAACCCAGGCGCCTGGCGTGCTCTACAAGAAAAAGAGCAATGCATCGGACGATGAAGTCGGCATCTTCTCGCGCGGCATGAAGGTCGAAACGTTCCAGGTCGACGGCATTCCCACGGTATTCGAGCCCTCCATGAGCAGCCAGTCGAACGACATGGCGGTTTACGATCGGGTCGAGATCGTGCGCGGCTCCACCGGCCTGCTCAGCGGAACTGGCCAACCTTCAGCCACCATCAACATGGTGCGCAAGCGGCCAACACGCGAGTTCGCCGCCTCGGTCCAGGGCAGTGTCGGCTCTTGGGACAATTACCGCACCGAGGTCGACGTTTCAGGCCCGCTGGTGGAAAACGGTACCGTGCGTGGGCGCCTGGTCGGTGCCTACCAGACCGCCAACTCCTTCACCGACCGCCTCAGCACCGAGCGGCAGGTGGCCTACGGCATCATCGAGGCGGACCTGAGCGAGCGCGATACCGTGAGCTTCGGTATCGACTACCAGGTGCGCAATTGTGACGCCTGCGGGTACTTCGGCTTCCCGGCGTTCTACAGCAATGGCCAACGCACCGACTTCAAGCGCTCGTTCAACTCCGCCGCGGACTGGAGCCATGCCGACCGCCAGCGCACCTCGATATTCAGCACCTACGAGCACCGCTTCGACAATAACTGGCTAGCCAAGGTCGCGGTCACCAATGTGCGTGACGACAATGATATCGAGTACGGCTGGTTCAGCAGCTTCGGCTACCCCAACCAACAGACCGGCGCCGGTACCGGGCTGTTCATGGCAAAGTGGCCGAGCAAGCCCGAGCAGAACTCGCTGGACGCCTATATCACCGGCCCCTTCGATTTGCTGGGGCGCGAGCACGAATTGGTGGTCGGGGTCAGTGCCATGCGCTACCGCAGCAACACCGGAGCCTATCCGCTTTGGTATGACCGTAGCGGGAGCGGCTGGGATCCATCAATCCCAGACGTTTTCGAATGGCGTGGCGATATCGACAAACCGCCACTCGACCGCCAGGGCGACGTAGAGTACAGCCAGCGCCAATACGCCGCCTACAGCACTGTGCGCCTGAAACCCACCGATGATTTGTCGGTAATCCTCGGTACGCGCCTGAGCTACTTCAAGCTGGATCAGTCGGTGACCTACTACGGTGACCCCATCGACTATGCGCCGGGTGATGGCAAGAAACGGGAAAACGGCGAGCTTACGCCCTACGCCGGCATCGTCTATGACCTGAACGAGCATCACTCGATCTACGCCAGCTACACCAGCATCTTCAAGCCACAATCGAGCAAGACCGTGCAAGGTACCTTCATGGATCCTACCGAGGGCGACAGCTATGAAGTCGGTGCGAAAGGTGAGTATTACGACGGCAGGCTTAACCTGACTGCCGCTCTGTTCGAATCCAAACTCAGTAATTACCCTGTTGACTCAGGCCTCACCGACCCCAACTCGTTCGCCACCTTGGTGAAGCCGGCGGATGTGAAGATCAAAGGGCTTGAGTTGGAAGTGGCGGGGGAAGTGCTGCCGGGCTGGCAGATGCAGGCGTCTTACAGCCACGTCAATACGTATTACCCTGAAGGAGTCGACGTCAATGTCGGCTTCCCGAAGAACGCTTTCAAGCTGTTCACCACCTATGACCTGACCGGTGACCTCAATCGCTTGACCCTTGGCGGCGGTATTCGCTGGGAAAGCGCAACCAGTTACGGCAACACCGAAGTGATTCCCGGCACCACCCTGGAAGCCAGTCAAGGCAGCTATGCCTTGGTTGACCTGTTGGCACGCTACCGGTTCGACGACCACTTCACCGGTACTGTCAATGTCAACAATCTGTTCGACAGGAAGTATTACGCCAGTACCAGTGTTTACAGTGACCTATATGGGGAGCCACGCAGCGTGACCGCCACGTTGCGTTGGGAATATTGAAAGGAGAACTGAGCCTGCTTTCCAACAAGCCTTTCAATCGGGTTGCAGCTAATAGGCTGATGGCTTTGTAGGCTCGACAACCACACCGCCCCTTCCAGGGCGGTCTCTGACTGGTGTGACGCTGGGGTTGAATTGTAGCCTCTGGTGAATGTCCGCAATGGGTCGAAAACGGTCATTCGCGACCGGCAGCTGTCGACCCAAAGCAGCCCTGGAATGCCCAGTGATTGCTTCGGCGCTTCTCAATGATCATCATCCGGGTTCGACAAGGAGAAGTCTCTATGCCCAAACCCGTGCTGCATCTCATCTCAGGGAAGATTGCATCCGGTAAGTCAACGTTAGCAAAAAGCCTGGCAGCTGAAGGATCGACGGTTTTGCTGAGTGAGGATCATTGGCTCTCACGGCTCTACCCCGAACAGATCAAGTCAGTCACCGATTATGTGCGTCTGGCACGCCAGATTAGGGAGGTAGTGGGCCCGCTCGTCGTCGATACTCTGAAGGCTGGAGTGACTGTGGTTCTGGATTTTCCGGCAAATACACCTCACGATCGGCAATGGCTGCGAGGTTTGGCTGACAGCGCTGGGGTTTCACATTGCGTCCATTACATCGATGTAGACGATGATACCTGCAGAGACAGGTTGCATCTTCGCAACCAACGCGGCGAGCATGAGTTTGCGGCGACGGACGCGGAATTCGATCTGATCACAAGCTACTTTCAAGCGCCACATGAGGATGAAGGGCTGCAGATTGAAATTCACAGACATTGACGGTAGACGGTAAGCACACCGCAAGGAAGCACCCGTGAAAGAGGCCTACCAAGGAAGCTGCCTGTGCGCAGCGGTCAGTTACCTGCTGCTCACCCCGCCCAAGGCCGTGAGCCATTGCCACTGCAGCCAGTGCCGCAAAAGCCATGGCGCCGCGTTTGCCTCGTATGGCAGCGTACCGCGCAACAGCCTGCGCATACTGCGCGGCGCCAGCAACATCAAGGCTTATGCCTCTTCGCCAACGGTCATGCGCGAGTTCTGCACAGAATGCGGCTCGAGCCTGTTCTGGTCACGCTCGCAAGGCGAGTTTGCCGACTGGGTGTCCATAGCGCTGGGCACGCTGGACACCCCCTTCTTGCCCAGGAAGCAGAAACATCTGCACCTCGAGTGCGCTGCACCCTGGCACGCCCCCAGCGCCCCCACGCTTACACCTGGCTGACATTGCAAAGCACTTTGATATCCCTATAATTGCGAGCAATTCTTATCCGCACTTTATAATCAGGAAGATCCAGGTGCCCTACCCGCAGCCGCCCGCATCCTCCCGGCAGGATGACATGCATGCCCTGTATCGCGACCACAGCCAATGGCTGCAGGGCTGGATTCGCCGACGCCTGGGCAATGCTGACCGGGCGGCCGACATTACCCAGGACACCTTCCTGCGCCTGATCAGCAGCGCGCTGCGCCAGCCATTGGCCGAGCCGCGCAGCTTTCTGGCCACCGTGGCGCGGCGGGTGATGATCGACCAACTGCGCCGGCAAAAGCTGGAGCAAGCCTACCTGGAGTTTCTCGCCCACCAGCCGCTGCTTGAAGAATGCTCCCCCGAGCAGCGCCTGCTGATGCTGGAAACCCTGATGCAGCTGAACGCCATGCTCGACGGCCTGGGCCAGAAGGTGCGTGACACCTTCCTGTACGTGCAACTCGATGGCCTGACCTACCCGCAGGTCGCACAGCGCCTGGGCGTGTCGGTCAGTTCGGTGACCAAGTACATGGCCAAGGCCACCGAACGTTGCCTGCTGTTCGCCTTCGATGCGCAGCTGTGAACCCTGCTGACCAGCGCCAGGCCCTGCGTGAAGCGGCACAATGGCACGCTCGCTTTCTCGCTGCACCTGGCTGCGTGCAACTCCAGGCGCAGTGGCAAGCCTGGCTGGAACAGGCACCCGTGCACGGTTGGGCGTGGGCGCGCCTGCAGCAGTTGCAGGCAGGCCTTGCCGGCGTACCCGGCCCACTGGCACGGCACACCCTTGCCGCAGGGCAGATCGAGGCGGGTCGGCGCACCGTGCTCAAGTCGCTTGTGCTCGGCCTGGGGGTTGCCGGGGTCGCCTTCACAGGCTACCGCAACGCCCCGATCTGGTTGGCCGATGTGCGCACCACCACCGGCGAACGCCGCAACCTGACCCTGCAGGACGGCACGCGGCTCACGCTCAACACTGCCTCGGTCGTTGATATCCGCTATAGCGCCGGGCAGCGCATGATCGTGCTGCTAGACGGTGAAATCGCCGTGCATACCGCTGCCGACCCACGCCCCCTGCTCGTGCGCACCGTGCATGGCGACATGCGCGCCCTGGGCACGGATTTCACCGTGCGCCTGCATGCCGACCGCACCGAGCTGACCGTGGTCGAGCACGCCGTGGCGGTGCACAACGCAGCAAGCGCCGATGCCGTGCGGGTCGACGCCGGCATGAGCCTGGTGTTCGACAACGGGCCATTGCCCACGCCCCGCCCCGCCGACCTGGCGCGCACCGCGTGGCGCGATGGCCAACTGGTGCTCGACGGCTGGCCGCTGCGCCGCGCCCTGACTGAACTGCAACGCTACCGCCCGGGCGTGCTTAGCTGCAGTGACGATGTGGCGGGGCTGCGCCTGGCGGGGGTGTACCCACTGGACGATACCGACCGCGCCCTGCAAGCGATCGCCGAAGCGCTGCAGCTGAAGCTCAGCCGCTATACCCGTTACTGGGTCAGGCTCATGCCGGCCACCTGAAGCTCCAGTGAAAAAATTTTCAGCCGCGTTGTCGGATTGGCCACCCTCGTTCGAGCTCTCCTGCAAACCGCCGAAAAAGGCATTTGAAGGAGCTCCCATGCCTAGCACCACAACCTGCCCCTACCCGCGCCGAAAATCGCTCACGCCGCTGCTGCTGGGTGGCGCCATCGCCCTGCACGCGGGGCTGCTGGCGCCACTGCTGCTGCCAACAGCCCAAGCCCATGCCGAGCAGGCCAGCCGCGTCTACGACATTGCCCCCGGCCCGCTGGTAACCACCCTGAACCGCTTCGCCCGTGAGGCCGGGGTGCTGCTGTCGTTCGATGCAGCACTGACCCAGGGCCGACAGAGCAGCGGCCTGAACGGCCGCTTCAGTGTCGACCAGGGCTTTGCCCAACTGCTGGCTGGTAGCGGCCTGCAGGCCCTGCTGGTAGGCAACAACTATGTGCTGGTGAACCAGGGCGAAACCGGTTCGGCGCTGCAATTGGGCGCCACCACCATCACCGGCGCAGGCCTGGGCCAGACCACCGAGGGCAGCGGCTCGTACACCACCGGTGAGACCGCTGCCGCCACACGCCTGAACCTGAGCCTGCGCAAGACCCCGCAGTCGATCAGCGTGGTCACCCGCCAGCAGATGGACGACCAGAACCTGCAAAGCGTTTCCGAAGTGCTGAAGCAAACGCCCGGCATCACGGTCAACCAGGAAAGCTCCGAAGCCTTCACCTTCTATTCGCGCGGCTTCAAGCTGGACAACTACCAGTTCGATGGCGTGCCCAGCCTGTCCTCCGACGGCGGCTCGCTGCGCGACAACTACAGCATCGGCAACAGCCTGGTGTATGACCGTGTCGAAGTGCTCAAAGGCGCGACCGGCCTGGTCAATGGTGCCGGCAACCCTTCGGGCGTCATCAACCTGGTGCGCAAGCGCCCCACTGCCGAGCTGCAAGGCCGCATCGGGGCCGGTGCCGGCTCCTGGGACAAGTACCAGGCCGACTTCGACCTTGCCGGCCCATTGACCGACAGCGGCAACGTCCGGGGCCGCATGGTCGCGGGCACGCAAACCCAGCACAGCTATGTCGACTACCTGACCGGTGAACAGAACACCTTCTATGGCGTGCTGGAAGCCGACCTCAGCGAAAGCACCCTGTTTACCGTCGGCTACGACGTGCAGAAAAACTACGACAACGGCAGCACCACCGGCGCCCTCCCCGCCTTCTTCCTGGACGGCCGTACCGTCAAGTTCGACCGTGACACCAACGCCGCCGACCGCTGGACCTGGCGCAACCAGCAAACCCAGCGCGCCTTTGCCGAGCTGGCCCATACCTTCGACAACGACTGGGTGCTCAAGGGTGTGGTCAGCAGCCGTGACTACCGCTCACGCGAACTGATATCGGGTATCAGCAGTGAAGCCATCCAGGCCGACGGCAGCATTTCCCATGGTTTTATCGGCGGCAACATCGACCCCGAAACCGGCGCCGTGAACAACGCCGGCACGGCGAGCAAGTTCAACACCACCAGCAAGGAAAAAGGCCTGGACCTGTATGCCCGCGGCCCGTTCGCGCTGGGTGGGCGCATGCATGAAGCCGTGTTCGGCTACAGCATTGCCCGCACCGAATCCACCTCCAAGCGCGATGACGGCGTGACCAATGGCGTCATCGACGATGTGTTCCAGTGGGACGGCTACGGTGACACTCCGACCAACTTCGAATGGTGGTCGACTTTCGATATCGAGGCACGGCAGAAGGTTGGCTTCGCGGCGACCATCCTCAAGCCCACCGATGCACTGGCCGTTATCCTGGGGGCACGGATCGTCGACTACAAATGGGACATCGACACCATCAACGCCATCGGCCGCCGACTGCCGGCCAGCGCCACCAACTCCAGCGAAATCGTGCCTTATGCCGGCGTCACCTATGACCTGGACCCGCACCACACCCTGTACGCCAGCTACACCGACGTGTTCAAACCGCAGGCCTACAGCCTCGGCGCAGACGGCAAGCCGATCGACCCGCTCACCGGTGCCAGCTATGAAATCGGGGTCAAGGGCGCCTATCTGGAAAACCGCCTGAACGCCAGCCTGGCGTTGTTCGAGCTGAAACAGGACAACTTTGCCGTACTCACCGGCGGCACCACACCGAGTGGCGGCAGCGCCTACCGCGCGGCGCAAGGTGTGACCACACGCGGCGTCGAGCTGGAGCTGAACGGCGAAGTGTTGAAAGACCTGCAAGTGATGGCGGGCTACACCTTTTCCGAGTCGCATGACGCGGATGACCGGCGCGTCGCGACCAACCAGCCACAACACATGCTGAAGCTGGCGAGCAACTACCGCCTGCAGGGCGACTGGCGCAAGTTCACCGTGGGCGGCAATGTCTACTGGCAAAGCTCGACCTTCTTCAAGCCGAGCGACGAAGACTGGTACGCCATCGACGACCCCACGGCCAAGTTCGAGCAGAAGTCCTACACCCTGGTGGGGCTGGTCGGCGGCTACGACTTCACCCGCAACCTGAAGGCGACGGTCAACGTCAACAACCTGTTCGACAAGCACTACTACAGCGGCATCGGCAATTACGGCACGGTGTTCTGGGGCGCGCCGCGTAACTTGATGGTGAATGTGAAGTACAACTTCTAGTTGCTGCAGGGTACGCAGCCCCAAGCAACTACGCGGACAGTTGTAGGAGCGGCCTTGCGTCGCGAAAGGGGCGCATAGCGGCCCCAGGATCTCAGCAACCCTGCAAGGTTGTCGGGGCTGCTTTGCAGCCCTTTCGCGACAAAAGGCCCCACAGGTTTAGCGCGAGTCATAAGCCGACGCAGTCCTGTGGGAGCGGGTTCACCCGCGAAGAATCCAACACAGTGCATGGCACCGGCTGCG
>NZ_JACVZC010000102.1 GCF_016658545.1 Pseudomonas sp. S37 | reverse complement strand
CAGGCGGCTTGATCACCGTAATCGGTGTCCGGAAAAACTTGACCAGAACAAGGCCGCTCCTACAGGGGATCGCGTTCGCCTGTAGGAGCGGCCTTGTGTCGCGATGGGCCGCAAAGCGGCCCCTGCCTTTACGCTTTCTTCACCGGCTGCTCATCAAACGCCTGCCAGCCACCACCCAACGCCTTGTACAGCCCCACCAACGCCTGCGACACCGCCGCCGAGCTGTCGATCCACTGTTCCTCGCTGGCCAGCAAGGCACCCTGCACCGTCAGCACGTTGAGAAAGTCCACCGCCCCTTCCACATACTGGCGCTGAGCAGTTTCCAGTGCGATGCGGTTCTGCCGCACGGCTTCGGCCAAATGGTCACGACGCAACTGGCTGGCGTTGTACAGGCGTAGCACATCGTCGATTTCATGCCAGGCACCCAACACCACCTTGCGGTAGTTCAGCGCCGCTTCCTGCTGCTGCGCCTCGCGCAGTTGCAAGGTGCCTTTGAGCCGGCCGCCTTCGAAAATCGGCAACGACAACTGCGGCCCGAAAGCGAAACGGCGCGAATCCCAGCCACCGAAGTCGGACAGCTGCATGGCCTGGAAGCCCATGCTGCCCGACAGGCGGATGCTCGGGTAGAAGTCTGCCTTGGCCACACCAATGCTGGCAGTGGCAGCATGCAGGCGGGCTTCGGCCTGGCGGATGTCCGGGCGGCGCTCGGCCAGCTCGGACGGCAAGCCGATAGCAAACTTTTGCTGCGGTGCGGGCAGCTCGCCGCCCTTCAACAATTCGGCCTGCAAGCTGCGCGGTGGCTCGGCGGCGAGCAGGCTGAGGGCGTTGATCAGGTCATCGCGGCGGGCTTCCAGGCTGGGCAGGCGCGACTCGATCGAGGCGACCTGGGCGCTGGCCTGGGCCACATCCAGCCGGGTTGCGACGCCTTCGGCCTGGCGGCTTTCAGACAGTTTCAGGCTGTGCTGGGCGACCTTGAGGTTGTCCTGGGTCACATCGATAGTGTGCTGCACCGCACGCAGCTGGATGTAGTTGCCGGCGGTTTCCGACAGCAAGGCCAGCAGCACGCCGCGGCGGTCGTTCTCGGCCACTTCGACCGTGGCATCGGCAGCTTCGACCTGGCGCCGCACGCGGCCCCACAAGTCCAGCTCCCAACCGGCCACCAGGTCGCCCTGCCACAGATTGAAGGCTTCTTTACCCGCCTTGCCGGACGGGTCGCTCAGGCCTTCGGCACTGTTGCGGGCGCGGCTGTAGCCGGCGTTCACATTCACCGACGGCACTTCGTCTGCGGCCACGGTACTGCGCAGGGCACGGCTTTGCAGCAGTCGCGCACTGGCCATCTGCAGGTCGAGGTTGCGCTCGGCAACCCGCTGGATCAAGGCACTCAGGCGGGCATCGTGGAAGGTTTCCCACCAGCGCAGTTCCAGCGGCTCGACCTGCGGCTGGCTGGCCGCTGCCTCGCCTTGCAGTGGCGCCCACTGTTGCGGTGCCTGGCTGTCGGGGCGCAGGAAGTCCGGGCCCATGGTGCAACCGGCCATGAGTGCGGCCAGCAGCAACGGGCTCAAGCGTAATGCCGGTTTCATCGTGCGCTTACCTCTTTGCCATCCAGCTTGTCGCCACGGGTATCGATGGTCGCTTCCACCGACATGCCCACACGCAGGCGGCTGAGCAGCGGCTGGCCATCATCGAAGACGATCTTCACCGGGATGCGCTGCACCACCTTGGTGAAGTTACCCGTGGCATTGTCTGGCTTGACTGCAGCGAAGGTCACGCCGGTGGCCGGAGCGATGCTTTCCACATGGCCTTGCAGCTTTTCACCGGAGAAGGTGTCGACGCTGATGCTCACCGGTTGGCCAGGCTGCACGTGGGTCAGCTGGGTTTCCTGGAAGTTGCCAACCACATAGGCCTGTTGCAATGGCACCACCGACAGCAGGCGCGTGCCCGGGTTGACGTAGGCACCGACACGCAGGGCGCGCTCGCCGACCATGCCGTCTACCGGCGCGGTGATGCGGGTGTAGGACAGGTCGAGCTGGGCCTTTTCCAGGCCCGCTTCGGCGCGTTTGAGCTGGCCATCGGCACTGGCCACTTGTGCGGTAAGGATGTCCACCTGCTTGCGCGCCGCCACCAGCGCGGCCTGCGCATTGGCCAGGCGGGCGCGGGCCTGGTCGACCCCGCTGCGCGCCTGCTGGGCGTTCTGCACGGTACCCGCGCCCTGCTCGGCCAGGCGGCTGTAGCGGTTGACCTCGTGGTCGGCGAACGCCGCTTCGGCCTGGGCGGCTTTCACGGCGGCTTCGGCCTGGGCAATCAGTGCAGCCTGGCGTTCAAGGGTGGCGCGGGCATCGGCACTTTGCGCCTGGGCCACCAGCAACTGCGCCTGTGCGGCGTCCAGTGCGGCCTGGTAGTCACGGGCGTCGATGGTCGCCAGCAACTGGCCGGCCGTGACCAGCTGGTTATCCTCCACCAGCACTTCCTTGATGAAGCCTGCCACCTTTGGCGCGACCACGGTGTAGTCGGCGATCACATAGGCGTCATTGGTGCTCTGGCGGTGGTCACTGCCGAGCATCCACGGGCCGACGATGCCAGCCAGGACAGCCACGGCCAGCACCGAGCCGATGAACAGGGTTTTGCGGTTGTTGGTCATTTCAGGGGTCTCGAATTCATCCAGGGTTCAGGCCACCGCACGCGGCGGATAGACCCGGGTAGGCACGAAAGGAATCAGGCAGATCAGGGCCACGGCGATGCCGGCCATGACCAGGTAGAGGTCGGCCGAGGTCAGCACCAGCGCCTGGTCGTGGATGCGCTTGGCCAGGCCAGCGGCATTACCGTCGACCAGCGGGGCGTTGCCCAGGCTGTCCACCAGGTGGTTGGAATGAAAGTGCCGGCGCAGGGTGCCCAAGGCATCCAGCAGGCCACCGGCGATCACCGCCGCCAGGCCTTTTACGGTGTTGAACCAGCTGGAGGCGAACGGGCCTTCCTGCGGGGTCATGCCGTTGGTCGACAGCATCAGCAGTGGCAGCACCGCCATTGGCTGGCCGAACACCTGCAGCAGGTAGAACGGGTAGAAGTCGCCACGGATCCACTCGCTGGTCAGCAGGCTGCTGCCCACGCAGGACACCGCCAGCATCGCCAGGCCAATGCCCAGCACCCAGCGGCAGTCCACTGCGCGGATGTTGCACAGCGCTGCGGTCAGCGGCAGGGCAATCAGCTGCGGCATGGCCACCAGCATCATCAACGGACTGGTCTGCGCCGGGCGGTAACCCTGGATCTGCGCCAAGTAGGCCGACGGAATGCTGCCCACACCGGACAACACGATCAACACGCCGGCCAGCGTCACCAGGGCGAAACTCAAGTTGCGCCGCGACAGCATACGCAGCTGGAAGAACGGCAGCGGCTCGGACCATTCGTTGTACATGAACAGCACCAGCAACAGCAGGCCACCGCCGAGCAGCCAGCAGATCAGTGGCGAGTCGAACCACCCCCAGCGATCACCCAGCGACAGGCCCAACACGATGCAACTGATGGCCGGCAGGCCGAGCAGCACGCCGCGCCAGTCGAACTGTTTGAAACGCTCCAGGCGTAGCGGGTCCTGGGGCAGGCCCCAGCCGACGCAGAAGATGGCCAGTGCCGAAGGCAGGATGATCTGCCAGAACGCCCACTGCCAACCGACGTACTCGGTCCACAGCCCGGCCAGTGGTGTGCCTAGGTTGGGGCCGAAGGTGGCGGTTAGGGCGTAACAGGCCAGGCCGTAGACCTTGATGCCCGGCGGCAGGAAGCGCAGGGCCACGCTCATCAGCATCGGCGGCAAGGCGCCAGAGGCAAAGCCCTGCAGCACGCGCAACAGCATCAGGCTGTGCAGGTTGGGGGCGAACGGTTGCAGCAGGCCGAGCACGGCGAACAGGCCAATGGCGCTCATGGTGAAGCGGCGCAGCGAGAAGGTGGTGGCCAGCCAGGGCGCAAAGGCCATGGCCGAAACCGAAGCGGCGCTGTACACCGCCAGCAGCCAGGCGCCTTCGTCGGCACCGATGCCCATGGCCCCGCGGATGTCGGCCAGGGAAATCTTGGTCACCGACTCGTTGAGGCCGGCACACAGCACGGCCAGCAGCACACCGAACAGCCCGACCACCACCTGCAGGCCGAACGCCGTTTGCGCAGGCGCTGCCGGCGCGGGGGCGGCGGCAATGGCGGCAGACGGGGCGGACAGGGAACTCATGGGAAGACATCTCCAGCAACAAATTTACGACTGGAGCAAGTCTAAGAAGGTGGAATGCTGACGAAAACTGAATTCTCGGTAGTGTTATGTTGCGTCAGACGCAATCCACCTTGAAATCGAGTGGCCTGGTGCGCGGGTACAGCGACCCTGTAGGAGCGGGTTTACCCGCGAAGAATCCAACCCGGTTTCAAGGGTCAATCCCCCCACAGGCCTTAAGCGTCTGCCGCAGCCAGCGGTGAGCCGGGTCATTGTCGAAGCGCGGGTGCCAAGCCTGCTTCACGTTGACCTTTTCCAGCGGCACGGGGATCTCGAAAGACCGCAACGGCAGTTTCAGCCTGTTCACACTGTTAAGGATGTTGGCCGGTATGGGCAGGATCAGGTCCGAGTCCGGCAACGAAAACATGGCTGAATGGAAGCTTGTGGTAATCAGTGCCACCCGCCGCTCCACCTTGTGGGCGGCCAGCGCCAAGTCGATCGGCCCGTTGGCGCGCCCGCGGCGTGACACGCTGATCTGTGGGTAGGCGGCAAAGCGCTGCGGAGTAATCGGCGCATTGAAGATGGGGTGCCCTTCACGCGCCAAGCCCACGAAGTAGGTATTGAACAGGCTCTGTACCTTGATTTCCGGGCCCAGTTCGACAGCTGAACTGATGATCAGGTCGATCTGGCCGTTACGCAGCACCGCGTCATCGTCGCCACTGCCTTCCGGCACAAAACGCAGCACCGTGCGCGGTGCCTGGGCCAGCATCATGCGCAGCAACTGGGCACCGTACAGGGCGATGAACAGGTCATTGGTGCGGATGTTGAAGGCCCGGTCCAGGTTGACCAGGTCAACATCGTCACGGCTGCGGAACACTTGCCCGGCCTGCTCCACCAGGCCATGTACCTGCTCGCGCAGCGCCAGCGCCCGTGGTGTCGGCACCAGACCACGGCCGGCGCGCACCAGGATCGGGTCACCCAGGGCATCGCGAATGCGCCCCAGCGTCCGGCTCATGGCCGCCGGGCTCAGGTTCATGCGTTGCGCCGCACCCACCACGCTGCCTTCGTCGAGCAGGGCATCGAGGGCGACGAGCAGGTTCATGTCCGGGAGTTGCATGGCCGTTTTCCGTTACAGCTGTGGGAAGGGCGATGGTAGCAGGTTGCTGGATTGCACCAGGCGCAATGCGCTCGTGCGTGGTGGGGCATTTATTCTGGGTGAGGTTTGAGCCAAGAATAATGTATGGCAGGTTCGGCCTCTTCGCGGGTAAACCCGCTCCCACAGGTTCACTACAGTATTCAGAACCTGTGCAGTCACTGTGGGAGCGGGTTCTCCCGCGAAGAGGCCGGCCCAGACCACTACATTCCATCAAGGATCCTGTATGCCCAGCCCCGTCCTGATCGCCATCGATGCTTCCCCCGCCTCCACCGCCCTGCTCACCCTCGCCCGCCGCTACTGCCGCCCCGCCGAGCACGAACTGCACGTGCTGCTGGCCATCGATTCCACCTTCGCCGTGCACGAGCAACCCGCGCCCTACACCGCAGAAGAATTGGAGGAATACCCCGCCGCCTGCGAGGAGCAGCACCAGGCCGACGACGCGGTGGCCAAGGCGGTTGCCGAGTTGCAACAGGCCGGCTTCGCCAGCCAGGGCTGCATGGTAGCCGGGCAACCGGTCGAGGCCATCGTGGCCAAGGCACAGGAGTTGAACTGCGAGCTGATCATCATGGGCCACCGCCACCTGTCGCGGCTGGGCCGGTTGCTGGACCCGTCGATCAGTGCCAAGGTGATTGATCGGGTTGAGGTGCCGGTGTTGGTGGGGGCGGCGTGAACCGCTGATCAGCCGGGTAATGCGTTTGCATTGACCAGACAATGCAATCGCATTACCTTGATGGACGTTGATGGACCTCAATGGACATGCGCTATGGCTACCACCTTCGAAGTCGAGTCCACGCTGACCGATCGTTACCAGACCACCGTTCCTGAAACCGTGCGTCGTGCCTTGGGTTTGAAAAAACGTGACAAGATTCATTACTCGATTCGCCCTGACGGCGGGGTGATACTCACCCGCGCAGAGGCAACCGAGGATGATCCGGTGCTGGGCCAGTTCCTGAGTTTTCTGGCCCACGACATCGCAACAAATCCTCAACGGCTGCAGGTTGTCGATGCTGACCTCATCGCGCGCCTCGACAAGCTTGTCGGCGACGCGGAGGTCGATCTGGATCAACCTCTGTCGGCGGATGATGAATGAGTGATGCGAAAAAGACGCCTCTGGTTATTCATGGATGGACTGTATTTGCCCACCCGCTGTTCCTGGCCAAGCTCGACGCACTGAGCGTTCAAGTTCAGGTCCAGATGCAGAAGGACCCAACGGGTTACACGAAAAAGAATGCTTATAAGCGGCTGGCAGCCATCAAGCGGTTAGCGTTTGATGTAATCCCTCAAGACCCGACAAAACCTGAGTACCGCCAGGGTGCAACGCTTGGCGGTGATCACAAGCACTGGTTCAGGGCGAAGTTCTTCCAGCAATACCGCTTGTTCTTTCGCTATCACACTGCCAGCAAGATCATCGTGCTGGCCTGGGTCAATGATGAGTCGAGCAAGCGCGCCTACGACAGCAGCGACGACGCTTACAAGGTTTTTCAGAAGATGCTGCTAACTGGCCATCCACCAGACGATTGGGACCAGTTACTCCGAGAGTCTCTGGGCGATTGAGCCCAATCGCGCATGCGCAACAGCTAACACGGGCAGGCGCACAGCGTACCTTGTGGGAGTGGGAGTGGGAGTGGGAGCGGGCGCGTCGAGGCGTCGAACCGCCGCGAACACCGGCGCAGCCGGTGCCAGCCACGCGTTGGATTCTTCGCGGGCATGCCCGCTCCCACAGGTCCAGAGCTGTATTCAAAGGCGGTGCAGTTCCTGTGGGCCAGAATGGCGCCGCAGGTCACCCCTCGCTCGGCTTCACCACCACCGTACACGTCGTCCCCGCCGCCAGCAAAAACCCTTCCGGCACTTCATCAATGTGAATGCGCACCGGCACCCGCTGCGCCAGGCGTACCCAGTTGAAGGTCGGGTTCACGTCGGCAATCAGCTCGCGGCTCTGCGGGTTGTCGCGGTCATAGATGCCGCGGGCGATGCTCTCCACATGGCCCTTGATGCGCTCGCCGCTCATCATCTGCAACTCGGCCTGGTCGCCCACTTTCACGTGCGGCAGTTTCGTTTCTTCGAAGAACCCGTACACCCAGAACGAATTCTCGTCGACCACCGCCATCACTGCTTCACCCGTGCGCGCGTAGTCGCCCTTGTGGATATTCAGGTTGGTCACATAGCCGTCCACCGTGGCCACGATGTGGGTGCGCTTGAGGTTCAGCTCTGCGGCAGCCAGTTCGGCGAGGGCTTGCTGATAGTCGGCCTGGGCGGAGTTGGCGATGTTGCTGGCGTCGTCGCGGTTTTCCTTGGAGATCACCAGGTTGTCCATGTCGGCACGGCGCTTGGCATTGACCTTGCGCATGTCCCAGGTGGCCTTGCGCGAGGCGACCAGCGCCTTGGCCTGGTCGACGGCCAGTTGGTAGTGCTCGGGGTCGATCTGGATCAGCAGGTCGCCCTTCTTCACCCGCTGGTTGTCCTTGACCGGTACGTCCACCACATAACCCGGCACGTCGGCGGCAACGTTGATGATGTCGGCACGCACCCGGCCGTCACGGGTCCATGGGGTGGTCATGTAGTGCAGCCACAACTGGCGACCGATGGCCACGGCAGCGACCAGCACCAGCAGGGTGGCGATCAGGCTGAAGAACTTTTTCATCGAAGGTTTCTCACCAGTAGACAGTAAGCGCCATGGCGCCGAACAGGCAGACGAACAGGCTCAGGCGCAGCAGCGCCGGGTGCCAGAAGAAGCGGTAGCCATCATGGCTGGCAATGAACCGGTCCAGGCCCCAGGCCAGGCCCAGGGCGAACAGGAACATCAGGGTCATGGTGGGCATGTACACGCCATGGAAGGCGATTTCACGGGGCATGCTTTCAGGGAGCATCGTGCAGTCCTTTCGCCGGTACCAGCGGCGACTGTGGGTCAAGCAGGGAAGAACGGATGAAGTGCAGGTAGCTTTGCGCACGGCGCAGGACCGAGGTGTCGAAGTGCCGGGCGAACGGCTCGTCGGTGGCCTGCACGCGGGCGATGGCGTGGTCCACCGCCACCAGCGCACGTTCGTGGTTGCTGGCGCTGGGCTGCAGGAACAGCCGCGCCAGGGCACGGCCCATCACGCGGATGGCCTGGCGCCAAGGCTGCGACTCGGCATAGGCCGGGTGCACCGGTGCGCGGGCCTGCTCCTTGCGCAGCTCGATGACGGCGTGGCCTATTTCCAGCACGGTGAACATCCAGCCCATCAGCTCGCTCTGTACTTGCGGCTTGCCGGCTGCCAGGCCATAGGCCTGGTGCAGCAGGTCGCGGGTGCGGCTTTCGAAGGCCGTGCCGATACCGCGCAGGCGGCCGCTGATGGCCAACAGCACCTGTTCGCGCAGCGCTTGCTCCAGGCGGCTCCACAGCCAGCGGCTGTTGGGCGGCAGGATGATCGCCCCGGCCGCGGCACAGACGAACATGCCGATGACCATGCCGATGTAGTCGTTGATGAAGCTGTACGGGTCATACACAGTGAGGTTGTTGGGTACCGAGCCAATGGCGAAGAACACCAGCAGGCCGATGCCGTAGCCCGCGTAGGCGGGCCGAGACGACAGGAATGCACCGAGCACGAACACCGGCGCCAGCACCATGCACAGCAGCGGGAAACCATCGATCCAGGGGAACACGAAGAAGGTTTCGAAGAAGCCGACGAAGGCGCCAATGGCCGTGCCGCAGGCCATCTGGAACGACATACGCTTGGGGTTTGGTGAGGCAGCAGAAAGGCCCACGGTAACCGTGGCGATCAGGGTCATCATGGCGCCGCTGGGCCAGTCGCTGAGCAGCCAGTAGCTGCCCAGCAGCAACAGCACTGCCGAGGCGCGCACCCCGGCGGCGGCCGACACCAGCCAGCTGGTCTGTGCCACGTAGGGTTCGTCCCATTGCTCGCGCTCGTGCTTGTGCGCGGCCAGCGAGGCGTGGGTTTCGGCGTAGCTGAGCATTTCGTCGACGAAGCGGTACAGCAGCTCGAATGCGGTGTGGAAGTCGAGTTGGTCAGCCTCGCTGGGCGCGGTCGCCAGGTACTCGGCACGCAGGCCGCGCACCTGGGCCTGCAGGCCTTCCTTGTAGGCGGCCAGCTCCAGGGTCAGGCGCAGCGCATCGGCGTCGGTCAGCGCCCGGCCCACGTAGGGTTGCAACAGCTCCACCAAGGTATTCAGGCCCGGTTCGATGGCACTGACGATCTGCAGCGGGCCACGCGCACGCAGGCGTTCCAGCAAGCGGTGCAAGGCGTTGAAGCGGGTGGTGATGGCCATGAACTCGCTGTTCATCCGCACCAGGCGACCAGAGCGGCGGCGCATATGCGGGTCTTCGAAGGCGGTGACGTTGCGCAGGCTTTCAAGGCCCACCGCCTCGGTAATGAAACGCACGTTGCTGCTTTCGAAACGGTCACGCTGACTGTCGCCGCGCAGGGCCTCGACCACCACCCCGGCGAACACGCCAAAGCGTTGGTACAGGGCGTTGCGCATGGCAGCACTGGCCGACTGCGGCAGGATTGCGGCGCTGACAAAGGTCGACACCAGGATGCCCAGGGCAATTTCCAGCACCCGCCATACCGCCGCCATGAACGCCTGGTCGGGGTGCTGCAGCACCGGCAGGCCGATCATCGCAGCGGTGTAGCCGGCCAGCACAAAACCATAGGCACGGAAGGTGCGGTAGCGCATGGCACCGGCCGAGCACAGCCCCACCCACAGCGCCAGGCTGGGCAGGAACAGCTCGGTGTTCTGCGGGAAGATGGCGATCAGCGCCACCATCATTGCCGAACCTGCCAGCGTGCCAAGCACCCGGTAGAAACTCTTGGCGAACACATGGCCGCTTTGCGGCTGCATGACGATGAACACGGTGATCATTGCCGTGCGCGGCTGCGGCAGCTCCAGGCGCATGGCCAGCCACAGGGTGATGAACGCGGCGGCCAGCACCTTGAAGATGTACACCCAAGTGACGCCGTCGGTGCGCGCCCAGGCAAAGAAGCCCCGGCGCCATTCCAGGCTTTGCAGCCAGCGCACGGGCAAACTGGAAGTGCTCATTCGGCGTTATCCGGCTGCTTGTCGAAAATGGCCAGGGTCGCCGGGGTTTTAGGCGCGGCTTGGCGTTTTTCTTCAGGCACATCCTGGCCAGCCTGCAGGCCGCCGCCCAGGGCAGTGACCAGTTCGGCATGGGCGATCAGCCGCGCGGCCTGCACCTGCTGCTGCACCTGCTGCTGGCGGAACAGCAAGGTCTGCGCATTGAGCACATTGAGGTAGTCGGTAAGGCCACGCTGAAAGGCGACCATGGCGATGTCGTAGGTTTTCTGCGCAGCGGCGACCGACTCGGCGGCAAAGTGCGACTGCTCTTTCATCGACTCGCGGCGGATCAACTGGTCGGAGATGTTCTTCAGCGCACCGACCACGGTCTGGTTGTAACGCGCCACGGCCACGTCGTAACCGGCCGAAGCCACGCCCAGTTGCGAACGCAGGCGGCCACCGTCGAAGATCGGCAAGCTGATGGCCGGGCCGACGTTGTAGTTGAACTTGCGCCCGGTGAGGAACTCCAGCGGGCCGCCGCCAGTGGCCATGAAGCCCAGGCTGCCAACCAGGTCGACGTTGGGGAAGAACCCGGCGTGGGCGACGTCGATGCCACGCGCCTGCGCGGCCACCTGCCAGCGGCTGGCGACCACGTCGGGGCGCTGGCCGACCAGTTCGGCAGGCAGGTTGGACGGCAGTTTCAGCGGTGCGGCCAGGGCAAGGGTCGGGCGCTGCAACTGCGCGCCCTCCCCCGGGCCTTTGCCAGCCAAGGCCGCCAACTGGTTGCGGGTCAGGGCGATTTCTTCGTCAAGGCTGTCGAGCTGACGGTGGGTTTCCGGCAGCGGCGCTTCGGCCTGGCTGACTTCGAAGTGGGTACCGATACCGGCATCCAGGCGGCGCTTGGCCAGGGCCAGAATCTGCTCTTGCTGTTCCAGTTCGGCCTTGACGATATCGCGCTGGGCAAAGTGCAGGCTCAGCTGGATGTAGGCACGCACCACGTTGTTCTGCAGTTCCAGCTGCGCCTGGCGGGCTTCGGCCACGCTCATGTGCGCCTGGTCCACGGCCTGCTCGCTGGCATTGCGCTCACGGCCCCACAAGTCGAGGGCGTAGCTGAAGCCGATGGCAGCGTTGTTGTCCCAGGTGTTGGCACCGGACAGCGCGCCAGGGCCGTAGAACTGGTCTTCAGGCCAGTTGTGGCGCTTGAGCGTGGCCTGGCCGTTGGCCTGGAGCTTTTCAGCCGACTCGACCACACCGGCCATGGCCTTGGCTTCGCGCACCCGCGCTGCAGCCATGGCCAGGCTCGGGCTGCCGGCCACGGCCAGGGCCAGCCAGCGGTCCAGCTGAGGGTCGCCATAGGCGTGCCACCACTGCTGGTCGGGCCAGTGGGCGTCGGTTGCGGCTTCGCGAATGGCCGCGTCGGTGGTCAAGGTATTGGCTTGCAGCGTCTTGCTTTGCGGGGCAATGCCCCAGGTTCCGATACAGCCGCTCAAGGTGAGGGCAAGGGCACAGGCACTGAACGCATTGAGCGTTCTGATGATGCGACGCGGCACAGCTGCGATTTCCCGAGGAAGTGGTGAGGGGGCCGGGCAATTCTAGGGGGCTGCAGCACTGGCGATAAGCGCAGATTCCTGCGAATCTTTGTTACCAAAACAGCGATAATCCGCCTTTGGTCGAAGGCAAGTTTTCATAACTTTTGCGTTACTTCGTGACACAATTTTGTCCTCTACATCGAGAGTGACCCATGGACACCCTGCAAAACATGCGTGCTTTCAGTTGCGTAGCCCAATTAGGCAGCTTTACTGCCGCTGCGGCGCAACTGGATACGACCACCGCGAACGTGTCGCGGGCGGTCTCCAACCTGGAAGCCCATCTGCAAACAAGGCTGCTCAACCGTACCACCCGCCGCATTGCGCTGACCGAGGCCGGCAAGCGCTACCTGATGCGTTGCGAACAGATTCTTACCTACGTGGAAGAAGCCGAGGCCGAGGCCAGCGACGCCCATGCACGCCCGGCCGGGCAGCTGAAAGTGCATTCGATGACCGGTGTCGGCCAGCATTTCGTGGTCGATGCCATCGCCCGCTACCGCGAATCGCACCCCGACGTCACCTTCGACCTGACCATGGCCAACCGCGTGCCCGACCTGCTCGACGAGGGCTACGACGTGTCCATCGTGCTGGCCACCGAGCTGCCCGACTCGGGGTTCGTCTCGCAGCGCCTGGGCATCACCTACAGCATCGTCTGCGCTTCGCCCGACTACATTGCCCGCCACGGCGGGGCGAACAAGCCTGCCGACCTGCTCAAGCACGCTTGCCTGCGTATGGTCAGCCCGGTGATCCCGCTGGAAAAGTGGCTGTTCGACGGCCCGGAAGGCCAGGAGATGGTCAACATCACCAGTTCGCCGTTCATGGTCAACACTGCCGACGCCATGAAGACGGCCATTCGCAGTGGCATGGGCGTGGGCGTGCTGCCGATCTATTCGGCGATAGACGGCCTGCGTGACGGCAGCCTGGTGCGGGTACTGCCCGAGTACCGCCTGCAGGAGTTGAACCTGTACGCCATCTACCCGTCGCGGCAGTACCTGGACGCCAAGATCAAGACCTGGGTCGAGTACCTGCGCAACTCGCTGCCGGAGATTCTGGCGGCGCATGAGGCGGACCTGAAAACCCATCAGGTGCTGATCGCCAACTAAAAAGCTGCTGCATTGCGGGGGCGGACAATGGTAGGTTGCTAACCATTGCCGGCCTCTTCGCGGGTGAACCCGCTCCCACAGGTACAGCGCAGCCCTCGGGCCTGTGCGCTCCCTGTGGGAGCGGGTTCACCCGCGAAGAAGCCCCCACCGCCCCCACGCCTTGCAGAGAAGTAGCCCGATGAAAAAGACCGTCCTGGCCTTCAGCCGTATCACCCCGGCCATGGCCGAGCGCCTGCAGCAAGACTTCAACGTTATCCTGCCCAACCCCAAGCTGGGCGACATCAACGCCCAGTTCAACGAAGCCCTGCCCGAGGCCCATGGCCTGATCGGCGTTGGCCGCAAGCTCGGCCGCGCCCAGCTTGAGGGCGCAGCCAAACTGGAGGTGGTGTCCAGCGTGTCGGTCGGCTACGACAACTACGACCTGGACTACTTCAACGAACGCGGCATCGCCCTGACCAATACCCCGGATGTACTCACCGAAAGCACTGCCGACCTGGGCTTCTCGCTGGTCATGGGCTGCGCCCGCCGTACCGCCGAGCTGGATGCCTGGACCAAGGCCGGCAACTGGCAGGCCACCGTGGGCCCGGCCCATTTCGGCAGCGATGTGCATGGCAAGACCCTGGGCATCGTCGGCATGGGCAACATTGGTGCAGCGGTGGCGCGCCGTGGCCGTTTCGGCTTCAACATGCCGATCCTGTACAGCGGTAACAGCCGCAAGACCGCGCTGGAGCAAGAGCTGGGCGCGCAGTTCCGCAGCCTGGATCAGCTGCTGGCCGAAGCCGACTTTGTGGTCATTGTGGTGCCGTTGTCCGATGCTACCCGCAAGCTGATCAGCACCCGCGAGCTGAAGTTGATGAAGCCAAGCGCGTTTTTGATCAACATCGCCCGTGGGCCGGTGGTGGATGAGGCCGCGCTGATCGAGGCGCTGCAGAACGGCACCCTTCGCGGCGCCGGGCTGGATGTGTACGAGAAAGAGCCGCTGAGCGATTCGCCGCTGTTCAAGCTGCCCAATGCGCTGACCTTGCCGCACATTGGCTCGGCCACGGCTGAAACGCGCGAGGCCATGGCCAACCGGGCGATGGACAACCTGCGTGCGGCGCTGCTGGGTGAGCGGCCGCGCGATCTGGTGAACCCGCAGGTGTGGAAGGGCTGATATCTTTGCAGGCAGCTTGGTCACTCAAGCTTGCCTGCATCTCACGCCGATTTAAGCAGGAGTTGCAACAGAATCACCTGGCCGTGCTGGCCATCTCCAGCAACCCGTTCACACTTTACCGATCTCGCAACTGGCCGTTAGCAACACCAAAACTCGTCATGCAACTAGTAATTTTGCCAGTTGGCCTGACCCAAAACTGCCCATAAGCTGAAAACCCTTCAATCAGCCGAGGCAAGCATCATGTCCACGAAAAAGAGCTTTGATGATTTTGTAACCTGGGCGACCACCCCCGCCGAGTCAGGCCTCAGGTTGTATGGGTGGAGCGCACTGGTTGCCAGTGATATCGATACTCTTAACCAGAGTTGGGCTGACCTTGAAAATTCAGCGCCTCCAGAGGTAACAGAACACGTCAAAACGAACCTCCGAAGCGGCGGGGTAAACGCTTTATACTTAAACAGCAGACTGGAGCGGCCCTTCCTAAACTTTGACCGCTTGAAACCCGAAGATAATGTCACTTTACGCTGTCGCATTCAGTCCCAAGCCGTCTGCAGTCTTCGCAAAGAAGAAGGTTCACCTAGCGCAAAAATCACCTCAATAAACCTGACGCAGTCACCAACCTCTACGCTTTACATCCACACCCACGAACCCCGCCTGAATTATACTTCTGAAAACAATGTAGCCCTCCAGTGGGACGATGCCGCATACGAAATCAAGGGCTCACACAATAATGACTTGGCCGGCCTTTACGAAGAATACTTTAAAAGAAAGCCCGACAAAACTGTAGACCTCGGACGTTTCACTCCTGAAAGCGGGGGTATCATCAAACCGCTATCTTTCACAACTCACGTGGACAGTAAAAATGACCAAGTAATTGCCTTGATTAATCTTGGGCAAGCCGGTGGAATTCCTAGGGATCAATCATTCCAGGTCGAAGGCCGGACCGCCACATCTTTGGTGGACCGCAGGGCGAGCCCTTCAGTGGCCCCTGCGGATATGGCGCAACTGCCTCGTTTACTGGCTCCACATCAGGCTTATTCGATCGAACTAGCACGTACAGACACCCCGAAAGATCACGTTGCTGCCTATCGTCTCGAATCTAAAAAAGCAACAGCCCCAACGGCAACCATCGCGACATATGATCTCTACCCGCTATCAGCTGCAACGTACAGCGGAGGCACCACTAAACTATCAGTATTCCCACTTCCTCCTGTGAAAGTGGAATGGAAACTTAAACCGGGCAGCCAAGGCACGCTGGCGCCTCAAGGTGATGATTGGATTTACCGCTCACCTAACACACGCGATTTTTATATTGATGTCGCTACAACGGAAATTGAAGGCCAGCTGTACGAGTCCGTTTTCGTAACGCGACCCGAAAAACCTGTCGGGATTTTGAAATTCTCCAAAAAACTTAACAACCTTCAGCTGACATTAATTATCAATGGAAGTGAAATACCCGCTGACAAAGTCGATTGGAAAGTCGTTCATGGCACTGGCCACGTAAATAACGACGGTACTTTCATCCCAAAAGCCACTGGTGGCTCCTTGTTTTCTGTGATTTCTGCTGTCACAGAACCTGTCCCAGGCTTACGCATAGAGGCTTGCGAAATCATTCCCATCTCTTTAACCAGCGTTGATGAGTTTCTCGAGATGACCAACTATTAAATAGCACAGCGGCCTTATCTCGGATTCTTTGCAGACAGCTCAGATACACAGTGAAATCAAGTGCTCCGCATATCTCTAAGATTAAGGCCGCTACCTATGCAAAGTCATTGCTTGCAAGCCGTTAACACTCCGTTGACATTGGTCCGTTGCTTGCAGAACATCAGCACATTCCCAGCCACCAGCGGGAACAGCACCTTGCAGTACGTTGCCCGCTCAGGCCCCATGCGCCCGACCAGGGTCAGGGATGCCACCCGCAAGGCCATGGCCAATCGGGCGATGGACAACCTGCATGCGGCGCTGCTGGGTGAGCGGCCGCGGGACCTGGTGAACCCGCAGGTGTGGAAGGGCTGATAGTCTCGACTGCCTGCACCGGCCTCTTCGCGGGTAAACCCGCTCCTACAACGGATCGCAATACCTTGTAGGAGCGGGTTTACCCGCGAAGAGGCCGGTACAGGCAACCCATTACCTATTTGGCCACCACAACTCCCTCAGCCACCTGGGCCTTGGGCTTGCGAAACACCAGCACATTCCCCGCCATCACCGCCACCAGCCCCAGCAACGCCGGCGCCGTCCATTGATACCCCTCGGCCACCGCCGACACATTCAACGCCACCAACGGGAACAGCACCGTGCAGTACGCTGCCCGCTCCGGCCCCATGCGCCCGACCAGGGTCAGGTAGGCCGTAAAGGCTATTACCGACCCCGGCACCACCAGGTACAACAGCGAGCCGATATACCGCGCATTCCACTCCATGCTGAACGGCACGCCGCTGACCACGCAGAACGTACCCAGCATCAACGCGCCGTAGACCATGCCCCAGGCATTGGTGGTCATGGGCCGGAGCCCGGCTTTCTGCTGCATGCTCGACAACATATTGCCGGCTGAAAAGCACAGCGTGCCGAGCAGGGCCAGACCAAGCCCGTACAGGGTCTCGCGGCTGGCCGCGTGGTGCGAAAGCTCGGGCCAGAACAGCAGGCCCAACCCAAGCAGGCCCAGGGCGCCGCCGCCAAGCACATTGCTGGCGATTTTCTGGCCGAAGAAGATTCGCGCATTCAGCGCATTCCACAGCGTGGCGGTGGAAAACACCACGGCGATCAGGCCGCTGGCGATCCACTGGCTGGCGCTGAGGAAGCAGATGAAGTTGACGCAGAACAGGCACAGGCCCTGGGCCAGGCAGATCTGGTGACCGCGCTTGTTCATCGGCTGCAGGCGGCGGGTGAGCAGCAGGAAGGCAAACAGGATCAGGCCGGCCAGGGCGAAGCGGTAGACGATCGAGACCGGGATGGCGACCACGCCCAGTTGCAGTTTCAGGGCGATCCAGGTAGTGCCCCAGATCAAAACGGTGAGCAGGTAGAGAGACAGGTTCATGGCGGTGATTCCTTGGGCCTTTCGAGATCGGTGCCCGGCGCTTCGCGGCTAAAGCCGCTCCCACAGGGACCGCGCCCCTCTCGAAACAGACACGGTCCCCGTAGGAGCGGCTTTAGCCGCGAATCGAGGGCACAGCCCTCGCCAGTGCAATCAGTGTTCGCCCTGCCCGGCACTTTGCGCTTGCACAAACTTGCGCATTTGTCCGCCTGGTGGCTGTACGCAAGCCCAAGGCGCAGTAGGATGGGCTTCAGAGGAACCCGCCATGACGCCATTCACTCAGCTGCAAGTGTTCAATGCCATGCACGCCTCGCCCCACGCCCGCCTGGAGCTGAGCGCGCACCTGGGCGACGGGCTGTCGGCGGCGTTGTGGAGCAACCGCAACGATGCCCGCGACTATCAGGCGCCGAGCCATCACACCCTGTCGTGCTACATCGCCGACGGTACCGGCACCTTCCGCCGCCAGCGCCCGGCCGACAAAGGCGCACCCGACAAGCTGTGCGTCATGCCGGCCGGCCAGGAATCGAACTGGGTGGTGAACGGTGAGATCCGCCTGGCGCACCTGTACGTCAGCGAAGCGCAGTTCGCCCTCGGCTGCGTTCGCCTGCTCGACCGTGAGCCACGCGAATTGCAGTTGCAGGAAGCGACCTTCCTCGACGACCCGCAGCAGGCCCTGCGCTTTCGCCAGCTGATCACCCTGGACTGGGACGAACCCGGCGAGCGCCTGCTGGCCAGCAGCCTGGCGCATGAGATCGTCGACCATGCGCTGCTCAGCCAGGTCGGGCTGCGCCAGGGCCTGCGCCTGAAAGGCGGGCTGGCACCCAACCTGCGCCGGCAACTGGTCGACTACATCGAGGCGCACCTGGACCAGCCGATGACTCTGGGCGAGTTGGCGCTGCGCTGCAACCTGTCCGAATACCACTTTGCGCGCATGTTCCGCGCCAGTTTCGGGCTACCGCCGCACCAGTACCTGCTGGCCCGGCGGCTGCACCGGGCTTGCCAGTTGTTGCGGCTGGGGGTGATGCCATTGGGGGAAATTGCCCTGGTGTGCGGGTTTGCCAGTGCCAGTCATTTCAGCAACCGGTTCCGCCAGGCGTTGGGAGCCACACCAGGCGAGTACCGTCTGGCCATTCGCGGCTGAAGCCGCTCCCACAGGGACCGCGCCATTCTCCATGGCAACGCCATTCTCCGTGGCAACGCTGTCCTGTAGGAGCGGCTTTAGCCGCGAAGAGGCCGGTACAGGCCGACTCAGAACTCAAAGGTACTGGACAGGCTCACCTGCCGCGCATCCCCAACCGCCACAAAGTACTGGTTCACCGCCGAGCTGTAGTACACCTTGTCGAACAGGTTCTTCACGTTCAACTGCAACAGCACCTTGTGCTCGTCCAGCCTGGTCTCGTAACTGGCAAAGGCATCAGCCACGGTATAGGACGGCAGGTCGAAGGTGTTGGTCGAGTTGCCGCTTCGCTCCCCCACATAGCGCGCCCCCGTGCCGATACGCAGGCGGTCACCGCCGAACAGGCTGCCGTAGTCGTACACCGCCGACAGCGAGCCGGTGTGGCGGGCCACGTTCTGCAGGCGGTTGCCTTTCAGGTCCGGGTCCTTGGTCACCTTGGCATCGGTGAAGGCATAGCTGCCGATCAGGCTCCAGCGCTCGCCAAGCTGGCCGGTCAGGTCCAGTTCGACACCACGTGAATTGACTTCACCCGCATTACTGTAAAGCGTTTCGCCAGTACCACTGTCGAAGTTGGCCACCAGCACATTGCGCTTGGTGATGTCGAACAGCGCCAGGGTACCGGTCAGGCTGCCTGGCATATCGAGCTTGGCCCCCACCTCCCACGACTTGCCTTCCTCCGGGGCTACCGACGAATCCAGCACCACACCGCCGGTGAGCGGTGCGATGCTGGAGTTGGGCTTGAACGACTCGCTGTAGCTGCCGTAGAACGACAGTTGGTCGTCGACCTTGTAGACGATACCGGCATGCGGTACCCAGGCCTGGTCACTGGTATCGGTGTTGGCCTTGAATGGGCGGCCACGGCCTGCGTACTGATCGTATTGCTGGAAACGCGCGCCCGCCACCAGGATCCAGTGATCGTCCAGGTGTAGTGCGTCCTGCAGGAAGATCGCATCGGTGCGCAGCTTGTCGGTCTGGTCACTGTCGCTGGCACGTACTGCAGTACCTTCTACTTCCTGGCCGTAGACAGGGTTCACGTAGCTGAAAGTCGACTGGGCGGTCTGACGGATCAGGTCACCCCGGAAAATCTTGCGGTCTTCGTGATCGACGCCGAACAGCAGGTCGTGCTGCATACCGGCCAACTGCACGTTGCCGGCCAGGCTCAAGGTCGCGAACTGGTCACGGCTCATGGCGTTGTGGGTGCCGTCTATGCTGCGGGTCAGGGTGCCCTTGGCCTCGTTCACCCCGGTAACGCGCACCTGGCTGGCATCGTAGGTCTCGCGGTTGAAGCTGTAGCCGAAGTGCAGCTTCCAGTCATCGGCCAGCTGGTGGTCGACCTCCAGGCGATACAGGTCGGAGCGCCCTTCCATGTCGTTGAACGGCTCGTCCAGGCGCCGTGTGGCTGGAATGTCCAGCGGGTGGCCGTTGCTGCCAAACGCCGTGCCGCGGTCGAACGGGTAAAGGAATTCGCGGTGCTCATAGGCCACTACCACCTGGGTATCCTCACCCAGCCAGGCCAACGACGGCGCCACCAGCGATTCGCGGTGCACGCCGAAGTTGCGCCAGTAGTCCTCGTCTTCGTGGTCGACGATCAGCCGATAGGCAAAGTTGCTGTCCCCCAGCGCACCGGTGCTGTCGAACCCGCCGCCACTGCCGTTCTTGCCACTGCCATAGGTCGAACCACGCCCGGTCAGCGCGTTGTACTGCTCAAGCTGCGGGCGCTTGCTGACCACGTTGATCACCCCGCCCGGGTCCTGAATGCCGTACAGCAGCGAGGCCGGGCCCTTGAGCACTTCGACCCGTTCGGTGCTGGCGTTGAGGCTGCGGCCCTGCACGATGGGCATGCCATCGCGCATGATCGAGCCGTCGCGGTTGTCGCCAAACCCACGCTTCATCACCGTGTCGGAGGTGCCGCCGAAGTTGTTGCCCTGGGTGATGCCGCTGACATTGGCCAGGGCATCGTCGAGGTTGCGCGGGGCCTGGTCGCGGATGACCTGGGCCGGGACCACGTTGATGGCCTGGGGGATGTCCTGGTTCGGGCCCTGGCCGCGCATGATCGAGGCACTGGCCGGGGGCTGGTAGCTGAAGGCATCCAGTTGCGAAGTGACGGTAGTGGCCTGCAGGTTGAGGGCGCCCGAGGTGTCCAACGTTTCCAGGGTCAGGGTGCGCGCGTCGATACGCCGCCAGGCCAGGCCGGAAGTGCCCAGCAGCTGCTGCAGCGCCTGCTCGGCACTGTAGCTGCCGTTCAGCGCCGGGGCCTGCACGCCGGGCAGTTCGACGGTGTAGACCACACTTTGGCCCGTGGTGCGGCTGAAAGCATTGAGGGCCTGGGCCAGCGGCTGGGCCGGCTGGGCGAAGGCATAGGCCTGCTGTTGCTCGGCAGCGCTGGCCTGGGGGGCGGCGGCGATGGCAGGCAACAGGGCAAGGCCGAACCAGAGGGGGACGCAACGCGGGGAGAACTTCATGGACGCTGACCTGTGAGAGGGATATTACTGCGAATGAATCGCACTACCACTCATTACACGGATGCCACGTCCTGTTACCTCATCCGCTTTTTGAAAATATTTTTTCTGTGCCGGCCTCTTCGCGGGTAAACCCGCTCCCACAGGTACAGCACTGCTCTCAGACCTGTGCAATTCCTGTGGGAGCGGGTTTACCCGCGAAGAGGCCGGTACATGCGACTACCGGATCAGCGTCAACCGCCCCAAAACAGTCTGCCGCGAAAAGCCCATCACCTTGCCCAGCGAATCCAGCGCCAGCAGTGGCTCGGCCACCGGGAAACTGCCACTGACCTTGCGCTGCCCCAGTTCACCATCCAGCAACAGGATCCGCCCCGGGTAATAACGCCCCAGGTCTTCGACCACCTGTGCCAGCGGCACCTGGTAGTAATTCAGCCAACCCTGGCGCCAGGCCAGACGGTTGTCGCTGTCCACCGCCACAGTTTCGCCCATCCGGCCCGCGCCATAGGCCACCTGCTGGTTGGCCGTCAGCTCACGCGCCACGTCGCCCGCTACCGGGCTCACCGCCACCCGCCCGCTGCGCACCGTCACCTGGCTGCCCTCGCCCTGCTCGCGTACCTCGAACTGGGTACCCAGCACCCGCACCTCACCACCCCCTGCTTCGACCAGGAACGGTGCGCCGGTATGGGTAACCTGGAAAAACGCCGCGCCATGCAGCAGGCGCACACGGCGCTCGCCGTGGCTGAAGTCGACCGCTATCGCGCTCCCTGCATCCAGGGTCACCTGCGACTGGTCTTGCAAGGTCACCTGGCGAACCTGCCCGGCACTGCTGTAGTCGGCCTGCAGGTCCTGCAGCCAATAGCCCGGGTGCCAACCACCGGCAACACTGATGGCCAGCACCAGGCAGGCAGCCACCGCCATTGCCGCAACCCGCGCACGCCATGGGTGCCTGGCTGCCGGCCTGGCCATGGCGTCCAGATAACGTTGCAGGCTGTCATGCTCTTCTTCAGCCAGGCGCGACGCGGGCACGGCGGTCTTCTGCCATAGCGCCCGGGCCTGGTCATAGGCTGCGCGGTGCCCGGGCTCGGCCAGCAGCCAACGCTTGAACGCCGCCCCTTCGGCTTGCGCAGGCTGCTCGTTGATGCGGCTGAGCCATTGCAAAGCCGCTTGCGACTGCGCCTCGGTGATCGGCGGTAAACGGCTCATCAACGGGCACTCCGTGGCCGGCGTGGGGTGGGCGCGGGCTCGGCAATACTCGCCTTGCACGCTTCGAGGGCGCGCATCATATGCTTTTCCACGGCGCTCTGGGACAGTTGCATGGCCTTGGCGATTTCGCCGTACTTGCAGCCGTGGACGCGGTTGAGCAGGAAGATCTGCCGGGTACGCTCGGGCAAGGCGCGCAAGGCGGCCTCGACGCGCTGCAAATCGTGGTCGACCTCCAGGGCCTGCTCCGGGGCCAGGGCCATGCTCGCCTCATCCACCGGCACAGCCGCTTCGGCCACACGCTCGCGGCTGCCTTCGCTGCGCAGGTGGTCGATGGCCAGGTTGCCGGCGCAGCGCAGCAGGTAGGTGTCCAGCGCCTCGACCTTGACCTCGGGGCGGCGCCAGAAGCGCAGGAACAATTCCTGGACCAGGTCCGATGCCGTGGCGCGGCAACCGACCCGGCGGCTGACCAGCGCTTCCATGCGCGCTCGCTGGGCCTGGAACACCTGGACGAAACGCGCCCGCCCGCCGGCGCTGTCGGCGCCGGGCTCGTTGATATCCCCGTGCTCGCTCAAGGGTTCACACGGCAAACACGGCCAGCAACGGGCCCAGCAGCACACTGACGGCGGCCAGGCCCAGCAGCAGGCGTGGCTGGTACGGCAGGCCGAACACCCACAGGGTCACCCCGGCCATCATCACCGCCGTCCATTCCACCAGGCCATGGGCCCAGCCACGCAGGTGCACGCTGAGGACCAGCGACAGCGCCAGCAGCAGCCAACCGGCGATACGCAACAGGCGCAGTTGCCCGGGCCGCGGCTTGCGCCCGAGCAGGTCGCTGAAGTGTTTTTCCATGGCCAGGCACAAGGCCACGAAGCCGGCAAATGCGATTAACGCGTGACCCAGCATCAGCTTGCCTCCGCAGGTTCAGCCGGCGGCTTTTTTGCCGCACGCGTCGCACGCTTGGCTACGGGTTTTGGGCTGCGCAGCATCTTGCTGGCCAGCCAGGCCAGGAACAGCCCGGTGCCCAAGGCGGTCAGGTCGAAGCCGGCCATAGCCCAGTCACCTGCCGCCAGCGAATGATTGAGGCCACGGTCGGTGGTCAGCCCATTGAGCACTGGCAGCAAGGCAAAGGCCAGTGCGCCCAGTGCCAGTTGCTCGCCCCATGCCCGCCGCCCGCTGCGCAGCACGGCATGTACCAGTGACAGGCCCCAGGCGATGAAGAAGGCGTTGACCTCCCAGTCGGAACGGCCCTCGGCAGCGGCCGGGATAAGCCGGTTGGCCCAGAAGAAGCCCGCCACTGCCAGCAGCAGGCCGCTCATGCTGGCGATATTGAGCACTTCGACCAGGCGCAGCTCGCCCGGCATGTGCTCGCTTTTGGCATGCTTGAGCTGGCGCTTGCCCAGCCACATGACCAGGCCGGTGCCGATCACCGCAGTACCGGCAATGCCAAAGAAGAAGTACAGCCAGCGCAGCCAAGGCCCGGCAAAGTTGCCCATGTGCAGGCCGGCGAAGCTGAAGGCGGTCATCATGGCCCCGCTCTCCGGCTTGCCTTGGCCCAGCAGCGCACCGCTGGCGCCATCGAAGGTCCAGTTGGCGCTACGCCGGTAGGCCACGTGGTCGGCGGACGACTGGGTGAAGGTGACCCGTGCATTGCTGTCGCCCGGGTTCTGCACCTGGATGTTGCCAATACGCGCACCGGGCTGCAGCGCCTGCACCTTGGCATACAAGCCTGGCAGCGCGACCAGCGGCGTGGCCAGCTGGGCGGCCTTGGGCGCATCGTTGCGGCCGAACAGGTCGTTGAAGTACTTCTCGGTGTCATTGCCATAGCTGGCCATGATGCCCGCCGGCATCACCATGTACATGAACAGCACCAGGCTGCTGTAGCTGATCATCAGGTGGAACGGCAGCACCAGCACACCAATGGCGTTATGCCCGTCCAGCCAGGAGCGCTGGCCCTTGCCGGGGCGGAAAGTGAAGAACTCCTTGAAGATCTTCTTGTGGGTGATGATGCCGGTGACCAGCCCCAGCAGCATGATGAAGGCGCAGAACGTCGACAGCCAGCGGCCAAACGGGTACGGCATCTGCAGCTGGAAATGGAAGCGGTAGAAGAACTCGCCACCGCGGCTGTCGCGAGCTTCTACCGGTTGGCCAGTCTGGGTATCGAGGGTCTTGCTGACAAAGCCGCGCCCCCCGCCATTGGGGTCGCGATAACCCACGCTCAAGGCCGCTTCGCGTGCATTGGGCATACGGATGAACCAGGTGCCCGAATGCCCGGCATTTTCCTCCAGGTAGTGCTGGGCCATCGCCAGGCTGTGCGCCGGGTCGAGTGCATGGCTGCGCACTTCAGGCTGCGTCCAGTGAGTGATCTCGTCCTTGAAGTACGACATCGTGCCGGTCAGGAAAATGGCGAACAACAGCCAGCCAAAGATCAGGCCGGTCCAGGTGTGCAGCCAGGCCATGGCCTGGCGAAAGCCTTCTTTCATGGGTTTTTCATCCAGTAGGCAACGCCGCTGATCAGGCCCAGCAGCACGCTTGGCGCCAGCACGCCCAGCCACGCGCGCCAGGCGCTGCGGCAGGCGAAACACCAGATGAACGCCAACAGGTAGAAGACGAACGATAGCAGCAGGCCGGTGAGCGTGGCATCGACCTTGGGCATGGGGGCCACCAGGGCGACACAGACACTGGCCACGGACGCCAGCAGGTAGCCGCCCAACAGCGCGGCCAGGCTGCGTGAAGCCACGGCCAGGCGATAGCTGAGCGGGAGGCCGGCGGTTTTACGCGTCATGGCGAAGGTCCGGGCGTTTTCGGGGGTGCAATAATAATGATTTCAATTCTCATAAGCAAAACTCTTCAAGCCTGCGCCTGCTTTTGTAGGAGCGGGGGGGGGGGGGGGGGGGGGGGGGGGGGGGGGGCGGCGGG
>NZ_JACVZC010000101.1 GCF_016658545.1 Pseudomonas sp. S37 | reverse complement strand
CCTTGACATGGTGGGGGTCGTTGGTTCGAGTCCAATTGTGCCTACCAAATCGAAGAAGGGGTGATCCGCAAGGGTCACCCCTTTTTTCATTTGTGCTTCATACGGCCCGATGGGCTGCTGCGCTGATCTTCCCGGCAACGCAGTCCCTTGTAGGAGCGGCCTCGTGTCGCGAAAGGGGGGCGAAGCGCCCCTCAATGCACAAATCTCCAAAGTTTTTGATTTTTCTGAAAAAACGCTTTACAGGTACGCATTCGATCACTAATATGCGCACCACACGACAGGCACATAGCTCAGTTGGTTAGAGCACCACCTTGACATGGTGGGGGTCGTTGGTTCGAGTCCAATTGTGCCTACCAAATCCCAGAAAGGGCGATCAGCAATGATCGCCCTTTCTGCATTCTCCCGCTAGAACACCTTCGGCAACCACAGGGCCAGCTGTGGGAAGGCGATCAGCAGCGCAATCAGTACCAACAGCGCCAGGCAGAACGGCAGTGCGCCGTACACCACATCCATGAAATTGCCACGGCCACGGATACTCTGCACCACGAACAGGTTCATGCCGAACGGTGGGGTGATCTGGCCCATTTCGCACAGTACGATCAGCACCACCCCGAACCAGAGTGGGTCAAAGCCCAGGGCAACGACGATCGGCACGATCAGCGGTGCCGTGGTGATCAGCATCGCCAGGGTGTCCATGAAGCAACCTAGCACGATATAGAACAGGATGATCGCCAGCAGCGTTGCCGTGGGTGACAGGTTCAGGTCGCTGACGAAGTTGACCAGGGTGGTGGTCAGCCCGATGGAAGCCAGCACGAAGTTGAGGAAGAACGCCGACAAGGTGATGAAGATGATCATGCCGGTGGTGCGCAGCGTGGCTTCGAAGGCCTGGCCCAGGCTCTGCCAGGTGAACGCCCGGCGCCACAGGCCCAGGCCCAGGGCGCTGAGCACGCCCAGTGCTGCCGACTCGCTGGCGGTGGCGAAGCCGCTGTAGATCGAGCCGATTACCAGGGCGAAGATGGCCAGTGGCGGCAGCAGGTCGGGGATGCAGGCCAGGCGTTCGGCCCAGCGGGTGTGTTCTTTGCGCCCACCCAGCTGTGGCCGCACCAGGCAGGCCAGAACGATCAGCGCGATGAACAGCAGGCTGAGGATGATGCTGGGAATGGTGGCGGCCAGGTACAGCTTGGGCACCGACACGTTGGCGATCAGGGCGAACAGGATCATGTTGATCGACGGCGGAATCAGGATGCCCAGTGTGCCGCCCGCAGCGATCGAGCCGAGGAACAGCGGCGCGTTGTAGCCCTTGCGTTGCTGCTCGGGGATGGCCAGGGTGGAAATGGTCGCGGCGGTGGCCACGCTGGAGCCACTGGTGGTGGCGAACAGTGCACTGGCGCCGATGTTGGAGTTCATCAGCCCGCCCGGCAGCCAGGACAGCCATTTCTCGACCGCCTGGTACATGCGCCCGGCCACGCCCGAACACACTAGCAACTCGCCCATCAGGATGTACAAGGGGATAGCTACCAGCAGGAACTCGGCGCTGGTGTTCCAGGCGATTTCGCCCATGGCGTTGCTTAACGGCAGGGTCGAGAACAGCTGCGACAGCGACATCCCCAGCAGGCCGACACTGACGGCGGCCGCCACGCTCAGTGCCAACAGGGCCAGCAGCAGGAACAGGGTAATGCTCAGCATGGCGTGTGCTCCTTGGGGGTGGCGACAGCGGGGCGCAGCTCTTCTTCGATTTCCTGCTCGACCGTGTTGATGCCGATCAGCGCACTGACCGCCCCCCAGCGCCCGCGCAACAACTGGCCCAGGCTGACCAGCGCCAGGCTCAGCAGGGTCAGGGCGAAGAACACGTAGCCGGCAAACCAGATGGCTTGCGGTATCCATTGCGGCACCTGCAGCGGGGTATTGGACACCGAGCGGAATTCGATGGAGTCCCACAGTACATTCCACGCATGGAAGGCCAGGGCGCCGACCAGCACGGCCATGCAAGCCAGGGCGAACAGGTCGAGGGCGACCCGCGGCTTGAGGCCAAGGCGGGCGTACAGGATGTCGACGCGGATGTGCGAGCGCTTCAGCAAGGTGACCGGGAATGCCCAGGCGCTGGTGATTGCCAGTACGTAGCCGGCGATTTCGTCGGCGCCGCCCATGGAAATGCCCAGTGTCTTGCGCAGGATCAGGTCGATGCCAATCAGCAGGGCACAACCGAGCAGGGCAAAGCCGCTTACCCAGGTGCTGGCCTTGGCGATGGTGGTGATAGCCGCCAGGCCGGAACGGGCCGTATTCATCACAGTATGCTCCGAGGGTAAGGGGTCATGGGGCCAGGCGCATGCCAATGGCACGGCCTGCGCTGGCATTCCATTGTTCGACACAGTCGGGGCCGCAACGCTTGCCCCAGTCGTTGGCGATCTGCAGCGCTGCCTGGCGCACGCGCTGCTGTTCCTGCGGGTCGGGTGCCGACGCGCGCATGTGCGCCGGTTGGTGAACCTGGCAATCGGCGCTGCCGACGTTGCAGGCCTTGGCGTAACGGTTTTCCCGGGCCGTCTCCTGCCACAGGGCGTCCTCCAGCACCTGCGACTGCGCCTGCAGCAATTGCTGCACGTCTGGCGGCAACTGCTGCCAGCGCTTCAGGCCGATGCCGTAGAAGCCGATCGACCAGTCCACCGGCAGGTCGTACAGGTAGCCGGCCACGTCGTACCACTTGGCGGCGTTGCCCGAGCCGATGCCGGTAATGGCGCAGTCGATGACGCCGGTCTGCATGGCGGTGACCACTTCGGCAAAGGGCAGGGTGACCGGGGCGGCGCCAATGGCCTTGACCAGCTCGGCCATGTTGCGCCCGCGGGTGCGAATTTTCCGGCCCTTGAGGTCGGCCAGCGATTGTACGGGGGCGCGGCAGAAGAACACCTGCGCGGTGTACGGCACGGTGGCCAATAGCTTGATGCCGTGGCGCTGGGCCATGCGCTGCGCCAACACCGGCTTGTAGGCGTCGGCAATGCGCCGGGCGGTGTCGATGTCGGCGGCCATGCCCGGCAGGTCGATGCCTTCGAAGCTGGCATCGTCACCGGCGACGAAGGCAAACACGCCCATGCCGATATCCACCGCGCCAAAGCGCATCAGGCGAATGATCTCGGGGCCTTTGAGGCCGCTTTCCGACAGCCCCAGCAACTGGGCGCTGACCTGGCCGTTGGAGGCGGCGGGCAAGGTGCGCGACCAGAATGGCTGTTCGACGGCGCGGAACGTGTAGTTGTGGCTACCGCCACCGATCACGTTGAAACGGGTTTGCGGGTAGTCCTGCGCCTGTGCGTCCGGGCTGCCCAATAGCGCGCCAAGCGCCAGCGGAATAAGCAGGGAGCTGAGCTTCACGGTAGTCCTCTTGTTGTTGTTCGGGAGCTACTTCGGGTGCGGGCGGCTGCTATTGGCGGGGGCGGGTCGCCGCGTCGATGGTCGAGCGCGAGCCGACGATATCGGGGAACTTCTCGCCCTTGGCCAGCCGCGCCAGGGTGTGCTTTTCGTTGCGCTGGAAGTCGATTGCCCGTTGCGCCAGTTCCACCACCTTGCCCGGGCGCAGGAAGACGATGCCGTTTTCGTCGGCGACCACGGCATCACCCGGGCGCACGATGACGCCGCCGCACTGGATGGCGGTACAGAACTCGCCTTCCTGGCCGATTACCCGCGTGGTGATGGCACTGGCACCGCGTGACCATACCGGTACGCCGTGTTCACGCAACTCGCCAAGGTCGGTGACATAACCGTCGACGATGATCCCCGCCACCCCGGCCTGCTTGGCGGCGTAGGCCATGGCCCCACCCAGCGCGGCGGTGATGCGTTCGCCGCAGCGGTCCACCACCAGGAAGTCGCCGGGTCGGGCGCAGCCCATGGCGTAATGCAGGATGCCGCCGTCATTGCCGGGCATGCGCACGGTCACGGCAGTGCCCACTGCCCGAACATCCTGCAAGTGCGCCTTGATGTCGGGGTGGGGAATACCGTGGGTAATGAAATGGCCGATGGTTGCCGGTTCGGCGTTTATCAGTATTTCAAGTTCGCCGGCGTTAACCGGGGTAGGCAGAGCTTCGATGATATACATAGGGAGTTGTTGTTATGCCGGATGCTTTTTCGAAGGGTTTCGGTCATCCTAACAAGCGCCCTGAACGGTCGATAATAAAAATCCGTAAGCAGTACCGGAGCAGTTTTTATCATGCGTATTACGCTGATGCAGATCGAGGCATTCTACTGGACCGCTCGCCTGGGTGGTGTGCACGCGGCCTCACGGCATCTTCACCTGACACAACCGGCAGTGTCGGCGCGCATCAAGGAAATGGAGTCGTTGCTCAGCGTCAAGCTGTTCGACCGCAGCAAGCAGCGCATGAGCCTGACCGCCGATGGGCACACGGCGTTGCGCCATGCCGAACTGGTGCTGAACAACAGCACGCAGCTGGAGCAGTTCGCCGCCCAGCAGAAACAGCACCGGCGCCTGCGCCTGGGCGCGGACGAGTGCTCGGCCATGGTCGGGCTGACGGCGGTGATCAGCGAGATAAAGGCGCACTTCCCGGAAATAACCCTGGAAATCACCATCGACGTGGGTGCGGCGCTAAACCGTAAACTGAATGATCACGAACTGGACATCGCCCTGCTGACCAACCCGGCCACACGCGAGGATGTGACCGATGTGTTCCTTGGCTGGATGACCTTTCAGTGGGTGGCGGCGCGGCACCTGGCAATTGCCGAGGGGCCGTTCCTGCCCCAGCAGGCCCGGCAGTACTCGATCGTGACCCACAGTGCGCCGTCGACGCTGTATTCGGTGGTAGACCGCTGGTTGAAGGAAAGCGGCTCGGCGAGCCATGCGTTTCATTCCAGCAATTCGCTGGCGTTCATTGCCAAGATGGTCTCGGCGGGGCATGCCATTGGCATTTTGCCCGTGCCGCTGATTCGCGACATGCTGGCGGTGGACATGTTGCAGACACTACCGTGCGACCCACCGATCCCGCCGGCGAAGTTCTGCCTTTCCTATTTGACCGAGCGCCCGGACATGCAACTGGGTGAGCTGGTTTCGATCATTCGGGCGACACTGGTCAAGCAGAACTTTCTGGTGGATTAGTTGCATGCGGTTGTATGGCCCCTGCAGGGGCGACGGCGCCGCACATGGCACCGGCTGCGCCGGTGTTCGCGGCTAAAGCCGCTCCCACAAGGGCCGCGTGAGCCCGTGTAGGAGCGGGTTTGCCCGCGAAGAAGCCAACACGGTGCTGCCACTGTACGCGGGACAAGTCGGATCGCCGCACCGCAGCTCCTGCAAGGCCCTGTCAGCAGCTCAGGTGAGTGCCTGTTTGACGGCGGCAATGTGCTGCCCCGCCTGGTTGAGCCAGGACAGGTCACTGCCCATCAGCAGCATGTCGCTGCCCATGTCCAGCAACCGCCCGGCGGTGACCCGGTCGGCCGGGAAGCACGGCACCATCACTTTGATCCCGCGCGCGTGGCACTTTTCGATCAGCACCTGCAGGCGCTGCAGTACCTCGGGGTTGCCCAACCGGTAGTCAACCGGCAGGCCGCGCGACAACGAGTAGTCGGCCGGGCCGAAGTGCACCGCATCGATCCCTTCGACATCCAGAATCTCATCGATGTTGTCGAAGAACTCGTAGCTCTCGGCCATGGGCACGATTACGCTGCGGGCGTTTTCTGCCTGGGTATAGCGCGCCCAGTCGAAACCAGGCCCGGCGAACCCGGCCGAACGCACCGAACTGTCGCCCCCGCGGCGGCCCAAAGGTGGGAACTTGCTGAAGTGGATAATCTGGCGCATCTGCGCAGCGTTGTGCACCTGCGGCACGATCACCCCGGCAGCGCCCATTTCCAGGGCCTTGCGGATGTCCCACTCCAGCGTGCCGCGCACCCGTACCAGGCTGGGGATGGCGGCGCTGCTGGCCGCCAGCAGCAGCTTTTCCATGTCGCGGTCCACGCCCAGTGCGGTGTGCTCGGCGTCGATGAAGACGAAGTCCAGCCCCCAGTTGCCGGCCACTTCGATGGCCATGCAGGCCGTGCTGTAGATGTTCATGCCGAAGGTGGTGCCGCGCGCCATGCGCGCCTTCAGCAAGGTGTGTGTGGTGCTCTGGTTCATGCTTGATGGCGCCTTGGGTCAGATGCGGTAGGTTTCGGGCAGCCGGTCGCGGAACGGGTGCACTTCGAACACGCCCGGGTCGCGGATCAGCGACTTGTTGCGGGCCTTGGCCAGGTCGATGTCGACGCTGTACACACCGTCCTCCAGGCCTGCGCGTACCAGAGTCTTGCCGGAGGGTTCGATGATGTGGCTGGTGCCGATGAACTGCATGCCTTCGTCCATGTCATTGCGGTTGGGGGCAACGAAATACACCATGTTCTCGGCAGCACGCACGGTGCTGAAAATGTCTGGCAGCATGCGCGCCTGCTCCGGCCAGGCGGCAGGCAGCACGACGATGTCGGCACCTTCCAGGGCCAGCGTGCGCACCACTTCGGGGAAGCGGATTTCGTAGCAGATCGCCAGGCCGATGCGGCCTATATCGGTGTCGAACACCGGCGGCGTCCATTCGCTGGGGCGGTCGGTGAAGCGGTCGCCGATCATGAACGGCAGGTGGCGCTTGCGGTGCAGGCCAATGATGCCCTGCGCGCCGATCAGCGCGGCGGTGTTGTACACCGAGCTGGCATGGCGCTCGTAGAAACCGACCACGATCAGGATGCCGGTTTGTGCCGACACGTCCAGCAGCGGCGCCAGGGCGTCGAGGGTGATGGCGCCGCGCTCGAGGTCTTCACGGCTGTCGAAGGCGCCCCCGGTGATCAGGCATTCGGCAAAGGCGATCAGCCGCGAGCCCTCGGCAGCGGTCTGGCGGGCCAGGCTGGCCACCTTGTCGAGGGTAAGGGCCGGGTTGCCGGCCACCGGGTGAATCTGGGCTACGGAAATTTTCATGCTGTTCCTTGTTGGCAGTTGAAAGGCGCCGCAGTGCGCGGCGCGAAGGCGTCACTGTGGCTGGTAGCCCATGGCCTGGTAGACCTTGCTGACCAGTTCGGGGTTGATCTGTGCCGCGTACTTGTCGACCACGGGGCGGATTTTGGCCTGGATGCGCGCCACCTCTTCGGGTGGCAGTTCATTGACCTGCATGCCCGCGCCTTGCAGGTCGGCGATGGCCTTGCTGTCTGCCTCGCGGGAGATGCGCCGTTGCTCCAGGCGCACCTCCTGGGCGACCTCGCTCAGCAGTTGCTGCTCGTCCGGGTTGAGGCTGTCCCAGAAGGTCTTGCTGATCAGCACGATCTGCGGGTTGTAGTTGTGCCGGGTCAGGCTCAGGTACTTCTGCACCTCATTGAAGCGCGAGGCGAGGATCAGCGCCGCGGGGTTTTCCTGGCCGTCCACGGTGCCGGTCTCCAGTGCCGTGTGCACTTCGGTGAAGGGCAGCGGCGTCGGGTTGGCACCCAGTGCCGCCCACACGTCGAGGAACAGCGGCGATTGCTGGGCGCGAATCTTCAGCCCGGCGATGTCTTCGAGCTTTTGCACCGGCCGCGCATTGTTGGTCAGGTTGCGCTCGCCCAGCTCCCAGAACGCCAGGCCCACCAGGTTCTTTGGCGGCAGCTGGTCAGTGAGCAGCTTGCCCACTTCGCCATCGAGCATGGCATCGACCTTGGCGGTGTCGGTGTACAGGAACGGGAAGTCGAGGATGCCGAAGTCGGTGACATGGTTGAGCATCAGCCCGGCATTCCAGGTCATCATTTCCACCACGCCCCCCTGCAGCGATGACAGCACCTGCACATCACCCCCCAGCACCCCGTTGGGGAAGGTGCGCACCTTGATCTTGCCATCGCTGCGTTCCTGCACTTTCCTGGCGAACAGTTCCATGCCGATGGCGGGTGGCGTGCCTTTGGGGCTGGTAGCGGCAAACTTGATGACGCGGCTGTTGTAATCGGCGGCCATGCTCAAGCTGCTGGACAGCAACAGGGCGGCGATGACGGCGAGTTTCTTCATGGTGGGTACCTTTATTGTTATTGGGGGATCAATGCCCGAACCACTGGGCGGGGACAGTGACCAGCTCGGGGAAGATGACCAGCAGGAACAGCACGATGATCTCGGCGATCAGGAACGGGAACGTGCCCTTGAGCAGCGCCTCGTAGCGCATGCGGCCGATGCCGCAGACCACGTTGAGCACCGTGCCCACCGGCGGGGTGATCAGGCCGATCGAGCAATTGATCATGAACAGCACGCCGAAGTAGATCGGGTCGATGTTCGCCGCGGTCACCACCGGCACCAGGATGGGCGCAAGTAGCAGCACGGTGGGGGTGAGGTCCATGACCATGGAAATCACCAGGATCAGCAGCATCAGCACCACGATCAGCAGGCGCGGGTTGTCCATCACCGGCTGGATCAGGTCGATGATCTGCCCGGGGATATCGGCGATGGTGATCATCCACGCCGGGATCGAGGCGGCAGCCACCAGGAACATCACGGCCGCAGTGGTCTTGCCGGCGCGCAGCAGCAATTCGTTGAGCGACTTGAGGCTGAGCTCGCGGTAGATGAACGACGACACCAGCAGGGCATAGACGCTGGCCACCGCACCGGCCTCGGTCGGGGTGACCACACCAAAGCGCAGGCCAACCACGATGATCACCGGCAGCATCAGCGCCCAGAAACTGTCGACCAGGGCCTTGAGGCGCTCTTTGCCGCTGGCCTTGGGGCTCAGTTCCACCTCATTGTTGCGCCGCGACATCAGCCACCAGGCCACCACCAGGGCGGCGGCGATCATCAGGCCCGGGGCGATGCCGGCGAGGAACAGCTTGGTGATCGACAGCCCCGACGCCACACCAAGAACGACGAAACCGATGCTCGGTGGAATGATCGAGCCAAGCACCGACACCGACGCAATCAAGCCTCCGGAGCGGTCGCGGTTGTAGCCGGCGATAACCATCATCGGCAGCAGCAGGGCAGTCAGTGAGGCAGCGTCGGCCAAGGCCGAGCCGGACAGGCTCGACAGCAGTACGCCGGCAAAGATGGTGACGTAGCCCAGGCCGCCGCGCAGGTGGCCGACCAAGGTGATGGCGAGCTTGATGATGCGCTTGGACAGGCCGCCGCTGTTCATCACTTCACCGGCAATGATGAACAGCGGGATGGCCAGCAGCGGGAAGCTGCCGGCCGAGTTGATGATGTTCTGCGCGATGATCTGGCCATCGAACAGGCCCAGCAGCCACATCAGCGCCACGCCGCAGAGGATCAGGGCATAGGCGATGGGGGCGCCGATCAGGATGGCGGCCATCAGCACGCCGACGAAGACAGACAGGGCCATTATTCGACTGCTCCATCATTGACCGAAGGTTCGCCCGGGGCGGGCGCGGGGAGGGTGCCCATGAGGTTGCGCACCAGCTGGGTGCAGATCAGCAGCGCACTGAGGATGGAAAAGACCAGGCCTGCGCCATAGAACAGCGCCATGGAAATGCCTGTGGAGGGTGCACCGACATGCAGGTTGATCAGGGTCTGCTTCCAGCTGCCGTCAAGGAACAGCCAGGTCACGTAGAGCATCAGCAGTTGGGTTAGTGCCAGCAGGCAGCGGGCCACACCGGGCGAGACGCGGCGGGTGACGATGTCCACGCCGATGTGGCCGTTTTCGTGCAGCATCAGCTGCGCGCCGGCAAACACCAGCCAGACAAACGCCAGGCGGGAAATTTCTTCACTGAAGAACAGCCCTGAGTTGAAGCCGTAGCGCAGCACCACGTTGGTGAAGATCAGGCAGGTGATGCCGACCAGGCAAGCCACCACCAGCGTTTTGAGGATGACGAAGTAGCCATCGACCAGGGCTTTCATGGCGCCTCCTGGGGCAGGGCAGCCCAGCAAGCGCCTGAAGCGCCTGGTGCGATCATGCGGATGCGGGCATCCACCTGTATGTGTGAGCGGGACATGGGATCACCTTTATTATTATTCGACATACGTCGTCGTATGACTGTCTGGATTCTTCAACGAAACGGCCGCTTTGCGCTGCCTCAAGTTTTTTATCAGCGGGATAAGAAATGGCGATCAGCGATGCTGCTAACGGTTGTTGTCCGATGACTCGGTTGCAAGGTGTAACGTATGGTCGCGGTCCCTGCGCAGGGTGGGCATGCTAGAATCCGGCCCTTCGAATCTGGAGGTACACGCGTGCGCAAACTGGCTGTGGTAATGGCAGTGCTCGCCCTGGCGGGCTGTGAGAACGAGGTCGAGGGCGTGCACAAGCAGGTGGCCGAACACCTGCACAACCCCAAGACGGCCAAGTTCGGCAACGTGCGGATCGACACCCAGGGCACCATCTGCGGTCAGGTCCGCGGCAAGGACGACGCCGGGCAGTACGAGGCCTACCGGAGCTACGTGGCGATCAAGCGCGATGGCCAGTACGACATCATTGTCGATGACACTGGCAACAACCTGCGCATCCGCGAGCTGTGCGGCGGTGCCGACCTGCAGCGCCGTGCCGACGCCCTGGCCGACCAGCCGGCCCCCGAGGGCTGGGATGTGGAAGTGGTACAGGGCGCCAACATGGGCGCACTCAGCGACATGACTGCACGCCTGATCGAGAAGGGCATCCCGTCGTCGGTGGAGTACCGCGATGGCAAGCCGGTGGTGCTGATGGGGCCGTTCCCCACCCGTGAAGAGGCGCAGGCGCGCCGGGATGAAGTGATGGCCAAGCTGGGGACCGACTCGGTGGTTATCCAGCATGGCGTAGCGCGCTAACTCCAGCCCCAACGCAAGGCCGCTCTCATAGAACTGCACATGACTCATTGAGTTAGCAGGGACACTGTGCGGCTTCAGCCGCGAACACCGGCGTAGCCGGTGCCATACACCGCGTTGAATTCTTCGCGGCTAAAGCCGCTCCCACAGGGTATGCGGACCGCTTGCGAATTCAGTGCTCTGCGCGATCCCCCACAAAGAAAGCGTCTGCAGTTCGGTTACGCGCGAGATAGACACTGTTCACCCAACTTTGGCTATGCTTGGGTTGGGAGATGCTGAACGGGGGGAACCTCATGTCTACACTGGAGCGGGCCATTGCCGTGGCCGCCAGGGCGCATGAAGGGCAATACGACAAGGGTGGGGCGGCTTATATCCTCCACCCGCTACGCGTGATGATGCGGGTTGCCACACCTGAACAACGGATTGTCGCGGTGCTTCACGATGTGATCGAAGACACCCCGTTGACCCTGTCCGACCTGGCGCGGGAGGGCTTCGCGCTGAAAATCCTTGCCGCCTTGCTGGCACTTAGCCGCCGCGAGGGCGAGGCCTACCAGGACTTCGTGGTGCGCCTGGGCGATGACCCGTTGGCGCGCACGGTCAAGCTGGCCGACCTGGCCGACAACAGCGACCTTACGCGCATCCCTTGCCCAGGCCCCGCCGACCTGGCGCGGCTGGCCCGTTACCGGGAAGCCAGCGCGTACCTGCAGGCATTGGCCTGAGGCTCAGCCGCAGGCCTTGAGGTTGACCGGCCCGACAAATTCGTTACCGCGCCCCATCACACAGGCCACCCGCTGGTTGCGCTGCTGCTCCCAGGCTTGTGGCGGGTAGGTCTTGTTCCAGGCCTCGAACAACTGGCGGTCCTGCCTGGACAGGCGCAGGTTGTACTGCTTGCTCATGTAGAAGTAGGTGCGCGCGATCATGCCGCGGATCGACGGGCGTGGCATGACCTTCTTGGCCTTGAAATCGACCTGGGTCAGGCAACTGCCATACTGCCCGCGCTGCTCGGGCAGCCAGCCGAAACTGAAGTTGCTGCGGTCGCCGTTGACCTCGCCGATGCTCGGCACCAGGTTGTGCAGGTCGGCCTCGGCGCGCTTGTACACTTCGTCATGCTGCGAGCACTGCTTGCGCCCGCCGCTTTGCCAGCACTGGCGCTGGTGGCCGATCTGCCAGGCCGGCACGATGTGCTCCCACTCGATGCGCGCAGCGCGCTGGGCACTCTTGCGCGGGGTATAACCGCAGGAGGCCAGGTCGACCTTGTTGCCTTTGTATTTGCAGCCGCAATAGAACTCGGTCGATTGCGGTGCATACAGTTTCCAGGCGACCTTCTTGGCCTCCTGGAAGGTGCGCGGCGCATCGGCTTGCACAAGTGGGGCAGTCAGTAGCAGGCAGGCAGCAGCGAAAAGCGAAACTCTCATGCGTGGTCAGTCTTCCTTCGGCACAGTCCAGAAAACCTGCACGCCGCCGTCATCACGGTGGGCGAGGGTAACGTTGTCGTTTTCGGCGATTTCCTCAAGCAGGGTTTCCCAGTCGTCCTGGCTTTCCTGTTCCAGGCGGAAGATCAGCGCCGCACGGCTGCGCTGGGCGGTTGGGCTGTTGATGATCTTCTGGATGCGGACACCCAGCTGTTCATAGCTGCTCGGGGTAGCGGAGGCGGTGCTGGACACAGGAATTTCCTTGTTGTGCTGTATGCGCATACAGTATTTCACTGTAAGTAATTTCGCAACAGCTTGTCAGGCAAAAACTGCACTCAGGCCTGAGCAGTTTTATCCAGCGTGTGCCACAGGCTTTTCATCGTCGGGTTCTGGTTCAACAGCGAGCAGTACGAGCGGATCTCCAGGCGCGTGCTCCATTCGGCACCACCGGCTTGTACCAGCAGGCCTCTTTCCAGCTCATCGTGCACGGCGCTGTAGGGCAGCCAGGCCACGCCGTAGCCTTCCACCGCCATGCGCACCAGCAGCATCGCCATGTCTGCTTCATAGCAGCGCTCCAGCGGTGCACTTTCTGGCGCATTGCGGATAACCACGTCTGCCACTTTGCCGAGGAATGTCGTGGCCGTATAGGCCAGATGCGGTATGGGCCGGGTGCTGGCTGCAAGCCGAAACAGCGGCTGGCCGCGCGCGTCGGGGGCACACACCGGGATGAACGCGTCATGCCCCAGCGCCAGGCTGGCGAAGCGCTCGGGGTCCAGCGAGATCGGCGTGAGCGGGTGGTGGTAGACAATCATCAGGTCGCAACTGCCTTCTTCAAGGGCGATGACCGCATCGTTGATGTTGGCGGCCACCACCCGGGCATTGAAGCGTTCATTGTGCTGCTGGAACTGGCTAAGCCATTTCGGCAGAAAGGTCATCGAAAGGCTATGCGCCGCGGTGATCTGGATCGAGCGCCCGGGCATGCGCTTGACGTCCCTCAGGTTGGCCCGCAGTGCCAACAGTGCGGCCAGCGCCTGGCGCGATTCATCACAGAAGGCCTGGCCGGCGGGGGTGAGTTGCACCGGGTAGGTGGCACGATCAACCAGCTCGACACCCACCCATTCTTCCAGCGAGCGGATTCTGCGCGAGAGGGCGGACTGGGTAACGCAACGTACTTCGGCGGCGCGCGAGAAATTCTTGCACTCGGCAATCGCCAACAGGTCGTCCAGCCACTTGATTTGCATCGCTTGTCTCCTCCACCAGGCCCTCAGTGTAAGCGGCTTCGGGGAAGCGCCGACAGCAATGCCTTGAAACTATTCCGAAAACGCATAGGGCCAGCCTTTTTACTCATCAAGTTGTACTGGGCGTGGCGATAAACTTGCCCCTGTCCCGGCTAGATAAGCCGGTGTGCCTTGTCTTTTATTCAACTCCTGCCAAGTAGAAGAAAGAAAAAATCACTTGAGGAAACCGTCGTGAAAAACAATAAGCTTCCGCGCCGAATTGCCATGGGTATTGCCCTGGGCATCATCGTTGGTTGGGCATGTCATCATTTCGCAGGAAGCGAGCAGGCGGCGAAAGATATCGCCGCTTACTTCAGCATGGTGACCGACATCTTTCTGCGTTTGATCAAGATGATCATTGCACCGCTGGTGTTCGCCACACTGGTGGGCGGCATCGCCAGCCTGGGCAATTCGGGCGCGGTCGGGCGCATCGGCTTGCGCGCCATGGCCTGGTTTGTCTGCGCTTCAGCCATTTCGTTGGCGATTGGCATGGCCTTGGTCAACCTGTTCGAGCCCGGGGCTGGCTTGAACTTGCAGGTGGCACAGCACGCCGATGCCGCCGCCGTTGTGGTGAATACCGGTGACTTCAGCCTCAAGGTATTTATCAGCCATGTATTCCCGCGCAGTATTGCCGAGGCAATGGCCAATAATGAAATACTGCAAATTGTGGTGTTCTCGTTGTTCTTCGGTTTTGCCTTGGCGGGCGTCAGCCGCGCGGGGAATACGAAAGTGGTCGATTGTATCGATGAACTGGCCAAGGTCATGTTCCGTATCACGGACTATGTCATGGCGTTTGCGCCGGTCGGGGTGTTTGCCGCTATCGCTTCGGCAATTACCACCCAAGGCCTAAGTTTGTTACTCGACTATGGCAAGCTGATCGCCGAGTTCTACCTTGGCATACTGCTGCTGTGGGCGGTGCTGTTCGCGGTGGGTTACCTGTTCCTGGGCAAGCCCGTGTTTACCCTGGGCAAGCTGATTCGCGAGCCGGTGTTGTTGGCGTTTTCTACCGCCAGTAGCGAGGCGGCCTACCCGAAAACCATGGAGGCGCTGGAAAAGTTCGGCGCACCCAAGCGCGTATCCAGTTTCGTCCTGCCGCTTGGCTACTCGTTCAACCTTGATGGCTCGATGATGTACCAGGCATTCGCCATCATGTTCATCGCCCAGGCCTACAACATCGACCTCAGTTTCACCCAGCAGGTGCTCATCCTGCTGACGCTGATGATCACCAGCAAGGGCATGGCCGGGGTCGCACGGGCCTCGGTGGTTGTGGTGGCGGCGACCTTGCCGATGTTCAACCTGCCAGAAGCCGGCCTGCTGCTGATCATCGGTATCGATCAGTTCCTCGACATGGCGCGTACCGCCACCAACGTGGTGGGCAACAGCATTGCCACGGCGGTGATCGCCAAGACGGAGTCACAGGCTGAGCCGGATCAGGCGTACGAGGCCACGGTTCAACCGTCCACCCATGACCGCCCCGTAACGGTCGCCTGAGGAGTTTGCGCATGAAGCCGAACAAGGCAGCATCTGAGCCTAGCCATTCGCACAAGATCGGCATTGTCGGCGGGCTTGGCTCGCTTGCCGGTGGCGACCTGTTCTACAAGCTTGTGAGGTCGCGGGCCGTGCTGGAGGACCAGGGGCGTTTTCATTTCCTGCTGGAGCAACATCCGTTCAAGGATCTGCTGCTGCCGCTGGATGCCAACGCGAGCATGAATTCGCGCAAGTTCTATGTGTTCGAAGTATGCCGCTCGTTCGAGGCAAGCGGCGTGGATGCAATCATGCTGCCGTGCTTTGCCAGCCAGACGTTTCGCGCAGAAATCCAGGATGAGCTGGGCATACCCGTGCTGGACATGATGCAAGCCCTGGTGCAGCACATTCGCCAGATTGCCGAACCGGGCAGCACACTCGGCGTGCTCGCTTCGGACTACGTGCGCCATTCCGGGCTCTTCGAGCGGGCGTTAGGCGCCCACTATCATCTGGTGTACCCCGATGAACAGGCCCAGGCGGCACTGATGCAGGCCATGTACGGGCGCAGCGGCATCAAGGACGGGCACCTGGAGGGGGTGCCGCTGGAGTCGGTGTACCAGGCCTGCCTGTCCGTGCAGGCCCAGGGCGCAAGCCATGTTGTACCCGGAATGACAGAGCTTTCCCTGGTAAGCGCCGACTTGCAGCGCCGTGGCATTGCGGCACTTGATATCAACGACCTGTACGCCACGTTTGCCACGCAAGGCGCCAGCGCCCCGCGTGAGTTGCCGTTCAAGCTGGGTATTGTCGGTGGCGTCGGCCCGGCAGCCACGGTTGATTTCATGGGCAAGGTCGTTGCCAGCACCCCCGCAGGCCGTGACCAGGACCACATCAAGATGGTGGTCGAGCAGAACCCGCAAATTCCCGATCGCACGGCCAACCTGCTGAACGATGAAGCCGACCCGACCATGGCCATGTACGCCACTTGCAAGCGCCTGGAGAGTGCGGGCGCCAATGCAATTGCCATCCCGTGCAATACCGCGCACGCGTTTGTCGAGCGTATCCAGGAGCACTTGCGCGTGCCGATCGTCAACATGCTTACGCAGACCATCGACTGGATCAAGCAACGCTATGGCTCTGACAGGACGGTGGGCCTGCTGGCCACATCGGGCACTGTCGCCAGCCAGGTCTACCACCAGGCCGCCAACCGAGCAGGCCTGGAAGTGATGGTGCCGGCCGCGGATTACCAGCGGCTGGTCATGGAGGCCATCTACGGTGAGCGCGGCATCAAGGCGGGCTTCACCGAAGGGCTGTGCCGGGACCAGCTGCTGGTCGCCGTAGAGCATCTTGTGCAGGCGGGGGCCGAGGTTGTGTTGCTGGGCTGCACCGAGTTGCCGCTGGTCCTTGGCCATTGCGATGCCTTTGAGCTGCAAGGCAGGACGGTCGCACTGGTGGACCCTACCCTGATCCTGGCGCGCAGTTGTGTAGCGCTGGCGCACAAGGTGCCAGCCCATAAAGACGTGCAGGGCAGGGCATAGGGCGCGCAGGCTTTACCCTGGCTGTGGCGGCGCTGTGGTGCCGCGCACGATCAGCTCGACCGGCAGGCACTCACTCTGTGGTGGCTGCCCACTGCGGATCCACTGCAGCAGGGTGTCGGCCGCACGCTGGCCAAGCTCGTAGGTCGGCAACAGCACGGTCGTGACACCGGGGGTAACCTGGGCGGTGAGGGGCAGGTTGTCGCAGCCGACGATGGACAGGTCGGCCGGTACGTTCAAACCCAGTGCCTGGGCTTCGAACAGGCAGCCTACGCTGAGCACATCGTTGCCGCAGAACACTGCAGTTGGCCGTTCGCTCAAGCGCAACAACTGGTTGAGCCCGGCCCGGCCACCCTCGAAGCCGAACGGTTGCTCGACGATGTTGCCGTCCGGCAGTGTGCAACCGGCGCTGGCCAGGGTTTCGCGAAAGCCCGCCAGGCGCGCCCGAGCCCGATCATTATGGCGGAAGAAGCCAGAGATCACGCCCATGCGTCGATGCCCCAGGCGCAACAGGTGCTCGGCGGCCAGCTGGCCGATGCGGTAGTTGTCGAACCCCAGCGACGGCTGGCCAGGGTGGCTGGCCCAGGTCACCAGCAGCCGCACATCATGTGACCGTACCATTTCCCAGACTTGCGGCGAGTGATCGGCGCCCACCAGCACCAGGCCATCGATGGCCTGGCCAAGCAGCGCGCGCACCAGTTCCAGTTCGGCGCTGGGGTTGTACTCGTGGGTAGCCAGCAGCAACTGGTAACCCTGGTTGGCCAGAGTGGTCTGCAGGCCTTGCACGGCGCGGGCGAAAATCGCGTTGTCGAGCGTTGGCATGATTGCACCGATGGTGCGTGCACGCCCCGAGGCCAGTGCCCGGGCCGAGCCGTCGGGCAGGTAGCCGAGGCGTTCGATGGCATGCTGGATTTTCTCGCGGGTGTCGGCGCGCACTAACTGCGGGTTGGACAACGCACGGGACACCGTGGCGGGGGAAACCCCGGCCAGGGCGGCTACATCGTGCAGGCGTGGGCGTGAAGTCATGGCGGTCTGGCATCGGAGTAGTACCAGACAATATAACCATTCGGCACTTTTTTCCCAGCTTTCTTGACCTGCTTCCGGCGGCAGCTACTTTGAATGAAAGCGCTTTCATTTCTTTGCATGAAACCTTGCCGGAGACGCCATGACCATCACTTACCTCAAGCAGGCCAGCAAAACCGCCGATGACAACACCGCCGAAGCACAGCGCGTGGTTACCGACATGCTCGACGATATCCAGCGCCGCGGCGAACACGCCGTGCGCGACTATGCACGCACGCTGGACAAGTGGCAGGGCGATATCGTGCTCAGCGACGCCGAGATCGATCGGCGTACCGCGCAGGTGCCCAAGCGGGTGCGTGACGACATCGATTTTGCCGCGCGCCAGGTGTATGAATTTGCCTGCGCCCAACGCCGCTCGATCGAAGACCTGGAGGTGACGCTGCCGTCGGGCGTGATTGCCGGCCAGCGGGTGGTGCCGGTAAATGTGGTTGGCTGTTACGCACCGGCCGGGCGCTATGCGCATATTGCGTCGGCGTACATGGGCGTGGCCACGGCCAAGGCGGCCGGGGTCAAGACCATTCTGGCGTGCTCCAGCCCGTTTCTCGGCGAGAGCATCCACCCGTATGTGCTGTATGCCTTCAAGTCGGCCGGTGCCGACGTGATCATGACCCTTGGCGGGGTGCAGGCCATCGCCACCATGGCCTACGGCTTGTTCAGCGGCAAACCGGCCGATGTGGTGGTCGGGCCGGGCAACAAGTTCGTTGCCGAGGCCAAGCGCAGCTTGTTCGGCAAGGTGGGCATCGATGTGTTCGCCGGGCCGTCGGAGGTGGCGGTCATTGCCGATGACAGCGCCGATGCCGCCATTGTCGCCAGTGACCTGGTGGGCCAGGCCGAGCACGGCCACGAGTCGCCGGCCTGGCTGTTTACCACCTCGCGCAGCTTGGCCCAGGCGGTGATGGCCAAAATTCCGCAACTGATCGAGGCCCTGCCGCCGGTAGCCCGCGATGCCGCCTTCTGCGCCTGGCGCGACTATGGCGAAGTAATTGTATGTGACAGCCGTGAAGAGCTAGTGGAGGTGTCCGATCGCTATGCCAGCGAGCACCTGGAAGTGCATGCGCACGACCTGGGTTGGTGGCTGGACAACCTGACCTGCTACGGCTCGCTGTTCCTCGGTGAAGAAACCACCGTGGCCTTCGGCGACAAATGCAGCGGGCCGAACCACGTGCTGCCGACCAAGGGTGCGGCCCGCTACTCTGGAGGGCTGTCGGTGCACAAGTTCCTCAAGACCCTGACCTGGCAACGCATGCCTCGCGAGGCGGTGCGCCAGATCGGCCAGGTGACCGCGCGTATCTCGCGCCTGGAGGGCATGGAGGCGCACGCCCGTACGGCAGATGATCGCCTGGCCAAGTACTTCCCCGACGAGCGTTTCGACCGCGGTGAGCCTGTGACCCGCTGACGTCATCGGGCTTGCCCTTCACCCATAACCGCCCTGGCGTTGGCCCGGGCGACAGGAGTGTTTCATGAACCCGGCAACACTGTTTGATTTGCACGGCCGCACCGCGCTGGTGACAGGGGGCGGCAGCGGTATCGGCGCACTGATGGCCGAAGCACTGGGTGCCGCAGGCGCACGCGTGGTGTTGATGGCGCGGGGCGAAGCGGCCTTGCAGCAACAGGTCACGCACCTGCAACAGCGGGACATCGAAGCGAGCTACCGCTGCTGTGACCTGACCTGCGTCGACAGCTTGCAGGCGGCGGCGCGGGCGCTCGGTAGGGTGGACATCCTGATCAATGCCGCGGGCGTCAACCGCCGCGAACCGTTCGAGCAGGTCAGCCCGCAAACCTGGGATGAGCAACTGACGCTGCATTTGAAAGCGCCATTCTTCCTGGTACAGGCGCTGGCCCCGGGCATGGCCGAGGCCGGTTGGGGGCGCATCATCAACATCGCCTCGTTGCAGTCCAGCCGGGCCTTTGCGGACAGCGCGCCGTATGGTGCCGGCAAGGGCGGCATCGTCCAGCTCACCCGGGCGATCGCCCAGCGCTGGTCGCGCCATGGCATCACCTGCAATGCCATCGGCCCTGGCTTCTTCCCCACTGCGCTGACCGCCCAGGTGTTCGCCGACCAGGGGTTGGCCCAGCGCCATGCCGAGCGCACCTGCATCGGGCGCAACGGCCAGCTTGAAGACCTGGCAGGTGCCACGTTGTTCTTTGCCAGCAATGCCAGCAGCTATGTCACCGGCCAGACGTTGATGGTCGATGGCGGCTACACCGCCAACTAACCCGGCCCGCCCAGTGGGCGGCCACAACCGGTTCGACCGTGGAGATAACAACAATGACTTCCACTGCGCCTGCCTCATCCAACCTGCGTCGCGCCACGATTTCCAGCGTGCTTGGCTCGGTAATCGAATGGTATGACTTCTTCCTCTACGGCGTCGTTGCCGGCCTGGTGTTGAACAAACTGTACTTTCCTGCCGACGATCCGTTGATCTCGGTGTTGCTGTCCTATGGCGTGTTCGCCGTGGGTTTTATCGCCAGGCCAGTAGGCGGCATCGTCTTCGGCCATTTCGGCGACACCCTGGGCCGCAAGAAGATGTTGATCATCACCCTGGCCCTGATGGGCGGGGCGACAGTGGTCATCGGCCTGATCCCGACCTATGAGCAGGTCGGCGTGCTGGCGCCGATCCTGCTGCTGGCCTGCCGCATCTTCCAAGGCATTGGCCTGGGTGGCGAGTGGGGCGGTTCGGTGCTGATGACTTACGAATCGGCACCGCCCGCCCGCCGTGGCTTCTACGCCAGCCTGCCGCAGATTGGCATGTCGCTGGGCCTGGTGAGTGCCTCGGGGGTGATCGGCCTGCTGTCCTGGTTGCTGACCGACGAGCAGTTCATGAGCTGGGGCTGGCGCTGCGCTTTCCTGCTGAGCGGCGTGTTCGTGCTGCTGGGCAGCTACATCCGCACCCACGTCAGCGAAACCCAGGACTTCAAGCAGGCGCAGCCCAAGGCCGCTGGGCAGACACGCCAGGCGCTACCGATCGTGCTCATGTTGCGCCGCTACCCGCGGATGATCTTCGCCTGCATGGGCGCGCGCATGATTGACGGGGTGTTCTTCAACGTGTTCGGCGTCTATTCGCTGAATTACCTCACGCAATCGCTGAACCTGCCGCGCACCAGTGCACTGGTCGGGATCATGCTCAGCGCCTTGCTGATGAGTTGCTTCATTCCGTTCTGGGGCCATGTGGCCGACCGTGTCGGCAAGGCCCGGGTGTATGGCAGCGGGGCGCTGCTGTCGGCGCTGTCGGTGTTCCCGGCGTTCTGGGTGATGCATAGCTTTCCGGGGCAGCTGGCGCTGGTCTGGCTGGCGATCATCATCCCCTTCGGTATTTTCCATGCTGCCGTGTTCGGCACCATGTCGTCGCTGTTTTCCGAGTGCTTCGACGCCTCGGTGCGCTACACCGGCATCTCGTTCGTGTACCAGGTGGCGGGGGTGTTCGCCGGGGGCATGACGCCGATCATCGCTGCGCTGCTGACCGGTCTGAACGCCGGCAACCCTTGGTTGCTGTGCAGCTATGTGCTGGGCATCGGCCTGCTCAGTGCCTGGTGTGCCCGCTGGATTGGCCGGCACCAGGCACTGAGCATGGCCGAACCCGCTTTTGCACCCGCCACGGCGCGTTAAGGCGCCGCTGCAAGCACAACAACAAAGGAGATGCCATGAAAGCGCTTGTCTATACGCAACCCCTGCAGATGCAGTTGCAAGAGCGGCCTTACCCCGAGTTACAGGACGGGGAGGTGATCATCAAGGTGGCAGCTGCCGGTATCTGTGGTTCGGACCTGCATGCTTTCCACGGTCACGACCCGCGCCGCCAGCCGGGCCTGGTGCTGGGCCACGAACTGGCGGGCGTGGTGGTGGAGAGCGCCGCCCCGCGCCTGCAGGAGGGCCAGCGAGTCACGGTAAACCCGTTGATAACCTGCGGCGATTGTGAATATTGCCGAGGCGGGCGCGATAACCTGTGCGCCAACCGTAGCATGATCGGCATGAGCCGGCCGGGGGCGTTTGCCGAGTACCTGGCGATACCTGCTGCGTCGGTTATCCCCATTCCTGACGGCTTGTCGATGGTTGAGGCAGCAATTACCGAACCTGCGGCTACCGCACTGCATGCCATCAACTTGTCCATGCGTGTATTGGCGCGGCCTTTGCCGGAGTTGCGCACACTGGTGATTGGCGGCGGCGCGGTGGGGCTGCTGGCGGCCTTGCTGTTGCGCAGCTATGGCTGCCGGCGGGTGAGCATGGCCGAGGTCAACCCGTTGCGCCGTGAGTCGGCCCGCTTGCATGCCGGCTGTGAGGCATTCAACCCGCTGGAAACCTGTGCAGCGGCCAATGCCTTCGACTACGTGATCGATGCGGTGGGGACGAAGGCCACCCGTGATGCTGCGCTGGAAGCGGTCAAGCCGGGCGGGGTGATCATGCACATTGGCTTGCAGGACTGGGCCAGCGAGATCGACATGCGCAAGTTGACCCTGGCTGAGGTTTCGTTGCTGGGGACCTACACCTACAGCATGGCCGACATGCATGCCACGGTGCGGGCGCTGGAGGAGGGAGCGTTTGGTGAGCTGGGCTGGGTCGAGACGCGAGGGATGAGCGAGGGCGCGCGGGCGTTCAGTGATCTGCATGAACAGCGCACCGCGGCCGGCAAGCTGGTGTTGTTGCCGGGTGCCTGATGTTTGTTTTCTGCCTGAGCGACCCTGGGGCTGCTGCGCAGCCCTTTCCGGCCGGCCCGGCGCCTGTAGGAGCGGCTTCAGCCGCGAACACCGGCGTAGCCGGTGCCATCCACCGCGTCGCCCGCTTCGCGGCTAAAGCCGCTCCTACAACGACCGCGCTGGCCTCAGGCTCACGCGGTCCCTGTAGGAGCGGCTTCAGCCGCGAACACCGGCGCAGCCGGTGCCATGTACCAGGTTGGCTTCTTCGCGGGTGAACCCGCTCCCACAGAAACCAGGGTCTTCAGCTCAAACGCAGCCCTGCAGCCTGTCCAGCAACGCCTGCGGCACTTCGATGAAATCACCGCGCACCTGCCGTTCACGTATCCGCCGTTGCCCCGGCAAACGCACACCCGGTTGCGCCAGCATCGCCGCGAACAACGCCTCGACATGCGCCAGATACCCCGCCGCAAAACGCTGTGGGTCGATCAGCAACAGCAAGTGCGCCACCCCCGGTGCATCCCCCTGGGCATCGAAGAACGAACTGGCCTGGAAACCGAAATGGCTACCGGTCAGGCCCGCCGTCAGCAGCTCGACCATCAACGCCAGCGCAGCACCCTTGGCATCGCCCATCGGTACCATGCTGCCCGCCAATGCCGCGGTGGGGTCGGTGGTGTCATGACCGGCACGATCGATCGCCCAGCCAGGCGGGATCGTCGTGCCGGCCTGTTTGGCCAGCATCACCTTGCCACGGGCAACCTTGGACAGCGACAGGTCGATGACCACCGGGTCGGCATTCAGCCGTGGCGAGGCGAAGGCAATGGGGTTGGTGCCGAACAGCGGGGTGTGCCCACCCCAGGGCGCCATCGCCGCCGGCGCATTGCTCAATGCCAGTGCCAGCAAGCCCTCGCGTGCCGCCCGCTCAACCGGTTGCCCGGCAACGCCGAAATGGTGCGAGCGGCCGATCGCCAGCGCTGCGATGCCCAGCCGGCGTGCCGTGGCCATGGCCGGGCCGAGGCCGGCATCGATCGCCGCGAACGCCAGGCCATGGCGGGCGTCGACACGCACTAGCGCGCCGTCGACCTGTACATCGGGCAGCGCCGTGGCGTCGACTTTGCCGGTTGCCATCTGCTCCAGGTAGAAGGGCAAGCGCGACAGGCCATGGGAGGGCAGGCCTTCGCACTCGCCCTGCACCAGGGCCTGCGCGCAACTGAGTGCAGTGGTTTGCGGCATGCCGGCCTTACGCAGCGCCTGCATGGCCAGGTCATGTGCATGACGCACGCTGATTTGCACAGTCATTGGTAGCGCCTTCATTGATAGCTCCTTGCAAAAGGCTTCAGGACTTTTTCTGCGACAGGTTCAGCGGCGCCGGCTCAAGTGTCGGCACGCGGCCAGGGGCGGCCAGCTCGGCGCGGGCCTGGGCCAGGTCAAGCTTGCCCTCCCAGCGGGCAATGGCCAGGGTGCCGACCACGTTGCCCATCATGTTGGTCAGCGCGCGCACCTCGTTGAGAATACGGTCGATGCCCAGGATCAGGGTGATTGCCGCCACCGGGATGATGTCGTGGCTGGCCAGCGTTGCAGTCAGCACGATCAGCGCCGCGCCGGCCACCCCGGCACCCCCTTTCGAGGTGATCAGCAGAATCACCAGCAGGCTCAGCTGCTGGCCCCACGACAAGTCGATGTTCAATGCCTGGGCGAGGAACAACGAGGACATGGTCAGGTAGATGGCCGCGCCGTCGAGGTTGAACGAGTAGCCGGTTGGCAACACCAGCCCGATCACCGACTTGTCGCAACCCAGGCGTTCCATTTTCTGCATCAGCCGCGGCAGCACCGACTCGGTGGTGGATGTGCCCAGCACAATCAGCAACTCCTCGCGGAAGTACTTGATCAACGACCAGATGTTCACCCCGCAGGCAAAACTGATCGAGCCGAGGACAATGCCGATGAACAGCAAGCTGGTGACGTACAGGCAGACGATCAGCAAGCCCATCTGCTGCAGGGCACCGATGCCGTACTTGCCGATGGTAAAGGCCATGGCACCGAAGGCGCCGATCGGTGCCAGCCACATGATCATGCCGACGATGCGCATCAGCGTTTCACCCAACTGCTCGATCACCCGCGCGGCCAGCCGGCTGCGCCTGGACATGCCGGACAGCGCCACACCGAACAGCACCGAGAACAACAGCACCTGCAGCAGGTTGCCGCTGGCGAAGGCGCCGACCACCGAGTTGGGAATCAACTGGGTCAGCAGGCTGGACGACTCCTGGGCATGCACCTGGTCCAGGTACTGCGACATGGCGCCGCCGTCGAGGCTGGCCGGGTCGATGTTCATGCCGGCACCGGGCTGCACCAGGTTGGCGATGATCATGCCCAGCAGCAATGCCAGGGTGGTCACGATCTCGAAGTACATGAAGGTCTTGAAGCCGACCTTGCCCAGTTCCTTGAGGCTTTCCATACGGGCGATGCCGATGGCAACGGTGCAGAAGATCACCAGGGTGATAAGCATCTTGATCAGGCGGATGAAGGTATCGCCCAAGGGCTTCATCTCCACCCCGAGTGCGGGCCAGCAATAGCCGAGGGCAATGCCGGCGATCAGGCCGATGACCACCTGGACATACAGGTTCTTGAGAATTTTCACGGGTGTTTCTCCATAAGCGGATACCCCACGCCAATCACGCTGATCAGGGTAGGGGAGCAGGTTCGGTTCGTGTGCGTGACACGGGGGCGGTCAGGACGGTCGTCGTGGCTGCAGGGGCTTGGGGAGAAACGCCGGAGGGGATGCGGGAGCAGGGCAGAGCGGTTTCATGAAGGTCTCCATTTATGGTTGTTGTGAGACGTACTTCTTGAACGCAGGCAGGAAAAGCGGCGGTGGCCCGGGCAGGCAACGGCGCCGCCGGGGAAGGGGGTTCGTCCA
>NZ_JACVZC010000100.1 GCF_016658545.1 Pseudomonas sp. S37 | reverse complement strand
GTAGGAGCGGCCTTGTGTCGCGATCGGGCTGCAAAGCAGCCCCAGCAATTTACGCGGCGAAGCTGAAATTATCGGGGGCTGCTTTGCAGCCCGATCGCGACACAAGGCCGCTCCTACAGGGGTCGCATTTGCAGGACCGCTTCTTGGTCAGCGCGGCTTGCGCAGCGCCGCATGCTGGGGGTTGAAGGTAAGGATCGCCAGCAGCGTGAACAGCGCAGTCAACCCCAGGCAAACCGCCAGTGCCAGCAGGTTCAGCCGTTCATACAATGCAAACCGCACCAATTCCACGGCATGGGTAAACGGGTTCACCGCACACAACCCGTACAGCCACTCGCTGGCCTCGCGCATCTTCCACAGCGGGTACAGCGCCGAAGACAGGAAAAACAGCGGGAAAATCACGAAATTCATTACCCCGGCAAAGTTCTCCAGCTGGCGGATGGCGTTCGACAGCAACAAGCCCAGGGCGCTGAGCATGAAGGCCACCAGCAGCAACGCCGGCAGGGCCAGTAGCAACCCCGCAGCCGGTGGCTGCACGCCGTACACCCAGGCGATGGCCAGGAAGGCATACACCTGCAGAAGGGAAATCAACGAGGTCGCCAGTAACTTGCTGGCCAGCAGGAACGGCCGCGGCAAAGGGCTGGTCAGCAGCACGCGCATGCTGCCCATCTCGCGGTCATACACCATCGACAACGAACCCTGCATGCCGTTGAACAGCAGGATCATGCAGGCCAGGCCGGGGATGATGTACACCTCGTAGGGGATGTAGGTGGCGTAGGGCTCGATGATCGCAATGCCCAGCGCTGCGCGAAAGCCGGCGGCAAACACCAGCAACCACAGCAGCGGGCGTACCAGGGCGCTGAGCAGGCGCGTGCGTTGCAGCACGAAGCGTAGCCATTCGCGCAGCATGATGCCGTTGAAACATTGCCAGTAAGCATTCATCGGGCATGGGCTCTTGTGGGCGCGCTGGTCAGGCGGGCAAAGGCGCTGTCGAGGTCGCCGCCAAGCTCAAGGCTCAGCGTATCGGCGGTGCCGCTGGCCACCAGGCGGCCCTGATGGAGGATCAGCAGGTCGTCGCTGGGCTGTACTTCGTCCAGCAGGTGGGTGGCCCAAAGCACGCTTAGCTGCTGCTCGCGGCACAGCCGCCGCAGGTGCTGGTTGAGTGCCAGGCGGCTGGCCGGGTCGAGGCCGACGCTGGCTTCGTCGAGCAGCAGCAGGCGCGGTTCGTGCAGCAGCGCGCGGGCGATTTCCACCCGGCGGCGATGGCCGATGTTCAGTTCGCGCACGCGGTCATGGCGGCGGTCGCCCAGGCCCTGGCGAGCCAGTTCGGCCTCGACCCGCTGGCTGCTCTGGCGCCGCGACAAGCCATGCAGCGCCGCGTGGTAGCGCAGGTTCTGCTCGACGCTCAGGTCCAGGTCCAGCGTGCTTTGCTGAAACACCACGCCCAACTGGCGCAGGGCCGGGCGCGGGGTGTTGCGCAGCGAGCAGCCGCACACGCGGATGTCGCCCTGCTGCAAGTCGTACAGGCGGGTAAGCAGGGCGATCAAGGTCGACTTGCCGGCGCCGTTGGGGCCCAGCAGGGCGGCGAAGCGCCCGGGCGCCAGGCTGAAACCGACCTGCCGCAGTGCTTCGCGCGGGCCGTAGGCAAAGCTGATGTCGTTGACCTCGAGGGCGTTCATGGGGTTACCACCACGCCCCAGGGGTAGCGCCCGACCTTCACCGATTTGAGCACCTTGAGCTGCTTCGCGTCGATCACCGATACGTCGCCACTGACGCCGTTGGTGGCCAGCAACTGGCTTTGGTCCGGGGTGAACGCCAGTTGCCAGACCCGCCGCCCGACCAACAGGTAGTCAAGCACCTCAAAGGTCTTGGCATCAATCACCGCCACATGGTTGGCCGGGCCGAGGGCGACGAAGGCGTACTTGCCATCGGCGCTGAGCTTGATGCCCACCGGCTGGACCTTGTCCGGGTGCACGCCCTTGATCTGGAAGTTCAGGGTTTTCAGCACCTGGCGCGTGGCCACGTCGAGGATGGTCACCGTGCCGCCGATTTCCGCCGAGGCCCACAATTTTGTTCCGTCCTGGTTGAACTCGACAAAGCGCGGGCGCTGATCGACCAGGGTGCTGTCGGCCAGGGTCTGGGTGCTGGTGTCGATCCAGTGCAGCATGTTGGTGGTTTCGCTGGTGTTGACCGCCCACTTGCCGTCGGGGCTGACCGCCATGCCTTCGGGCTCGATGCCGACATCGATCTGCCCCAGCACCTTGTCGGTCACGGTGTCGATCACCGTCACCAGCGCGTCGTCTTCGTTGGACACGTACAGCCAGCGGTCGTTGGGGTGCAGGGCGAACTGCTCGGGGTCCTTGCCGGAGGGCAGCTCCTTGATGATCTTGCGCGTGGCCACGTCCATCACCTGTACCCGGTCGGAATCGCTGGCGCAGATGTATAGCAGCTTGTTGTCATGCGACAGCAGCAGGCCGCGCGGGCGCTGGCCTACCGGCAGGGTATCGGTGACCTGCAGGGTTTGCATGTCGATCAGGCTGAGGCTGTTGTCCTTTTCGTTGGACACCCAGGCGGTGGCGGCCAGCGCGTGGCCGCTGGCCAGCGCCAGTGCGCCCGTCAGCAGGCTGGGGTAAAGCAGGGCCCGAGGGAAGAGGGGGCGGCGCATGGCGAATTCCTTATTGTTGTGGTGGTCGGCTCATGGGTAGCTGCAGGTCACTTCGGGCTTGTCATAGCCCAGGCTGTCCATTTCGTTGAAGGGGTGCAGGAAGCCGTCCTGCGGCGAGGTGCTGACCAGGGCCCGCGGTTGCACCAAGGGGATCGGCTGGCGCAGTTCACCGTTCCATGGCCGGTAACTGAGTTTGCGGCCCTTGAAACCGTCCAGTGGCAACTGCTCGCTGAGCAGCGCTTGCTGCACCGCGCGTGGTTCGGCCAGGCGCAGCTTGCTGACCGCGCTGGCAACGCTGCGTACGGCCATCCAGGCCGCGAAGTCGCGGTCGTTCATCCAGCGCCCGGCCTGGGCTTCGAAGCGCTTTTGCAACTGCGCCGCGCCAAAGGTTTCCACGGTCTTGTGCCAGCCAGTGGGGGTCAGCCCCTGGGTGCCGGCCACCGGGCGCGGGTACCAGGTCTGGTAGGGCAGGTATTCGCCAAAGTCGCCGCGCTCGTCGGCCACCAGCACCACGTCGTACTCGGTGGCTTGCGTGAACAGCGGCATGTCGGCCTGGGCGCTGCGGCGCTGGTCGTTGTCGAAGGTCCAGGTTTTTTCCGCCACCAGTTGTATGCCAAAACGCTTCGCCGAGCGGCGCAGGGCGGCCGCGTAGGCCCGGTCGTCTTCGGTCTGGCCGACCACCAGCAAGGCCCGTTGCCATTTGCGCAGCACCAGGAATTGCACCAATGCATCGGCCAGCATGGCCCGGCCCGGCAGGCTGTGCAGCACATTGCCCAGGCACTGGTTGCTGCGCAGGCTGTCGTCGGGGCTGCCGGCATTGAACAGCAGGCTATCGGGCAGCGCGGCAGACAGCGCGCGCAGGCTGGTAGCCGGGGCGTTCACCACGAACAGGCGCAGGCCCTGGTCATGCTGGGCCTTGGCCGCCTGCAGCAGTGCTTCGGCGCTGTCGACATTGGCGCTGGCCAGCTGGAACTGCTGCTTCAGGAAACGCCCGGTGCTGTTGCTGTCGACAATCGCCAGTTCTGCGCCTTGCAGCCCGGCATCGGTGGGTTCCGGGATGATCGTGGACAGCAGCGGGCCCGGGTCGGGGCGATAGCCCAGGTAGCCGATGCGCACTTGCAGCGGTTCAGCCGCCTGGCCTGGCGCGGCGGTTGCGACTGCAGCCGCAAACGTCGCAGCCAGGGCCAGCAGGCAGGTCAGGGCAAGGTGGGCAGGCTGGCGCATAACACACTCCACGGCAGATGGCGCCAGCATAGGAAGCGCGTCGGCAGCGGGAAATATGCAGAAAGTAGCGCTCGGCCGGTACCAAGGTAGTAATTTCGCGCGGCTGCCGCGGTTTTACGATGGACCGCAGCGCCCCTGAAGAGAACCGCCCATGCGCCTCATCAACCTGCCTGCGCTGTGGCGCATCAACCTTTGGGTCACTGGCTGCTTCGCCTTGGTGACAGTGGCCTGTGCCGGGGTGCTGCTGCACCAGGCGGTGGCTGACGTCGAGCGTGAGCTGCAGTCTGCCGAAGCCGTGGTGGCCTACCTTGCCGACAGCGCCGAACGCGACCCGGCCAGCCTGCAACCGAGCCTGACGCAGAACCTGCGCCATGTGCGGGTGTACTGGCTGGCACCTGGGCAGGCAGCGCCACCGTCAGACCAGACCGGTATCGATGCCTGGCTGGGCCGCCAGCTGTTCGGCGAACGCCACCGCAACGGCCGGCTGCTGGAACTGGGTGACGGGCGCCGGGTGCTGATAGCCGTGGATGCACGCGATGAAATTGACGAAGTCTGGGACTCGTTGCAGCAACTACTGAGCCTGTGCGGGTTGGCGTTGTTGTTGAGCCTGGTGACCATCCGTTGGGCAGTGCGCCGGGCCATGGGCCTGCTGGATGAGCTGTTGGGGGCATTGCGCCAGGTTTCGGCCGGGCAACTGACGGCGCGCCTGCGCGAGGCCGGGCTGCCCGAAGCGCGCCAGCTGGCGGAGCACTTCAACCGCATGGCCGCGAATCTGGAGCAGGCCCGTGCCGACAATACCCAACTGACCCAGGCCCTGCTGGCGGTGCAGGAGCAAGAGCGAACCCGGTTGGCGCAGACCCTGCACGACGATCTCGGGCAATACCTGGCCGGTATCCGCGCCCAGGGCTGCCTGCTGCGCATGGCTGCCGACCAGCCCACGGTGGTGAAGCAGACTGCGCAGGCCCTGGAGCTCAATTGCGAGCGTTTGCAGCAAGGCTTTCGAGCGCTGGTGCATGACTTGTATCCGGTCGCGCTGCAACACATGCCGCTGGCCGAAGCCTTCGGCGTGTTGGTCAGCCAGTGGCAGGCCAGCCAGGGTATCGAGTGTCGCCTGCGGGTGGGCGAGCATCTGCCAGCGCTGCCCGGGCCGAGCAGGACGCATTTGTACCGGCTGCTGCAGGAGGCGCTGACCAACGTCGCCCGGCATGCCGGTGCCAGCCAGGTGCGGGTGCGCCTGCAGCGTAGCGCCAAGGGTTTGCGCCTGTTGGTGCGTGACAATGGCCGTGGTGCGCAGCAACCCCAGCGCCACGGGGTTGGCTTGCACTCGATGGCCGAGCGCGCCCGTAGCCTGGGCGCAGATTTGCGCATCCTCAGCCGCCCGGGTGGCGGCTGGGCGCTGGCCCTGAACATTCCCAAGGAGGTGTGATGAATATCGTATTGGTCGATGACCATGCCGTGGTCCGCCAAGGCTATGCCAGCCTGTTGCGGGCGGTATTGCCGACAATGCAGGTGCGCGAGGCCGCCAGTGGCGAGGAGGCGCTGGCCCGGGTGCAGGAGCAGGTGCCCAACCTGGTGATCATGGACTTCGGCCTGCCGGGCATCAGCGGGCTGGAAACCACCCGCCGCCTGCGCCAGCGCCTGCCGCAACTGCGGGTGTTGTTCTTCAGCATGCACGACGAGCTGCCGCTGGTGCGCCAGGCGCTGGAGGCAGGGGCTTCGGGCTACCTGACCAAGAACTCGGCGCCCGAGGTGCTGATCGAAGCAGTGCAGCGGGTGCTGGCCGGGCATGCCTACATTGAACAGCCGTTGGCTACGCAATTGGCCTGCACCTCACCACAAGGCGAAAGCGACCCGCGCCTGCAGCGCATGACCCAGCGTGAGCTGGAGATTTTCACCATGCTGGCCAAGGGCACCCCGGCGCGAATGATTGCCGAACAGCTGTGCATCAGTGCCAAGACCGTGTCCAACCACTTGACCTTGCTCAAGAGCAAGCTGCAGGTCAGCTCGCATGCCGAGCTGGTGCATGTGGGCATTGACCTTGGGTTGGTGCGGGTAGCGGGGTAGCGTTCCAGCCGTTCGCTCATTGCTTCAGCAAGGCTGCAAGGGCCCTGCATGGCACGTACCAGAAGCAGCCAATCATGAAATTTTCCATAGCTAGCTAATCAAAGCTTTGACATTCACTGCCTAGGCAGTAATATTTTTACACAATTACCCGAGCAGTCACCGATGGCCCACTTCTCCCCCGAAAACTTCCAGACCTGCGCCATTGGCATGCTGCTTGGCCGCGCGGCGATCCTCAAGGATCGCATTCTCGACTGGCACCTCGAATCAGAGGGCGTCACCGCTGCGCAGTTCAAGGTGCTGATCATCGTTACCCAGTACCAGGTGGATACACCGGCCGAGCTGTGCCGCTACCTGGGCCTGGACAGCGGTTCGATGACCCGCATGCTCGACCGCCTCGAGCAGAAGGAACTGATCGTGCGCAACCGCTGCGCCGACGACCGCCGTCAGGTGCGCCTGGCGCTTAGCGCCGACGGCCAGCGCCTGGCCGACCGCCTGCCGGAAATCGGCGCCGCCGCCATGAACGAATTGTGCGGCGTGCTGGCCCCAGAAGAGCTGAAAAACCTGGAAGGCCTGCTGGCCAAGGTCTTGCTCGCTGCTGGCGACCCGTTGACGATCCGCCGTTTTGGCGACCGTTGATCCCTGTTACGAATTATCCAAGGTATTGTCATGGCCACTCCCGCAGACACCCCGACTCCCACTGCAGCGCCCGAGCCGTCGCGCAAGCGCAAGGCCTGGCTGCTAGGCCTGCTGTTGCTGGTGATCCTTGCCGCTATCGGCACCTGGGCCTGGTACAGCCTGGTCGGCCGCTGGCACGAAAGCACCGACGATGCCTACGTGAACGGCAACGTGGTGGAGATCACCCCGTTGGTCACCGGTACCGTCACCAGCATTGGCGCCGATGACGGCGACCTGGTGCATGCCGGCCAGGTGCTGCTGCAGTTCGACCCGGCCGACAGCGAAGTGGCCCTGCAGTCCGCCGAAGCCAAGCTGGCGCGCAGCGTGCGCCAGGTGCGTGGGCTGTACAGCAACGTCGACTCGCTCAAGGCCCAGCTGGAAACCCGCCAGGCTGAACTGCGCAAGGCGCAGCAGGACTTCAACCGGCGCAAGGTGCTGGCCGACAGCGGTGCGATCGCCGCCGAAGAGCTGTCCCATGCCCGCGACGACCTGAGCGTGGCCCAGGCTGCCGTGAACAGCGCGCGCCAGCAACTGAGCACCAGCAGTGCGCTGGTCGACGACACCGTGGTGTCCTCGCACCCCGAGGTCATGGCCGCCGCCGCCGACCTGCGCCAGGCTTACCTCGACCATGCCCGTACCACGCTGGTGGCGCCGGTCACCGGCTACGTTGCCAAGCGCACTGTGCAACTGGGCCAGCGCCTGCAGCCAGGCACCGCGACCATGGCCGTGATCCCGCTGGACCAGGTGTGGATCGACGCCAACTTCAAGGAAACCCAGCTGCGTGACATGCGCATCGGCCAGCCGGTTGAAATCAGCGCCGACCTGTACGGCGGCGAGGTCAAGTACAGCGGCACGGTCGACAGCCTTGGCGCCGGCACGGGCAGCGCCTTCGCCCTGTTGCCGGCGCAGAACGCCACCGGAAACTGGATCAAGATTGTCCAGCGGGTACCGGTGCGTATTCACCTGAGCCCCGACCAACTCAAGGACCACCCGCTGCGCATTGGCCTGTCCACTGTGGTGGAAGTCGACCTGCACGACCAGAGCGGCCCGACGTTGGCCCAGCAGCCACCGCAGAAGGCCAGCTACACCACCCAGGTGTATGACCGCCAACTGGTCGAGGCCGACAACCTGATTGCCCAGCTGATTCACGAAAACAGCGCACCTGGCAAGACGGCGCAGCGATGAGCAACAATGCCGCTGCCCAGTTCACGCCGCCAAGCCTGCTGCTGACCACCATCGGCCTGTCGCTGGCGACATTCATGCAGGTGCTCGACACCACCATTGCCAACGTGGCCTTGCCGACCATTTCCGGCAACCTGGGGGTGAGCTACGAGCAGGGCACCTGGGTCATCACTTCGTTCGCGGTGAGCAACGCCATCGCCTTGCCGCTGACCGGCTGGCTAAGCCGGCGTTTTGGTGAGGTGAAGCTGTTCATCTGGGCCACGCTGTTGTTCGTGCTGGCGTCGTTCCTGTGCGGTATTGCCCAGTCGATGCCGGAACTGGTCGGTTTTCGTGTGTTGCAAGGTGTAGTCGCCGGGCCGTTGTACCCGATGACACAGACCTTGCTGATTGCCGTGTACCCCCCGGCGAAACGGGGGATGGCCCTGGCGCTGCTGGCGATGGTCACGGTGGTGGCGCCGATTGCCGGGCCGATTCTCGGTGGCTGGATCACTGACAGCTACAGCTGGCCATGGATTTTCTTCATCAACATACCGATCGGCCTGTTCGCCGCTGCCGTGGTGCGTCAGCAGATGCGCACGCGGCCAGTGGTTACCAGTCGCCAGCCGATGGACTACATCGGCCTGCTGACGCTGATTATCGGCGTGGGTGCGTTGCAGGTGGTGCTGGACAAAGGCAACGACCTGGACTGGTTCGAGTCGTCGTTCATCATTGTTGGCAGCCTGATTTCGGTGGTGTTCCTGGCGGTATTCGTGATCTGGGAGCTGACCGACCGTCACCCGGTGGTCAACCTGCGCCTGTTCGTGCACCGCAACTTCCGCGTTGGCACCATTGTGCTGGTCGGGGGCTATGCGGGGTTCTTCGGCATCAACCTGATCCTGCCGCAATGGTTGCAGACGCAGATGGGGTATACGGCGACCTGGGCGGGCCTGGCGGTGGCGCCGATCGGTTTGCTGCCGGTGATCATGTCGCCGTTCGTAGGCAAGTATGCGCACCGTTTCGACCTGCGGGTGCTGGCGGGGCTGGCGTTTCTGGCGATCGGTACCAGCTGCTACATGCGGGCCGGGTTTACCAGTGAGGTGGACTTCCAGCATGTGGCGTTGGTGCAGCTGTTCATGGGGATTGGTGTTGCGTTGTTCTTCATGCCGACCTTGAGCATCCTGCTGTCCGACCTGCCGCCGCACCAGATTGCCGATGGTTCGGGGCTGGCGACCTTCCTGCGGACTTTGGGCGGGAGCTTTGCGGCTTCGTTGACGACGTGGATCTGGATTCGGCGGGCAGACCAGCATCATGCCTACCTGAGCGAGAACATCAGCCAGTTCGACCCGGCGACGCGGCATACCCTTGAGCAGCTGGGCGGGGCCAGCCCGCAGAGTTATGCGCAGCTGGAGCAGATACTCAACGGGCAGGCCTACATGATGTCCACGGTGGACTACTTCACCTTGATGACCTGGGTGTTTGCCGGGTTGATCCTGTTGGTGTGGTTTGCCAAGCCACCGTTTACCGCCAAGGCGGGGCCAGCGTCGGCAGGGCATTGATGCAACTATGCAGGAGCCTCCTGCTCCTGCTCCTGCTCCTGCTCTTGCTTTTGCTTTTGCTTTTGCTTTTGCTTCTAAGCGCGCGAAAGTCCAGGCGACACAGATTGCGACTTCAGGAGGCCGGATGACGGGAGCCAGTGTACGGGTCACTCACATGGGTAACATAAAAGTTCACTCACATAGGCGACACTTTGAGCGTCACATAGCCATCAAGGCTGTGAAGCTTGGGCGCCGGTTTTGATGTAGCGAAAACTCCATTTGCGATGGCGACGCTTACTCACCTTTTCGCCCTTACGGCGAGTCACTTTTTGTCAGACGCGACAAAAAGTAACCAAAAAACGCTGCGCTCCGATCATCCGGCCCCTACGCTGCGCTCCGGGGTTCCCTCTCTCCGGCCTTGCTCCCGGCAGGACCGCGCTGCAGGCCCCATCCTGGGGCCCAGCGCTTGACGGGCATCCATGCCCGTCACCTGCCTACGCAAAGCCTGCGTTCGGCCTCCTGAAGTCGCGAAGATCAAGATCAAGATCAAGATCAACAGCCAGATCAAGATCAACAGCCAGATCAACAGCAGCGCAACAGCTGATGGATGTCTGTGCTGATCTTCGTCATTCCAATGCAGCGCCATATCGCCTATTGTCGATATTCCCTTCCCAAAACGAATGGCACATTCATGGAGAACGTCATCGTCATCACCGGCGGCAGCCGCGGCATCGGCGCCGCTACAGCGCTGCTGGCCGCCCGCCAGGGTTATCGCATCTGCATTAACTACCACGCCGACGACCAGGCCGCCGAAACCGTCCTCAACCAGGTCCGTGACCTTGGCGCCGAGGCCATTGCCGTACGCGCCGATGCCAGCGTCGAAGATGAGATCATCCAGCTGTTCCAGCGCGTCGACGAAGAACTCGGCCCGGTCACCGCACTGGTCAATAATGCCGGCACCATCGGCCAGCAAAGCCGCGTCGAGGACATGTCCGAGTTCCGCCTGCTGAAAATCATGAAAACCAACGTCGTCGGCCCCATGCTCTGCGCCAAACACGCCCTGCTACGCATGGCACGCCGGCATGGCGGGCAGGGCGGGGCCATCGTCAACGTCTCGTCAATGGCCGCGCGCCTCGGCTCGCCCAACGAATATGTCGACTACGCCGCCTCCAAGGGCGCGCTGGATACCTTTACCATCGGCCTGGCCAAAGAAGTGGCAGGCGAGGGCGTGCGGGTCAATGGTGTGCGCCCCGGCTATATTCATACCGGCTTCCATGCCCTGTCTGGCGACCCCGACCGCGTCAGCAAGCTGGAACCCGGCTTGCCCATGGGGCGCGGTGGGCGCCCTGAAGAAGTAGCCGAGGCCATTCTCTGGCTGCTCTCGGACAAAGCCTCCTATTCCACCGGCAGCTTCATCGACCTGAGCGGCGGGCGCTAGGCTTTCAAACCCCAGGCACCTGCCGCTTCACTGTTCAAGCATCTCGCTGACACGCTGAATCAGTGCCGGCAAGGTAAACGGCTTGGTCAGTACGCTCATGCCTTCTTCCAGGGTGCCATCGGCAAGTACCGCGTGCTCATCGTAGCCGGTAACAAACAGGACCTTCAGGCCAGGGTAGGCCACGCGCAACCTGTCGGCCAACTGCCGCCCGTTGAGCCCGCCCGGTAACCCGACGTCGCTGATCAGCAAGTCGGGCTGCGGGCAGCCTGCCAGCCGGGCAAGCGCGCCCGGCCCGTCCTCGAACACCCTGACCTCATGGCCCAGGTCATTCATCGCTTCTGCAATGACCATGCGCATGGCACTTTCGTCTTCAACCACAACGATGTCACGCACGCCCTGCCCAGGCCGTGGCGCCGGCAGGTCCGGCGCCTCAACGCGTCGAGGGGCAGGGCAGGCAAGGTGCCGCGGTAGCAACAAGCTTACCTGGGTGCCCTCACCCAGCACCGACTCGATACGCAGTTGGCCCCCGGACTGGCGAACGAAGCCGTAGACCATCGATAGACCCAGCCCGGTGCCACGCCCCAGCGGTTTGGTGGTGAAAAACGGGTCGACGGCACGCGCCCGAATCTCGCCGCTCATGCCACGACCGTCGTCCTCGACACTCAGGCAAAGGTATTCGCCAGGTTCCAGTTGCAGTGGCTCGGCAACCTCTACGGGCAGTACCACGTTGTCCAGTAGGATGCGGATCTGCCCGCCGGCAGGCATCGCATCGCGCGCGTTGATACACAGGTTGAGCAGCGCGCTCTCGAGCTGCGGCGGGTCGATGCGCACTACCCAGGCAGCTGCATTGCCGTGGTAATCGAGCGTGATGTGCGGACCGATACTGCGGCCGATGAGTTCCAGCATGTCACTGACCAGCTCGGCAACATCTGTGGGGCGTGGCTGCAAGGTTTGCTGCCGGGAGAAAGCCAGCAAGCGATGGATCAGCGCGGCGGCCCGTTGCGCAGCGCCATGGGCGCTCTCCAGCAGCGGGGGAACTGTGGCCTGTTGCTGTTCATCACCCAGTCTGAGCCTGGCCAGATCGAGGGCGCCGAGAATGCCACCGAGCAAGTTGTTGAAGTCGTGGGCAAGGCCACCTGTCAACTGGCCAACGGCTTCTACTTTTTGCGCCTGGTGCAATGCGGCTTCGGCTGCCAGGCTCTTGGCCACAGCCTGCTTCACGCGTTCTTCGAGCTCTTCGTTCAGGGCGCGCAGTGCGTTCTCGGCCCGTTTACGCGCCGTCACGTCACGGAAGATCACCGCCACCAGGTGGTCTTCAGCCGGTTCGATGCGAATCGCCGCCAAGCCCAGGCAGCGGTCGGTGGCGAGCAGTTCGTGCTCGAAGTACAGGGGTTCACCGGTACGCTCAACGGTGCCAAAGTAATCCAGCCACACATGCGCCTCGTCCGGGATTACTTCACGCAACGTCCGCCCTGCAACATTGGGCAAGCCGGCATGGCGGCAGTAAGCCGGGTTGGCCATCAGGTGGATGTAGTCACTCAAAGGGCCCATGGGGCCATCGATGAACTGGATGATGCAGAAGCCTTCTTCCATGTTTTCGAACAGGAACCGGTAACGTTCGGCCTGTTTCGCGCGTTGTTCCATCTCGAAAAGTTGATGCTGTAGCTGGCTGTTTTGCCGCTCAAGCCGGGCGATGCGATCGTGCAGGCTTTGTACTTGTTCAGTTGGGCTCTGTATGAAATGACTGGCCATCCATCGCACTCCACTCCGTTAGCGAAACTGGGTCAGCATTTTCGCCACCCTGTCGCTCAGGGTACTCAGGTCAAAAGGCTTGGTCAGTACGCTGGAGTGTTCCAGTGTCTGCCCCTGGTTCAATACTGCGCTTTCATCGTAACCGGTAATGAACAGCACGGGCGTATGCGGATGCCGCGCCTGGCAACGCTCGGCGACTTGCCGGCCATTGAGCCCACCGGGCAGGCCGATATCACTGATCAACAGATGCGGAGGCTGGGAGCCCTCAAGGTAGGCCAGCGCTGCGGGCCCGGTAGCGAACGCCTTGACGGCATGGCCCAGCTCTTCGAGTGCTTCGGTGATCACTTCACGCAGCGAGGCTTGATCCTCCACCAACACAATGCGTGCGCAAGCCATGGCGGGTGCTTCACGAGGTGTAAGCACCCCGTGGCGTGCTGCGGGTTCATGACCTCGATGACGAGGCAGGTACAGCGCAACATGCGTCCCTGTGCCGGGGCTGGATTCAATCTGCAGCTGGCCACCGGACTGGCGCACAAAGCCATAGACCATGGACAACCCAAGGCCGGTACCCTGGCCCATGGGCTTGGTGGTGAAGAAGGGGTCGATCGCCTGCGCCATAACCTCGGCCGACATGCCCAGGCCATTGTCCTTGACCCCCAGGCGTATGTAGTCGCCTGGCTTCAGGTCAAGTGGCTGCGCGCGCTGTGCGTCGAGGGTAAGGTTCTCGCCGTAAAGCGACACTGTGCCACCACCAGGCAGGGCGTCGCGTGCATTGAGGCACAGGTTGAGCAGGGCACTTTCCAGCTGTGGTGGGTCAATGAAGGTTGGCCAGAGCTTTTCGGCTAGATGGTTATGCAGTTCGATGGCAGGGCCGATACTGCCGTGGATCAATGCCTCCATGCCCGAAACCAGGCTGACCACGTCGGTGGGTTGCGGCAGCAGGGTTTGCTGGCGGGAAAATGCCAGCAGCCTGTGCACTACGGCAGAGGCCCTTTGCGCCGAACCCCTGGCGACCTTGAGCAAGTCGGGCAACTGATCGAAGCGTGATTGTTCAAGGCGCCGCTGCATCAGTTCTTGTGCGCCCAGAATGCCCCCGAGCAGGTTGTTGAAATCATGGGCGATGCCACCACTCAAGTGGCCCACCGCCTCCATTTTCTGGGCCTGGCGCAATGCCTGCTCGGCAGCCAGCAGGCGCTGCTGGTCGGCAACCCGCTCGCCGATGTCATAGGCAAACAGGTACGCGCAGTTAACGGCGCCATCAGCGTCGCGCATGCAATTGAAGCGCATCTCGTAATGCCGTGTGGTGTTGGCACCGAACACGCCGGTCGTGGTGAACTGTTCGCCGGCCAAGGCGCGTTGCCACAGGGGTATGACCAGGGCCTGGTCGTGAGGGTTCGCGCTCATCAGCTCGCTCAGGCTGTCACCTACCTGTGGCGTTGCCCCGTAGATCGCATGGAAGTCGTGTTGGGCCTGGCGGTTGATGGCTACCCAACGCAGCGCCGGGTCTATCACATGTACGTTGGCAATGCTGTGTTCGACCAGTTCGGCAAACCGGGTGCGCTCGGCCAATGCCGCGCGTACCCGCTGTTCCAGCTCGTCGTTGAGGCGTTGCAATGCCTCTTCAGCCCGGCGGCGTTCGGTCACGTCCTTGAACAGCACGGCCACTTGGCGTTTGTGGGCCGGCTCTATGCGAAAGGTGGTCACTGACAGTACATGGCCAGTGGCGACCAGTTCCTGCTCGAACTGCAATGGTTCACCGGTACGCAGCACTGTCCCGTAGCGGGCTACCCAGTCGTCGGCCTCGTCGGGCACCATCTCGCGCAGCTTCTGCCCGACCACGTCAGGAATACCGGCGTGCTTGGCGTAGGCGGCGTTGGCCAGCACATGGACATAATCGCTCAGCGGGCCATGGGGGCCATCGAAGAACTCGATGATGCAAAACCCTTCATCCATGGTGTCGAACAGAAAGCGGTAGATATTCTGGTCGAGATCCTGCTGTTGCCTGAGCTGTGACTCGAGTTGTGCATTGCGCCGTTGCAGCGTTTCGATTTGCATGCGCAAGCTGGGCAGGTCGCGGTGGGGCATGGCCAGTTCCAATAAAAAAGATGCGCGGGACTTTAACGCGCCGGCCCGCCGAGCGTATAGCCGCTCATGATTGCGGCGGTGTGTCTGCCAGCATCTGCGCTACATGCTGGTTGAGTGAGGCCAGGTCGAATGGCTTGTACAGCACGGCACGGCGCCGAGCGGGTGCAAGGTCGACCCGCTCGCAGGTGTAACCGGTGATGTACAGCACCGGCACCTGTGCGGGCAACGCTGTGGCCAGTTGTGGGCCGCTGATGCTTCCCGGCAGGCCTATATCGGTGATCAGCAGATCTGGCAGCAAGCCGCCCTGTAGCGCAGCCGCCGCACTGTGCCCGTCGGCGAAAGCCTGTATGTCGTACCCTTGCTCTTGCAGTATCTCGCTGATTACCAAGCGCATGGTCTCTTGGTCTTCCACCAGCATGATTACCCTGGAGGCCTTCGCAGGCATGGCCGGCAATGGCTGAGCGACTGCCGGCAGGGGAAGGCTGGTTGCCTCACCCTTTGGCAGGTAGATGTCGATACAGGTCCCTTGCCCTGGCACACTGTTGATGTGCAGTTGCCCGCCGGACTGACGGACGAATCCATACACGATCGATAGCCCCAGCCCCGAGCCTTGGCCCAACGGTTTGGTGGTGTAGAACGGCTCTATCGCGCGCTGCAGCACGTTGCCGGGCATGCCGATGCCACTGTCACTGACGCTGATGTGCAAGTAGTCGCCTGCCGGCAAATCCAGGGTGCGCGCCTGCTCCAGGCTCAACGCCTGGTTGGCGCTGCGAATGCACAGTGTGCCACCCGCTGGCATGGCGTCGCGGGCATTGATGCACAGGTTCAGCAGGCCGCTTTCCAGTTGCGGCGGGTCGATCTGTATCAGCCATTGGCCGGCCTGTGTCCGGTCAATGAAGTCGATGCCCGGATGCAGCGAACTTTTGATCAGTTCATGCATGCCGGCCACCAGCTGCTGCACATCTACCGTCTGCGGCATCAAGGTCTGCTGGCGAGAGAATGCCAACAGGCGTTGCACCAGCGAAGTTGCCCGCTGGGCCTCCTGCCGGGCCACGCCAATCAGCCGGGCAGCGTCCGGGTAGCGCTGCTCGGCCTGGCGCTGTGCGGTCATTTCCAGCGCCCCCAGGATGCTGCCCAACAGGTTGTTGAAATCGTGGGAAATACCACTGGTCAACTGGCCAACCGCTTCCATTTTCTGTGACTGGCGCAGGGTTTCTTCGATCTCGCGCAGGCGTTCCTGCTCGGCGACACGCTCCGTCACATCGTAAGCAAACAGGAAGCCACCCTGGACTCGGTGCTGGGCGTCACGCAACGGGCTGTAGCGGATCTCGTAATGGCGCCAGTCTCCCTCGAGGCCCAAGGCGATAGTGTCGACAAACGCTTCACCAGCAAGGACGCGAGGCCATACAGGCGCCAGCCTGCTCATGATATCTGGCTGGCGCGACAGGAACTGCGGAATATAGTCCCCCACCTTGGGCACGAAGCCGCGATGGCGCTTGAAGGTCTCCTGGGCGGTGCGGTTGATCGCCAGCAACCTGAAGTGGCGGTCGGCAGCGAACACGTTGGCCACGCTGTTGTCGACCAGTTCGCCAAGCAGTTTGTTGCTGGCCTGTTCCTTGCCGACTCTGGCCTCCAGCTCCTGATTGAGCGCTTGCAGCCTGTCGAGGGTCACTTGCTCACCCGGCACCCCGGTAAAGATCACCGCCACACGCTTTTGGCTGGCGGGCTCCAGGCGGTGCACCGACAGGCTGAGCCAGCGGTCGCTCACAGCAAGGCGCTCTTCGAACTGTAACGATTGGCCAGAGCGGGCGACCTGGGCAAAGCGCGGTAGCCAGGTGTCGATTTCGTCAGGAATGGTTTCGCGAGCGGTCTGGCCCAACTGCTTGGTGTGGGCGGTGTGCTTCAGGCAGGCGTCATTGGCCATGATGTAGCGGTAATCGTGTAGCTCGCCGGCACTGTTTTCGAGCAGTTCGAGTACGCAGATGCCTTCGTGCATGCTGGCAGCCATGACGTCGTAGCAGGCCGCCTTGAGGCGCAGCGCGCTGTTCTGCGCCTCCAGTTCAAGCAGTTTTTCTTGCAGTTGTTTTATGCAAACCGGTGCGTCGTCAGGCAGCATGTTGACTTTCCGAGGTGCAGGCCCGACAAATATAGCTGGTGCCGGGAAATCTTTGCTCAGAAAGACCGAATTATCCGCCCCAGGGTTTCCATGGCCCGTTCAGCGCCCTCATGCCAAGGGCTGCCGTAGTTCAGGCGGATGCAGTTGCCGAAGCGCCGGGTGGGCGAGAAGATCGGCCCGGGGGCGATGCTGATGCCTTGCGCCAGGGCCATGTGGAACAGCTTGAGGGCGTCCATCTGCTCGGGCAGCTCCAGCCACAGGAAGTACCCCCCCGAGGGTTGGCTGGCCCGTGTCTGCGCCGGGAAGTGCCGGGCGATGGCCGCCAGCATGTTGGCCTGCTGGCCTTCCAGTGCGTAGCGCAACTTGCGCAGGTGGCGATCGTAGCCTCCGTGCTGCAGGTAATCGGCGATGGCCGCCTGGGCCGGCATCGAGGCGCACAGCGAGGTCATCAGTTTCAGCCGCTCGATTTTCTGCGCAAAGCGCCCGGCCGCCACCCAGCCGATGCGGTAGCCCGGTGCCAGGCTCTTGGCGAACGAGCCGCAGTGCATCACCAGGCCTTGGGTATCGAAGGCCTTGGCTGGCTTGGGCGCCTGTTGCGAGTAGTACAGCTCGGCATACACGTCATCTTCAATCAGCGGCACTTGATGGCGGGTGAGCAACTCCACCAAGGCCTGCTTCTTCGCCTCGGGCATGCTCGCGCCCACTGGGTTCTGGAAGTTTGTCATGCACCACACGGCTTTTACCGGGTGTTTTTCCAGCGTCTGCGCCAGCACGCTCAGGTCCATGCCCTCGCGCGGGTGCACCGGGATCTCCACCGCCTTGAGCTTGAGGCGTTCCAGCACCTGCAGGCAGGCATAGAACGCCGGGGCCTCGATAGCCACCAGGTCACCGGGCTGGGTTACCGCTTGCAGGCACAGGTTCAGTGCCTCCAGGGCACCGTTGGTGATCAGCAGTTCTTCCATTGGCAGCATCAGCCCGCCAACCATGTAGCGCAGGGCAATCTGCCGGCGCAGCTGCGGGTTGCCGGGCGACAGGTCGGTTACCACCATGCGCGGGTCCATGCTGCGGCTGGCGCTGGCCAGCGAGCGTGACAGGCGTTGCAGCGGGAACAGTTCAGGGCTGGGGAAGGCTGAACCGAACGGGACGGTGTTGGGGTCCTTCATCGAGTCGAGGATCGAGAACACCAGTGCGCTGACGTCGACGTCGGTCGACTCGCTGACCGGCTGCAGCGCCTGCGGCTCGCTGAACTGGCGCGGGGCGTGAGCGTTGACGAAATACCCCGAGCGCGGCCGGGCGCGGATAAGCCCGCGCCGCTCCAGCAGGTAGTAGGCCTGGAACACCGTGGATGGGCTGACCCCGTGGGTCTGGCTGGCATAGCGTACCGAAGGCACGCGCTGGCCGGGGCTCAGCACCCCGGAGCGGATCAGTTCGGCAATGTCGTCGGCGAAGCGTTCGTAGCGTTTCATTCTGGCCTTCTGTCGAAGCCTGGCAGGCAAGGTGGTGTCAGTGTAAGGGATCAACGGTTCATCGGTGCGACGAAGCGGCTGTGGGCCACGCTGCGAATGGCAGGGTCGGCAAGCTCACTGATTTCGAAGCTCAGCGTTTGCGAGCTGCTGCTCGGGCGCTCGGCGAGCATCGCCACCGACACGGGCAATTCGCTCATTTCGCCGGCGGGGATGACCAGTGTGGTGTTGCCCTGCAAGGTAAAACCTTCGGCATCCAGCAGGCGCAGCTGGTAGTACTGGGTGCGTTCGGTCTTGTTGATGATCTTGAGCAGGTAGATGTTCTCGATCTGGCCCAAGGCATTTTCGCGGAACAGGCCGCGGTCCTTGATCACATCCATCGATACCATCGGGCGCAGCTGCAGGGCCACTACCAGCGCCGCGATCATGACGACCAGCGCTATGGCATAACCCAGGAGGCGCGGGCGCAGCCAGTGGGTGGTGCCGCCTTGCAGGTTGTGTTCGGACTTATAGCCGATCAGGCCGCGGGCATAGCCCATCTTGTCCATGACCCCGTCACAGGCGTCGATGCACGCGGCGCAACCGATGCAGGCCATCTGCAGGCCGTCGCGAATATCGATGCCGGTAGGGCACACCTGCACGCACAGGGTACAGTCGATGCAATCGCCCAGGCCCTGGGCGTGAACGTCACTGCCTTTCTTGCGCGGGCCACGGGTTTCGCCGCGGCGTGGGTCATAGGCGACGGCCAGGGTGTCCTTGTCGAACATCACACTCTGGAAGCGCGCATAGGGGCACATGTGCAGGCACACTGCTTCGCGTAGCAGGCCGGCATTGATGTAGGTGGCAGCGGTGAAGAACAGCACCCAGAACAGCGCCACGCCGCCCAGTTGCAAGGTGAACAGTTCTGCTGCCAGTGGCCGGATCGGGGTGAAGTAGCCGACGAAGGTCAAACCGGTCAGCACGCCGATGATGAGCCACAGGCCGTGCTTGAGCGTGCGGCGCGCCAGTTTGTTCAGGCTCCACGGTGCGGCGGCCAGTTTGATGCGCTGGTTGCGGTCACCCTCGGTCACCTTTTCGCACCACATGAACAGCCAGGTCCAGGTACTTTGCGGGCAGCTGTAGCCGCACCACACGCGCCCGGCGTACACGGTGATGGCGAACAGGCCAAAGGCGCAGATGATCAGCAGCGCCGACAGCAGGATGAAATCCTGTGGCCAGAAGGTGGCACCGAAGATGTGGAATTTGCTGTCGGCCAGGTCCCACAGCACGGCTTGGCGACCGTTCCAGTTCAGCCAGGCGGTGCCGAAGAACAGCACGAACAGGGCGCCGGCAAAGCCGATACGCAGGTTACGGTACAGCCCGGTAAAGCTGCGGGTGTGGATGCCGCTGTCGATGCGTTGCGGTTTGGGGCTGGCTGGGGCGGTGGCGATCTCTGTAAAAAGAATCTTATCGTTCATGGCTCGGTGCTCATCAGGCCTCGATCAGGCATGAGCACTATGGCGCCGAAGCTGTTATCAGCACAGGTTCAGATTTTACGATAAAAACCATATCAGATTTGCCGCCTGACCCCGCCAGGCCTCAGATTACCGAGCCTGGCGTGCTGGCCTTCAGGTGCCTGCGGCTATCCACCGCACCTGCCACGGTCAATGCATCGGCCTCGGCTTCGGTAATCGGCACGCGTTGGCCGGCAAGCAGGGCCACTGACATGCGCAGCTGCTCGTCGGTGATGATTTCGATATCCGGGCCATCGCCCTCGATTCGCAGGTTTTCGCCAATCAAGGTACAGCGGCGGGTGGCTTCGTCGATTTCAACGGGCATGGTGTGGTCCTCCTGGGGTGGTTACAGGGTGGACCGCAGCGAGGGGCGGGTTGCTGCATTGGCGGGCTGGGCGGCACTTTGTGGTGTGTGTGGAGGTCAGTTTTTGTAGAGGGCAGGCCGGGCCTATTCGCGGGTAAACCCGCTCCTACAACGACCGCGCGTCGGGTTCGCATCCTTTGTAGGAGCGGGTTTACCCGCGAAGAGGCCGGCCCTGCTGACACAATGCTTAGCATGGGAACAGGTCAATGGACCTCATCTGGCAAACAATCCAGGCCGAATTCGCCGATATCACAGACCAGCGCGAGGTCATCAAGGTCGTTGTACGCCTGCTGATGGCAGCCGTACTCGGTGCAGTGCTGGGCTTTGAGCGCGAACACAAAGGCAAGTCCGCCGGCGTGCGCACGCACATGCTGGTGTCGCTGGGCGCTGCGTTGTTCGTGCTGGCACCGAGCATGGCCGGGGCCGACGAGCAGGCGCTAAGCCGGGTTATCCAGGGTATCGTCGCCGGTATCGGCTTTCTCGGTGCGGGCACCATACTCAAGGGTAACGGCAAGGACACCAGCCACGTGAAGGGCCTGACGACCGCCGCCGGGTTATGGATGACCGCGGCCATCGGCACGGCAGCCGGCATGGGCCGCGAAGCCACGGCGCTGATCAGTACGTTACTGGCCCTGCTGGTGCTGGGCACGATGCCGTTGCTGGTAGAGAAGGTGGAGGGGCAAGACGAGGAAAAGCAGGAGGAGGAAGAGGGCAGGAAGCACTGAGGGGAGCCGAAGCTCCCCTCAAAGCGTTGTTGCCTGCTCTTTTTTATTATTGGGACTGGCCTGTTGTTGTTTTTGGCAGCCTGTCCTGGTGTTGCGGGCGACCCCCATGCGGGGTCAAGAGCAAACGTATTTTTTTGAGCGCTGACCTGCCTTCATCATTGCTGATCCGAACCTGGCTGCCGCTACCTTGAGGTAGTTTTATTGTTCTGTGCCAGACCGCGGGGCGTACCCCTGAAAAGCGTGTCGACTTCAAAAAGATCTGCTTGCTACGCCTCTGCCGTGTTGTTCTTGTTATGTCAGAGCCGTTACCTGTTGTTTTTATTGGGTGTCACATTTTTTTTGTTCTTGTACCAAAGATATAGCAGGGTGCGTGCCAACTTTTTCAAATCCTTTAAAATCAAGCACTTAGCCGTTTACGAAAAAACCTTAGGCCTGAAATTCTGTCGATTTGTTTCCCTGTTACCCGATTTTTTGCTGTGAAATGTGGGGGAGGTAACACTTCACCCACATCTGTGTGACACCGGTATGACTTATTGCGCGCTGCGCGCCCTCGCTACCCGCGACCCGTTGTCGCGGCCTAGCACGCCGCTGATACGTTGACCAGCGGCAATCAGCCGATCAAGATCGATGCCGGTTTCAATGCCCAGCCCTTGCAGCAGGTACACCACATCTTCGCTGGCGATATTGCCGGTAGCACCTTTGGCGTACGGGCAGCCGCCCAGGCCGGCGACCGAGCTGTCAAACACGCTGATGCCTTCGAGCAGGCTGGCATAGACGTTGGCCAGGGCCTGGCCGTAGGTGTCATGGAAGTGCCCGGCCAGTTGCTCGCGTGGCACTTGCGCTGCGACCACTTCGATCAGGCGCCGTGTGTCACCGGCGGTGCCGGTGCCGATGGTGTCGCCCAACGACACTTCGTAGCAGCCCATTTCATGCAGGGCACGGGCCACCGGGGCCACCTGCTCGGCGCTGACCTTGCCTTCATAGGGGCAGCCGAGCACGCACGATACATAGCCACGCACCCGCACCCCGTGGCTGCGTGCAGCGTCCATGATTGGCTCAAAGCGCTTGAGGCTGTCGCTGATCGAGCAGTTGATATTGCGCTGCGAGAACGCTTCGGAGGCAGCAGCGAACACCGCCACTTCCTTCACGCCTGCCGCCAGTGCGTCCTCGAAGCCGCGCAGGTTGGGTGCCAGCGCTGCGTAGGTAACACCGGGGCGCTGCTGGATGCTGGCGAACACTTCGGCCGAGCCGGCCATTTGCGGCACCCACTTGGGCGAAACGAAACTGCCCACTTCTATATAGGCCAGGCCCGCTTCGGTAAGGTCGTCTACCAGGCGCACCTTGTCGGCAACGCTGATGGGCTGGGCTTCGTTCTGCAGGCCGTCGCGGGGGCCGACTTCGACCAGGCGGACGTGTTTGGGCAAGGACATGGCGGGTTTCCTGTGGCGTTCAGCGGTTGTCTTTGTTGTTCAGGGTGGCGGCCAGGGCTTGTTCGCAGCGCTCCTGGGCAGTGTCCAGTTCCAGTTGCATCTGGTGGATGTCGAGCATCTGCTGCTCCAGCTGGGCGCGGCGTTCGGCGATTTTCGCCAGCATGCTGTTGAGCTGCTTGAGGTTGCCGCTGGTGGGGTCGTACAGCTCGATCAGTTCGCGGCACTCGGCCAGGGAAAAGCCGATGCGCTTGCCACGCAGGATGAGCTTGAGGCTGACCTTGTCGCGCGGCGAGTAGATACGTTCCAGGCCACGGCGCTCGGGGGTTAGCAGGCCCTGTTCCTCGTAGAAGCGGATTGCGCGGGTGGTGATGTCCAGCTCGCGGGACAGGTCGGAGATGCTGTAGGTCTGGGTGCTCATGCTGGGGCTCGGCGTGGGGTATGCGGGTATCCTGAGGGTAGGTTGACGTTTACGTCAAGCAAGGGATGAAGATGTGTGGTGGCTGTGCGGGCCTCTTCGCGGGTGAACCCGCTCCCACAGGTTCACTACAGGTTCGGATGTTGTGCACTACCTGTGGGAGCGGGTTCACCCGCGAAGAGGCCAGCACAGGCAAGCACAGATCACTCAGGCTGCACCGCCCGCCGATACCCATTCGGCGTCTGCCCACTCAACCGCTTGAACCACCTTGCAAAATACGTAGGGTCGCTGAACCCCAGGCTATCGGACAACTGCCCAATGCTCATGCGCGTATAGATCAGGCTGCGCCGCGCCTCCAGCAGCAACCTTTGGTGCACCACCTGCAGCGCCGTCTGCCCACTCAGCGCCCGGCATAGCTGGTTCAATTGCAAGCTTGGAACATTCAACCGCGCCGCAAAAATCTCCACCGACAGGTGCTCGCGATAATGCGCTTCGACCAGGCGCAAATACTGCCCCAGCAACTGGCGGTCACGTTCATCGCGGTTGCGCGGCGCCTGCCCCAGTTGCTGGCGGCGGCTGATCCACACCATCAGCGTTGTCACCAGCGCCTCGAGCATCGGCGCGCGCGCCGGGGCATTGCCCTGGTATTCCTGCTGCAAGGTATCGATCAGGCTGCGCAGGTGCGCGCGGTCATGGCCCAGCGGGTAACACGCCGGTTTCGCCAGCACCGTCAGCGGCATGCCCAGGCGCTGTTCCAGGTTCGCCACCAGTGCGGTGCCGAAAGTGAGCACATAGCCCTGGATATCCGCACTGAAGCGAAAACCATGCACGGTCATCGGTGGCACCACCTGGATCGCCGCCTCGCCGATGGCACTGCGCACGCCCTCGATCTCTACCTGGGCCTGGCCGCGTTGCACGTATAGCAACTGGAACAGCTCGGCATGCTGGTGCGGCTTGATCTCCCAGTGGTGCAGGCGGCTACGGGCCGGGATCGACTCACAGTGCAGCAGGTCGGTGCCGGGCCAGGCCTGGTTTTCGCCATACAGCTTGAACAGCGGAACGCCGGGGAGGGTGGGCTTCATTTGGGTTGGCCTGTCCGTTAATCGAACGATTTTTATAAAAGTGCAGTTTTTGCATGGAATAGCACAGCTCAGTGGCTGTTTTTGCCAGTAAAAATGCAAGGGCAAACCCTAACAGCAGATGCCGCTCCACTGCCAGTGCTGGGCCGGCATCGTCCGAACAGAGACAACAACAATGAAAACTCAGGTTGCAATTATTGGTGCAGGTCCGTCTGGCCTATTGCTGGGCCAACTGCTGCACAAGGCCGGTATCGACAACGTCATCGTCGAGCGCCAGACAGCCGAGTACGTGCTTGGCCGCATTCGCGCCGGGGTGCTTGAGCAAGGCACGGTCGACCTGCTGCGCGAAGCCGGCGTGGCCGAGCGCATGGACCGCGAAGGCCTGGTGCACGAAGGTGTCGAATTGCTGGTGGGTGGCCGCCGCCAACGCCTGGACCTCAAGGCCCTGACCGGCGGCAAGACGGTAATGGTCTACGGCCAGACCGAAGTTACCCGTGACCTGATGCAGGCCCGTGAAGCCAGCGCAGCGCCGATCATCTATTCAGCCAGCAACGTTCAGCCCCATGAGCTGAAGGGCGAAAAGCCCTACATCACCTTCGAGAAAGACGGCCAGGTACAGCGCCTGGACTGCGACTATATCGCCGGTTGTGACGGCTTTCATGGTGTCTCGCGGCAGAGCATTCCCGAAGGCGTGCTGAAGCAGTATGAGCGGGTTTACCCGTTTGGCTGGCTGGGCCTGCTGTCGGATACGCCGCCGGTCAACCACGAACTGATCTACGCCCACCACGAGCGCGGCTTCGCGCTGTGTAGCCAACGCTCGCAAACCCGCAGCCGCTACTACCTGCAGGTGCCGTTGCAGGACCGCGTCGAGGAATGGTCCGACGAGCGCTTCTGGGAAGAACTGAAAGCCCGTTTGCCCGCCGATGTGGGAGCCGACCTGGTCACGGGGCCGGCCCTGGAGAAAAGTATCGCGCCGCTGCGCAGCCTGGTGGTGGAGCCCATGCAGTATGGCCACCTGTTCCTGGTGGGCGACGCCGCGCACATCGTCCCGCCGACCGGCGCCAAGGGCTTGAACCTGGCGGCCTCGGATGTCAATTACCTGTACCGGATCCTGGTCAAGGTATACCGCGAAGGGCGTACCGACCTGCTGCAGCAATACTCGCCGCTGGCCCTGCGCCGGGTGTGGAAGGGTGAGCGTTTCAGCTGGTTCATGACCCAGTTGCTGCATGACTTTGGTAGCCACAAGGATGCCTGGGACCAGAAGATGCAGGAGGCCGACCGCGAGTACTTCCTGACCTCGCCGGCGGGGCTGGTGAACATTGCCGAGAACTATGTGGGCCTGCCGTACGAAGAAGTGGTCTGAAGGGCAGCCACGCAACATCTGTAGGAGCGGCCTTGTGTCGCGATCGGGCCGCATAGCGGCCCCAGGGTT